>DGTP01000007.1:8278-18887 GCA_002394335.1 Bacteroidales bacterium UBA4333 | reverse complement strand
GGTCCAAAATCACCCAAAACACCCCAAAAAATCCAAAAAGAAAATTTAATAAATATATTTTTAGGAATTTTTTGGATCATTTTGGGACTTTTTGGACTAAAAAAGAAAAGAAAGATTTTTGACGAAAACATTTAGTTTTTGACCATAAATTTAGCAATTAAAATGAATATAACAGCTATTTTATACGCAGTTGCAGTATTCTTAATCGTAATACTCCTGTTAGTGGCAATATTATTAATTGCCAAGAAGTACCTCGTTTCCTCCGGTAACGTCAAGGTCACCATCAACGGCGACAAGGTCTATGACGTGGCTGCCGGAGGTTCGCTCCTCAACCAACTCGGCGAAGCCGGCGTTCACCTGCCTTCTGCCTGCGGCGGTAAGGGCTCTTGCGGACAGTGCAAGTGCCAGGTCCTCTCCGGTGGCGGCGAGATCCTGCCTACCGAGACCGTACATTTCTCCCGCAAACAACAGAAAGAAGGATGGCGTCTGGGTTGCCAGGTCAAAGTCAAAGAAGACATTCAGATGAAGGTCGATGAAGCCGTTCTCGGCGTGAAAGAATGGGAGTGCGAAGTCATCTCCAACAAGAACGTCGCTACCTTCATCAAAGAGTTCAAGGTGCAGCTGCCTCCGGGCGAGCACATGCACTTCGAGCCGGGTTCGTACGCACAGATCATCATCCCCGAGTACGACATCGACTACGACCGCGACATTGACAAGTCCCTCATCGGCGACCTCTACCTGCCGGCTTGGCAGAAGTTCGGGCTCTTCAAACTCAAACAGAAGAACACTCAGGCTACCGTTCGTGCTTATTCGATGGCTAACTACCCCGACGAGGGCGACATCATCACCCTTACCGTCCGTATCGCTACTCCGCCTTTCAAACCGAAAGAGCAGTGCCCGAATGGGCCTGAGTTCATGGACGTACCCTGCGGTATCGCTTCCACGTATATCTTCTCGCTCAAACCGGGTGATAAGGTGCGCATGAGCGGTCCTTACGGTGAGTTCCGCCCTGTTTATGACAGTAAGAAGGAGATGATCTGGGTTGGTGGTGGAGCCGGTATGGCGCCGCTCCGTGCGCAGATCATGCACATGTTGAAGACCCGCAACTGCCGTGACCGTGAGATGCACTATTTCTACGGCGCACGTGCGATCGACGAAGTCTTCTTCCTCGACGATTTCCTCGCTTTGGAGAAGGAGTTCCCGAACTTCCATTTCCACTTGGCGCTGGACCGTCCGGACCCGAAGGCAGACCAACTCGGTATCAAGTACACCCCGGGCTTCATCGCTCCGGTGCTGGGCGACACCTACCTCAAGCAGCATGACGCCCCCGAGGACATCGAGTACTACCTCTGCGGTCCTCCTATGATGGCAAAAACGGTATTGGATCTCCTGCACTCATTAGGAGTTGATGACTCTGACATCCGCTTCGATAACTTCGGCGGATAATATATATCTAAGGTACGCACGTATGCGCGTGCGTACCTTAGATACTTTTTATGAAAGAACAAAATGCCTAAGAACACTGAAATAGAACGTAAGTTCTTGGTTTTGAGCGAGGACTACAAAAAACTTGCTACCACGCACATTGATATTTGCCAAGGCTATATCTGTAAGCAGCCGGGGCGTACAGTCCGTGTTCGTGTAGCAGGAGAGAAGGCATATCTCACAATCAAGACTCCGGCAGGGGAGGGTAGTTTCTCCCGTTTTGAATGGGAGAAGGAGATCACCTTGGATGATGCTAAGGCGTTGATGTCTATTTGTATGCCGGGGATGATTGAGAAAACCCGCTGGATTGTGCCGGCAGCAGAGAAAGGACTGAAATGGGAGGTGGATGAGTTCCATGGACGTTTGGCAGGTTTGACGCTGGCTGAGATTGAGTTGGAGAGTGAGTCACAGGTTTTCACCAAGGCACCTTTCTTGGGTGAAGAAGTAACCGGTGATCCGCGCTATTATAACGCTAATATGTAATGTGATGAAACTGAGTAAATCCAAAATATATCTCATCTGTTCGGCCGTTGTGCTGTTGATAGGTCTGACCTTGATGTGTTTTTATGGTGTGCGGTATTATCATTATGCCCGCTCCAATTTCTCAGCCAATGACGGAGAGGAACACAGTTATTATATCTATCCCGGCGCTTCCTTGGACTCGGTGATGTCTCTTATTGAGGCTGACTATACGGTAGCATCGCTCTCCGCTTGGCGTCGTGACTGTGCCAAAGTGGAGTTGACGGAACCTGTGCCGGGGCACTATACTTTCCCCGCAAGGATGGCTAACAGACAGCTTATCCGTCGGTTGAAAAAAGGCGAAGAGACTCCTATCCGCCT
Organism: Bacteroidales bacterium UBA4333; assembly: GCA_002394335.1. Classification (GTDB taxonomy): domain Bacteria; phylum Bacteroidota; class Bacteroidia; order Bacteroidales; family Paludibacteraceae; genus Colicola. Next base: position 16,562 of record DGTP01000007.1, on the reverse strand, counting down.
GACGTTCAACAACTCGCTCCGCACGCGATACCAATTAGCCGGGCGGCTTGCGCAAACGCTGTTGATTGACAGCGCCACTATCAGCACCTATATGGACAGTGTGCCGTTTCTGAAGCAATACGGGCTGACACCCGAGACTGCGGTCTGTATCTTCATTCCTAATACGTATGAGGTCTATTGGACGATGACGCCGGAGCAACTCTTTGAACGTATGAACAAAGAGTTTGAGCGTTTTTGGACGGATGAGCGGCGCGCTAAGGCCAAAGCTATAGGTCTTACGCCTTATGAGGTATCCACTCTGGCATCTATTGTGGAGGGAGAGACCCATAACACCAAAGAGCATCCCACTATTGCCAGTTTATATCTCAACCGCCTGCATCGTGATATGCCTTTGCAGGCATGTCCAACAGTAATCTTTGCTGTGGGCGATTTTACGATGCGAAGGGTGTTGAACAAGCATCTGCAAGTCGATTCTCCGTATAACACCTACAAAAATACCGGTCTTCCTCCGGGACCTATTCGTCTGGCGCAACCATCGGCTTTGGATGCTGTGCTCAATGCTCCGAAGACCGACTACCTCTATATGTGTGCTAATCCCGATTTTTCGGGCACGCATATCTTCTCGGAGACTTTTCAACAGCATGAAGCCACTGCCCGTCTCTACCAGCAGCGACTGAACGAACGCAATATCACCAAATGATCTGGGATAACAACAAGGACATACGGCTCATAGAATGTACGAATGCTACGCGGCCTATCCAGCGTGCGCTGGACGAATGTCGTGAGGAAAGGCGTCCCTATGTGTTCATAACAAATACAATGAATATCAAGCCGTTGCATCGTATTCTTGTGCCGGTATCGATGCTTGAAGAGGAAGTCTATAAGGCAGAGATTTGTTCGTATCTCGCCCGCAAGACAGGTGCGCATATAATTTTGCTTCGTGCGCATGATTACGGTTCGCATGCCAAGCAGAATACGAATAGGATTGTTACCCATCTTCGCGGTGTGATGGAGCGCACCGGCGAACAAATCTCTTACGAGGTGGTGGAAGCGCAAAAAGATAGCTTCTCGCTGATACGGGAAGCCAGTGAACGCCAGCGGGATTTCCAGCATGATCTGCTGGTGCTGACAGCCAGCCGTGAGTACGGTCTGGATGATATTCTGTTCGGTCCGCCGGAGCGGCATGCTATCAAACGGGCTTTGGTGCCGGTGATGCTGGTCAATCCCCGTGAGGATCTGTTCTCACTCTGCGACTAAAGAGGCGTTGATCTCTTCTATATAGTTGACAATTTCCTCTCCACCTTGATTCTTTTCAGCGGAAGTAACGAAGATAGGAGGCAGTTCTTCCCATGTCTCCAACAGCACTTTCTTATATGCCTCAACGTTCTCTTGCAGCCGTACGCGTCCCTGTTTGTCGGCTTTGGTAAAGACGATTGAGAAAGGTATCTCTTGTTCGCCGAGCCAGTTCATAAACTCAAGGTCTATTTTCTGCGGCGCATGGCGGCTGTCAACCAGTACAAAGAGGTTGCACAATTGCTCACGGAGCAGACAATACCGCTCTATCATTCGTCTGAGGTTTTCACGTTGCTTCTGACTGGCCTGTGCATAGCCGTATCCCGGCAGATCCACCAGATGCCATGTGTCATTTGCTTTGTCATTTGAGTTTTTGCTTTCGATGAAGAAATGGTTGATAAGCAGTGTCTTACCGGGCTTCTGGCTCGTCTTGGCAAGTTTGGGGTCATGGCAAAGCATGTTGATCAAACTCGACTTGCCTACATTACTGCGTCCGATAAAAGCATACTCCGGCAAGTTGGTCTTTGGACATTGCATCACATCCGGAGAGGATATAACAAAAGATGCGCGGGTAATCATAGTTGTTGTTTGTTTGCTTTTTTAGTCCAGAGAATAAATCCGGTCAGACAGCACAAGGTTACTATTCCGGCTACCGCATATCCGATCCATCGCAGATTTGCTTTCAGCGCCAGTCCTTCCGGCGCAATGAGAATATAACTGCTGCACACCATCGTCATGAACAACGCCGGCACCAGCGCTATCAGATACCCGTAGCGATAATTTTTAATTTCTAATTTTTCATCTTTCATTTGGCTTTTCTTGTAAAGCCAAACTGTTCCCGCCCATAGAGTGAAGACCGCGAGTGTCTGGTTCGTCCACGCGAAATAACGCCATACCACATTGAAGTCCACGAACACCATGCCGAACACGCAGAGGAACAGCGGTATGGCGATTATCAGACGCTTCGGAATAGGCCGTTGATCCCATTTCAGGAAGTCCGCTACAATCAGTCGGGCACTACGCAGCGCTGTGTCGCCACTGGTGATAGGTGCAGCAATCACGCCGATGATAGCCAAGATACCGCCTACCGTGCCTAACCAGCTACGGCTCACCTTGTCAATCACCAGCGCGGCGATATTCTCGCCCGGGTGCTGTGCCGCAAAAGCCTGTAAGCCGTCTATACCGTACAGACCCTTCTCCGGATCGGCAAAGAATGTGCCGGCGGCAGCTGCCCATATCAGTGCTAATATACCTTCCGCCACCATGGCACCGTAGAATATCCAGCGACCTTGTCGTTCGCTGGTGCAGCACCGCGCCATGATAGGGCTCTGCGTGCCGTGGAAACCGGATATGGCACCGCATGCGATGGAGACGAACATCATCGGGAAAAGCGGCAGACCGTTGGTCTGACGGTTCTGCAGACCGTCCATCACCTCAGGCATCTCCGAACTGTGCCAGCCTAACATCACTACCATGATTCCTAATCCCATAAACAGCAGTATTCCGCCGAAGATAGGGTAGAAACGACCTATCAGTTTATCTACTGGCAGCACAGTTGCCAAGGCATAGTAGCCAAAGATGATGAGTACCCATATGATAGGAATCATATGCCCCTGAAAATCCATCGTTCCCAAGCCTGCCAAACCCTGTAGCAGCGTAGCCGGACCGGAAAGAAAGGTGGTGGTAAGTAGAATAAGCAACACCAGACTCAGCACACGCATAAAGATCTTGGTGCCTTGCCCTAACTCATCGCCGATAATATCCGGAAGCGACACACCGCCTTTGCGTATGGAGAGCATACCGCTCAGGTAATCATGCACACCGCCGGCGAAGATCGTTCCGAAAACAATCCATAGGAACGCCGCCGGACCATAGAAAATACCCATGATCGCACCGAAGATAGGGCCGAGTCCTGCGATATTCAGGAATTGTACCAGGAATATCCTCCATGGTGCCATCGGCACAAAATCCACTCCGTCCGCTTTGGTCAAAGCGGGGGTCTTACGCTCCGGCTCAATGCCGAAAATCTTCTCTACTAAAACGCCGTACGTGAAAAATCCTATCACCAGCACGGCCAATGCTACCAGAAATGTAATCATTCTGCTCCAATAGTTATAGTTCCGTTAAATCCGTTATATCCATTCAGTTTTCCGCTCGGATGCCAAAGAAAGACATCGTTGCCGGTGTATATCCATAAGTTATCCAAACGGTCAATATATAACTGCTGATACAGCATCTTCCCCTTTTTGCCAAACCGTAAATCCTTGGTGTAGGTCTCGGCAAGGCGGATGCCGCCTTTGGTTGTGTATCGCTCGAAAGTGAAGTTGTCATGCATCACAAACAAATCTCCCTTGCTGTTCATCGCCGCCCACTGCATATAGCGCCATTCGGTAGGCATGAGGCATTTGGGTTCGCCTGTTATAGGCACCTCGTAGAGCCCGTTTTTATAGCCGAGACAGGTGGTGTTGGAGTAGGGGACTACAAAGGGGATTCTGACATTATAATCTTGTGTGACGAATTCAGTCGTCTTACCGTCTTTGAGCGTCAGGTAGCCTTCGTGCGAATAGCCTTTGCCGATGGATATCCAAAGCCTGCCGTCTTTACCGATCAGCACTTTGGTGATTTCCAGTTCCTCTACGGGAAGAGTATATGTTTTCAGTTCTTTCATCTGCCCGTTGTATTCCTTCAGTACATTCTTGTTCCATATATATACGCGGTCGGTCTCGCTATTAACCACCATGCACTCTCTTTCTACACTGCGGCTGTCGTTCAGTACCACTTGGTGGTTGAAGACATCTATCACCCCTCTCTTCGACTGATAGACAAGCAACCTGCCGTCTTTCACACAACCGGCACCGGCGATATTATATTTGTTTGTCACGCGCGGAAGGGTGTCCATTGTGATTTCTCCGTTGGATTTGTTGACGCCGAAGACCATACTTTGTGCTGTGGCAATGAGGTAGGTGGCGGTGTCGTTCTCCGCCATGTAAAAACCTCCGTTGGACAGCGATCCTGCTTTCGGGAATACCATTCGCTGACCGGGACTTTCCGGGTCTTTTTCGTCTAATGGCTCTGGTTTCTTTAGTACGAGGATTTTCGGTTCTCCCGGTTGCGGATCTATCCTTCGTATCACCTCTCCGCCTTTGCCGTTTTGACCGCCGATACGTATTGTAGAGTCGTTTTCTACGTCAATTGGCGGCACTTTCTTTTGGTCATCATCACCGTCCTCCTTTCCGCCTTTGGCAGATTTGAGATGAAAATACCGCTCAAAATCAGGTTGGATATCCTTCCATGTACTATTATTGATCCAGTCTTTTATCGACTGTGCATTCGCAGGGTTCTTCATCACGAGCATCGAACTCAATTCTCCGAACAATGCCGCTATTCCTAACAACTCATCCGTTGGTTCGTACTCGCGATCCAGACCGCTTTGCTGGAATATCACCATGGCACTCTTGTCGGCTTCGGCATCATAATACCTATATATATGCATGCGCATCTGTAACGCTTGCGCATTGAATATGCTCAGGAAAAACGGCGATTGCCCGAAATCAATCGTGTAATCTGTCTTCTTGGCGTCGTTCACTCCCATAAAACGCACCGTCTCTTCCTTGCCTTCTACCAGTATTCTTTCCGGATCACCGATAGGGAAGGTAAATAGAAACCCTCCGCCTTTAGTGCGGCTTTTTTCTGCTTCGCCGGCAAAACTGCGGATTTCCGCCCATATGGGATTGATATATAATTTCTCTAACCTCTTCAGCTCCTCCAGACGTTTGCCGGGCAGCACATATACCAAGGCACTCGCTTCATACTGCGGTGATTGAGGAGCGCTTCCGGCATCTGCCGGCATGTTATAGGGCATATGATGCTCGTTCTTCACAATATACAGACAATACGGTTGTATGGCTTCTGTCAGATAGCGGGATCTGATATCCGAAAACTGACCGCTTGAATTGTCAAACCAGCATAGTGTGTTCTCAAACTTTTGTGCACACACCGAACCCGTTAATGTCAATAAGACACTCAGGGTGAAAAATAATTTCATTGCATTTTTCATAAAGATAGAGTTTTTGGGTGATTGTCTAAAGTCTGCAAAGATACAAAAAATTGTTAATATCTACAAATTTTATCACCATTTTTTATAAAAAATCCCTCAAAATAGGTAAAAATACTATTTTTTTTCAAAAAATGTCAACTCGATATTGCAAAAGCGATTTTTTTTTTGTAATTTTGCAGCGCAAAACAAACGGGATAACCCATTGATATGTTAAAATCTTTTTTTAAGACACACGATTATTTGATTGAACGCGTCCAAGTTCCCTTGCGCAGACAACTCATGGACGAGATCAATTGGGACGATCGTTTGATCGCTATTAAGGGCGGTCGTGGGGTGGGCAAGACGGATTTCTTGTTGACCAGAGCTAAAGAATTACGCGCCATGGAACTGGAGGAGGATGCCAAGAAACGCCTCCGTAAAGGTTCTGTTCCTAAGCGCCGGAGTCTCTACATCAATTTTGACAATTTCTTCTTCACCGAGCACTCGCTCATGGAGGTGGCACGCGCTTTTTATAAACAAGGAGGACGCACGCTGCTCTTGGACCAGACCTTCAAGTATCCGAACTGGTCCAGAGAACTCCGCAAGTGTTATGACAGGTTCCATGACATGAAGATCATCTTCTCCGCTTCGCCGGTGATGCGGCTTGTGGAGGATAACAAGGATATTGCCAACATTGTGCACATGTATAACCTCCGCGGACTTTCTTTCCGGGAGTATATCAATCTGCGTACGGGGCTGAATCTCAAAAGTTATACCTTGGAGCAAGTGCTCCGCAACCATGCCTCCATCTCCCGTGAGTTATGCGAGATTGTACACCCGCTCAACTATCTGCGCGATTATATCAAGCACGGCTATTATCCGGCACATCTCAAAGCTCCGTCTTTCGAGGAAGCCCTTCTTAAGACACTCAATATGATGCTTGATGTCGATGTGCTGATGATCAAGCAGATTGATGTGGCATGCCTGCATAAGCTGCGCAAACTGCTTTATATCATGTTGCGCGAGACGCCTTGCGCACTCAATATCAGTAGCATCTCCGATGAGATAGAGCTCAGTCGTGCTACTACGATGAATTATATCAAGTATCTCAAGGATGCCCGTTTGCTCAATCTGCTGTATATGCAGGGCAAGCAATTCCCTTCCAAACCGCTTAAAGTCTATATTCAGAATACCAATATCCAGCATATGATCTCTGAGCGCGAGTTGAGTGATCAGGATGTTTATGAGACATTCTTCTATGCTTGTCTCCATGGCTCGCATAAGGTGAATGCTACCGAGCGCAATGCAATGTTTGTGGTGGATAATATGTATTACTTTGATGTCCGCTGTGACAAGCCGACACGCGATGTGATCCGTCCTACCGCTATCGGCGATATCGAATTGGGCTTGGGTAACAGTATTCCGTTGTGGCTCTTTGGATTCCTGTATTAAATACGACCTCTCGTCGAGACCTCGTCGAGAAACTGAACAATAATCAATAACAAATTCAACCATTATAAAACAATATTAATCTTATGGCAAAAGAAAAGAAATTTATGACCATGGATGGTAACGCCGCTGCGGCGCATGTAGCTTACATGTTCACCGAGGTAGCTGCCATCTATCCTATCACGCCGTCGTCGCCTATGGCGGAGAACGTGGACGAGTGGGCAGCCGCAGGTCGCAAGAACCTGTTCGGAGAGACCGTACTCGTGCAGGAGATGCAGTCTGAGGCCGGTGCCGCAGGTGCTGTTCACGGTTCGCTGAACGCAGGTGCGCTCACCACCACTTTCACGGCTTCGCAGGGTCTGCTGCTGATGATCCCGAACATGTACAAGATTGCCGGTGAGCTCATCCCGTCTGTCTTCCATGTATCGGCTCGTACGCTCGCCAGCCACGTGCTCTGTATCTTCGGTGACCACCAGGATGTCATGGCGTGCCGCCAGACCGGTTTCGCTATGCTCGCTGAGGCTTCCGTACAAGAGGTGATGGACCTCGCCGGAGTAGCACACCTCGCTACTATCAAGAGCCGCGTGCCGTTCCTCAACTTCTTCGACGGCTTCCGTACCTCGCACGAGTACCAGAAGGTAGAGGCGATGGATATGGAGGATCTCCGTCCGCTGGTGGACTACAAGGCGCTCCAGGAGTTCCGTGAGCGTGCACTCAGCCCGATGCGTCCGGAGATGAAGGGTATGGCGGAGAACCCCGATGTGTTCTTCACTCACCGCGAGAGCTGCAACCGTTTCTACGACGCAGTGCCGGATATCGTTTCCGACTACATGAAGGAGATCTCCAAGATCACCGGCCGCGAGTACCGTCCGTTTAACTACTATGGTGCTCCCGACGCAGAGAATATCATCATCTGTATGGGGTCTGCTTGCGAGGCTATCCGCGAAGTCATCGACTACGAGGCTGCCAAGGGTAATAAGAAACTCGGTCTCATCAACGTACACCTCTATCGTCCGTTCAGCCTCAAGTATTTGCAGGAGGCGCTGCCGAAGAGCGTGAAACGTATCTGCGTCCTTGACCGTACCAAGGAGCCGGGCGCTAACGGCGAACCGCTTTACCTCGATGTAAAAGACGCACTTGACGAACTCGGTCTGAAGGATCTGCTCGTGGTTGGCGGTCGTTACGGTCTGGGTTCCAACGATACCACTCCGGCACAGATGCTGGCTGTCTTCGAGAACCTCGCTCTGCCCGAGCCGAAGAACCACTTCACTGTAGGTATCAACGATGATATCACCTTCACTTCTCTGCCTGTCGGCGAGGAGATTGCGATGGGTGACGCTTCGCTCTTCCAGGCTAAGTTCTACGGTCTGGGTGCTGATGGTACCGTAGGTGCAAACAAGAACTCCGTGAAGATCATCGGTGACACCACCGACAAATACTGCCAGGCTTACTTCTCTTACGATAGTAAGAAATCCGGTGGATTCACCTGCTCGCACCTCCGTTTCG
>DGTP01000007.1:0-8114 GCA_002394335.1 Bacteroidales bacterium UBA4333 | reverse complement strand
AGGCTTACCTCCACATGTACGATGTGACCCGCGGTCTGCAGGACGGCGGTACGTTCCTCTTGAACACCATCTGGGAGGGAGACGAGCTCGTTAAGAACCTGCCGAACAAAGTGAAGAAATACTTCGCTGACCATAAGATTAAAGTTTATTACATCAACGCTACCAAGATTGCGCAGGAAATCGGTTTGGGCAACCGTACCAACACCATCCTCCAGTCTGCATTCTTCCGTATCACCGCTGTCATCCCTGTTGAGAAGGCAGTTGAGGAGATGAAGCACTTCATCGTGAAGTCCTACGGCAAGAAGGGCGAGGATGTCGTTAATAAGAACTACGCAGCTGTGGACCGTGGCGGCGAGTATAAGGAGCTGGCTATCGATCCCGCATGGTCGAGCCTGCCTGCTGATCCGGCTAAGGACTATGGTGACGAGCCTGAGTTCATCACCAAAGTTGTTCGTCCGATCAACGGTCAGGACGGTGACCTCCTCCCTGTTTCCGCTTTCAAGGGCATCGAGGACGGCGCATGGCCTGCAGGTACCGCCAAGTTCGAGAAACGCGGCGTATCGGCGTTTGTACCGGTTTGGACCGCTGACAACTGTATCGAGTGTAACAAGTGTGCGTACGTTTGTCCTCACGCTTGTATCCGTCCGTTCGTGCTCGACGAGGAGGAGCTCAAGGGTCTCAACGGTGCGGCTACCCGTGAGATGAAGGCTCCGGCTGCTATGAAGGGTATGCATTTCCGTATGCAGGTCGGCGTTATGGACTGCCTCGGCTGCGGCAACTGCGTCGATGTATGTCCGGGCAACCCGAAAACAGGCAAGGCGCTCCAGATGGTACCGCTTGAGGGACAACTCGGAGAGGCTGCCAACTGGGACTACTGCGTAGAGCACGTCGCTTCCAAACAAGACCTCGTTGACATCGCTGCCAACGTCAAGAACTCGCAGTTCGCTACGCCGCTCTTTGAGTTCTCCGGCGCTTGCTCCGGTTGCGGTGAGACACCGTATCTGAAGCTCATCAGCCAACTCGTCGGCGACCGCGAGATCATCGCTAACGCTACCGGCTGTACCTCTATCTACTCCGGTTCTGTGCCTTCTACTCCTTATACCAAGAACGAGAAGGGTCACGGTCCGGCTTGGTCTAACTCCCTCTTCGAGGACTTCTGCGAGTACGGTCTCGGTATGCAGATCGCACACCGCAAACTGCGTGAGCGTCTTGCTGCTCTTATGCAGAAAGGCCTCGAGTGCGCTGACTGCTCCGACGAACTCAAGGCGATGTTCAAAGAGTGGCTGGAGAATCAGAACTCCGCAGAGGTTACGAATCGTCTCTACGAGCCGATGGTGGCTGCTATGGAGAAATGCGGTTGCGACACCTGCAAGGCTATTCTCGCTGAGAAAGACCATATCGTTAAACGCAGCCAGTGGATTGTCGGCGGTGACGGTGCTTCCTATGATATCGGTTACGGCGGACTCGACCACGTCATCGCTTCCGGCGAAGATGTCAACATCCTCGTGCTCGATACCGAGGTGTACTCCAACACCGGTGGTCAGGCTTCCAAGGCTACGCCGCTCGGCGCTATCGCCAAGTTCGCAGCTATGGGTAAGCGTGTCCGCAAGAAAGACCTCGGTATGATTGCTACCACCTACGGATATGTCTATGTAGCACAGATCGCTATGGGTGCAGATCAGGCGCAGACGCTGAAGGCTATCCGCGAGGCGGAGGCTTATCCCGGACCGTCGCTCATCATCGCTTACGCTCCGTGTATCAACCACGGTCTGAAAGCCGGTATGGGTCACAGCCAGGAAGAGGAGGCTAAGGCCGTTGAGTGCGGTTACTGGCACCTCTGGCGTTACAACCCGCAGCTTGAGGCTGAAGGCAAGAACCCGTTCTCGCTCGACTCCAAAGAGCCTAACTGGGATAACTTCCAAGCCTTCCTCAAGGGTGAGGTTCGTTTCGCTTCCGTAGCAAAGCAGTTCCCGAAAGAGGCAGATGAGTTGTTTGCTGCTGCACAGGAAAATGCACAGTGGCGTTACAAGTCTTACCTCAGAATGTTGGGTACCGCTTGGTAATTTAATTACCAGCAATAATGAAAGAGCGCGTGTACATATGTACGCGCGTTCTTTCGTATTGTTTGTTCTAATGTTATCTTAATGAGATTCTGCTATTTTATTCAGATTATTAGCAATTCTATCAACTTTCTGATCAATGGATGCAATATATGAATGCATTGCATCTTCGGTAGCAGAATTGCCATTAGTTAAGAATAACCTTAGCATTTCATTGCTTGCTTTTAACTCATTAAGAATAGCTTTTAATAAATCATTTGTTTCCATATTTTTTCAATTAGTTATTATTTGCTGATATTTTCATTGTGCTTTCATCAATATACATACAGTATGCTTTATGAGCATTTATAGCAGCTAAAGCAGGTAAGAAGTAATTATACATGTCACCTATATTACTAATTTCATTCATGTCTGCTAAGAAATCTGCTAATTTAGGGTAAATATAAGTTTTACCATTTGCAATTACTCCATAACCTTGGCAGATTCTCATTCCTAGATAACAAGTTGCGACTAAATGATCATTCTTACTAAATTTTCTAGTTTCAAAGAATTGACCTAATTGATTAAATACTTCTGCTTCCATTTTAATCTATTTTTTTAGAGCCTCCACTTTACTATTCGGCTATCGGCAATCTCCTTTTGATGTTATTTCAATTACAAAGATACGAAAAAGAAATGATATAACCAAATCTTTTTGAAAATAGTTGGAATAAAAGCCTACTATATTACTTAGTAATATAAAAAAATAGCACTCAACGATGGTGGGTATATTAGGCACATATCACACAATGAAAATGCGCCACAGAAAGCTGTAGCGCAGATTCATAAAGATGACAAGATGGTTACTTAACTTCTGCACCTTGTAAGGTGTATGTTTTATCACCATGCTCAATGAATACTTGACCGTCACGAATTATCTTTTGCTCATGAGTATCACAGGTTTTAATTTCATCAATAGCCATAACATCCTCAATCGTTTCTATATTATTGAAGTCACGCCAGACAGCTGTATTTTGATACAAATTAACAGATGAATTGGGTACGTACAATTTGCAACTTGATTTATTTACACCATCAAATGTGTTACTATAAGCATTAGGCGGAGTTGTACGATAATTATAGATGGTTGTCAAGTTTGTGCACTCCTTGAATGCAATATCTTTAATTTCTGTAATTCCACTATGAATAGTTATTTCGGTCAAACTTGCACATTTCCAGAAAACTGCTTTATCAATGATTGTTACTGAATTAGGAAACGTCATAGAGATAAAACCACATTGCCCAAACGCATATTCGCCAATACTTGTAACGCTAGTTGGAATACTTAAAGTTCTCAAACTTGTGCAACCATTGAAAGTTTGCTTTTCAATGCTAGTTATTCCATCTGGAATGTTAATAGATGTAAGACTACGGCAATGATAGAATGCGCTACTCTCAATTTTAGTTACACTATTAGGAATGTTAACTGATGCTAAACTTGTACATTCTCTGAAAGCATTAACTCCAATGTTTTCAACTCCTTCTTGTAAAGTAGCAGATGTTAACCCTGTGCAATTAGAGAATGCCCATTTCCCTATGATTTGAACCGTTCCGGGAATAGTGATAGATGTCATGCCAATACAATCTACGAATGCATTTTCTCCAATGCCTGTAACGGTATAAGTAACGCTTTCGTACTCTATGGAAGAAGGAATAACAACCGCTCCTTCAATATTTACATAGTTGTTACGGCTGATTAAATCTTCATTTTTTGTTACTTCTGCTGTTTGCAATGAAGTATTAAGATTGTAACATAAGTCACCAATAAGAATGCCACTAGCACACATTGTTCCTGTACTTGCTACGGCAGCAAACAATAAAGTAAAAATCTTAGTTTTCATTTTTTCGTTTCAATTGAATCAGTTAATATTTCTTGTCCTTCTCCCGGTTCCTTTTTGTCGGGCAACAAGGGCTTTTTTTCAGGGATGTCTAATGACCTTTCTTCTTGCGCTATAAAATCTTTTAACATTTGTTTGTTTTCTTCGGTGGATTTTGTTAGAAGACTTAGAGCGCTCTTTAGTCCATCAATGATTTTCGACATGATATTTTGCGATTTGTTTGTCTCCACTTTGTTATTCGGCTGGAGGCATTCTCCGTTTTGATTGCATACAAAAAAGTGCGAACTTTCGCTTTGATAATATTGGTATATTCGGGCTTCCACTCCCATAGCATCCAATATACGCAGAAAGTCCACACTAATGTGTGAACATTCGCTATATTTCGGAATGCTATTATATATCTGTGGAAGATTGAATATATCCTTAATAAAGCAAATGCTTATTTTATATATGTTGTCTTTTAATCGTTATGCTTCATAGGCGAATTAATTATTTAATGGTCATATATGTCTCCAAATTGTGATTCTATAAATATTACATTAAAAACATCTCCCTCTCTTAATCCTAAAAAAGCATGATTATTGCCTGTTGCACGGAATACAAATAGTTTCTTTACATCTTCTGTAATAACAGAAGGTAATGTCACTTTTATATTTTCAACACCTAATAACTCAAAACCAAAACTATGGCGGTCACTTAGCTGAATTTGTTTCCATGTGAGAGAAGAAAGTTTATTTAGACGATCTAAATAATGTATGAAAAAATCAGCATCTTTACAATTAGAAAATGACTTATTCGACAAATATCTGAAATTAAATGATATATTTTTGTCTTTTTGCCGTTCTTCTTGCTCAGAAAGATGCTTGGATTTATGATTAAACTTAATTCTGCTCATAGAGTTGTTTAAAGAAGTCGCGCATAGAATCCTTAGAAATAATATTTCCCTTACCTGGTTCCACTGAAGTCCAAGGAGATTCGCTATGTGTCTGTCGCATCAAACCTATTGCTGAAAGTTCACAATAAGTATCATAAACATCTTCAAAGAGATTTTCTTCCTTTTCCGAGAGAACAATATTTGGAAAATCTCCTTCTATTCCTTTATTGCCGTAGTCTTTGAAATGTTCGTAAACAGATGGAACAACTGGTCCATACATCCACGCTTCAATCTCTTCATCGAATAAAGGAGTACCAAAAACGGCAAGGTGATACCCTTGCTCATAGTACAATAACTTCTGTAATTTGAGGTTAGATAAAAGTTCACCCTCGTCGTTTTGTGAAGCGCGATATAACAACTTATACGCAATGTCATGAACATTATAAGCCATAATTAGTCCTCCTATTTATTATCATTATACAATAAGCCTATTTTAATTTTGCCTGCAAAGATACAAAGATTTTTTGATATATGCAAATATATTTGCAAAAATCGCGCGGGAAAGTTTATTTTGCACGAAAATCAGCGTTAATCTTATGTTTGTTGGACAGATTGTGCGGCTTTGAGGGTGAGGTACGTCATGGAGCGGATGAAGTTGTCGAGGCGGAAATATCGCTTCGGGGCGTGGGTGGATTTGTCTATCGGAGCCTGCGGGTCGGGGCGCGTGCCGCGTGTGGAAGGCAGTTGGGCTTTGTAACGCTTACGGTAGTCGGTGAGTTGGGTGAGTGCTTCCTCTTTCGTGAGGTACTTGGGACGAGGCGGAAAGACGGAGACGGTGGGCGTTTCTTCGGGCTTTTCGGCATCGAGGATCTCTTTGGTCATAAGACAGGCTTGGCGGAAGAGGTTGATGTGCTCCAGTTCCGCGCCCTTAGGCGGGTTCTTCTTGTAGTCACGCGGATTGCGGACGGCATAGGATTCCTGTACGCCTTCATGAATAATACGACCGTCATCGGAACGGTACTTCTTCATTCGGTTGATGATGCCTTTGCGTTCAAGTGCGCCGTGAATCTCACGGACAGGGTGTTCAAGGATAGTTGTTGCCATAATATTGAGTTTATTTTGTTACGCTGTGACAGGCTTGCGGTCGGCTTACTCACCTACCAATAACATAGTAATCACCTACTAATAACCTACTATAGAAAGCCTGCGATTTGCTTGCACATAGCTTGACGATTGCTGATTAATAGAAAGATGATAGTTGTAAATCGGGTGCAAAGATACGAATTATTTTTCAAATATGCAAATAAAAATTGAATTTTTCATGAACTCAAAGCGATGTTCAAAGAGTGGCTCGAGAACCAGAACTCTGCAGAAATATCGAATCGTCTCTACGAGCCGATGGTAGCTGCTATGGAGAAATGCGGTTGCGACACCTGCAAGGAGATCCTCAAGCACAAAGATCATATCGTTAAACGCAGCCAGTGGATCGTCGGTGGTGACGGTGCTTCCTATGATATCGGTTACGGCGGACTCGACCACGTCATCGCTTCCGGCGAAGATGTCAACATCCTCGTGCTCGATACCGAGGTGTACTCCAACACCGGTGGTCAGGCATCCAAAGCAACGCCGCTCGGCGCAATCGCTAAGTTCGCTGCTATGGGTAAACGCGTACGCAAGAAAGACCTCGGTATGATTGCTACCACGTACGGTTATGTCTATGTAGCTCAGATCGCTATGGGTGCTGACCAGGCACAGACCCTCAAGGCTATCCGCGAAGCGGAGGCTTATCCCGGACCGTCGCTCATCATCGCTTACGCTCCGTGTATCAACCACGGTCTGAAAGCCGGTATGGGCAAGAGCCAAGCCGAAGAGGCGAAAGCCGTAGAGTGCGGTTACTGGCACCTCTGGCGCTATAATCCGGAACTCGAGGCTGAGGGCAAGAACCCGTTCCAGCTCGACTCCAAAGAGCCGCAGTGGGATAAGTTCCAAGATTACCTGAAGGGTGAGGTTCGTTTCGCTTCCGTAGCAAAGCAGTTCCCGAAAGAGGCAGACGAGCTCTTCGCCGCCGCTCAGGAAAACGCCCAGTGGCGTTACAAGAGCTACCTCCGCATGCTGGGCACCGCTTGGTAATCAATCTCACGGATTATCCGTATATAATAAGGGACGCGCATACACGTGCGCGTCCCTTTTGTTTTTTACCTCTCTTTCTCCTGTTCAAGCATGCCTTCCTTTTCTCTCGCTTCGCGAAAAATTTAAAGGGGGAAAAGCAACGCTTCGCGTATTTATAATTACCATCGGTCGGGTGTAGCGTTTATGCTCCGCGTATCCATGCGCGTTTTTCTTCGTCAATTAGCCCGGCATTTGATGCCGGTTCGTCTTTTCCTTCGATCTCTCGATCTATCGGAAAAAGGAGCGGCATTTTTGCCGCTCCCCTCCGCTCTTTGCCGTTTAGTTCTCGCGGCTGTTTCCGCGAGTTACAACCCCTTTTTCGACGCATCGTAGGTCTCCACCGTCTTGGTTTGAATAACCACGCTTGTGTCGCCTTTCTGCCATGCCTCGCTTCGGGTGGTGATTGTCCTTGTCACGTTGCACGAACTCAGCCCCAACGCAATCGCCACGCATGTCACGATAGCGGTAGCCACTGTTGCTACCATTTTATAAATCTGCTGTTTAGTCATAACAATTTAACAGTTTAACGGTTTAACGGTTTAACAATTTACCCCACGGTGTTCAACCGCTCCGGCATGTTCACTTGCCCCGTACTCTCGTCGTAGCATTTCCACGCCTTGCCGAACAGCCAGCCCTTGTAGGTGGTGTACTTGAACGCCGCACCTTTCGCCTTGCGCTCCTCCACAAAGTCCATCTGGTCGTAGGTCAGTTTGCTCAGGTCCATCGCACGGCTCCGTGCCGCCAGACGCACTACCTTGAACCGCTCCTGTCGTGCTTTCTCCTCGGCACTCACTGGCGTGGTTCGGTCTCCGTGAATGCTCGTGTACTTGCGCCCGCTCCAACGGCGGTAGTTGTAACAGGTTCGGTACTTTCTTGAAATCTTACCCGAAATGTGGTGAATCGGGTCCTCAAAAACTACATCTGCCATAATAAAAATAGTTAAAGTTTAGGTTAATGATCTTTCTTTGCGCGGGATGGCATCCCGCTTGTATTACGCTAATTTCGCATACTCTTTCGCGAAGATATATCCTCGCAATGAGGTGTACTTGCTCTGCGCCTCGAACGCGGTTTTGTACTCCGCTTTTTGCTCCGGTGTCAGTGCTTTGATAGCAGCATAGGTCTGCTGGAACTTGG
>DGTP01000017.1:58404-73047 GCA_002394335.1 Bacteroidales bacterium UBA4333 | reverse complement strand
AAGGGCATTGTTACACTTTACACCTTCTACGTAAACATTGCCTTCTACGGAATTACCTACAAAGTCATACTGATGTTCTGCAAAACGCCAAGTTTGTGTACTGGCTTGATACTGCAAGTTACCTTGCGAGAAAATTACTTGATCACCATTCGCATTGATGGTAAACCGACCATTTAGTGCGCCCTCTATAGCGAAAAGCGACATACTTACGAGCAGTGAACAAAGCAAAAATACCTTTTTCATAAATTAAATAAATTTAATTTCTGGAGCTTCGGCTGCGTCGAGTTGCGTAAGCAAGCTTACACTCGACTTGCACGAACCTTCATGTTGCACAAATTCAAATTTGCGCACAAAGGTACTGCTTTTTTATGAAAAAGCACTCTCAAATCGTACAAATCTACTCTCAAATCGTACAAATCTGCATTTTTTCGTTACAAATAGCCATTTTTCGATATATAAAAAATCCCTGCCACGCGAGGTGACAGGGATGAAGGTGACAGGGATGAAAGAGAAGAGAAAGTACAGATCAATATGACACGCTTCGCATTTACCATTTAATTCATTTACCATTTAATCATTTACCATTTACCATTTATTGGATCATTTAGTCATTTGGCTATTTGATTACGACATATCGTAATACGGTTCGTTGATCGCCATTTTGGACAACAACCAGATAGCATCCGGCGCCCCCCTCGGCTTGCAGACTCATCCGCTCCACACCATCAGCGGAGAGAGTCTGCAAGCGATGTCCGGCTATGTCATAAACGGTGACGGTAGTCGGATGGTCGGGGTTGAGTTGCAAGAGCCGTTGGGGTTCGGACGGTCGTACCATCGTGGGTTCGAGGAAAGGTGCAGGCGGAGCAGCGGAACTCGTGTAATGCACCAATTCCGAACGCATAAGCCCAGTACACAGCAAGCCGGACGGACTGCCGCTTACATCGACAACGGCATAGTAATCGCCTGTGCCTTGGAACGACTGATCGATGGTGAGGTAATAACCCGTCGCCATCCGCTCGTCATCCGCTGAAACGCCCTCGTCTATCTTATCCGGTGCTCCACGGACGCGGTACCATGCAACATTCTCTTCGCCGAAGAAATAGCCTTTCGTCTGAATGGCCCTGACATCGAGCATGAGCAGCCAGTCGTAGAGCGCGACGACAGGCAAGGCCGGATAGTCCCCGCAGTTGGGTGCGAAGAAGGCAATGTAATGCGCATCGCCAAGCACTTCGACCTGCCGCACGGCAGACGTATCTCCGTCGCTCCAATGGTCAAAATGCCAGTCTTCCATCGGTACGGCGCGTAACTCGTACCACGATCCGCATAGTGCCTCAATGGACGCAGCGCGCCCAGTGAGAACTATGCTTAACGCGAGAAGGATGCCATATGTCCTACAACTTAACCGCATCTACGGTTCCTTGTGCCGTATTGTCGGATTCGACGGTGATGGTGTACTTGATCTTGCGGAACTCAGCCGTTACATCCAGCGCACCTGTTACATTGAAGGTACGTGAAGCCTCGGTGTTGCCATCAGACCAGCGTACGAACTCGTAGCAGTCATTCGGGGTAGCGGTGATGGTGACAGACTGACCGTACTGGATAGCATCTCCACCACCGGAAACGGTACCGCCTTCACCTGCATGCGGTGTGATGGCATAGGTATTGGTAACGCCGCTGAAGACAGCCGTATAGGTCTTCTCACCTGTAACAGCAGAAATATCCTCGTCCCAACCGATGAAGGTATAGGTCTTGCCAATCTCCTCACGCGTGGGCGTCTCGCCACTATAAACAGGCGTGGTACCGAACTCCCATGATGAGGACTGAAGCGGTGTTCCATCGTAGTTGACGAACTGGATGACATACGAACGCACAGTCTCGGTGAATTGCGCTACAAAAACCGTGTTGTCTTCCGTTACGGCGCCTATGTTCGGTAACCAGCCGGAGAAAGAGTAGTCATACTGCGCCGTCGATGGCTTGGTGGGTGTCGCATCCGGCGATGTAGGAGTCTCGCCGTGGTTGATCGTGCCGACCTTCAGTTCGGTTGTACCGTCGTAGTTGACAAACTTGTAGTTGTACACATTGATAGCGAAGAAAGCGCGATAGGTAGCACTCGCGTCCACGCTGGTGATGGTAAGCGGGTTAGCGTCGTTGCCGTCGAAATCAGCTCCGGCTTTTTGCCACTTAACAAAGTGATAACCGGTGGTCGGCGTAGCGGTGATCTGTACGTTGTCACCGCAGTCCGTCTCTAAGGGATTCGTTGCCCACGCTGTTACCGCCATCAGGCAGCACGCCAGCAAAAATGTCATTTTTCTCATTTTGATTGGTGTGTTTAATTGTTAATACTATATTAATTTACGATTTAACGATTTACGATGTACGATTTATTGACGATTTAATGTAAGGACGATTTTCGAGACGAGTCCTTCGTACATATTTTCATTCTTCAATTTTCCTTGCATCGACTGTTCCCATCGTCGGGTCATCGGATTCGACGGTGATGGTATAATGGGTATTTTCTTGTTCAAAGACAAATTTGTTATTCCACCCTTTGGCGGAGTAAGCAGCCGTCTGACCGCAAGGTATATGCAGCCGTTTTGGGGATGCATCGTAGGGATGGAGATCGGCCGGCATATCGGGCACGGCATCGCCTGTCCATGAGACATAGACATCCGTTAAAGAAGGTGTATTATGAATAAACATCCCCGCCATCGAGGTGACCGAAGAAGGAATAGTCAGCGAAGGAAGACTCGTGCAATGACCGAAAGCCAAATAGCTGATCGCCGTCAGCGTATTAGGTAGAGAAACAGAGGTAAGGTTAGAACATTGAACAAACGCATGGTTTCCAATGGAGGTAACCCCTTCTTCGATTACGATTCGTTGTATCGAGCCTCGATAATTCCACCACGGAATATCCTCATAAGCCCAATAATGCACCATCGCTCCCGTTCCGCTGATGGTGAGGGTACCGTTACAGGATTCAAAGGTCCATTGGACATTGTCGCCGCAAGTACCGGAAGCAACATCGGACAAGGTGAACTTAGTATTCCATTCTTTGGCAATATAGGCGTCTGCATGGCCGCAAGGAATATGCAATTTTATCTGCGAAGCGTCGTAGGCATGAATCTTGGATGGCACCATGGGTATAGCATCGCCTGTCCATGAGGCGTAGAAATCCGTTAATGCGGAACAATCTCTAAAGGCAGAAACTCCGATACTTGCGACGCTATTTGGAATGGTCATAGAGGTCAAAGAGGAACAGCCATTAAATGTAAACTCACCAATCGATGTTACTCCATTAGGAATAGTCACAGAAATCAAAGAGTAACAATGATTAAACGCGTATATTCCTATTTTTGTGACACTATTCGGAATATTCACGGAAGTCAGCTTAGTACAACTAGAGAATCCAGAATTACCAATAGAGGTCACACTGCTTGGAATAGCAACAGAGCTTAATTTCACGCATGCATAAAAAGCATAATTCCCGATGGTAGTAACACCATTGGCGATAGTGACGGAGGTAATAGACATTCTGTCAAGATACCAAGGAGCACCAGAGGATGAGACAAAATCCTCCATCGCTCCGCTACCGCTGATAGTCAGCACGCCGGTAGATGTATTCAACGACCAGATGACATTATTTCCATTCGCACCGCAGTTACCGCTATGTGTTGCTGCCTGCACATAGTTCATCCCTGCGCTGCCGATGAGGAGTGCGAGAAGGAGGAGGATGCTATGTATGCGACGTACCATGTGGGCGAGATAATTTCTAAATGCGCCTGCAAAGGTACTGCTTTTTTATGAAAAAGCATTCTCAAATCGTACAAATCTACTCTCAAATCGTACAAAAGTGAAGGGTGGAGCTGTCAGATATTGGATTTTCTGTATTGGAGGGGTGTTTCGCCGGTGAGTTCCTTGAATACGCGGTAGAAGGTCTGTTCGGAGGCGAACAGACCTTCTGTTTGTGTAGAACCTGATAATCGCGCACATCTCCACATTGCGCTTGGTGCGCGTGAGCGCACGCAGGTAGGTGTAATAAAGAGGATATATGGTATATCGGTTAGCGGTTCTGCAGGTTGTACTTGTCGGTGATGATGCCGTTTTGTACCACCATGACACCCGGATTGGCGCGAACAATGGTCTTGAGCATCACGGGGTCGGCAGTGCAGACGGCTTGTTCTACCTGCGGGAGGATATCGCTCCGGGTGACAGATGGCTGGGAGAGCCATTCCTCGATGTCCTCGCTGCCCGATCCGGTAAGGATATACACCTTTCCGGTATTGGCACGAACGAGATCCAGAATCTTGCGGGTGAGAGCCTTGTCGCTCTTGCGGATGTCGTACATGACGATAAGAGTCACGGGTTCGGCGGAAGAGAGGATGTCGTCCGTTATATCCTCGCCGTCCTCCAGACGGGTGAGTTCGAAATCATGGATGGGAGCTTCCACCCCTTTCTCCACGAGGATGTCCTTGCGGTCGATATAAGTCCAGCCTTCTTCTTTGGAGGGCGTCCTGTCGGCTGTGAACTCCTGCTGTACGCCGTCTTTCTCATAGATGAAAACGTAGTCATAGACATCGGGTTTGCCGCCTTCCATGAGTTCGGGGATGTTGTTACCGATCTTGTATGGGCGGAAATCAATCAGCGGCAGATGCGTCTGTGTCCATCCCATGAGTGCCAGAACGGCGATAACCGTTCCTGCGAGGAAACTCAGTTCGGCACGCCGGCTCCAATGGGTATGCAGCCTGTTTTTGGTGCACAGGAGCGTGATCACGAGCGCCAGCAGAACGATATTCTTCCAGAAGGTCTGCCAGTTGGTGAGGACGACAGCATCGCCGAAACAGCCGCAGTCGGACACGGGGTTGGTGAGCGCGATCCAGAGGGTGAGAGGGGTCATCACCAGATAGAAAAGGAGCGCAAGCCATGAGGTCCAGCCGGTGCGGACGTCAAAAAGGAGCAGCACTCCCAAGACGCACTCCACCAGAATGAGGCATGCGGCCGCGGTCGTAGCCAGCGGCAGGAGCGACATCACCCAGTCGCCGGACATGGTAGCAAAGGCCTTGAGGTAATCCTCTATCTTATAGACGGTTCCTAAGGGATCAACGGCTTTGACAAACCCGGAGAAAAGGAATACCGCTGCGATGATCAACCGGCTGCCGTGAGCGCAGAAAGATGTGAGACCGCCTTTGGCTGAAAGATGATTAGTTCTCATAATGAATCAGGTCAAAAATGGCGTAATTGATGATATCGAAATAGTTGCCCTCCACGCCCTCGGAGGCAATCGTCTTGCCGTCGTGGGAGAGGATGGTTTTGATACGGATGATCTTAGCCAGAATCATGTCCACAATGCCCTCTTTGGACATCTCCCTCCACGCCTCGCCGTAGTCGTGGTTCTTGAGGAGCATCAGTTCCTTGGCTTCGTGGATGACCTCGTCGTATAACTTGGTGGCTTCTTCGGTGCTCATGTCGATGGCATCGGCATAGCCTTTGCGGTCCTGGATGATAGCCATCACGCCGTAGTTGACGATGGCGCGCAGGTTGCTCTCTATCTCATCCCCTACGAGACTGACTCCCGTCTCCTGGCGCTGCCGGATGTTACAGACTTTGATATAGAGCTGGTCGGTGATGCCGTGGAGACGGAATATCCGCCACGAAGGACCATAGTCGGACATCTTGTCAATGAAGATCTTACGGCACTTGGCGGTCACCGTGTCGAACTGGCGTTCTGTATTTACCATTTGGTCATTTACCATTTGTTCATTTATTTAGACATTTAACCATTTCGTCTAAGGCAATGAGTTGCTGTTCGCCGGTGGCCATGTTTTTGAGCATCACTTTCGACTGCGCCATCTCGTCGCCTCCCACGATAGCTACGTACGGAATCCGACGTGCATCGGCATAGCCCATCTGTTTCTTCATCTTCGCAGGTTCGGGATAGACCTCTACCGCTATACCAGCCTTACGCAGCGCCTTCGCCCATGTGAGAGCGTAGAGCAGTTCGCTTTGGCCAAAGGTGACAAAGAGCATTTCGGTAGATGACTGCAAGGCTTCGGGGAAGAGGTTCAGTTCGGTCAGGACATCGTATATACGGTCGGCTCCGAAAGAGATGCCTACGCCTGAGACGTTGGGCAGACCGAAGATACCCGTCAGATTGTCATAACGACCACCACCGGTGATGGAACCGATCTGCGCGTCCAGTGCTTTCACCTCGAAGATGGCGCCGGTGTAGTAGTTCAGACCGCGAGCCAGACAGAGGTCTAATTCTATCGTCAGACCGCTCCGCTGCCGGACCGCTCCGCTGTCGGACCGCTCCGCTGTAAGACCGACTGCGTCTGTCAGGTTAAAGATTTCTTCCATCTCCTCAACACCTTTGAGACCAATCTCACTGGAGGCGAGGTACGTGCGCAGTTCTGCAAGCTGCTCCCGGACACTTTGTACTTTGTCGCCTTGGCCTTTCAATATGGGCTGGAGCGCGTTGACGGCATCGTCGGAAAGTCCGCGTTCGCGGAGTTCGCTGTTGACCGCCTCCAAGCCGATCTTGTCCAGTTTGTCGATCGCTACCGTGATATCCATCATCTTGTCCGGCGCACCGATCACCTCAGCGATGCCGGCAAGAATCTTGCGGTTGTTGATATGCAGACTGACGCGGATACCGAGCCGGCGATAAACCTCCTCCACGATCTGGATGAGCTCCAGTTCGCCGATAAGGCTGTCCGAACCGATGACGTCCACGTCGCATTGGTAGAACTCGCGGTAGCGGCCTTTCTGCGGGCGGTCGGCACGCCATACAGGCTGGATCTGGAAGCGCTTGAAGGGGAAAGATAACTCCTCGCGGTGCTGTACCACGTATCGGGCAAAAGGAACGGTGAGGTCATATCGGAGTCCCTTCTCCGGCGCAAGAGAAGCTTTCTCCCCGCTGTTCTGGATGCGGAAGAGCAGTTTGTCGCCCTCCTCGCCATACTTACCCATAAGGGTGCCGATATTCTCCATCGCCGGCGTCTCTATCTGCTGGAAACCGTAGAGTTTGAAAACCGACCGGATGGTGTCGAAGATATAATTGCGGCGCGCCATCTCTAACTGACCGAAGTCACGCGTGCCTTTTGGAATACTGGGTTTTTGTGCCATGATTATTATTTGTTGTTAAACAATGCGTTATAGATTTTAGCGGTGGCGCCTACATGGGATGCTACATATTTGGCGGCAGCCATGCCTGCGGCATCGCGATTGGATTCCAGTTCGGTGATTGCCTGCTCCAGTTCTTCGTAGGAGCGGACGGATTTGGCGGCACCGGCAGCGATCAGGCCGTGCGCCTCGCGGAAAGCCTGATAGTTAGGACCGAAAACCACCGGCAGTCCATAGACGGCAGCCTCCAAGGTGTTATGGATGCCTTCGCCAAAACCTCCGCCTATATAGGCGATATGGCCGTACTGGTAGATCGAACTGAGTTTGCCTAACTGGTCCACCACAAGGGTGTTGGTGTGTCTGACATTCTGTTTGTCCGCCGTGCTGAGCCGTACAAAGCGTCCCTGCCATGCCTGGAAGATATGATGCATGTGCGCCTCGTCTATCTCGTGGGGAACAAGTATGAGTTTGGTCTGGTTGCCGTAACCGCCGTCGGCATGGTCGTTGATATACCGTAGGAGAAGTTTCTCGTCCTCCGGCCAGGTACTACCGGCTACTATCACGTGGGCGGCGCCCTGTACAAACTGCTCGATGGGTTCTATCTTGCGGGCATTGGCGGCTATTTCCGATACACGGTCAAAGCGGGTGTCACCGGTGACACTCACCTGCGTGATACCACGTTTTCCGAGCAGTTCTGCGGAGTGCTCGTCTTGTACGAACAGGCGGGTGAACTTCTTCAGCATCCGTCTGCCCTTTACGCCGTACCAGCGGAAGAAATACTGCTTGTCGTTGAAGACCGCCGAGATGGAGTATAGCGGTATCTGTTTCTTGTGCAGGTGGCGTATGTACGCAGGCCAGAACTCATACTTGACGAATATCGCCATGCTCGGGCGGACGGTCTCGATCCATCGCTTGGCATTCCGTCCGGTAGCAAATGGCAGGTATGTGACCAGATCCGCCTGGTCATAGTCTTTGCGGAGCTCATATCCGGACGGCGAGAAGAAGGTGAGGAGGACTGGACGCCACGGTTGCTCTTTGCGCAATCGTTCGATGACAGGTCTTGCTTGCTCAAACTCTCCAACGGAAGCGGCATGTATCCATACGCAGCCTTCCAGCCTGCGCTCCGGGTGTGTCTGCTCATACTCGTGTATCTTCCGCCAGGCTTGTTTCTGTCCCTTCACCAGCTTGGCTGCTTTCTGATTGCCGAACAGTGCAGCTATACGAACTAAAAGAAAATATATCCTCATTTTTCTTGTTTTTACGAACCAAATAATGCGCAAAATTACTACTTTTTTATCACATACGCAAATTTTAGTGCTTTTTGTGACAGATTATGTGCTAAAAATTGACTAAAACATAAATATAGTGACTAAACATATTATTTAACATTCCATTTTACACCATTACGAGCATCGGACTCACCACCTTCCGGTCTTATCCGTTTCGAGAGAGAGGGGAAATGTAAAAATCGGCGTCAAAACACAGCGAATAATATTACAAAACAAATTTTTATTGCAATTCGCGTACAAAAAGCGGTCCGGCAATAGTATGTTTAGAATCTATATCTTACTATTGTGATTGCGGTGATGAAAGGAAATGGGGCGGGGAATGGGTTAGCAAGACAAAATGATGGAAAATATAATAAAAAATGCTTCAATTCTTGCATATTTGCAAAAAAAGTTGTATCTTTGCACCGGTTTTGTACCAAAAACTGACATTTAACCTTAAAAAATACGATTATGGCTAAAGTTTATCAAGCTAATGAGATCAAGAATGTCGCCATGGTAGGCGGCAGTGGATCCGGAAAAACGACTTTGATGGAGTCGATGTTGTTCGAGTGCGGGGTGATTAAGCGCCGTGGTTCTATTGAGGCGCAATCAACAGTCTGCGATTATTTTCCTGTAGAGAAAGAGTATGGTTATTCTGTTTTCTCGACTGTATGCAATGTAGAGTTTGAGGGAAAGAAGCTCAATATCATCGACTGTGCAGGTTCTGACGACTTCTGCGGAGGTACCGTAGCAGCGTTGAATATGGTAGGTTCGGCGATTGTCGTTCTTACAGCCAACGGCGGTGTGGAGGTAGGAACCCAGAACAACTTCCGTCTGGTAGAGAAGCTGAAGAAACCGATGGCTTTCGTCATCAACAAGTGCGACCATGAGTCGGCTGATTTCGAGAATACTTTTGCACAACTGAAGGAGAACTTCGGTAACAAGTGTACATTGATCCAGTTCCCGGTGAATGCAGGAGCAGGATTTAATGCGGTGATTGATGTGCTGAAGGGCAAGATGCTTGTGTGGAAACCGGAAGGCGGAGCACCTGAGATGAAGGATATTCCTGCCGAGTATGCCGACCGCGTGGAAGAGATGCGTCAGGCACTTCAGGAGCAGGCTGCCGAAGCCGATGAGACCTTGTTGGAAAAATTCCTCTCGGAGGGTCTGAGCGACGAAGAGATCATGCAGGGATTGAAGTCGGTTTATGCTGACGGTTCGATGTATCCTGTAATCTGCTGCTCCGGATTGAAGGACATGGGTGTCCGTCGTCTGATGGACTTCCTCAACGGTATGGCTCCGATGCCTTCACAGTTCGCTTATCCGACAGTGGACGGCACCAAGGTAGCGGCTGATGCCAATGCTCCGACGAGTCTGTATGTCTTCAAGACTTCGGTAGAACCCCATATCGGTGAGGTGTCGTATTTCCGCGTGATGCAGGGTACGGTGCATAATGGTGACGATCTCGTGAATATGGAGCGTGGCACCAAGGAGCGTATCTCCCAGCTGTATATGGTAGCCGGAGCCAACCGCGTGCTGGTGGATGCAGTGGCAGCAGGCGACATCGCCGCTACGGTGAAGTTGAAAGACACCCGTACGGGTAACACCCTCAATGCCAAGGACTGTGAATTGCAGTATGCTCCGATCGAGTATCCGCAACCGCGTTACCGCCGTGCTATCAAGCCGCAGAATGAGCAGGATAACGAGAAGCTGGCAGCACTGCTGACCCGTATGCACGAGGAGGACCCGACATGGATAGTAGAGCAATCGAAGGAGTTGAAACAGACTATTGTCTCGGGCCAGGGGGAGTTCCACCTCCGTACCTTGAAGTGGCGTCTGGAGAACAATGACAAGATGGCTATCGAGTTCGGCGAACCCAAGATCCCTTATCGTGAGACCATCACCAAGACCGCCCGTGCTGACTACCGCCATAAGAAACAATCCGGTGGTTCGGGTCAGTTCGGCGAGGTACACCTCATCGTAGAGCCTTATGTAGAGGGCGAGCCGGTGAAGGAAGTCTATAAATTCGGCAACCAGGAATACCGCATCAATGTCAAGGACACCCAGGAGATTTCATTGGAATGGGGTGGCAAGCTGGTGCTGGTGAACTCGATTGTCGGTGGCGCTATCGATACGCGTTTCATCCCG
Organism: Bacteroidales bacterium UBA4333; assembly: GCA_002394335.1. Taxonomy (GTDB): domain Bacteria; phylum Bacteroidota; class Bacteroidia; order Bacteroidales; family Paludibacteraceae; genus Colicola. The sequence goes on along the minus strand of DGTP01000017.1, from coordinate 62,512 downwards.
GCTATCTTAAAGGGTCTGATGGACCGTATGGAACAAGGACCGTTGACCGGCTCGTATGCCCGCGATGTACGCGTGATTGTATATGACGGTAAGATGCACCCGGTTGACTCGAACGAGATTTCCTTCCGTCTGGCAGGACGCAATGCCTTTGCGGAAGCCTTCCGTAATGCCAATCCGAAAGTGCTGGAGCCGATTTACAACGTGGAAGTCTTTGCTCCGTCGGATATTGTGGGCGATGTGATGTCTGACATCAACGGCCGCCGCGGTATGGTATTGGGTATGGAGACCGAGAAGCAGTTTACCCGTCTCAAAGCCCTTGTGCCGCTCAAAGAGTTGAGTACCTATTCGACTACACTGTCGTCGCTGACAGGCGGTCGTGCGACCTTCACGATGTCGTTTAAGGACTATGAACTGGTGCCGGCGGATGTGCAGGAGAAACTGCTCAAAGAGTATGCTGCTACGCAGACCGAGGAAGAGTGATATACATACAGTTGAAAGCTCAGAAAAGGATGAAAGCAACGCAATTATGGCGTTGCTTTCGTCTTGCAAAGCGATATATTTGAGAAAAAAACATCTTTTGTTTGCGTATGTCAGAAAAAAGTAGTAAATTTGCACACAAATTACGAAGATGTATATTGCCATAGCAGGAAATATCGGTGCCGGAAAGACTACGCTGACCAAGATGTTGGCGCGGTATTACGGATGGGAGCCGCGGTTTGAGAGCGTGACCTTCAATCCTTATCTGGAGGATTACTACCATGATATCAAGCGATGGGCATTCTGTCTGGAGACATATTTTCTGAAAGAGCGGTTCAAAGACATGCTGGCGGTACAGCAGGCATCGCACACGATTGTGCAGGACCGCAGTATTTTTGAGGGGGTGTATGTCTTTGTGCGTAACAACTACGAGCGCGGAGACCTGTCAGACAAGGATTATGAGACTTTCATGGAGCTTTTTGATCTGATGAAAGACCAGATGAAACTGCCGGACATGATTATCTATCTGCGTAAGTCGGTGCCGGCTCTGGTAGCGCAGATTCAGAAGCGCGGACGGGATTACGAGCAGACGATGCAGATAGACTACCTCAAGGATCTGAATGACAAATACGAGGATTTTATCTTCAAACAGTATGAGGGCAAAGTACTTGTGATAGAGTCGGACGGGTTGGATTTTGAGAACAATCCTGAAGATTTCAGAAAGGTGATCAACAAAGTGGATGCCGAGTTGTTCGGTCTCTTCAGCGAACAAAACTGGAACAAATAAAACGTAAAAAACTATGCACATAGCAGTAGCAGGAAACATAGGTTGTGGCAAAACGACCTTGACAAAGATGTTGGCGAAACATTATGGTTGGGAACCTCGTTTCGAAAGTGTGGAGTATAACCCGTACTTGGCGGACTTCTATGCAGACATGGCCCGCTGGTCATTCAATCTGCAGGTGTATTTTCTCAACAAGAGGTTCAAGGATGTAGTGGAGATAGGCAAGTCGGACAAGTATATTATCCAGGATCGGACTATCTATGAGGATGCCCGCATTTTTGCTCCCAATCTGCACGATCAGGGGATGATGAGCGACCGTGATTTTGACAACTATCAGGATCTGTTCAACCTGATGATGTCGCTGGTCAAGATGCCTGATCTGCTGATTTATGTGCGTGCTTCCATACCTACTCTCGTAGCGCAGATTCAGAAGCGTGCCCGCGGTTATGAGCAGTCGATGAAGATTGACTATCTGCAGGGTCTGAACGACAAGTACGAGGCGTGGATAAAAGAATACAAAGGCAAGCTGCTGATTGTGGACGGCGACACGGTTAAGTTCGGCGACAATCCGGAGGACTTCCGTTGGGTGACCGATCATATAGACGCAGATTTGTTCGGACTGTTCCCCTTTGAGTCGGATGCCCAGACAGGCAAAGAAATTAATTAACAGATACTATTATTCATGAAAGATTTATTTGATTTGAGCGGCCGTGTAGCACTGGTGACAGGCTGCTCGGGCGGACTTGGTGTGCAGATGGCTAAAGCGCTTGCCGCCAGAGGAAGCAAGTTGGTGATCATTGCCCGCCGGTACGAGAAGTTGTTGGAGGTGCAGCACGAGATTGAGGCTGCGTATGGCGTGGAGGTGCTGCCGCTGCAATGCGATATCACCGATACCGGGGCCGTGGACAAGATGGTGGAGGATGCTGTTGCACGATTCGGACGGATTGATATCGTGGTCAATAACGCCGGCACGGGTGCCGTGGCTCCGGCTGAAGACATCACGGACGCCCAGTTTGAGAACGAGATGCAGATTGATCTGTTCGGTTCGTTCCGCGTAGCACGTGCCGTAGCCAAGAAATCAATGATTCCCAACCAATATGGGCGCATTATCAATATCGCGTCCATGTACGGATTGGTGGGCAATAAGATTGCTCCGGCTTCTCCTTACCATGCAGCCAAAGGCGGCGTAGTAAATATGACCCGTGCGCTGGCAGCCGAGTGGGGCAAGTACGGCATTACGGTAAATGCCATCTGTCCGGGTTATTTCATCACTCCGCTGACCAAGGAGACGCTGGAGTCCGAGTATTTCGCCAACTATGCCAAGACCGTTATCCCGATGGAGCGTTATGGTCATGAGGGCGAACTGGATAGTGCGGTATGCTTCCTGGCAGCCGATGCATCGCGTTATGTAACCGGTGTGGCTCTGCCTGTGGACGGCGGTTATACCTGCGTATAAGAAGCAAAAGGAGGCACGGATTTGAATGATTTTCTCGATTATATAGCTATCGAGCGGAAATACTCCCCCCGCACTGTGGAAGCCTATCGCGAAGACTTGAAAGAGTTCTGCGCGTATCTGGGTGTGAAGGCGGGGGATTTCAATCCGTGTTTGCCGGACGAGAATGATGTGAAAGGCTGGGTGCTGGCGATGATGGAGGAGAAAGGCCACTCGCCGCGCTCAGTCAAACGCAAGATGTCGGCGCTCAGGAGTTACTACAAGTATCTCTTGCGCGAGAAGAAAGTGGACAAGGACATCACACGTAAGGTTATTCTGCCCAAAGTCAAGCCTTCGCTGCCGGTGTTCTTCAAACCCCATGAGATGGAGCAGGCAACACAGCAGATGGTGTATGCCGATGATTTTGAGTCGATTAGGGACAGCCTGGTGATCAGTATGTTTTATCAGACGGGGATGCGTCTGGCGGAGATGACAGCTCTTACCGATAATGACATTGATCTGTCGGAAGGGCAGATCCGGGTGTTCGGTAAGCGGCGCAAGGAGCGTATTATCCCCATCGGGGACAGGCTGGTAGCGCAGATCGGCGCGTATATCGAGGCGCGGGAGAAGATACAAACGGAACAACCATCAGAGGGAATTATGGACGGACATCCGTTTTGGGTGCAACGTTTGCGCTCCGGCAAAATCAAACCTCTTGCGCGTATTACTATATATAATATCGTGCGTGCGCGTATGGGAGAGGTCTCGACTTTGAAAAAACACTCTCCTCACGTCTTGCGTCATACTTTTGCCACCACGTTGTTGGACAAGGGGGCGGACATACGTTCGATCCAGACACTTTTGGGTCATGCTTCACTCAATACGACCCAAGTTTATACCCATACTACATTCGAACAAATCCAGCGTGTTTATCGTGACGCTCATCCAAGAGTAGGAGGCTTTTCAGGCCAAAAAATGGTCAAAAAAGACCAAAAATAGCAAAAAAATGCAAAAAAATGCAAGAAAATGTCATTTTTTTTCAAAAATATTTTGTCATGTCGAAAAAAAGCAGTACCTTTGCATCCGCTTTTCGACCAAAGGTCATATAGAGCGCCTCTATAGCTCAGTTGGTAGAGCACTAGATTTGTAATCCAGCGGTCGTTGGTTCGAGTCCGACTAGAGGCTCCAAAAAGTGAACATTGAAAATATCGGGTGTGTTCCAGAGTGGCCAAATGGGGCAGACTGTAAATCTGCTGTCTTTCGACTTCGGTGGTTCGAATCCATCCGCACCCACAGCGACGCACGTCGCAGCGGAAGTCCCGTGAAATATTCCCGTTGAGATTTTCGCAAAATCTCGCGGAAGTAGCTCAGTCGATAGAGCACTAGCCTTCCAAGCTGGGGGTCGCGGGTTTGAG
>DGTP01000017.1:0-58357 GCA_002394335.1 Bacteroidales bacterium UBA4333 | reverse complement strand
GGGTCGCGGGTTTGAGCCCCGTCTTCCGCTCTTGAAAAATTGTTGCTAATGTAGCTCAGTGGTAGAGCGCATCCTTGGTAAGGATGAGGTCGCGGGTTCAACTCCCGCCATCAGCTCTTAAAGGCAGGTCAACGGTCGTACATTGACCGGCCTTTTTTAAGTAGAAAGGGGCTAAGTACAAGGTACAAAGGGACTAAGTACAAAGGTCCGGAAGAAGACAATAATTAAACAATTTTGTTTATTAACGTTAATAAAAATTAAAGAATTACTATGGCAAAAGAAAAATTTGACCGTTCGAAACCGCACGTTAACATCGGTACCATCGGTCACGTTGATCACGGAAAAACGACTTTGACCGCTGCTATTACCACCGTATTGGCAAAGAAGGGTCTGTCTGAGCTCCGTTCGTTCGACTCTATCGACAATGCTCCGGAAGAGAAGGAGCGTGGTATTACTATCAACACCGCTCACGTAGAGTATCAGACGGCTACTCGTCACTATGCTCACGTGGACTGCCCGGGTCACGCCGATTATGTAAAGAACATGGTTACCGGTGCTGCTCAGATGGATGGTGCAATCATCGTAGTAGCTGCTACTGATGGTCCTATGCCTCAGACTCGTGAGCACATTCTTTTGGCTCGCCAAGTAAACGTACCGCGTTTGGTTGTATTCATGAACAAGTGCGATATGGTTGACGATCCTGAGATGCTTGATCTCGTAGAGATGGAGATGCGTGAGCTTCTGTCGTTCTATGAGTTCGACGGCGACAATACTCCTATCATCCGCGGTTCTGCTCTTGGTGCACTGAATGGCGTACCTGAGTGGGAGGAAAAGATTATGGAGTTGATGGATGCTGTTGACAACTGGATTCAGCTTCCGCAGCGTGCCGTTGACAAACCTTTCTTGATGCCTGTTGAGGATGTCTTCTCTATCACAGGTCGTGGTACCGTAGCAACCGGTCGTATCGAGACTGGTGTTGTTAAGGTAGGTGACGAGGTTCAGCTCATCGGTCTTGGTGCAGAGGGTAAGAAATCTGTTGTTACCGGTGTTGAGATGTTCCGTAAGTTGCTCGACCAGGGTGAGGCAGGTGATAACGTAGGTCTGTTGCTCCGTGGTATTGACAAAGACGAGGTTAAGCGTGGTATGGTTATCACCCACCCGGGTGTAGTTAAACCTTACAGCGAGTTCAAGGCTTCCGTTTATATCTTGAAGAAAGAGGAAGGCGGCCGTCACACTCCGTTCCACAACCACTATCGTCCGCAGTTCTACATCCGTACAATGGATGTTACCGGTGAGATCACTCTGCCGGAAGGAACTGAGATGGTAATGCCTGGTGACAACCTTGAGATCCAAGTTAAGTTGATCTATCCGGTAGCTTGCTCCGAGGGTCTGCGTTTCGCAATCCGTGAGGGTGGCCGTACCGTAGGTTCGGGTCAGATTACCAAACTCATCGACTAATTCGTCGGTAAATGAGTAAACCGCTTGGGGCCTTGAGCCCCGAGCGCTTTACGGAAGTCCTCCAATGGTAGGAGAGCGGTCTCCAAAACCGTCAATGTGGGTTCGATTCCTGCCTTCCGTGCAAAGGAAAATTTGAAGATTCGATAATTCGAAGATTTGAAGATTCTGTGTTACGTAAAATAGCTTCCAATTCGACTTTGGCACAAGCTGGAGCCGGATTGTTGGCGCGAATATAGGAATGTGAATAAGGAATAATAAAAATCTACTAGATATGAGTTTTGTAGAATACATTAAAGAATCGTACACCGAGTTGGTACACAAGGTAAGTTGGCCTTCTCGTGACGAGTTGGCACAATCGGCCGTGATAGTGTTAATAGCTTCCATTATCCTGGCATTGGTCGTTTGGCTTATGGATACCGGCTTTGAGGCTTTGATGCAATTTGTTTACAACCTATTCTAATCATTACGGGAGGTATGGCTGAGAACAATTACAAATGGTATGTGCTTCGTGCGATAAGCGGCAAGGAAAACAAAGTAAAGGAGTATATCGAGAGTGCTTTGGTGACGAGTTCGCTTTTCCGTGAGTATGTGTCTCAAGTGTTGGTTCCTGTAGAAAAAGTAGTGACCGTAAAGAACGGAAAGCGCACCATCAAGGAGCGTAATCTTTTCCCAGGTGGCTATGTGTTTGTGGAGTGCAACCTGACGGAGGAGAGTTATCCTCTTCTGCGCAACATTCCTAACGTGCTCGGATTTCTGAGTGATGTGAAGGGATCTGCGAAAGCTGCTCCTGTTCCGCAGGCAGAGATCAACCGGATCATAGGTTCTGTTGAATCTTCCGAGAACGAGTTGCAGACAATGGAGACTTTCCTTGTAGGTGAGAGCGTTAAGGTTACGGACGGTCCGTTCAGCGGCTTTAACGGTACTGTACAAGAAGTATTGCAAGACAAACACAAACTTCGTGTGGATGTAACGATCTTTGATCGCCAGGTTCCACTGGAGTTGGGGTACAATCAAGTAGAGAAAGAGTAGGAGACTTTTTACGGGTCGTTAGTTACTACTCGGTAGTTTCAAAACAATTATTAACCGACTGAGGATTTTATAAAGTTTAGAGTTGAGAGTTTAGAGAAATTCTAAAGTTGAGAGTTTAAAGTTTAGATAAGTCCGTTTGCAAGTCAAAAACTATTAACAAAAGTAAAACTATGGCTAAAGAAATTGCTGGTTTTATTAAGCTCCAAATCAAGGGTGGCGCAGCCAACCCTGCACCTCCGGTAGGCCCTGCACTGGGTTCGAAGGGTGTTAACATCATGGAGTTTTGTAAACAATTCAATGCCAGAACACAAGACAAAGCAGGCAAAGTTCTGCCTGTAGTAATCACTGTTTACGCAGACAAATCGTTTGACTTTATCGTTAAGACTCCTCCTGTAGCAGTTCAGCTTCTGGAGGCAGCTAAGACGAAGTCAGGTTCTGCCGAGCCTAACCGTAAGAAAGTGGCAACGATCACTGAGGAGCAGGCTATGCAGATTGCCCAAGACAAGATGCCTGACTTGAACTGCTTCACCGTAGAGTCGGCAGTTAAGATGGTTAAAGGAACTGCGCGAAGCATGGGTATCACTGTTAAGTAATAAACTTCAATCAAATCAACAATTATGGCAAAACTGACAAAGAAACAGAAGCTTGCTGCTGAGAAGATTGAAGCAGGTAAGCTCTACACCGTAGCAGAGGCAGCTGCTCTCGTTAAAGAGATCACTACCACTAAGTTTGACGCAAGTGTAGATATTGATGTCCGTCTGGGTGTTGATCCCCGTAAGGCGAACCAGATGGTTCGTGGCGTGGTGGCTCTTCCGAACGGCACCGGTAAGACAGTGCGTGTTCTTGCACTCTGTACTCCCGACCAGGAGGCAGCGGCCAAAGAGGCTGGTGCTGACTACGTAGGTCTGGATGAGTATATTGAGAAGATCAAAGGCGGTTGGACAGATATTGATGTTATCATCACGATGCCTCAGATCATGGGTAAGATTGGTGCTCTGGGTCGTGTGCTTGGTCCTCGCGGATTAATGCCGAACCCGAAAAGCGGAACCGTTACCATGGATGTAGCGAAAGCTGTAAAAGAGGTAAAGGGTGGTAAGATTGATTTCAAAGTTGATAAGTTCGGTATTGTACATACCTCTATCGGTAAGGTAAGTTTCACACCGGAGGCTATCGCGGAGAATGCAAATGCATTTATCGAGACGATTAAGCACCTGAAGCCGGCAGTGTCGAAGGGTGAGTACATCAAGAGCGTTTATCTTTCCAGCACGATGAGTCAGGGTATTAAGATCGATACCAAAACGATTTAATTAAAAACCAAGAGACATTATGAAGAAGGAAGATAAAAACCTTATCATTGAAGCTTTGGGCGCTCAACTCAATGAGTATCAGCACTTCTATCTGACCAACATCGAGGGACTCGATGCACAGAAGACGAGTGACTTGCGTCGCGCATGCTTCAAGAAAGATATCAAGCTTGTAGTAGCCAAAAATACGCTCCTGCAGAAGGCTCTTGAGAAAAAAGGCATTGATGCAGAGATTTTCTCTGCTCTGAAAGGTAATACAGCTGTAATGCTTTGCAACACCGGTAATGCTCCTGCAAAACTCATCAAAGAGTTGACCAAGGGTGACAAGACCGGCGAGGCTAAGCCGGAATTGAAGGCTGCTTACGTAGAGGAGACTGTTTATGTGGGCAAACAAAATCTGGAGTTCCTTTCGACTATCAAGTCCAAGAACGAGCTCATTGCAGATATCGTTGCTCTCTTGCAATCGCCTGCTAAGAATGTTGTATCTGCTCTCCAGTCGGGTGGTAATACAATCCACGGCGTGCTGAAGACTCTGGGTGAGCGCGCTGAGTAATCGGTGGCGCAGGAAACAGCCCAAACAAACAAAATAAATAATTAAGTAAAATAATAACCATTAAAAATTATACGAAAATGGCAGACATTAAAGCTATTGCTGAAACTTTGGTAAACCTTACCGTTAAGGAAGTAAACGAACTTGCAACTGTGCTCAAAGAGGAGTACGGCATTGAGCCTGCAGCTGCAGCTGTTGCAGTTGCAGCCGGTCCTGCAGCCGGTGCTGCTGAGGTAGCAGAGGAGAAGACCTCTTTTGACGTAGTATTGAAAGCAGCCGGTGCTAACAAACTTCAGGTTGTTAAGGCTGTGAAAGAGCAGACCGGTCTTGGCTTGAAAGAGGCTAAAGACATCGTTGATGCCGCTCCTTCAACCGTTAAAGAGGGCGTAGATAAAGCAACTGCAGAGGCTTTGAAGAAAGCTCTCGAAGAGGCAGGCGCAGAGATCGAGCTTAAGTAATTACCGACCACTTGGTGGTAATAGGTTTAGATCCCTTTCGAGGGGTCTAAACCTTTTTCGCTGAAATAAGGACATTGTTAAAAATAACTGAAAGACTGGTAATAATTAATCAGTTTATGTTAATAAAGATTAAATAACAAAACCATTGATTTAGCTGTAAATCTCATATTACCAGCAGTTAAGGTCTATTATTCACAACACCATACAATAAATTTATGGCAACTAACAATCAATCGCAAAGAGTCAACTTCTCTTCTATTCAGAAGCAGATGCCTTATCGTGACTTTTTGGAGATTCAGTTGAAGTCGTTTCATGATTTCTTCCAGATTGAATCCACTCCGGAAGAGCGTCGTCAGGAGGGCTTGTACAAGGTCTTTATGGAGAACTTCCCCATTACTGACACCCGTAACAGCTTCAATCTTGAATTTCTGGACTATTATGTCGATCATCCCCGTTACACCATTGAAGAGTGTATCAAGCGTGGTCTGACTTATTCTGTTCCTTTGAAGGCAAAACTCAAGTTATCCTGTTCTGATCCTGATCATGAGGATTTTGATACCGTGATTCAGGATGTGTTCTTGGGTCCGGTGCCTTATATGACTCCGAAAGGTACATTCGTTATCAACGGTGCTGAGCGTGTCGTAGTAAGCCAGTTACACCGTTCTCCGGGTGTGTTCTTCGGAACATCGGTTCATAGCAACGGAACCAAACTCTATTCGGCACGTATCATTCCTTTCCGTGGATCATGGATTGAGTTTGCAACGGATATCAACAAGGTGATGTACGCTTACATTGACCGTAAGAAGAAATTACCTGTAACGACCTTGCTCCGTGCTATCGGATTTGAGTCTGATAAAGATATTCTGGATTGTTTCGGTTTGGCAGAAGAGGTGAAATGCACCCGTGCCGAATTGGAGAAATACGTAGGTAGAACCTTAGCCGGAAACGTACTTAAAGCATGGTCGGAGGATTTTGTGGACGAAGATACCGGTGAGGTTGTTACCATTGAGCGTAACGAGGTGATCCTGGAGCGTGAGCAAGAGCTGACGCCTGAAGCTATCGAGCGGATTCTGGAGTCCGGCACGAAGACCATCCTTTTGCACAAGGAAGAAACCCGAGAGAACGATTTCTCGATCATCTTCAACACTTTGCAGAAAGACCCGTCTCACTCCGAAAAAGAGGCAGTGCTCTATATCTACCGCCAGTTGCGTAATGCAGAGCCGGCAGATGATGCTACAGCGCGGGAGATGATCCAGAATCTCTTCTTCTCGCAGAAGCGTTATGACTTGGGGGAGGTAGGTCGTTATCGTATCAACCGCAAGTTGAATATGTCTATTCCTGACGAGGTGCATGTGCTGACCAAGGAGGACATGATTGAAATTATCAAATACCTGGTAGAGTTGATCAACTCGAATGCCGATGTAGATGATATTGACCACTTGTCCAACCGTCGTGTGCGTACTGTAGGCGAGCAGTTGTACAATCAGTTCGGTATCGGTTTGAACCGTATGGCTCGTACCATCCGTGAACGTATGAATGTTCGCGATAACGAGGTCTTCACTCCGACAGATCTGATCAATGCCAAGGCAGTGTCGTCAATCATCAGTTCTTACTTCGGAACGAATGCACTGAGCCAGTTTATGGATCAGCAGAACCCTTTGGCAGAGATTACCCACAAGCGCCGTATGTCGGCTCTCGGTCCCGGTGGTCTGAGTCGTGATCGTGCCGGATTTGAGGTTCGTGACGTACACTATACGCACTATGGCCGTCTTTGTCCTATTGAGACGCCGGAAGGTCCTAATATCGGTCTGATTTCTTCGCTCTGTATCTATGCCAAGATCAACGATCTGGGCTTCATCGAAACCCCCTATCGCAAGGCAGAGAACGGAGTAGTTGATCTGGATAATGATCATGTGGTATTCCTGACTGCTGAGGACGAGGAGAATATGACCGTTGCGCAGGGTAATGCACCGTTGCGCGAGGATGGTTCGTTCATCCGCTCAAAGGTTAAATCCCGTTATGGTGCCGACTTCCCTGTTGTGGCTCCTGAAGAGGTGAACCTGATGGATGTTGCTCCTTGCCAGATTGCTTCTGTAGCAGCAGCTTTGATTCCGTTCTTAGAGCATGATGATGCCCACCGTGCGTTGATGGGATCGAACATGATGCGTCAGGCTGTTCCATTGATCACCTCTGAGGCACCTATCGTAGGTACCGGTATCGAGGAACAGTTGGTTAAAGACAGCCGTACTCAGATTGAAGCGGAAGGTGATGGTGAGGTTACATATGTAGATGCAGATGTCATCCGTATCCGTTATAACCGCAATGAGGACGAGGAGTTCGTGTCTTTCGATTCTGCTGAGAAAGAATACAAAATGCCTAAGTTCGAGAAGACCAACCAGAACACCACTATTGACCTCCATCCGATTGTTCGCAAGGGTGATATGGTGACCAAGGGGCAACTTCTGACAGAAGGCTATGCTACACAAGGTGGCGAATTGGCATTGGGTAAGAACCTTAAGGTTGCTTATATACCTTGGAAGGGTTATAACTATGAGGATGCCATAGTATTGAGCGAGCGCATCGTCCGTGAGGACTTGTTCACTTCTGTCCATGTAGTAGAGCAACTGCTCGAAGTACGCGATACGAAACGTGGTATGGAGGAGTTCACCGCAGATATCCCGAATGTATCCGAAGAGGCTACCAAGGATTTGGATGAGAATGGTATCATCCGTATCGGTGCTTACATCGAGCCGGGAGATATCATGATCGGTAAGACCACTCCTAAAGGAGAGACTGATCCTTCGCCGGAAGAGAAGTTGCTGAAGGCTATTTTCGGTGACAAAGCCGGAGACGTTAAGGATGCTTCTCTGAAAGCGAGTCCTTCGTTGAGCGGTGTGGTTATTGACAAGAAACTCTATGCCCGCTCGATCAAGGATCGCAAGCAGAAACAAGAGGACAAGCTGCGCATGCAGGATATGGATGCAGCATACGAAAAGAAAGCAGAGGAGCTGCATATTCGTCTGATTGACAAGCTCTCGTCGCTGCTGAAGAACAACCAGGCTCAGAAAGTGGAGGATCTGGTAGGAACCGTTCTCGTCGAGAAGGGACAGCATTTCTCCAAAGAGCGCCTCAACGGTATTGATTACAAGACCGTGATGCTTGAAGGCTGGACTGCTGACGAGCATAAGAATGCTTTGATTCGCCAGTGTGTGATGAACTATCTTGAGAAACTCAAGGAGTTGGATGCACAGCTCAAGCGTGAGAAATTCAACCTCACTATCGGAGATGAACTGCCCAATGGTATCATCCAGATGGCCAAGGTGTATATTGCCAAGCGTCGTAAGATCCGCGTGGGTGACAAGATGGCAGGTCGCCATGGTAACAAGGGTATCGTATCCAAGATCGTGCGCGTAGAGGATATGCCGTTCCTTGCAGATGGTACGCCGGTAGATATCGTGCTGAACCCGATGGGTGTGCCTTCCCGTATGAACATCGGTCAGATCTTCGAGGCTGTGCTCGGATGGGCTGGTCAGGAACTGGGAGTTAAGTTTGCTACCCCGATCTTCGACGGTTGTACTCTGGAGCAGTTGGATGAGTGGACTGACAAAGCAGGTCTTCCCCGCGCCGGCAAGACGCAGCTCTATGATGGTGAGACCGGCGAACCGTTCGACCAGATGGCGACTGTCGGTGTGACATACTTCATGAAGTTGGGACACATGGTAGATGACAAGATGCACGCTCGTTCCATCGGTCCGTACAGCTTGATTACCCAACAGCCGCTCGGCGGTAAGGCACAATTCGGTGGTCAGCGTTTCGGAGAGATGGAGGTTTGGGCACTTGAGGCACACGGTGCGGCTCATACACTTCAGGAGATTCTGACGGTTAAATCCGATGATGTTACCGGTCGTGCTCGTACCTACGAGGCTATCGTCAAGGGAGAACCGTTCCCGACACCGGGTCTGCCGGAGTCATTGAATGTGCTCTTGCATGAGTTGCAAGGTTTGGCACTCAGTATTAATATGGAATAATTTTGGAGGACAATTATGGCTTTTAAACAAGAAAATAAGAAAACCGGTTTCACCAAGATCTCTATAGGTCTTGCTTCGCCTGACGAGATCATGCATCTTTCAAGCGGCGAGGTGTTGAAACCAGAAACGATAAACTATCGTACCTATAAGCCTGAGCGTGATGGTTTGTTCTGTGAGCGCATCTTCGGTCCTACCAAGGACTATGAGTGCCATTGCGGTAAATACAAACGGATCCGTTACAAAGGTATCGTCTGCGAGCGTTGTGGTGTAGAAGTCACAGAGAAGAAAGTGCGTCGTGAGCGTATGGGACACATCAAACTGGTGGTGCCGGTAGCTCATATATGGTATCTGCGTTCTCTTCCTTCCAAGATGTCAGCACTGCTCGGAATCCCCACCAAGAAACTGGATGCCATCGTGTATTATGAGAAATACGTGATCATCAATGCAGGTGTTTTGGCAGGTCAGGAGATCGGAGATGAAATTGTAGAGAATAACATGCTTCTGGATGAGGATGAATACGCAGAACTCCTCACTCGTCTCCCGGCAGAGAACCAGCTTCTGGAGGATGATGATCCGGATAAGTTCATTGCCAAGATGGGTGCAGAAGCATTGTATGAGATGCTCTGCAAGTTGGATCTTGACCAGCTCAGCTACGAATTGCGAGACATGGCAGACAAGGCTAAGACCACTTCGGCGCAACGTCGTAACGAGGCGCTCAAACGCCTTCAGATTGTAGAGTCTTTCCGTGCATCGAAGAATCGTAACCGCCCCGAGTGGATGATTCTTCAGGCACTGCCTGTTACTCCTCCGGAGCTTCGTCCGTTGGTTCCGTTGGATGGCGGACGTTTTGCCACTTCGGATCTCAACGACCTCTATCGTCGTGTAATCATCCGTAACAACCGGCTCAAGCGACTCTTGGAGATCAAGGCTCCGGATGTTATTCTGCGTAATGAGAAACGTATGCTGCAAGAGGCAGTTGACAGCCTCTTTGATAACAGCCGTAAGACCACTGCTATCAAATCCGATGCTAACCGTCCGTTGAAGTCTCTTTCTGACTCGCTCAAGGGTAAACAAGGACGTTTCCGTCAAAACCTGCTTGGTAAACGTGTGGATTATTCAGCGCGTTCGGTTATCGTTGTAGGACCGGAACTGAATATGCACGAGTGCGGTCTGCCTAAAGAGATGGCTGCCGAGCTCTACAAGCCGTTTATCATCCGTAAGCTTATCGAGCGTGGTACGGTGAAGACCGTTAAGTCGGCTAAGAAGATCATTGACCGCCGTGAGCCGGTGATCTATGAGATATTGGAGCACGTGATGGAAGGACACCCTGTTCTCCTGAACCGTGCACCGACACTGCACCGTCATGGTATTCTGGCATTCCAGCCGCGTATGATTGAGGGTAAGGCTATCCAGTTGCACCCTCTGGCTTGTGCCGGATTTAACGCCGACTTCGATGGCGACCAGATGGCAGTCCATTTGCCTCTTTCCAACGAGGCTATCCTCGAGGCGCAGTTGCTGATGCTTGGTTCGCATAATATTCTGGATCCGGCTAATGGTAATCCTATTACCGTGCCGTCACAGGATATGATTCTGGGTCTCTATTATATCACCAAACCCCGTAAGGGTATGAAGGGTGAGGGACTTACGTTCTATTCCATGGAAGAGAGCGAAGTCGCACTCAATGAGGGTAAGGTGGATATTCACGCACTCGTTAATGTCCGCATCGAGGAGATGGTGGATGGAAAGAAAGTATCTCGTATTATCGAGACCACTCCGGGTCGTGTGATGGTTAACCGTTTTGTACCCGCAGAGGTCGGATACCAGAATGTAACTCTGAAGAAAGGTGCTGTCAAGAGTATCATATCCCAGGTGATTAAGACTTGTGGAGTGGCTCGTACAGCCAAGTTCTTGGATGATATCAAGAACCTCGGTTACTACATGGCATTCCGCGGTGGTCTGAGTTTCAACCTCAATGATATCTTGATTCCGGAGGAGAAGAATGCTATCATCGCCAAGGGTAACCAAGAAGTAGAGAATATCACTGAGCGTTACAACTTCGGTGAGATGTCTGACGATGAGCGTTACAAATCCGTGATTGATGCATGGAACAAAGTGGACCAAGAGGTGACCGAAGTGCTGATGAAGCACATGACGGAGGCTGACCAAGGTTTCAACTCTGTATATATGATGATGGATTCAGGTGCCCGTGGTAACAAACAGCAGATCAAACAGCTGGCCGGTGTCCGCGGTATGATGGCGAAGCCGCAGAAAGCAGGTTCGACCGATACCCGTACCACCATTGAGAACCCGGTCCTCGCCAACTTTAAAGAGGGTATGTCCGTGCTGGAGTACTTTATCTCTACCCACGGTGCCCGTAAAGGTCTTGCCGATACAGCGTTGAAGACTGCCGATGCAGGATATCTGACTCGTCGTCTTGTAGATGTGTCGCATGATGTCATCATCAATGAGGAGGACTGTGGTACACTTCGTGGCCTGACAGCCCGTGCTATCAAGCAGAATGATGTGGTGGTTGCCACTCTGACTCAGCGTATCTTGGGTCGTGTGTCAGTACATGATATTCATGACTTGGATGGAAATCTCATTGTGGCTGCCGGCGAAGAGATCCGTGAGGCTGCATGTGAAGCTATCGAAGCAGCCGGTATTGAAGAGGTCGAAATCCGTTCGGTGCTCACTTGTGAGTCCAAACACGGTGTCTGCGCCAAGTGTTACGGCCGTAACCTCGCATCGCGTAAGATGGTTCAGAAAGGAGAGGCTGTCGGTGTCATTGCCGCTCAAGCCATCGGTGAGCCGGGTACACAGCTTACGTTGCGTACCTTCCACTCCGGAGGTTTGGCAGGTAATGCCGCTACCGAGAACACCTATTCTATCCCGCGCGAGGGTATCATTGATATCGAAGACTTGCGTACCATCACTACGGCAGAAGGCGATGTGATTGTAGTCAGCCGTCTTAACGAACTTCAGTTGAAGGACGAGAAGACAGGTGTGGTACTCACTACTTTCAATATCCCGTATGCTTCCAAACTGTTCATCACTCCGGGACAAAAGTACGATAAGGGTACTGTAGTCTGCGAATGGGATCCGTACAAAGCATCCTTGGTTATAGAACAAGACGGTATCTTGCGTTATGAGGATGTGATCGAGGGTGTAACCTGTATGACCGAAGTCGATGACCAGACAGGTAAACGTGAGGTGACTATCATCGATACCAAAGACAAAACCAAACTGCCTACAGCACATATCGAGGACAAGGAAGGTAATATCCTTCGCACTTATAACTTGCCTGTTAAGGCGAGTCTTGTGAACCCGGATGGCGCTGAAGTCAGAGTGGGAAGCCAACTTTTCACTGTGGCTCGTGCCTTCGGTTCGGCAGGTGATATCACCGGTGGTCTTCCTCGTGTTACAGAGTTGTTTGAGGCTCGTAACCCGTCCAACCCGGCTATTGTAGCTGAGGTCGATGGTGAGGTGTCTTATGGTAAGATCAAGCGCGGTAACCGCGAGTTGTTCATTACCCCGAAATTCGGCGAGAAGAAGACCTATCTCATCCCGTTGTCTAAACAGATTCTGGTTCAGGAAGGCGATTATGTCCGTGCCGGTGTAGCTCTCTCCGATGGTGCTATCACTCCGGACGACATTCTGGCTATCCAAGGTCCGACGGCCGTTCAGGACTATATCGTCAACGAGGCACAGTCTGTCTATCGTATGCAGGGTGTGGAGATCAATGATAAGCACTTTGAGGTGATCGTCCGCCAGATGATGCGTAAGGTAGAGATTCAAGACGCTGGTGATACACGTTTCTTGGAGCACCAGATCGTGGACAAGTTAGACTTTATGGAGGAGAATGACCGTATATGGGGCAAGAAAGTGGTAGTGGATGCCGGTGATAGCGAGTCGCTGCATGCCGGTCAGATTACTACCGCCCGTCGACTCCATGACGAGAATTCCTCTCTGCGTCGCCGCGATAAGAAACTGGTAACTGCCCGTGAGGCGACTTGTGCCACTGCAAGCCAAGTGCTTCAAGGTATCACCAGAGCAGCCCTTGGAACCAAATCGTTCATGTCCGCTGCCTCCTTCCAGGAGACAACGAAGGTGCTTAACGAGGCCGCTGTACAAGGTCGCGTTGACTACCTTGAGGGCATGAAGGAGAACGTTATCTGCGGTAACCTGATTCCTGCCGGAACCGGATTCCGTGATTTCGCACGTGTATCGGTGCATAATGCAGAAGAGTATGCAGCCCTTCAGGCGGCACGCGAGGCTGCAGAGCATGCACTTAATAATGGTTTTGATGACTAATCCTTGTGGCTAGTCTCAAGTTATTATATCGTCAAGAGGTTACCGACGGCGCATCTCGCGCCGTCGGTAAGACCTTACAACTAGGCAAAGGCCGAGGTGCTGTCCTTGTTTTGTGTGAAGGCAAAGGACAAATGCCTCAGGCTGCACAAGCGGCTCAAAAAGCTTTAACTACAATCGAACAGCAGTTCGGTTCTGGGGACAGCCAACTGAATATCGCCACATCCAATGTTCTTGCCTCAATCGTTTGGATCAACAAGGACAAAGTTACTGTGGCCGGTAATGGCGAGGTCGTTTGTCTCCATCCTCAGATAGGTGTACATACTCTACAAGAAGGGTTGTATAACGGTGATGTGATTTTGTTGGCACCAACAGGTCTGTATAAGGCGCTTACGGTGCAGCAGATCATGAATGTTGTCATCTCTAATCCTACGGATCTAAAGGCTATTCATGCCTCCCTCTCAGAAATCATGAAGCAGAAGCAAGAGGTTCTCCCTACAATCCTAATGGCATTTGTTTCTGCCGGATGCAAAGAACCTCAATCTGAAGTGCAAGAAAAGGGCGAAGAGTCGCAAACCACTTCCCCAAAAAGCATAGTCTGGCTGATAGCGGCTGCTGTGATGACCATTGCAACGATTGTATTGCTCTGCTTATTCTGAGCAAACTCCTAAGCCCAAATCCTAAATTATGGCAAACGAAGGCTACATACAGGTGGTAGGGGCGCGAGTACATAATCTAAAGAATATAGATGTCTCTATTCCCCGAAAAAAACTAACTGTCATTACCGGTCTTAGCGGTAGTGGTAAGTCTTCTTTGGCTTTTGATACCATATTTGCAGAAGGACAGCGGCGCTACTTAGATACCTTCTCCAGTTATGCTCGCGGCTATATCGGCACGATGCAACGTCCGGATGTAGATAAGATAAGCGGACTGAGTCCTGTTATTTCCATTGACCAGAAAACCACTTCCCGCAATCCTCGTTCTACGGTGGGAACGGTTACGGAAGTATATGATTTCCTGCGACTGTTGTATGCCCGCGCAGGCGAGGCGTACTCTTATCTCACGGGAGAGAAGATGGTACATTATACGACCGAGCAGATTATCGAGCTTATTTTGAAAGATTATGCCGGTCAAAAACTGCTGCTTTTAGCCCCTTTGATCAATAATCGTAAGGGACATTACAAAGAACTATTCGAACTCATCCGGAAGAAAGGCTATTCCCAAGTCAGGGTAGATGGCGAGGTGCAGTACCTTGTTGAGGGAATGAAACTCGACCGCTATAAGAATCACACCATAGAGGCAGTCGTGGACAAACTTAAGATACGTCATTCTACCTCTGATGAAGAAGACTATCGCCGCCTGCGCCAGTCTATTGAGCAAGCAATGGAGCAAGGCAATGGTGTGATAGGCATTGTATCAATGGATGACGACAGCAAGATGCGGTATCTGAGCCGTCATCTGATGTGTCCTACTACCGGTTTGGCATATAAGGAACCGGCTCCCCACACTTTCTCTTTTAATAGTCCGAGCGGGTGGTGCGATTGCTGTAAAGGTCTGGGAAAGGTTCGATTAAATGGCGACAACCCCCCGTTGGAATATAGCGAATGGTCTCCTGCTATGGAGGATTATGAAACCGACGAGAAAACGGATGAAAAGTCGGACGATAAGACAGAGGAAAAGGATCAATGGACAGTTTGCCCTGAGTGCAAGGGAAAAAGGCTCAGCAAGGAAGCTCTCAGTTACCGTATTGGCGATTATTCGATAGCCGATATGTCGGAGATGGATATTGATGTGTTACTTCGTACATTAGAGTCTTTTCGTGCCGCCGATACGTCTCTGTCTGCCAAACAGAGAGCTGTTGCGGAACCTATACTCAAAGAGATATGTTCCCGCCTTCGGTTCATGCAATCGGTAGGACTGAGTTATCTTAGTCTCGGTCGTTCTTCGGAGAGCCTCTCAGGAGGTGAGAGCCAGCGTATCAGACTTGCAACACAGATTGGTTCCCGGTTGGTGAATGTACTCTATATCCTTGACGAACCTTCCATCGGGTTGCATCAACGTGATAATGAGCGACTGATAGCCTCTCTTAAAGAGTTGCGCGATATGGGTAACTCTGTTATTGTAGTCGAGCATGATGAACAAATGATGCGTGAGGCGGATTGGATAGTTGATATAGGAGAAAAGGCAGGCCGTTTAGGAGGCAAAGTCGTGTTCGCCGGAACGCCGGAGCAAATGCTTCAGACTGATACGCTCACGGCACAGTTCCTCAATGGTAAACGGCACGTTTACGAGCCTTCTGTAAAACAGCCGGTTTTGAAGGATAATGACCGGCAGTTGGTTCTGTCCGGATGTACAGGGCATAATCTTAAGAATGTTACACTCCATCTTCCTTTGGGCAAGATGGTTTGTGTCACCGGTGTGAGCGGTAGTGGCAAGTCTTCTTTGATTAACCAAACCCTCTATCCACTCCTTTCTCAGCAGTTTTATCGTAGTCTCAAGAAACCATTGCCGTACAGTTCTATCGAAGGCTTGGAATATATAGACAAGGTGATTAATGTGGATCAATCACCTATAGGGCGTACACCTCGTTCCAACCCTGCGACTTACACTAATGTCTTCAATGATATACGCGAACTCTTTGCCCAAATGCCGGAGTCGAAAATCAGAGGTTGGAAAGCCGGGCGTTTCTCCTTCAACACCAAGGGGGGCAGATGTGAAGAGTGTATGGGGAACGGTTATAAGACTATCCAAATGCATTTTATGCCGGATGTGTATGTCCCATGTGAGGCATGCGGAGGCAAACGGTATAACAAGGAGACACTTGAAGTCCGATTCAAAGGAAAATCAATAGGGGAGATCCTGGAGATGACCGTAAACCAGGCAGTTGAGTTTTTTGAACACCAGCCTTATATCTTACGAAAGATTAAGACAATCCAGGAAGTAGGACTGGGTTATATCAAACTTGGTCAGTCTTCTACCACTCTTTCCGGAGGGGAAAGCCAACGTATCAAACTGGCTACCGAACTGTCGCGTCCTTCTACAGGAAAAACCCTTTATATTTTAGATGAACCCACGACTGGATTGCATTTTGAAGACATCAGGGTGCTGTTAGGCGTTCTGCGCCGACTAGTGGAGAAAGGGAATACCGTGGTCGTAATAGAGCATAACCTTGATGTCATTCGTGCGTGTGATTGGCTTATTGATATGGGACCCGAAGGAGGCCGGGGAGGAGGTAAGATCGTGGCTGAAGGTACTGTAGAACAAGTAAAAGATTCACCAAATAGTATAACTGCACGATTTTTATGATGTCATTGCCTCTGACAGACCCCTTATCCATTCTGGCGCTTATCATAGGTATTATTTGGATAGTACCGCCTCTATGCCGGCGTTTGCATGTGCCTTCTATTGTCGGGTTTATTATAGTTGGCATCCTTATCGGTAGCAATGGTTTCGGAGTGTTGTCTGACTCACAAACGATGCAGACGCTCGGTAAGTTGGGAATGCTTTATATTATGCTGCAAGCCGGTATTGAGATTGACCTCAATAATTTTGCGCAATACAAACGGCAGGCAGTCTTTTTCGGTTTTCTCAGTTTTCTGTTACCATTTCTTCTCGGCATGGCTACCAGCCTGTGGATATTGCAGTTTAATCTCCCTACAAGTATTCTTCTGGGTGCAATGTACGGCAGCCATACACTGATGACATATCCTATTGTCGGACGGTACGGAGTAGAGCAGCAACGCTCGGTGAATGTTGTCGTCGGGGGGACTATGCTGACAATCACACTCTCTTTGTTGGTTCTGGTGGCTCTTAAAGGACATTTTCTCAGTACCACCGATACCGCTTTTTGGGGACCTTTTTTAGGAAAGGTTTTGCTCTTTGTAGTGATAGTACTTCTCTTTTTTCCTTTTATCACCCGTAAGGCCTTTCTCAAGGATCGCGATCCTATGTTTTCCTTTATGATGGTGATGGTAATGTTGGTGAGTGCTTCCTGGCTTGCCGAATGGGCAGGTTTGGAGTCGATTCTTGGAGCATTCGTATGCGGAGTGGCACTCAATAAATATGTACCCAACCGCAGCCCGTTAATGCAACGCATCAATTTTATAGGTAATAGTCTCTTTGTGCCGATTTTCCTTATTGGCGTCGGCATGATGATTGAGGTAAACAGGGTTTGGGAAAGCTGGAGTATCGTAGGTATTGCGTTGGTTATGATAGCTACCAAACTTTTTGGAAAATGGCTCTCCTCATGGTTGGCGCAGAAACTCTTCCGCTTCACTGATATGGAGCGCCAACTTATTTTCGGTCTCACTCATGCTACGGCAGCCGGTACATTGGCTATTGTCACTATCGGTCACCAGATGCAACTGTTTGATGCCTATATTCTCAATGGTGCTGTGCTGATGATTTTGATACTTTGTACCACTTCCAGTTTCGTGACGGAGCATGCCGCTAAGGAGTTGGCTCTGCAAGATGAATCGCATCTGGAGTATGAGCGAAGAAATGACAGCTGGCTACTGCTCTCCGTGGGAGAAGAGATCATGCCGCAGTTGCAAGAGTTAGGCGAACTGAGCGAACTAAACCATACAGAACTGGCAGCAGAATCCGATTGGAATACCGCCAAAGAAATGGTGGAACGGACGCCTCGGTCTATCATCATTTACCATCCGATGCAGACTCTAAGTACTATCTCCCGGCTATTGGTAGCAGTACCGCGGTATGCCGAGAAGGAACACGATTTCGTCTCCTGTTTTGGGCAAATACGCCGTCTCAGCAGCCAAATAGGCGCCAAGGTGGTGTTCTTCTGTGAGGAAGATACACGTGCGGCTATTCAGGCACTTTGTCGGAGAAAAGGCAAGTATCTTCGCGCCTCTTATCGTGAGATGGAAGACTGGGAAGATGTGCTGATGATAGCCAAGGAAGTTAAAAGGGATGACATGATTGTCCTGCTTTCCGCCCGCAAAGCCACACCGAGTTATAATCCGCTCTTCGAACAACTGCCTGATATGCTTTCCCGTTTCTTCAAAGAGAATAGTTACTTGTTGCTTTATCCTGAACAACTGACAGGCGAAGGAGAAAACAACCTGCTCTTGGCAGAACAGGTTCCTCATTCTCGCGTCTGGAGCGCTATTGGACAACTTAAGAAGGGTGTGCAGGCGTTGCTGCATCGCATTCAGACTCGCTGATTTCTCCGCGGATTCCCATTATAAACCACACCCACAGGAGAAACATCATTCCGTAGAATAAGTATTTGAACACAAAGCCGTGGTAGAAATCAAACCGCTCCGGATGAAACTCAATGAGCATTGCTATCAAGGCGATGCGGAGGATGTTGAACAGGTGGCATAGCACTAATCCAAAGGGGATAAACCATATTTTGTGTTTCCATCCGCCTTTGACAGTAAGAATAAGACAAATCCAGATAAACATCTGCTTTAGTCCCGAGCAGCCCCACACAATACTGGTGCCGGCACCGGAGGCAAAGACAATGACGTTTTCACAAGGCATGGAGACTGTATCGCGAAAGAGACGAATAATCCGATAAGCCCATTCGCTGATATGTCTGCACATCCAGGCGAAGGGGGCGGTGATGTTCAGTCCGAACCAAGTCACTTCGGCTTGTAAAACATCTTCCTCTCCTATCACGGTGTATTTCCAAAAGAAATTGGCAATCAGAAGCGTCACCATGAAGACGATAATATCGCGATAGGCTTTCATCTAAATTTTCGTTTTGGCGAACGGAACTTCCTCTAAAGGACAGAAATCTCTGTCCAGATACTTGGCATAGCCTGCTTGAGCTATCATCGCCGCATTGTCGGTTGTGAAACTGAAGGGTGGGATATAAACCTCCCATCCGTATCGTTTGCCATAGTCTGTCATCGCTTGTCTTAGTCCGCTGTTGGCGGATACACCTCCTGCTACAGCTACATGGGTAATCTTCAGATCTTTAGCCGCTTTCTTCAGTTTCTGCATCAGAATATCTATAACAGTCTTCTGAAGCGAAGCACACAGGTCTTCTCTGAGGTTTGGAATCTTTTCGGCGAGTTCGTCTATCGTTTCCAATTGGTGCTCGCGTAGCATGTCGCGCAGTGTGTACAGGAACGATGTTTTCAATCCTGAGAAGGAGTAGTCATAGCCTTGTATGTTCGGTTTGGCGAGAGGATATTTGGAAGCATCTCCCAGTTTCGCCAATTTGTCCACCCACGGTCCTCCCGGATAAGGCAGCCCTAACACCTTGGCGCATTTGTCGAAAGCTTCGCCGGCTGCGTCGTCAATGGTCTGCCCAATAATCTGCATCTGTGGCAGATGTTTGCCTTCGCGCTGTTCTATCTTTACTATCTGGCTGTTACCTCCACTGACCAAAAGACAGAGGAAAGGCAGTTGGGGATGACGTTTGGTTTCCCCGTCATCTACAAAATGTGCCATTACGTGCCCCTGCAGGTGGTTGATATCCACTAACGGAATACCCAACGAAAGCGCCAGACCTTTGGCAAAGGAAGTGCCTACCAATAGCGATCCTAATAATCCGGGTCCGCGAGTGAAGGCAATGGCGGATAACTGCTCTTTGGTGACACCCGCCCTTTTGAGGGCTGTATCTACGACCGGCACGATGTTCAACTGATGTGCTCGGCTGGCTAACTCCGGTACAACACCGCCGAACTCTTCATGCACTTTTTGGCTGGCGATAACGTTGCTACGCAGTATTCCGTCCACAATCACGGCGGCAGAAGTGTCGTCGCAACTCGACTCGATAGCTAATATGATAATTGGTTTTTCCATAAAAAACAGAGGTACTATAGTAAAAAAAAGGTGACTTTCGTCACCTCTTGTTGCTCAACCAGGACTCGAACCCAGACAGACAGAACCAGAATCTGTAGTGCTACCATTACACCATTGAGCAGTGCTCTTTTTCAAAAGCGAGTGCAAAGGTACACTTTTTTTTTGAAATGAACAAATATTTTGGCATTTTTTTTCAAAAAAGTGGTGTTTTTTCTTTGTTTTAGGTCAAAAATGCCTGTTTTTATTCCATTTTATAGCGCACAAAAGCCTCAATAGCCTCATAGTTGGCGAGTCCGAGACGGGCGTAAATTTCAGCTGTGGCATGGTTGCGGTCTTCTGCACGTTGCCAGAACAGTCTTTCGTCATTGCCCATGAAGGGGGCCGATTCCATCTGACTCTGATGCTTGAGGATAGTGTTCCTTTTGAATCGTAACTCCTCGGGAGAGATTGGCACCGCCATTTCAATCTGATCTATATCCCATTCCTGCCAAGCACCGCGATACATCCATATGCGGCATTCGGAGAGCCATTCCTGCCATGCATCCGTTTCCCGCAGTTGGCTGATAGCAGCCAAGACCGCTTCCCAGCAAACACGGTGAGTGCCATGCGGATCTGCCAAATCGCCGGCTACGAACATCTCATGCGGACGGATCTCCTCCAGAATTTTTCGTACAATGGAAATATCAGCATCTCCCAAAGGAGCTTTGTGTATAGAGCCGGTTTCATAGAAAGGCAGGTTCAGGAAGTGTATATGATCCGTTTCAAGTCCCATATACCGGCACGCAGCAGTGGCTTCGCCCCGGCGTATCAGTGCTTTGAGGTCAAGAATTTCCCGTGTGTCCTGGTCGCCGATTTTTTCGTCTTTAAGGAAGTGCATGTACTCCTCGTATTTGTGATAGGCATCTCCCCCCTGGAGCAGCCCAAGGTCAGCGTAACCTCTCACAAAATCCAAGAACCGGATCACTTCGTCATCGCAGACAGCAATACAGCCACTGGTCTCATACGCTACGTGGACATTATGCCCTTGTTTGATAAGTCGGGCAAATGTGCCGCCCATGGAAATCACATCGTCGTCCGGGTGGGGCGAGAAGATGAGTATGTCTTTGGGGAACGGTATAGCCCGCTCGGGACGATTGGTGTCATCGGCGTTGGGCTTTCCTCCAGGCCATCCGGTAATAGTGTGTTGGAGGTCGTTAAAGACTTTGATATTACAGTTGTAAGCCGACTCAAAACGGGTGATCAATTCACTCAGTCCGTAGTCGTTGTAATCCTTGTTGGTGAGTTTGAGAATAGGTTTTTCGGTCTGCCGGCAAAGCCAAACGACTGCACGGCGTATCAGCCGGTCGTCCCACTCACATGATCTCACCACCCAGGGTGTCGCCATTCGTGTGAGAGCCGCTGCGGCACTTATATCCAGAAGCACGGCAGTGTGCTTGTGGTGTTGTAGTGCGGATGCCGGACAGGATACATTATATTCGCCTTCCACCGCTTTGCGCACAATGCCGGATTTATGTTCTCCCCACGCTATGATCATCACTTCTCTGGCTTGTAGAATAGTGTCGATGCCCATCGTTACCGCACTCACAGGCACTTGGTCCACCGAACCGAACATGATCTTGGCATCTTCGCGGGAGTTGTTATCCAGTACCACCAACCGCGTAGAAGATATAAACGATGAGCCCGGCTGATTAAAGGCTATATTACCGCATCGCCCGATGCCTAATAACTGAAAATCAATACCTCCTGCCTGAGCTATTTGCCACTCGTATTCGCGGC
Source organism: Bacteroidales bacterium UBA4333 (assembly GCA_002394335.1). Lineage (GTDB taxonomy): Bacteria > Bacteroidota > Bacteroidia > Bacteroidales > Paludibacteraceae > Colicola. The sequence continues at coordinate 36,669 of DGTP01000017.1, read as the reverse complement.
AGAATGAAAGGATATCTTCCTTAGGCATGTTGCCGGGGATATTGTGGATATTTTCTTTCGGAATATCTACCAAGTCCAGTAGCTGCCGGCTGAGTTGGGCATGATTACCGAGCCTGTCATCCGCGAGCGGATAGTATTCGTAGAGGTCAAAGAACTCTACGTTTTTGAAACTCAATCCTTCTTCACGGTACATTCGCACCAGTTCGGCATATACATCGCTTGTGGATCTACCGGGAGCCAGCGAAACAACGAATTTCTGTCCCTTGGCTTGCCGGTCGCGTATCTCATCCGCTATATGGCGGGCTACCGCCAGTGCACCTGCTTGTGGCGTTTCATAGAGCGTTACCGGCAGTTGCTCCAGTTGTGCCACCCGGCTTTGCTCGAATACATCTTTGGGCGAATAAGTGTTCATGGTGGTGTTTTTTATCGTTGGACATCAGATGACAGCAGTACGCGCATCACTTCAGAAGGCTTTCCTTCCGGTGTGAACGCTCCCATATCGTAGCCGTTCCATCCCAGCGGAATATACTCTTCAGGACGCCATCCGCCGTAACATTCCGGCTCCCAGTAGAAAATACCGGCGCATGAATCGATACTTTCGGCACGGCGCACAAAATCAGCCATTACTTTCACCGAGGTGCTGTCATTGGCGAACATTCCAATTTCGGCTACCATCACCGGACAATGCCATTGGCGAATCAGACGACGGATATTATCTTCTGCCAGTTGGTTCATCTCCTGCCAAGTCTTGTTGCCGTTCCAGGCACTCATCATAGGGTAGTGCGAAAGACCTATCATGTCCCATTTCCCGCCGTTTTTGCTCATTGATTGCCAGAACCAGTCGCGCTGCTCATAAGCATTGTCCACGTGTACGATCACAATAATATCACTGAAGACCTCTTTGGCGGCTTCGTACCCTATAGCGGTAAAGGCGGCATAATGCTCCCACTCGCCCTGGTCCTTGTTTACTTTGCCCACAGGCCAAAGCATGCCGTTTGGCGTCTCGTTGCCTATCTGCACCCATTCCGGGCGGATGCCTTCTTCTTTGAGTGTGTTGAGAATGTCGAGGGTGTGCTCTCGAACGGCTTCCAGAAGCTGCGGATAGTCGTATCCTTGCCAGGCCTCGGGAATGGTCTGGTGCGCCGGGTCGGCGAAGAAATCCGAATAATGGATATCAATCATGAGACGTTGCCCTTGTTTGGCGGCGCGTTTGGCAAGGGATAGCATGTCGGCTTTGTTGCTCCAACCGGTCTTATGGTTCACCCACACGCGCAGGCGCACCGCGTTCATTCCCATTTCGCGCATGGAGGCGATACAGTCGTAGTCAAACATACTGTCTTTCTCCATTTCGCTCAGCCAACTCAAGTCGGCTCCTTTAGCCCACGATCCGCGGGGACTGTCAGTCTTGTGATAACAGCCTGTCAAGAAAATACAGGAAAGGAATAAAATCCAAATCTTCTTCATGGTAAAAACAGGTTTTTCTAAATTGTAGCGCAAAGGTACAAATTATTTTGGATATATGCAAATAAAAAAGGAGTTTTTTTCTCAAATTACGAACTTTACTTTTTTTAGTGTACTCAATATAATATTGGTATAATACCGGCCAAAATGCTGAAATATATCTTTGTGAGGAGTGATTTTTGGGATATTTTTGCATATTTTTATGTAGAAAATCGTAAAAAGTCACGAAAAAATTTGCGTATGTCGGAAAAAAGTAGTAATTTTGCACGCTTTTTGTCGAGTGTGCCTCGCACACGGGAAAAAAGGCATTTAGGATTTTGCGGATTAGGCTTAGTAAGTGTCCGTCGCAGCGTATGAGTTTCGACAGCAGCGCACAGAAAGAGGAACGCCTGTTCGCTATAACACATTAAAACAATCGTCAATGTACGCAATTGTAGAAATGAAAGGCCAGCAGTTTAGAGTAGAGGCTGGCAAGAAACTGTTCATCAACCGCATGAACGAGCTCGAAAAGGGCGCAACGGTTGAGTTTGAGAACGTTCTGCTCATCGACAACGATGGCAAAGTAAAAGTCGGTGCTCCTTATGTGAAGGGCGCTAAAGTGGTTTGCGAAGTGCTCGACAACGAGTGCCGCGGTGACAAAGTGTTGGTATTCCACAAAAAACGCCGCAAAGGTTATCGCAAACTGAACGGACACCGTCAGGATCTGACGAATGTCGTAGTTAAAGAAATTGTTATTGCTTAAAAGAAAGGACAACAGAGTATGGCACACAAGAAAGGTGTCGGTAGTTCTAAGAACGGCCGTGAATCAGAAAGCAAACGTCTTGGCGTGAAGATCTTTGGTGGTCAATTCGCAAAGGCAGGTAACATTATCGTACGTCAGCGTGGTACCGTACACAACCCAGGTGAAAACATGGGTATGGGTAGCGACCACACATTGTTTGCACTCTGCGATGGTATCGTAACCTTCCGCAAACGTCGCAACAACAAGTCGTACGTCTCCATCCAGCCGGTGGCAGCTGAAGCTTAATCGGCGGAGACACACATGCAAAATCTCCTACCGAAGCTTCGGCTCAGGTGGGAGATTTTTATTTGATTAAATGAACAAATGGTAAATGAATAAATAGTAAATGGTTTTATGTTAACATTAAAACAAATCTACGACGATAAAGCCCGTGTGATAGCGGGTTTGGAGAAAAAACACTTTGCCGGAGCTGCAGAGGCGATAGACGAGGTGCTCCGTTTGGACGGAGAACGCAAAGCTGCGCAGGTTCAGAAGGATAGTGCAGCAGCGGAAATGAATAAGATCAGCAAGTCGATCGGTATGCTTATGGCGCAGGGCAAACGCGAAGAGGCGGAAGCCGCCAAAGCGCAGACAGGAGCACTCAAAGCACAGATCGCTGAGTATGACGCGAAAATGTCAGAGGCAGAGGAGGCGCAGACCAAACTATTGCTCACCATCCCCAATGTGCCTTACGATATTGTGCCCGACGGGGCTTCCGCAGAGGACAACCTCGCTGTCACCATCGGCAACTGGCCCAACCAACCGATGATCGATGCTATCGCCAAAAACGGTGCCGTGGCGCTCCGTGACTGGGATGGCGCTACCGACGAAGCTATCGCTGCAGAGCGCATCGCCAAGAGTGAGAAACTGCCCCACTGGGAACTGGCGAAAAAGTATAATTTGATAGACTTTGACCTCGGTGTGAAAATCTCCGGAGCAGGATTCCCCGTCTATATCGGCCAAGGCGCACGCCTGCAACGCGCACTCATCAATTTCTTCCTTGCCGAGGCGAACAAAGCCGGTTATACGGAAATCATGCCGCCTACGGTAGTCAACGCCGCTTCGGGTTACGGCACAGGTCAGCTGCCGGACAAAGAGGGGCAGATGTACCACTGCGAGGTGGATGACCTCTATCTCATCCCTACAGCCGAAGTACCGGTGACCAACCTATACCGCGATGTGATCATAGACGAGGCGCAACTGCCTATCAAGAACTGCGCCTACACCGAGTGTTTCCGTCGCGAGGCAGGTTCGTATGGCAAGGATGTGCGCGGTCTGAACCGTCTGCACGAGTTTTCGAAGATTGAGATCGTGCGTATTGACACGCCGGAACACTCTGACGCGTCCCACAAAGAGATGCTCGCCCACGTAGAAGGTTTGCTCCAAAAGTTGGAGTTGCCGTACCGTATCTTGCGTCTCTCCGGTGGAGATATGTCCTTCACGGCTGCTCTCTGCTATGACTTCGAGGTCTATTCCGAGGCACAGCACCGTTGGCTCGAGGTTAGTTCGACATCCAATTTCGACACCTATCAGGCGAACCGCTTAAAATGCCGTTACCGCCGTGCGGAGGACAAGAAAGTGACGCTCTGTCACACCCTCAACGGTTCGGCTCTGGCTCTTCCGCGCATCGTGGCTGCTCTCTTGGAGAACAACCAGACCCCCGAAGGAATACGCATTCCTAAAGCGCTGCAACCATATTTCGGTGCAGACATGATTAAATAAAATGTACAAGAATTATCAACTAAAGCGTTCTATCCGCTTTCGTCGGTTCTGTCACAAAGCTTATGCGGTCTTTTGTTCCCTCCATCGTGAGGTGACAATAGGTCGCGTAAGCGCGTATATGGCCGACTTGGAGATGCTCAAACAAGGTCGCTCTGTGGCTCTTTCTGCCGCATTGCTCTTTGGCGCAGCAGGTCTCGTAGAAGCGGATGAGGGTGTCCCGAAGGACACCGCGCTGTCGTCCACCCGGCAACTTAGTCTTCAGGAGGTGCTGGTAGTGGCAAACAAAGCTGAAGTTCATTCGGAAGCGTACCGACTCATTACGCAAGTCTCCCACGACGAGATTGAAGCCTTACCTATCCGGACTGTAGCAGATATTCTCCAATATCTGCCGGGGGTGGATGTGCGTACTCGTGGGGTGGGGGGCTCTCAGGCGGATATCAGTATGCGCGGCGGTACTTTCGACCAGGTGCTGGTGATGCTCAACGGCGTGGCGCTCAATGACGCCCAGACCGGACACTACACCCTCAATCTGCCTCTCTCAACCGAACTCATCGAGCGGGTGGAAGTGTTGCAGGGTACGTCCGCAAGTCTTTCGGGTGCCTTCTCAGGGGCGATCAATATCGTCACCCGAAAGGGCAAAAAGGACGATCAGTCCGCCGCTAAAGGGTTGTCTCTCAAACTCACTGCCGGTATGAACGGCTTGGTCAATCCCGAACTGGCTGCTTCTCTTTCCGCCGGTAAGACGCAGATCAACCTCTCTGCCGACTACAACCGAGCAGACGGCTATTATGCGCCCTCGCCTGGCGAAAAAGAGCAGACCGCCCTCCACAACTCCGACTACAAACAGGCTAACCTCTACGCGCAGGTGCGCTGGCAGGGATTGGATGTACAGGCGGGTGCGCAATGGAAAGACGCCGGTTTGGGCATGGGATACGGCTTCGGCAGCCAGGATCAGTTCGACGCTACCCGAACCGCTTTCGCTTCGGCGCGATATACTCATCGTTTGGATGCGTGGAGAATAGAAGCACAGGCTGCCTATCGCGCCAATTATGACCGTTATGAGTGGCACCGGGGGCAGCGGCTTTACGGCAATTTCCATTTCTCCCAAACAGCAACGGCCTCACTTTCTGCACATTATAACTCGCAGATCGGTCTTACCTCGTTCGGTATCGGTGTCCGCAACGATAATATCCACTCCACGAACCTTGGCGACACAATCAATCCTAACGGGCAAGTGCCTAATGTAGAGGGATTTGATCTTGCCGATGTGCGGGTCTTGGATCTCGTGAGAGGGGATAACAGGTTTCATGTCAACTATTTTGCCGAGCAGCGGTTTTATTATCGTGGACTCTCGGCTTCCCTCGGTATAAACGGTACTTACAACACCCGGTTCGGCTATCACATGGGCGGCGATGCCAATATAGGCTACGAGTTCTATCCGATGAACCATGTTTATCTCAATTCCAACCGCTCGCTGAGAATGCCTACTTTCACCGACCTCTATTATAATGCCGGTAATCAGTTGGGCAACCGGAACCTCAAACCCGAAGAGGCATGGCTTCTCTCCGTGGGCTATAAAGGAACCTTCGGCGCCCCATCATCCCATAACAATAAAAAAGGGTGGGGACAGCTCTCTCTGGCAGCCAACTGGTATTATCGGTGGGGAAGGAATATCATCGACTGGGTCTATGTGCCGAATGATACCAAACGCCCGTATCATGCACAAAATCAGCAGCGTGTGAATGCTACCGGAGTGGAACTATCCGCTGCTTATCGTCTTAACGAATGGCTGCGCTGTGTCTCGGTGGACTATGCCTATACCTACCTTGATCTGGATCTCAAAGAAAGCGGCTCGCGCTATCTGGACTACCTGAGCCATAAACTCACCCTTCATCTCGAACATGGTATCTACAAAGGTTTTGGCGCCTCATGGACGGTGAGGTTCCAGAAACGCGAGGGACAGTATAACGATGTGACGGGAACAGTGCAGGATTACCGCCCTGTATGGCTCTTGGACGGATCGGTCTTTTGGCAGAACAGTTATCTCCGTGTCAGTGCCGAATGTACCAACATGACCAATACCCGTTACTACGATTACGGAGGTGTTTTGCAACCCGGTGCTTGGGCAAAAGTAAGTATCAAAGCTTCGATATAACCCAAAATCGGCGCAAATAATAACTATTATTTGGAGATTTCAAAAATTCTTTGTATCTTTGTGCCCGAATTAATTACAACAGCAATGAATACTACAACAACGATAGTTTTGGTTATTCTGCTGGCGGTTGTGATTTTTGCGGGTCTATGGATGATACAACATTCGCAGTTCCGCAACGAGGAGCGCAAGCGTCAGTGGGAGTTGAAACGGGAGTCGCAGAAGGCTATCTCTCCCATTCGCTTGCGCGCCTACGAGCGTCTGACTTTATTCTTGGAGCGTACCAAACCGGAGCACCTGCTCCTGGATTTGCGCCAGAAGGATCCGGCTGCGCTGACCAACTGGTCGCTGTTGCAGACACAGCAATACCTGCTCCAGACAATCCGCGTGGAGTTTGACCATAACCAGAGCCAGCAGGTCTATGTCTCCGAGGAGGTCTGGGACGAGATTGTGAATGCACGCGATCAGATGGCGGCTTTCGTCATCTCCATCGCTTCGCAACTGCCGCCTGAGGCGACCTCGCAGACGTATGCAACAGCCCTCGTCAAAGCTTATGCCGAGAATGGCGTCACGCCGACCGACAAGGCGCTGGAGGATTTGAAAAAAGAGGCGAAAGAACTAATGTAATGGATTCGCTAAAAGAATAGTCCGCCATGTTCGTTCAGGGATTAAAGACTTCTTTCCGTCGGCTAATATTGTTTAGTCTTTTTTCCTTGCTTCTTATTCCTTCTTCTTTTGCGCGTAACGACAGCATTTACGGCGGCACTCAGATCAAACTGGACATAGCCTCGCCCATCATAATGCCGGCTGCTAACAAATGGCAGATCCAGCACTATGAACTGGCGGCTAATGTGCGGTTGGCAAACCGTTTCTATCCGACTCTCGAACTGGGATACTCCGGCGGTAACACATCGCGCGGAGATAGTATAGCGTATAACGGACACGGGGGATTTATGCGTATAGGTTGTGACATACATCCGCTCAAGAAACACCCCGAATCGCCCCACGCACTCTTGATCGGTGTACGTCTGGGAACGTCCGTGCAAGGCTATTCACACCACCTTACACCGGCAAACTCTTCCACTGAGGCTTCCACTCTCACAAGTGACCCTCGCGGTGTACGGGCAGACTGTTGGGGAGAGATCGTGGCGGGGTGCCAAGTGGAGATTTGCAAAGTGGAAGGACGCAACTCCAAAACTACGGGAAAAGACGGCGGAGCGTTGTATATGGGATGGATGGGACGACTCAAATGTCTCTTCACACGCCAGAGCGATATGGCTCTTATCAATGAGATACACCCCATCTATATTCCGGGCTTCGGTGACAGGGATAACATCGGCTGGGGAGTGAACTACTACATCGGCTGGAGATTTTAACGGAATTTGTAGAGGAGATTGTAACTGTTAAAATACCTTTCAATATCGACGGTCGAACGACGGTCAAAGCTGAGGTTAAGCCAATGCTACACCAATACAAAGAATAAAAATAAACAAAATATTACTATCATGAATTCGACACAAGTTTTGAATCGTGCAGCGGATAACATCCGTATTTTGGCGGCAGCCGCAGTAGAGAAAGCAAAGAGTGGACACCCGGGCGGTGCTATGGGTGGTGCAGACTTTATCAATGTGCTCTTCAGTGAGTTCCTTGAATACGACCCGGAGAATCCGGGTTGGGAAGCACGCGACCGTTTCTTCTTGGATCCGGGTCACATGGCTCCGATGCTCTACGGACAGCTCTGCTTGGCAGGCAAGTTCACGCTCGAAGACCTCCAGAACCTCCGTCAATGGGGTTCGGTGACGCCCGGACACCCAGAGCGTGAGATTGAGCGGATGATTGAGAACACCTCCGGTCCGCTCGGTCAGGGACACACCTTTGCGGTTGGTGCAGCCATCGCCGCTAAGTGGTTCAATCAACGTTACGGAGAGATCCACAACCCGACTATCTATGCTTTCATCTCCGACGGCGGCGTGCAGGAGGAGATTTCACAGGGTGCAGGCCGTTTGGCAGGACACCTCGGACTCGACAACCTCGTTATGTTCTATGACTCGAACACCATCCAGCTCTCCACGGGTTGCGGCGAAGTGACCTCCGAAGACGTAGCTGCCAAATACAAGGCATGGGGCTGGTACGTGCAGGAGATTCCGGGCAACAACCCCGACGCTATTCGTGAAGCCATCATCAAAGCGAAAGCCCACAAAGGAGAGCCGTCCCTCATCATCGGTCATACAACCATGGGCAAGGGCTGCGTGACCGCCGAAGGCGAGAACTGGGAAGGCAAGTGCTCCACCCACGGCGCACCGCTCTCCAAAGCCGGTGCATCCTTCGAAAAGACAATCGAACACCTCGGTGGCAACCCCGAAGACCCGTTCCAGATCTTCCCCGAAGTGAAGAAACTGTACGACGACCGCGCGGCCGAGTTGCGCGAGTTGTGCAACAAGAAATACGAGGCGTACTACGAATGGAAGCAGGCTAACCCGCTGGCAGCAAACGAATACGAGACCTTCATGTCCGGCGAGACGCCCTGCATTGATTGGTCTCTCATCCAGCAGAAAGCAGGTGCGGCTACCCGTAACGCCAGCGGCGTTGTACTCGGTTTCCTTGCAGAGAACGTAGGCAATATGATTGTTTCGTCCGCCGACTTGAGTAATAGCGACAAGACCGACGGTTTCTTGAAGAAGACCCACGCCTTCAAGAAAGGCGATTTCTCCGGTCAGTTCCTGCAAGCCGGTGTGTCCGAACTCACCATGGCATGCGTCATGATCGGTATGGCACTCCACGGCGGTATCATCCCTGCCTGCGGTACGTTCTTCGTCTTCAGCGACTATATGAAACCCGCAGTCCGCATGGCTGCCCTCATGGAACTTCCTGTGAAATTCATCTGGAGCCACGACGCCTTCCGTGTCGGCGAAGACGGTCCGACCCACGAGCCTGTGGAGCAAGAGGCGCAGATCCGTCTCATGGAGAAACTGCACAACCATTCCGGCAAGCCCTCCATGCTCGTTCTCCGTCCGGCGGATGCCGAGGAGACCACCCTCGCATGGCGTTTGGCAATAGAGAACACCGCAACCCCGACAGCCCTCATTCTCAGCCGTCAGGACATCGCTCCGGTGCCTAACGTCAACCTCGAAGGCTTCCGCAAAGGCGCATACATCGTCTCCAAAGATGAGAACCCGCAGGTAGTCCTCTTGGCTTCCGGTTCGGAGGTTTCAACTCTTCTCGCCGGTGCCGAGCTGCTCCGTGCAGAAGGAATCCGCCTGCAGATCGTCAGTGTGCCGTCCGAAGGTCTCTTCCGTGAGCAGCCCCAAGAGTACCAAGACTCCGTCCTCCCGAAGGGTATCAAGCGTTTCGGTATGACCGCAGGCCTGCCTTGCACCCTCGAAGGTCTCGTCGGCGAAAACGGTGCCATCTGGGGTCTCAACTCCTTCGGTTTCTCCGCCCCGTACAAGGTCCTCGACGAGAAACTCGGTTTCACCGCCCAGAACGTCTATGACCAAGTAAAGAAACTTCTCTGACCGCTTCGCTGAAGGAGTAAGGATCGCTTCGCTGAAAGAATAAAGATGAAAATGAACTAGCGGATCAATGCATAATTTTCGCAAGTTAGATATATGGATAGACTCCGTAGAATTGGCAGACACGGTGTACGTCATGACAGACGCTTTTCCTAAAAGTGAAGTGTACGGTCTTGCATCGCAGATGCAGCGTGCAGCCGTGTCTGTGCCGTCTAACATAGCTGAAGGTTCCGGTAAGGATAGTGATCGCGATTTTTCACGGTTTCTGGCAATAGCGTTGGGTTCGCTCTATGAGTTAGAGACACAAGTCGAAATAGCATATCGCCGCGCATATATTAGTACGGAGAATTACTATTCGATGATTACGCATATAGAGAGTTTGCAAAAAAGAGTGTATAATTTTAGACAACATATAGTGCCGGAAGGCAACGATAATAAGGATAGCGACTATAGACGAAGCATTTAAGTCTTTATTCCTTATTCCTTATTCTTTAATCTTTAATCATAAAAATGGACGATAATTTTGCCATACAACTCTTTGAAGGAAAGCGTGTTCGCATTGTGTGGGACGCCGAGCAGGAAAAGTACTATTTCTCTATTGTAGATATAGTACAAGTGTTAACGGATAGTGCCGATGTCAAGCAATACATTAAGAAAATGCGCGCACGTGATTCGGAATTAGATTCCAAGTGGGGTACAATTTGTACCCCTGTTGAAATGAGAGCTTTTGATGGAAAACGGAGAAAAGTTCAAGCGGCTGATTTACAAGGTATTTTCCGTCTCATTCAGTCTATCCCATCCAAGAAAGCGGAGCCTGTCAAACAGTGGTTGGCTAAGTTAGGCGAACAGCGCATAGACCAGATGATAGATCCGGAGCTGAGCTTCCAAATGGCAGTGGAGGACTATCGCCGCCAAGGTTATTCCGACAAATGGATTAACGAAAGGATGCGCTCCATTGAGATGCGCAAAGAGTTGACCGATGAATGGAAGCGTTCCGGTGTAACGGAGCAGAAGGATTTTGCGATTCTCACGAATGTCCTCACGCAGGCTTGGAGCGGAATGACCACCGGTGAATACAAACGCCACAAAGGTCTGACCAAAGAGAACTTGCGTGATAACATGACGAATGTGGAGTTGGCCCTGAATACGCTTGCCGAAGTGACTGCCACGGAAATATCTCGTCAGCGTAATCCAAAAGGCATGGCTCAGAGTCGCCAGACTGCCAAAGAAGGTGGCGAGGTCGCTCGTAACGCCCGTGCGGACATTGAGAGTCGTTTAGGTCATTCCGTCATTTCATCTGAACGCGCTTCGGACCACATCCGTCCGTTAGAAGAAAGCAAAGCAGAAGAATTACCGTCCGATGATAAGGAAGATAAATAGATTACAAAGGCAAGTGGCAGAAATGTCACTTGCTTTTGTCTTAGGGGGGCGTCTTAATAATCGGCAAGAGAGAACAAAAAAGGGATAATTGCATCCTATTTGGCAAAAAAGTCCCCGAACCCTTGCATATGTCAAAAAAAATCAGTAACTTTGCAGCCGAAAGTTGCAAAGACGATGGAAATACAGCATTTACATAGTATTCAGGAAATATCCAAGCAATACATGACAGGTGATTTACCTGTGTTGGTATTGTGCTCGGATACGCAGCAGTATATTTGCAAGTACATGCGCCCGAATGCTACTATAGCCTATAAACTGGCTTGCGAGTATATTGGAGCCGTGTTTGCAGAGGCTTGGAGAATCGACACTCCGTCATTCGCCTTGTTGCAGATTATGCCGGCGCATTGGGCATCAGTGACCGCTTCGCATAGTTCATCTGCTCCATCTATCGGCTTCAAGAAAATAGAAGGTGTTATAGATATTACACCGACAACTTTCCGTCAAGTGGAAGCAAATGCGAATACCTTGTACCAATTACTCAAAATCGCCCTTTTTGACTTCTGGATAGCCAATGAGGATCGCACGTATAACAATGCGAATTTGCTGTATGATATAGAAAACGAACGTTTGATATCCATAGACTATGGAGGAATACTGAATAACGTGACTTTTGATTTTCCTATGTCGCAACTGACAGAAACGGATAGTATTCTTGGCGCAGATATATTTGCACATATTGTCAAATCTGTCTCATCGAAGCAGTTAGAAAAGGCGGTAGAAGAATTAGAAAAAGATTATTTACCATGTATCAATCGTAGCAAAAAACAAGTGGGGTTATTAGCCGGAATGCCGAAAGAATGGGCTGTTCCTGTTAATAAAATTGAGAGCAAAGCAGAAGAATTATTCTCTCCGGAATGGTTGAGAACCACATGGGAGAATTTTGTGGAATGTTTAAAATCGAACAGTAATTATGGAAAATAATCTTCAATACAGCATTATTTACGCAGACATCCGTCCGGAGATTAAAGAGCGGTTAAGTCTGGGCGTTTTGACAATAGAGCAAAACAAGGTGAAAGTGTACTATTCCCAAAAGAAGTTGGAGATTGTCAAGTTGCTTTATACGCCTAAGGAGTATAAGGCGATATCTTCTATTGTCCGCAAAGAGTTGCGCGAGTTAGCATCGGTTGAAACGCTAAAGTATTTAACGCGCTATTCTAACAACTTAATCTCGTTTTCGCCGATACAGAGCATAGACAAAACGCAAGCCAATATCAACGGCGAGTGGTTATACAGAAATTACGTCTATGACGCAGCAACGGCGTAATATACCCTCAGCGAACAACGCCAACTGATGGCAAAATAAAGAAGAAAATATCGTCACTCTCTGACGTTAAACAGAAGGACATAAAACAAGCGCAAAGCGTTGCGCGATAACATATTAAAATAATAAGCATTACTATTATTTCGCGTAAACCGAAAGCCCTGCAAAACTGACGGAAATAAAGCTCTGAAATAATACATATGGCAGCATATCTATAGGTATGTTTTTGTCCATTCATAATAGATGCTTACACGAATTTGTGTGAGTTTCTTAGAATGGACAAAGGTTTCCTTGCAGGGCTGCCTTGGTTGCGCGATAAGAGACTCGCACTTTTGTTAATTTAAAATTTAAATCGATATGAAAAAGTTATTCGCATTTATTGTACTTAGTTTGCTGAGCATTGGATGCTTTGCAGAGCAATTCTCATGTGATAAAATAGGAGAAACTATCACACGGTGGAATCAAATAAAACAGGATCAGCCGTCTGATGTAGTTTGGGCAAAGGCTATAGTTGATAGTACGGCATATCGTGTAAATGAAAAGGGAGAGATAGAATATGAGTATGTTATCAAATCAACAGACACACTGGACTTGCCAAAACTGAAAGATATAACGCTTGATTTCTTGCAGTACTATTTCAATTTCACATCTACAATTCGCGCCAATGTGGTACAAGGTAGCACCGATAAATCTATATTTTTTCAGGGGCATTTCAATAAATTAGCTTATCTACAAGTATTCCTTTTGCTTAACTATTTTAATGCAGATATATTCTTTGATTTTAAGTTCAAAGAGGATAGAGTAAAAATTAAAGTAACAGTGCCGTATTTGACTTATCATATAGGAGATAAATATACTAGCAAATATCCTCTACTTAGTTTGGATCCATTCCATCATTATAAAGATTTCTCAAAGAACGATAGAGATCTTCATGCAAGGGCAATGATTAACGTACTTGCCAAAACAATGAGTTATCCCGCGTATTATTTAACTTGGCTTAATGAGCACTATGCACCGAAATCTACAGATACTGAAGATGATTGGTAATCTTTATGCGTGGCACTAACATTGCTACGCATTTTCTTTCCGCAAATTTGCATATCTCAAATTTATTTAGTATCTTTGCGCAAATTTTGCGCAGAAAGGAGAAACACTATGGATACAGAAGAACAAACACCACAAACGGGCAATCGCAGTTTGGATTTGTGCCGACGTACGGTAACAACGGAATCATTTATAGCGGAAGCCAAAGAGATTTACGGCGACCGCTACGATTATAGTAAGGTTGAGTACAAGAATAGAGACCATCGTGTTACGATCATTTGCCCTGTACATGGTGAGTTCCAAGTTTATGCGCGCGAGCACTTGGATGGTAAAGGATGTCCTAAATGTGAGAAAGGCGAAAAGTTTCTTGCAAAACTCCATGAGAAATGTGGAGATAAGTTTGGCTTGGAGCAGTTCGTTTATGAAAGTTCCACAACTCCTGTAACGCTCATTTGCCCAACACATGGAGCATTCTCCAGACTGCCTAACTCGATTCTCAATTCCTCTTGCGGTTGTCCCGAATGCGGCTTACAACCACAACGCGAAGCACATGCAGCGAACGAGGCTAAAAAACGAGCCAAACAAGAAGCAGCAGAACAAGCCAAAGCACAACTATTTGCAGAATTAGATGAGCGTATTCGTTTAATAAAACGAGACATGCAAACATGGTTGTCTAATCCGACTAAAGCGGTGGAAAAGAAATTGGGAGTACAAAACGTACCTTGGGTTCTATATCAGCGATTAGTTGATGCTCGCATTGATGATGTAAGATACGAATCTAATGCACGTAGAGAATATCGGCAACCCTTCTTTGTAGAACCGGAGGAGGCAAGAAAGTTCCCAAATTATGAGGAAGGCGATTTGCTATATAGATTCCCGGATGAAGGTCCAAATCTTTTGTTCATTGAATCGCACAAAGCTTCTCCACTTAGTTTTACAGCCCCAGTTGCTCCAACTCTGGCAAAAGCTCTTTCGCATCGTGAATGTGAAGTAATGTTCAAAGGAAGTAATCTATATATCCTATTTAAATTCAGCCATAATTGGAGAAACATGCCGAGTATGGCAACTCCTGTTTCGAAGCTGATTCTACTGCCGGATTCGTATGTTAGCATAGATTTTGAGACTCTTTATGCGCAACGTGTTTCTGCTTGTTCGGTTGGCTTAGTCAAATACAAAGACGGCAAGCAAGTGGATCGATATTATAGTTTAATCCGTCCACCGTTTGAGTATGAAGGAAAGACTGGATTCGCATTAACACGCATCCATGGTTTCCGCGAGGAAGATTTGGTGTCAGAGCGGACGATGAGAAGTATTCTGCCCGAGATAGAAAAGTTCGTTGGAGACCTGCCTTTGGTTGCACATAATGCATCTGTAGAAAAAGGTTGTTTGCGCGATACGATTGCCTTCTATGGATTGAAGACCTCGCTCAAGTACGAAAATATCTATGATACGCTATATTTATCTAAGGATGTAGAAAAGCAATTAGATATATACGAAGAAGGCGAAGGTACGCACACATTGGATGCGGTTTGTCGCAGATTTGGAGTGAGCGAGCAACACCACCATAACGCGCTTGATGATGCGGAAATGTGCGGAAACCTGATACTTGCATTTAAGGCAGCTTTGGAGAATGGAAAAGTTGTGCCTGCGCAAATTGAGAATGTACAAGAACCATTGGAACAAGAAGATCAACCACAGGAAGAAACCGGTTTGTTCTCATTCTTTAGAAAGATATTTAACTGATGACAATAATCATTACTATCCTAAAAATATTAGTATTTATGGCTATTGTATATAATAATTTTGTGTATATTCTTTCTGTTTCGTGTCAAATAGTAGGTTCAATAGCTCTGTTAGTTCATGCTATTCCTATTAAAAAAAGAGATTTTGTCAGAACTTTCTTTATGAATAGTTTTTCAGAAAGAGAAGGAGATGATATTAGATACAGCCATGAATTATTTGTCGGTCAATGTAGGAAAACATATCTAACTTTTTTATCAGTATTATGCTTGCTTTGCGGCTTTATATTGCAAATATTTGGCAACAGAAATAATGATGAGCCAATTATTCTATTTATTGCCATTACGATTTGTACAATGATTATATATGGAGCTATTTATTTTATCAGTTTCTTGTTAGCACGCTGGATTTGGGAGAAACCAATTACAGGAAAAGAATTAGATAAGTATGATATTGACACTAATATAAAAATTGCCACAGAAAAAGAAATAATTGATATGTTAGATGAAACATGGGAAGAAGTTATGGGAGAAAAGCCTCTTACATCACAAAACAAATCTAATTAATCATTCGCAAACTGACGCTTCATGACCACCGAAGAATTCATACAAAAGGCGAAAGCCGTTCATGGGGATAAGTACGATTATTCCAAGGTGGAGTATGTGAATTCCAAGACGAAAGTTTGTATTATTTGTCCAGAACATGGAGAGTTTCAACAAGCGCCATACAGACATTTACGCGGATATGGCTGCCATGTCTGCGGAAAAGAGCAACGCACGACAAAGAGCAGACAAAAACTTTCACAAGATGAAGTTCTAAACAGAATATCGTCTAAACTTGAGGGAACTCCTTATGAATTAGTTCTTCCTTTTAAATATCAAGCGGATCGGAATACTCGTATCAAACTACGTTGCACTCTCCATAATGAGACATGGGAAATGAGTTGGCATAGTTTCATTTATAGGAGAGTAGTGACTAGTTACGATGGTTGTTCCAGATGTCGACAAATGTACACCAAAGAGGATTGCATGAAGGCTGCAAAGTCATTCAGTTCCAGAAGTGCATTTGAGAAACAAAGTCCTGGTGAGTACTATAAGGCTTTGCGCATGAACTGGTTAGACGAAATCTGCGCCCACATGAATGCAGTCGGGAACCGCTATAGAAGATGTATTTATGCATATCTTTTTGAACAAGATGATCTTAAACACGTTTATGTTGGACTTACAGGCAACATTACAAAACGAGATAAAGAACATCGATCAACAGCTCGTAGTTCAGTTAATAAATTTGCTATATTACACAAAATAGACATACCATCGGTTATACAAATCACGGATTATCTACCCAAAGATGAAGCATCTCTCAGAGAAGGGGAAATATTGCAACACTATCTTTCTCTCGGTTATATCCCGATTAATAGAACTAAAACTGGCGGCTTAGGAGGGCATCTTCTTGATGATGGATATACGTTTGAACAATGCAAAGAAAGAGCATCTATATATTCTAATAGGTCAGAGTGGAAACAAAATGATTATTCCACATATTACGTTGCTTCAAAATATGGTTGGATTGATTCTATTATGCCTCAAAATAAACCGTATGGTAACAAGGGAATACAATATTGGACGATAGAAAGATGCTGCGATTTAGCAAAAGGATGCGTGACTATATCTGAGTTCCGAGAAAAATATCCAAGTGCATACACAAGAATTTGTAAAAGTAAATGGAACAATATTGTTTTTGCTAATATTAAAAGACAGCATCCTCCACTTGATTTTGATTTGGAGACTATCGTAAAAACTCTAAAGCAGTATCCATCTACAGCCAGTTTTGCTAAAGAACATCGCAATATGGTTAATTGGTTATTTCATCATAAGATAAAGATGCAAGATATAGCATCCCACGAACAATATCACAAAAGTTTTGTAGCCGGTACTAAACCTATAGTTCAATGCGATATGGATGGAAATTTTGTAGCTGAATACAGTAGCGCACGGGAAGCAATAGGGTTTGACTATAAGAAGATTTCTGCTTGCTGTAATGGTATACGAAAATCTCATAAGGGATATAAATGGTTCTTTAAGAAGGACTATGAACAAAGATAAAAAAGCAAAGATCATTGTTTATGAAAGATTGTGATGGGTTATATGCCCAAGATTTGGGAAATGGTATTATAGAACTTAACATCCCAATAAATGGTAATAATATGTTATCTGGAATAGCATATGCAGCATCCCCAATGTATGAAAACATACCGAATAGCGTAAAACGAAAAATAGTATTAGACTTGTCTAACTTTGTTATCAGAATAGCTAATCAAATTATATTTTATATGTTAGACCATTTGTCGCAATCGCTGCAAAAAGAGCAAAACAATATTGCTTTTGCGTTTCTGCAAAGAGCAACAAGTTTCCATATTAGCAATCACAAGGTATCATTCGAGGGAATCACCACAGAGCGCAACGGAAAAATCTGCGCATTAGTAGATGAATATAAAACAATGCCATTAACTCGGTCTGTATATGAACACTTGGCAATGTTCTATTATTTATTTTGCTATACTAATGACGTGAATCAAAGAGAAATGATATGGAAATCTTGGATTCTTAGTAGTGAAAAGAACAAGGTAAAAGGGAATTTGCCCGAATTTGAGGTGGAAAGACAGAATGCAAATAAAAGAATCGAAGAACTTAAAGAGGCATTACGCAATAATGATTTAGCAAAAAAATGTATCAAAAGTCAGTTTGAAGGTATTTTAAACGGGAACGCAGTCTTTACGGTTGTTAAAGATGGAGATAAATACGTTACGAAAAAGTTGTCATACGATAGTGCGTGGCAGTATTTGTATGGCAATAGTCTTGATTTAGCATTAAACTACGGTTATTTCAGTATGCATTCTCATCCAACATATATTGGGCTTTCTCAATTTTATTCTCAACAAGATAATATTGAATTTCCTTTGTATGAGTCATGTCATTATTTAGCCTACTTATGCAGATTGTTTATCCAAAAATTCCAAATAGATAATCGTATCTTTACTAATTCATTAACAGAACGTGAGCGAGAAATTTTCTCTTTTTTGTCTAATGAAATATATTAATATTATCTTCTTATTAATCATCCCAACTGTAATAATTGAAAGAACGAAATGGCGAGAATCTTTGAATGAACCAACCTTGACTTGTGCCATGTACTGAAGTGGCGCGAGAGTGGCTTGAGAGTGGCTGATTGACGGCTACAATTCACGGGTTCGCTGATTCTTAATAATCTTACACTTTTCAACTTCGTTTCAAAATCGGTTCAAATAGCACACCTTATGCTGACCTTAAGCACCTTTTGGGCAGAGGTTGGTATAACATCTAAATCTTAATAATAGGAAACTTTTTCGGGCAACAAGCGGATAAAAAACGGGACGGTGACGTACGTAATGGTAACGAGATGGTAACGGGAATGAAGGCTAAATAGAGTCTCATTGAAGAATAAACGGAGGCTAAATACACGCAAAAAATCTACAAAATACCTGTACTTCTTGCATATATCAAAAAAAAGTAGTAAATTCGGACTCCGCCACTACGTTTCCCCCGGAATTACGTTCGCAAAATCCAGCAAATAGCAAATTTATTCAAGAATAATTTGCGTATTCGGATTTTTTGTAGTAAATTTGCACGCAAATTTGTTTTTAAGTATGGAATATAATTTTTCAGAGATTGAGAAAAAGTGGCAAAAGGCGTGGGAAGAGAACGGCGTTTATACCGTTTCCAACGAGTCCGACAAGCCGCACTACTATGTGTTGGATATGTTCCCTTATCCTTCGGGAGCGGGACTGCATGTCGGTCACCCGCTGGGCTATATCGCCAGTGATATCTACAGCCGTTACAAACGTCTGAAGGGCTTTAACGTGCTCCACCCGATGGGTTTTGACAGCTACGGTCTGCCGGCTGAGCAGTACGCCATTCAGACCGGTACGCACCCGCAGGAGACGACCTTCAAGAATATCGACCGCTATATCGAGCAACTTAAGAAAATCGGTTTCTGCTACGACTGGAATCGTGAGGTGCGCACGTGCGATCCGGCGTTCTACAAATGGACGCAGTGGGCGTTCGTGCAGATGTTCAACAGCTATTTCGACCCCAAGACGCAGAAAGCACAGCCGATTAGCAAACTGGTTGCAGAGTTCGAGGCAAATGACCCGAAATGGGCTACTCTCTCCGAACGCGAGAAACAGGAGCGGCTGATGAACTACCGTATCGCGTACCTCGCAGACACGAAAGTCAACTGGTGTCCGAAACTCGGTACAGTGCTTGCCAACGACGAGGTGAGTGAGGGGTTGAGTGTCCGTGGCGGTTACCCGGTAGAGCAACGCGTCATGCGGCAGTGGTGTCTGCGCGTGAGTGCGTATGCAGGCCGTCTGTTGGAGGGCTTGGACCGCATCGACTGGACCGAGAGCCTCAAAGAGACCCAGCGCAACTGGATCGGGCGCTCCGAAGGCGCAGAAATGAACTTTTATGTACGAAGGACAGATGTACGAGGTACGAAGGATGAATTTCCAATGACCATCTTCACCACTCGTGCGGATACGGTGTTTGGCGTGACATTCATGGTCTTGGCGCCAGAGAGCGAGTACGTGCAGCGCGTGGTGACCGACGAGCAGCGCGAAGAAGTGGAGGCTTACCTCACCCGCTGCAAGAACCGCACGGAGCGTGAGCGTATTGCCGACCGCAAAGTGACGGGCGTGTTCACAGGCTCCTATGCCATCAATCCGCTGACACAGGGCGAGATACCTATTTATATCTCCGACTACGTGCTCGCAGGCTACGGCACGGGCGCTATCATGGCAGTGCCGGCACACGACAGCCGCGACTACGCCTTCGCCAAACATTTCAACCTGCCGATTATTCCGCTGATTGAAGGTGCAGATGTCTCCGAGGAGTCGTTCGACGCCAAAGAGGGCAAGATGATCAACTCCGGTTTCCTCAACGGCATGGAGGTCAAAGAGGCCATCCAAGCCATGAAGGAATATATTACCAATACAGGATTAGGCCGTGTGAAAGTCAACTACCGTCTGCGTGACGCTATATTTAGTCGCCAACGTTATTGGGGAGAACCTTTCCCGATATACTACAAGGACGGCATGCCTTATACGTTGCCCGAAGAGTGTCTGCCGCTCGAACTGCCGGAGGTGTCGGACTTCAAACCCACCGAGACAGGCGAACCGCCGTTGGGCAATGCCGCCATCTGGGCGTGGGACGAAAAGAACAAAAAGGTAGTGGATAAATCGCTGATTGACAACAAGACCGTCTTCCCGCTGGAGCTCTGCACGATGCCGGGCTTTGCAGGTTCGTCGGCGTACTATCTGCGGTACATGGACAACCACAACGACCAAGCGCTGGTAAGCAAACAAGCGAATGAATACTGGCGTCAGGTGGACTTGTATTTGGGCGGTTCGGAGCACGCTACGGGACACCTGATTTACAGCCGTTTCTGGAACAAGTTCCTCTATGACCTCGGCTATATCTGCGAGGACGAGCCGTTCAAGAAACTCATCAACCAAGGTATGATCCAGGGCCGTTCGAACTTCGTCTATCGCTATATCGGCGAGGGCGCGACGGGCAACCTCTATATCAGCTACAACCTCATCTACAACCCCGAATACAAGGACAAAGTGCAGCCTATTCACGTGAATGTGAATATCGTCAACAACGATGTGCTGGATATCAACGCTTTCCGCGCGTGGATGCCGGAGTTCAAGAACGCCGAGTTCGTCTTTGCGGACGGTACATCGTCCGAACTGACAGGCTACACCGCCGGTGCCAAGCAATATATCTGCGGTTGGGCGGTAGAGAAAATGAGTAAGTCGATGTTCAATGTGGTCAATCCGGACGATGTGATTGCCAAGTTCGGCGCCGACACGCTGCGTCTGTATGAGATGTTCCTCGGTCCGCTGGAGATGTCCAAACCGTGGGATACCAACGGTATCGACGGCGTGCACCGTTTCCTCAAACGTCTCTGGAACATGTACGAGAATATTACCGACGAGGAGCCGACGAAAGAGGAACTCCGCTCCCTGCATAAACTGATTAAGAAGATCACGTGGGACATCGAGAACTTCTCGTTCAACACGTCTATCCCTGCGTTCATGATTGCGCAGAATGAGTTAAGTGCGCTTAAGTGCAACAAACGCGCTATCTTGGAACCGATTGCCGTTCTTCTTGCGCCTTATGCACCGCACATCGCGGAAGAAATGTGGCATAAGTGCCAAGCAATCAGCAATCAGCAATCAGCAATCAGCAATTTCGTTGTAAACGAATCGTGGCCCGTTTGCAACGAGGCATACTTGGTTGAGGACACGCAGAAATACCCTGTGCAGTTCAACGGCAAGGTGCGTTTCACGTTCGAGTGCCCGAAGGACACCCCGAAAGAGGAGGTGGAGAAACTTGTCCTTGCCCACGAAGACACCGCCAAATACCTTGCCGGCAACACCCCCAAGAAGATCATCGTCGTTCCCGGCAGGATTGTCAACATTGTGATGTAAGGAAAAATGCGACAGTTGCTCCAGTTGGAGCAAAAAATGCGACAACTTAGAAAACAAGTGAGATAAATCACAACCGAAGAAACGCGCGTAGCGACGCGCGATAGCAATGTGTGTATATTTTTTTACCGCTTTGTCCGTGGCGTACTAAGGCAAAGATTTTTTCAATACGACCGATGAAACAATAGGCAAAAACGGGAACTTTGGGCTTTTTTCAAACATTTGTTTCCATAAAAGGCTGACATCTAAAGACTTGTAATTTGTCTTTTTCAAAGCCTTTCTCTTGCATAGTTGCCCAAAAAGCAGTAATTTTGCACCGGATTTGAGAAACACTATGTTTGCTTTTATACCAACCATATTATCTGTTCTGCTCTTGAGCAATCCGGTCGCTCTGTACGAAGAAGGCAAAACGCTCCGCGAGGAAGGCAAACCCGTGGAGGCGATGCGGGTCTTTATCCAAGCTGCGCAGAGCGGAACGGAAGACGAAATGCTCTTGGGGCGCGTGTACTCGAATATGGCGAACATGTGCCGCCAGGCGAACGACCATGAGACGGCATTTGAAGTGTATCGGATGAGTGCAACGCATTTCCGAAAGACCGATGACACGCTCGCCTATGCGTACGCGCTCAATAATATGGCGTGGGAACAAGCGGCTATGGGTCATAAAGACAGCGCTTTGCTGCTCATCGACTCTGCCGTGCATTGCTATCCGGCGCCGCCCTTGACCGACAAGATTTCAGAGACTCGGGCTGCAGCCTGTTTCTTTGCCAAAGAATATGACTCGGTGCTTTATTACACCTCATCTTCGAATGCATCGGACTACCAACTAATGCTTTGCGCGCAGGCGTATTCCTTTTTACATACAGACGACTCGGCGGCATATTATGCACGGCTTTTGCTGCCGAGGACGACGAACCTGTTCTATCTGGACGACCTCTATTATATCCTGACTCACAATGACCCTGAGGTAGGTAAAGACTCGCTCCTCACCCTCTCATCGCAGCGCGCGGATGTACAGAAAGCAATCAAAGAGCGGCATGGCGAACTGACCAAAGCCGTAGATATTCTGAAACAGGAATTGAGTCCGGAGAAACATTCCTCTTTCAGGTCTCTTATACTACTCCTCGCCTTGGGTGGCGGATTGTTGGCATGGGGAGCAGTCATTGCGAGAAGGCAGAAGCGCTTACATGCCGAGAAAACACATTTTGAGCGGACACGCCGGTTTGAATTGGAGCAGCATATCCGCCAACTGCGGGAAGCAAAAGACCTGCGGCATGAGCTGGAATGGACAGATTTCCAAGCTTTCTGCGCTCAGACGGACAAGCGTTTTAATGCCCTTACCGGCAAACTGCAAGCACGCGGTCTGAACGAACAAGACATCCGTATCTGCGTGCTCGTTCTTATTGGCTTGAGCCACAAGGAAATAGCCGAAATGCTCAACTGCTCACCCAAGAGCATTGGCAAACAAAAAGACCTCACTGCCCGCAAACTCGGTGTCTCCGGCGGGCAGTTACAAGAGAAACTACATAATTTAGCAATACTATGAGAAAGATTATTTTTACGCTTATGCTTACTTTAGTAAGCAGCGTGTGGATGACCAACGAGGCAAGCAACTGGTGTATGCCGGCAGCACAGACAAGTACCGAACAACCCATTCGTATTGGCGGAACTTTCCAAGCTGAAGGTTTTCCATGCGAACCGGACGAAATATGTCCGCCATGTCTAACCATTGTGTTAGCATCCGGGGAACACTATTATTTGGTAAGCGACGATCCGCAAGTGCTTGCCATCCTTGACACCATTTCTATCGGATCTTTTGCCATAATAGAAGGAAATCACTATCTTGAAGGACACTACGACTTTATACATGTCACACATATCTTTTTTCCGGAAACAGACATTACACAGTTAACCGGAGAATGGGAAGTTTACAAAGAGACCGTGTCAACACCTACCGGTGATGCCGGCACAAGATGGTTCTCCACGCATAATGTGAATTATACAAATTACATTATAGAAAATAATTCTATTTATAAAGTCGTCTTAGACCAAGCATCCGGGTATGCGCATTATTCCGACATCGTACCATACTCCATAGATAAGAAAGAGAATGGCACATGGCTACTTACTGCGGAAGGCATGTTTTCTTCTTCCGATCCTGTAGAAGAAGGTATTCCAACGCCTGTTACGATTTATAAATTGACAGAAAATGAAATAGAATGGATGTATGCAGCCAACGGAGGCGATGAAGGGCCGAGTTTCTATTACCAATACTTGAGACGATACACTTACGCGCAGAACGACAAACTCCCATCCCTCTGCGACGAATGGAATGTGCTACATGAGCCGTTTTCTTGTGCCGGAATTTATTGCAGACTGCAAACATTAATATATCGCTTAACAACGGATACTCTCATCCAAGATGTGAACTATGTCAAGTTGATGGAACAAGAAGGGTCCAATACGTATTATAAAGGAGCAATGCGCGAAGGAACCAACAGAGACATCTATTATGTGCCGGCGGACAGCACGCATGAATATCTTCTATATGCTTTTAACGCACAAGTGGGGGACACTTTGTCGAATCTGTGGGTCGGTGGATTTGGAAGAGATTATCAAGGTGTGGTCCAAGCAATCAGTAATGAAAGTCCGAGAATTTTCACCATTGGTGTCAAGTTTGGCGATGAGTCTAACGATTATTTCCCTATCCGATGGATAGAAGGTGTCGGTTCTCCGGAAACACCGATGGGAATGGCTGTAGTTCCTGACGTTCCGGCTGATATAGGCGTTTACACACTCCTCTGCGCCTACAAAAACGGCGAGCAAGTCTATTCATCTTCTAAATCAGAACGGTATGGCTGCGAATTTAACGGTATCCCTTCAACAAAACCACACCACCTTTGCGACACATGGAATGTAATGGAAGTGGGTCTGATTACATCGCCTGAGGAGATCTACCATACAGTAACCCAGCGTTTGACAAAGGACACTATTATCGCATACCCCAGTTATTATAACTTTACACCTTATGCGCGATTGGAAGAAAACGGGAAATACAAAGGAGCTATGCGGGAAAGCGAATCCGGTGTTATTTATTATATTCCGGCAGGCAGCGCACATGAGTACCTGCTCTATAACTTCAATGCCAAAGTGGGGGATAAATTGACTAATCTTTGGTACGGAGGAGATCCTGAACGATGCCCGAACGGCTATAATGCAACGGTACTCAGTATTTCTGATGAAACGCCAAGAGTATTTACCATCGAAGTGGAATATATTCTTTCAGATAGCGACGGAGAACATATAATACCTTGGACTATCTATTGGACAGAAGGTGTCGGCTTGTCGGATGGCCCTGCAGGACAATTTTGCCCAGGACCGGATTGTGCATGTAGTTGCGGGCAAGTGCTCCTTTGTGCCTACAAAAACGGCGAGCAAGTCTATGTGTCTGAATTGGGCGAGCAGTATGGTTGTGTATATAATTATGATCCTTATGCTACTCCTACAGACACCATTCCTTTGTTCTCCTATACCGGAGATGACCCGGGCTCTTCTACCGTTGATCCCGTGGATCCGAACCAAGTAGTTGCTACGCTGAAAGGCGATGAACTGACTATCAAAGAGTCCTCCGGCGAGACGATTACCTACCAATTGTCCAACACCTCTGCAAACAGCGCACCCGGGCTCAGGAAAATGCCGCAAAGTCAGACTTTCCAAGGAGAAATCTCCGTCACCCTGACCGAGGAAGGAAACTATTCACTCATTCTGACCAATCCCGGCTGGAACTACCGCATTGTAGGTCGTTTTGAATACCCCAAAAAGCACCAGGGAATAGACCCCGTTGCAGGCGACGAAGAAAAATCCGGTATTAAGAAAGTACTCCGCAACGGGCAAATCGTTATTGAGAGGAACGGCAAACGCTATAATCTCCTTGGCGGAGAGTTATAATACCGGCTCCTCCAAACCTTTCAGGGCGTTCACGAACCATCGTGGGCGCTTTTTTTATAGGTTTAAGGGTAAAAAAGCATTTTATATTTGCACATTCGGATTTTTTGTAGTAATTTTGCAAGCAAAATTGGTGAAGTACATGCAACATCCGAATTTATATATCATTGCAGGTCCTAATGGCGCAGGCAAAACAACGGCTTCATTTACCTTGCTGCCGGATGTGTTGCATTGCCCCAACTTCGTCAATGCGGATGAAATTGCGCGGGGTTTATCGCCTTTTGCACCGGAAACGGTGGCTTTTCTGGCAGGTAAAATCATGTTGAAGCGCATAGAAGAGTTGCTGTCGCAAAAAGTAGATTTCGCCATAGAGACTACCCTTGCTACACGTTCATATGTACAGCTTGTGCGGCGCGCACAAACGGCAGGATATAAGGTGCATTTGATTTTCTTCTATCTGGAAACAGAAGATCAAGCCATCAAACGTGTTGCGCAGCGTGTAAGAAACGGCGGACATAACATCCCCGAAGAAGACATCCGCAGGCGTTTCAAACGGGGAATTACCAACCTCATACATCTATATATGCCTATTTGCGACAGTGTGTTGGTGTATAATAATGCACACGGAGAGTCTATGTTGGTTGCAAAATGCGGAAAGACCGCAGACGGCGCGCAGATATATGAACCGGAAATGTGGAACCAGTTAATACAAAGATATGAGTGAAAGAGAACTTGAAGCCAAACTAAATGTCGGCTTGAAACAATCTTATCGCAAACTTGTGGAGCAACACAGGCGAGATAACCAACCGCTTATTTTTAGCGAGAATGGGGTTGTACAATATGTTAATCCGTTTACCGTGGAAATATAACAAAAAAGAGAGCGCTTGCTCTCTTTCTGTGAACCAGCTGGGGCTCGAACCCAGGACCCCATCCTTAAAAGGGATGTGCTCTACCTGCTGAGCTACTGATTCAACGCCTTTTTTCAAAAGCGACGACAAAGGTACTGCTTTTTTTTGACATACGCAAATATTTTTGCAAAAATTACGCATTTTTTAGTAAAAATAGCCATAAAAAGAGTTTTTTTATACTTTATATGCAAATAAAACTGACATATAACCGCCGTTCCACCCATCCGGTAGAGGTGGGGAATATCTGTATCGGAGGGGACAACCCCATCCGTGTTCAGACGATGGCGAACACTTCTACCAACGATATCGACGCCTCCGTGGAACAGGCGCGCCGCTGTATAGAGGCGGGCGCCGAACTGCTGCGTTACACCACACAGGGTTTGCGCGAGGTGGAGTCGCTAAGCCAAATCCACGAACAGGTGCTGACCTCCGTGCCCTTGGTGGCGGACGTACATTTCCAGGCCGAGGTAGCAGAGGCTGCCGCCAAGGTGGTGGAGAAAGTGCGAATTAACCCCGGCAACTACAGCAAGGACGCCTCCAAGCTGGAGGAGCGCTTTCTACGGCTCCTTGATATCTGCCGCGAGTATGGCACTGCCATCCGCATCGGTGTTAACCACGGTTCGCTCAGCGAACGGATGATGGATCGTTACGGCGACACACCGGAGGGAATGGTGGAGTCGGTCATGGAGTTTCTGCGGATTGCTTGGGCGCAACAGTTCATGAATATCGTCATCTCTGTCAAGGCGTCCAACACACGCGTCATGGTCGATACCGTCCGCCTGCTTGTCAAGCGGATGGCACGCGAACGGATGGACTATCCGCTCCACTTGGGAGTCACCGAAGCCGGCGAAGGCGAAGACGGACGTATTAAGTCGGCGGTGGGTATAGGTGCCCTCTTGGCGGATGGCATCGGCGATACCGTCCGCGTGAGCCTGAGCGAGGCGCCGGAAAACGAGATTCCCGTGGCGCGCGACCTGGTGAACTATTTCGCCGATCCTCATTCGCCACGCTATACGGGCGAGGTGACAGCCGAGGTCTTGGACCAGATAGGCGACCGCCCCACCATCCGTTACTCCTCCATGGAGGACGACTGGCAGTTGTTCTGCCTGCAGGCGGCTGCCGAGTGCGGCAGACTGCTGTGGGAGTATTCCGCCGGAGAGATTGAACTCTGCAACCCGTCTTTCTCCGAGACCAAGCTCAACTTCCTCGGCAAGGATATCCTGCAAGCCTCGCGCGTGCGTATATATAAAACGGAGTATATATCCTGTCCGGGTTGCGGAAGGACGCTCTTTGACCTCCAGAAAACAGTCGCCGAAGTCAAGAAAGCGACTGCCCATCTGACAGGTCTGAAGATAGCCGTCATGGGCTGTATCGTCAACGGTCCCGGCGAAATGGCGGATGCCGACTATGGCTACGTGGGCGCAGGCCGTGACCGTATATCGCTTTACCGCGGCAAGGAGTGCGTGCTCAAGAACATCCCGCAGGAAGAGGCGGTGGAGCAACTGCTCAAACTGATTGAAAGCGACCAAAACGGTAAGTAAATTGAAACATAAGTATATGACCACATTAACAAAAAGCGAAAAAGAAACTATCATGGCAGACATGAAGTCGTTTGACGAACCGATGCCGGCTGTCGGAATCTTTTGGTATGATCCGGAGGAGCATGATTTTTTCGGTGTGTACAAGAAAGAACTGACGCCCAAGATGGTTGAGGATGCGGCAGATAAAGGGATTCCCTATATCAACTATCAGACACTTCACCGTCAGATTTGGCAAAAGCAGTATTTCCGGGCATTGGCTAAAAACGAGCCCACTAAGTTTAAAGGCGATTACACCCAAGTACCTCGCGGACGTGTGTCATGGAGTGTAGATCACTTTGTGGTCTTTGTCGGGCAATGGGCAAAAGATATCGAAGACGAATTAACGGCATTGTTGGAAAAATACTTTGCTCTGCCGTATTTTGAGTTCCGGTATGACGAACATTGGGACTTAGGTCACGGCTGGTCAGGAGATATGTAGTCTGTGATATACGTAACCAATTAGGCGCAAAGGTTTGAGCCTTTGCGCCTTTTGTTTTGTACATAAGCAAAAAATAACAATTTATTTGCATAATTCAAAAAAAAGTTGTACCTTTGCACGCAAGTTGCGTGCGGATTAATAATCCCATCGTGATTTCGCTGAACTCAGCAGCATAAAAAAGTGAGCACATAGTATTTAAAAGGCGTTTATTGACGCTTGTTTTGGCTTAACTGAATCTGGTAAATTTGTGTACCCAAAACAAGATAGTGCAATAGACGTCCTCGTGGATATGTTATATTCAGTTCTCGCCCGTTAATGGGTGGGAGGGACAAACATATCGGGCGTGGACGTTATTGTTTATTCTTGTACAAAGGTAATACCAGAACCTAGTTAAGGAGAATGAGCGTGGATAACATTCACGCTTTTGTTGTATTTGTGAATAATTAACCTCAAAATAATAGCAATATGAAAAGAAAAATTTTAATTGTCTGTCTTGCGCTCATGACCAGCGTAGGAACAGCATTTGCTCAAAAAGTCAAAATTGGAGTATTGTATTACGAGTTAGAGTCTGTAAGCCAAACCGCAAAAGTCACTTACAAGAACGTTGAACAAATGGACTTTTATAATGGTTATTATTATGAAAAAAAACGCGTTGTTTATGGTAGTTGTTGGGACAGCGATACCACTAGCCTTGTGATACCGACCTCTATTGATAATAATGGGATAACATATACCATTACAAGCATAGATAGAGAAGCCTTTGCTAATTGTGGGAAACTCACATCTGTAGTCATTCCCAATAGTATTGCTACTATAGGTTATAATGCTTTTATAAATTGTATTAGTTTGAACACAGTGGTATTTCCAACTTCTATCAAGAGTTTTGGGAACAGTATTTTTGAGGGTTGTAGCAGTTTGCCTGTAATTGATAGTATTCGTTATGCAGGAACATATTTGATTGAAGTTACTGATACTACGCTAACAAATTATACAATAAAAGAGAATACCCTATATATAGGGGGCGGAGCTTTTTCAAACTGTAAAAATCTCACATCTTTAACATTACCAGATAAAGTAGTTAGCATAGAAAGCAAAGCTTTTTCGAACTGTAGTAATCTCACATCTATTGTGATACCTGATAGCGTAGTTTCTATCAAGGAAAATACTTTTTTGAACTGCAAGAAGCTACATTCTATAAGCATTGGAAAAAGTGTTGTAAATATAGAAAAGAATGCGTTTAGCGGCTGCGATAGTTTGATATCAGTTACCTTAAACTCAGATTCATTAGTTAATAAAACATATTCAGTATTTGCTGGGCTTGGAGGTTCTAATATCGGTGCTATCTTCGGTCAGCAAGTGAAAGAATTTATTATTGGAAGTAATGTGAAAGGTGTTGGAGAGTATACATTCAGTTATTTAAAAAATATCACATCCGTAACATTGTTAAATGGTGTTACGCGAATAGGTAATTGGGCATTCTTTGGATGCTCTAATCTTAAAAATATAATATTCCCTAGAAGCCTCGATACTATAGGAGAGCTGTCATTTAGTAAATGCGCTTTTGATTCTTTGTATTTACCAGAAGGATTAAAAAGTATAAAGAGGAATGCATTTTCTCAATGTGAGAATCTAACAAAAGTGCAATTACCTAATAGCTTAACACATATTGACACGGCTGCGTTTTATGGTTGTTCTAAATTAGATTCCGTTATTATTCCCAATAGTGTTACCAGTATCAGCCCATCTGTTTTTGGCGAATGTTCTAATTTGAAATCAATTACTATCCCTAATACTGTTGACTCTATAGGTCGGCGCGCTTTCGCTGGTTGTAGTAAGCTGCTTTCATTTGAGTTACCAAATAAATTGAAATATATAGGAGATCATGCTTTCCAAGATTGCAATAATTTTACGTCAGTAACTATTCCTGAAAGTGTAGAAACCCTTGGTGCCGGCGCATTCTATAAATGCAAAAAATTGGAATCAGCAATCTTGCCCCATAGATTGTCTTATATTGAAGATGAGGTGTTTTATTCTTGTAAGGCATTGAAATCAATAGAGATTCCCAATAATGTAACAAGCATTGGTGATAGTGCATTTTATGGCTCAGGATTAGTCTCCGTATCTTTACCACAAAGTATTACAACACTTGGCAATCATGCATTTGCCAGTTGCCCATTTAAAACATTTGATATCCCTGATAGTGTTTTAACTATTGGTGATGCATGTTTCAGTTATTGCGTTTCATTGGATTCTATAGTTATCCCTAACAAGGTTCAATTTATTGGTAATAATGCATTTTATAAGTGTGAAAAATTATCCGCTATTTCAATTCCAAATAGTGTCGTAAGTATAGGTGAGTATGCTTTTGCGTGGTGTCGTACTTTATCTTCCGTAGTAATAGGTAGTAATATAGCAGAAATTGGTAACTATGCTTTTGACCGTTGGGGTTCTTTCGCGCCAATGGAAATTGTAATACATGCCGAAATACCACCTGTTATTTCAAAAGTACATCCTATTACAGCTGATACTATTCCCATCTATGTACCCTGCGGTCATTTAGAGGCATATCAGATGTCAAATTGGAATAAGTATAATATACAATACCGACCAAATATATATGAATTCAATGTCTCTTCTTCTGACTCTTTAAGAGGCTATACTACTTCGGGGGGAAATGTTTGTTCTTCAACTCTTGCTGCATTCCCTTATAGGGGGAACAATTTCGTACAATGGTCGGACGGTGTAACTGAGAATCCACGAACAATTACATTGACACAGGACACAACAATTACTGCTATTTTCGCACCTCAGATATTTACTATCCGATTTGTCGATGAGAATGATACTATTCTCGTTGAACAAGAATATGAATATGGAGCGACACCGGTTCTTCCAGAAGACCCTCAAAAAACAGGCGATGCGCAGTATTCATATACTTTTGCAGGCTGGTCGCCTCGCGTTGTAACCGTGACCAAAGATGCTACTTATAAAGCTACATACAATGCTACACTAAATAAATATACGATTACTTTCATGAGTGACGATAGTATTTTGTCGGCTAGTTTGTGGGAATATGGCTCTTTGCCTATCTACCCCAAAGGTGTTCCGACAAAAGAAGAGGACGACAAATATACCTATACTTTTGATAAGTGGTCGCCGGAAATTGTTCCCGTAGTGGGAGATGCTACATACACAGCTACTTATACAGCTACACCAAAAAGCCAAGGCATAGAGGATATTTATGATAAATCCGCAGAAAGACCTGTTAAGTATATAGAAAATGGCAATATATACATCCTTATGCCTAACGGCAAGAAATATTCGATTATTGGTAAACTTTTAAATTAGTATTTTATGGAAGAATCCTTGTTGATGAAAGATAATTCCGAAGGTGACGGTAAGGCAGAGATCGTTATGGACTACATTATGTCTTACTCACTAAGGCATGCCGTAGATAAATATCTCATTGAGAAACCTATGCTATGCCGTTATTGCAGGTATATGCTTGGAGTGTTGTTGGACGATTTCTCAATTACTGATGATACGAAAATTGAATCTGTTAAGGTTTGGAAAGAATGGCAATACATGGATTTGTGTGTAGAAGTGGTCATTAAAGTTGGAGAATCTACTCAAACCTATGCTATTCTTATTGAGAATAAGTACTATTCCAAACTCCGTGAAAACCAACTTGTAGATTATAAAAAGAAATTCGATGAGTATTATGACAATAACAAAGAGGTGTATGTGCCTAAAGCGAACAGAAGCTATAAGTTAGTTACCTGCCATGAACAAGAGAATATAGAAGAAATCTACGGAATTGAGATAGAAAAAACGAAATCAGAAGGGAAGAAAGGATTCAAGGCTTTACAATTCTATGATTTGTTGCCGGAGAAATTCCAACACGGAGATGAGAAAAATTACATTTACGAGGAAACCGAAAGTGACATCTTTAATGAGTTTTGGCTGAGACAATGGTGATTTTCAAATCTTCATCCTCCGCGGTGCCAAGATCTACACCCTCCAATGGCAAGAAGTCAAATAAGCGTCGTTCATTTTGCCGGATGTCATCCAGAATTTGACTTCGTCCTCATCATGGATATTATCCCGTTCATTCCGCTTGGCGAGTGACGCCAAGCGGTTTTTCTTTCTTGGTAGTTCACGGTATATGAATGCCACGTCCTCTTCTTTCGTTGCTCTGCTTGCTATGCCGGTTCTATAAAAATTTGCATTGAGAAAAGTGAGATTTCTCAGAATTCTCACTTTTCTTATGTCATTTTTTTGCTTTGCACTTTCTGCACTTTCTCCCTCCAAAGTGCAAATAGTGCAAATAGTACAGTGCATTTTTTTCGAACGCTATGTTCAAAAATTGAGCGTTAGTTGTTCTTATATATTCTTAGTCATCGTTAACCATTCTCGGACCTATTACGTACCCGGAACGGACCCGGAAACCGATTCAAACACCTCTCCGACACACCCCAAACCGTACGTACACGTCCGTAGTGGTAACGACATGGTAACGTAAATGACCGCTAAACACCCCTAAATTACACCCTAAATATACCCTCAATACATTCTAAATTTATGCAAAAAAGCAGCAAAAAAGCCGCGACTCTTGCATATATCAAAAAAAAGCAGTAATTTTGCACGCAAAATGGCGTCCTTATGACATTTGAGGAACTGAAACAGATTACCAAACAACGCGAGAAACGTACGATTGAGTACAAAGAAGCGTGGAGCGAGTTGCCCGGCAACTTGTTCGAGACCGTTTGCGCTTTCCTTAACCGCGACGGCGGGGTGATCGTTTTAGGGGCGCATGACGACGGCTCGATTTCCGAAGGTGTCAATCCGCGTGCTATCGACCAGATGTGCAAGAACATTGCCAATGTCAGCAATAATAGCGAAATCCTCAAACCGTCGTTCCTGCTGCAACCGGAGATTGTGGAAACAGAGGACAACCGGCAAGTGATTGTTATCCAAGTGCCCGCAAGCAGCCAAGCCCACCGGTTCAAGAATAAGTTTTATGACCGCAGTGTGGACGGCGATTTTGAACTCCGTACGGACGCAGAGATAAGCGCACTCTATTTGCGCAAGAGTTCCGGCTATACCGAGAACACTATCTATCCTTATTTGAAGACAGAGCATTTCAAAGAAGGTATCGTAGAGAAAGCAAAAAACCTCATCCATAGTATGCGCGAAAACCATCCCTGGTTGGCACTCAGCGATATGGATTTCTTCAAACAGGCTAACCTCTACCGAACCGATGTGCGTACGGGAGAAGAAGGTTTTACACTGGCAGCACTTATGCTCTTTGGCAAAGATGAGATCATTCAAAGTGCATTGCCATATTATAAGATAGATTGTGTCCTCCGTCGAAGAAATACAGACCGTTACGACGATCGTTTTACGTCCTTCGGCAATATTATTGACGGCTACACGGATATTATGAACTTCTTCGAGAGATACTTTCCTGATCCATTCTATATGGAGAGGGACCAGCGTGTCTCGCTTCGTAATAAAGTGTTCCGTGAGGTAGTAGCCAACATGCTTATCCACCGCGAGTATCTTAATCCGTCAATTTCCATGATAGATGTTCGTCAGGATTATGTCTTGGTACAGAATGCCAACCGTCCGTTACGTGCCGGTGTTATCACTCCGAACAACTATACTCCGCATCCCAAGAATCCGCATTTGGCGAATTTCTTCGTGCAAATGGGACGCGCAGAGCATTTGGGTACTGGTGTGCGTAACTTGTACCACTATGCTCCTGTCTATCTCGGAGCCGAACCAACTATCACCGATGATGATATGTTCCGTATCCGTCTGAACATTGCCGAGACCAAACAGGCTGAGATGGCTATGGGGACTACGGAAAGCGGGAAGAAAGATGCACAGGATGTCACCATAAATGTCCCAGAAAATGTCACTGTAAATGTCCTAGAAAACATAGCAGGAAAACTGACTGAAAGACAGAGACTTATAGTGCAACGCTTACTGGATACAGGAAGACAGAATGTCCTAGAAAATGTCCTAGAAAATGTCCTAGAAACATCCGCATCACTTGCAAAATATTTCCAAGTGGATGCAAGGACTATTCGTCGTGATTTGAGTGCACTTCAATCGCAAGGCATCATCCGTCGGGTCGGGCCGGACAGAGGCGGTCATTGGGAGGTGCTTTCCAAATGAATATATAAGCCAAAATAATCAATACACAAATAATTTAATCTTATGCAGAAAAGTCCATTACAAATTGCGCGTCAAGCCTATCAGCCGAAAATGCCGGTAGCACTGCAGGGCGCCGTACGCCTCGTGGAAGGCGAGAAAACACAGTCGGTGGCTGACCAGGAGGAGATCCAAGCGCTCTTCCCCAACACCTACGGAATGCCGATCATTATGTTTGAGCCATCAGAAGGCAGCCGTCAGCATTCAGAGCCGTTCAATGTAGGCGTGATCCTCTCCGGAGGACAGGCTCCCGGCGGACACAATGTCATCTCTGGCCTCTTCGACGGACTCAAAGCCATCAACCCCGAAAACAAACTCTACGGCTTCCTCGGAGGACCTTCAGGACTCATCGACGGCAAGTACCAGGAACTGACATCTGACATCATCGACGAGTACCGCAACACCGGCGGATTCGATATCATCGGCTCAGGTCGTACCAAACTCGAAGAGACCTGGCAGTTTGACAACGGTATAAAAATCTGCCAGCAGCTCGGTATTAAGGCTATCGTCATCATCGGCGGCGACGACTCCAATACCAACGCCTGCGTCCTCGCTGAGTATTACATGCAGAAACAGTGCGGCATTCAGGTCATCGGATGCCCGAAAACCATCGACGGAGACCTCAAGAACGAGATGATCGAGACCTCTTTCGGTTTCGACACCGCCTGCAAAACCTATGCCGAACTCATCGGAAACATACAGCGTGACGCCAATTCCGCTAAGAAATACTGGCACTTCATCCGACTAATGGGACGCTCAGCAAGCCATATCGCCTTGGAGTGCGCTCTACAGTCGCAGCCGAACATATGCCTCATCTCCGAGGAGGTGGAAGCCCAAAAAATGACCCTCAACGACGTGGTCGAGCAGATAGTGGACGTTATTGTGGACAGAGCCAACTCAGGACTCAACTTCGGTACTATCCTCATCCCGGAGGGACTCATCGAGTTCATACCCGCCATGCGCGTCCTCATCCAGGAACTCAACGACCTGCTGGCCGCTAACGAAGAGTTCGCTTCGCTTGAGGGAGACGACGCCAAACGAGAGTATGTCAAGTCCATGCTCACTCCGGCATCGTGCGACCTCTACCGCTCGCTGCCGAAAGGCATCGCACGGCAGCTCACCCTCGACCGAGACCCCCACGGAAACGTCATGGTCAGCCAGATAGAGACCGAGAAACTGCTCATCGAAATGGTTCAGAAGCGCCTCGCACAACTCAAAGCGCAGGGCAAGTACAAAGGCAAGTTCTCGGCACTCAACCATTTCTTCGGATATGAGGGACGTTGCGCCATGCCGTCCAACTTCGATGCCGACTACTGCTACTCGCTCGGAGTCACCGCTACACACCTCATCGCCGCAGGAAAAACAGGTTACATGTCTTCCGTACGTAACCTCACCAAACCGGCGGCAGAGTGGCTCGCTGGAGGCGTGCCTATCACGATGATGTTTAATATGGAGAAACGGAACGGTAAGATGAAACCCGTCATCCAGAAAGCACTGGTCGATCTCAACGGTGCACCTTTCCTCTATCTCAAAAAACACCGCGCCGAGTGGGCGGACGCCAATACATCTTATATCTATCCCGGACCGATACAGTACTACGGCCCTACAGAGGTATGCGACCAACCAACTCGCACACTCTGCCTCGAAAAAGGAGAATAGGACCGCTACGCTGTAAGACCGGCGCAAGCGCCTGACAGAATACAGACCGCAGGCATAGCCTGCTGATAGAGAATAGAACACGGAAAAACCGCCCCAACCTGTAATGAACCCCAAAAGTTGAACACAAAACTTTTGGGGTTTGTTATATGTACAAGAAACATTCAATTGAAGAACGTTTATTGGCTGTACAAAAATGCATAGAAGGCTACTCGCCTCTTGCGGTACAGCAAATGCTAGGTATCCATCGAGATAAAATTAGAGTGTGGTTATTACGCTA
>DGTP01000008.1 GCA_002394335.1 Bacteroidales bacterium UBA4333 | reverse complement strand
TGTCAACTTATTTCAGGACAAGACACCCACTGAAATCGTATCTTATGCATAACACTTTCTTGTTCTGGTAATTTCCCTATCGGTCATTAGCGTTTGGGGGATAAACTAAATAGGCGAGGCATATGCCCCGCCTATTATTTCGTTACATATACATGCAACAACCTTATTAGAGTTGTACACCGATTACGTTGTACTTAACACCGTTCTTGATGATCACCATCTGACCATTCTCAAAACGCTTGGTAGCTTTGTTGCTGATCTTGATATTCTCTACGCCCTGACCCTGAAGTTTCTCAATGCGTACACCGAAGAGATTGCTGGTATTAACCACAGTTTTGATCACTACATCACCTGCATCGTAAGAACCTGCAGGAAGAGTAATCTCACCGGCATAAGCAGGACGGATACCGTTGATCTTGTTACCAACACCGGTCAAGTTTGTACCGGAAACTACTTCACCAGAAACAGAGATCTCAAAGCCACGCTCGCTATCTCCGTTCGGCTGATAATAGATAATCAGCTTACCATCGGCATTCGTAGTGAAAGCACCAAGTTCGATAGTCGTACCGGAAGCGGCACGGAACATAGTACCAACCTTCAACGAGTCAACACCTTCCCATGACGGAGTCGGCATAGTAGTATTATATTTCTCTTTCACATTCCAGCTATTAGCAGCCTCAGTACCATCGGATTTCAGGAAACCAACGAGTTTGGTACCATTAGCCAACTCATAAGGAGTGGTGCTGGTTACTGTAGACTTTGTCATGTTAGCATCAGCTTCAGACAAAGCCTGGAAGTCAAGATAGTTAGCAACCTCATTGAGTACAACGACTGTCTGAGCGTTGATGGTCAGTGCTGTAGCAACAGCAGCTGCGAAAAGGAAAATTTTCTTCATAATAATACAAATTTTAAGTTAATATAAGTTTGTTAATAATTGCTTTCTTGCAAAATCGACTGCAAAATTACTACATTTTTCGGACATATGCAAGTACATTCTGCCGAAAAATGTAGATTTTTTGTTATTTTTACTCTGCAGCGTCAGGATCCTTGCCGTTATAACGGACATTCTTGATCTTTTTGTACTCCGTGATAGGCATCGGCTTCGGGTTGATGTTGCAGTTGGTGAAGTTGATATTTTCTGCCCACTCCATCTTCACTCCGCCTCGGTTGCCGATAATAGTCACTCCGTCAAAAAGAATGTTATGAACCGGCTTGCCCTTCAGACCCTGAATCTCTACCGCCTGCTTCGAACCGATACAAGTGATATTACGGAATGTGATATTCGACCAGTCGGGGAAGAATGCATTCTTGTCATCCGAATCAGTGGCACTGACACCTGCGCCCTTATCTGCATAACCCGAAGAAATAAGGAAAGCGGACTCGCGGATATCTTTCATGATAATATCATAGCAGTAGATATCCTCGCACCAGCCGCCACGACCGGGAGCCGATTTGAAACGGCAACCGATATCTGTTCCTTCGAAACGGCAGTCTTTTACTACCAGACGTTGCATACCGCCGCTGAACTCCGAACCGATTACAAATCCGCCGTGCGCACGATATACCGTGTCATTAGTGATCAGGAAATCGCGTTGAGGACCGGCATCTACACCTTTTTGTCCCACACCGCCTTTCATACAGATACCGTCGTCACCGCAGGAGATATTGCAATTCACAATCAGCGCCACTTGGATATTTCCCGGATCCATGGCGTCACCGTTCTGCGCCCAATGAGGACAACGGATAGTAACACCGTCAATAATCAGGTTCTGGATACGGGTAGGCACAAAATGGAATTTCGGAGAATTCAACAGATGCACATTCTCTAAAAGCACATTCTTCGAATCAGTGATATTCACCAGATGCGGACGCATCTTCTCCTGAATGATAGGATCAGAAGCGATATTGGGTATTCCTAACTTCTTGTCCAAATTGAACGGATACCACACCAACCACTTCTTACTGTCTCCGTCTGCCTTTGTAACACCGCCCATTGCCAAAGCCTCACCCCATACATCGCCGTCTGCGGCTACCACTTCCGGAGCTACCACTTTCTTTTGCTTGATCGGTCGCCAGTAGATACCTTGACCGTCAATCGTTCCACGACCGGTGATGGACACATTCTCCAGTTTGGAGCCGTAAATCAGCGCATGGCACTTCTTCGAACCGTCACGGAGCGAATCATTCTCCTGAACATACAACTCCTTGTTGGTCGAACCTAAAATCACGGCATTGTCCGCCAGATGCAGATCCAGATTGCTCACAAGCTTGATCGGACCGGTCAGCCATTTGCCGTCGGGCACCATCAGGTGACCGCCGCCCTGTTTCTTCAGGTGCTCGAGCGCTTTCGCAAAAGCCTCCGTGTTATCTGTCACACCGTCACTCACACCGCCGAAATCCACGATACTGACCGAATAATCGGGAATAACTACCGGTTGCACGTGCTCTACTGCACAAGGAAGATCGGCTGTATAATACTTGTCATAAGGGTTTTGCGCCATAGCTGCTACGCTCACCAGCGCCAAAACAGAAAGAACTAATTTTCTCATATTCATTTCTTATTGTGTTTTCTGCTGTCAATACAAATTCCGTACCAAATGGCACATATACACATCCAAATTCGTATGACCGGTAACAAGAGTGGTGGCTCTCGCATCATTCGAGTCACTGGGATCCAAGCCAAACTGTGTTTCCCATTCATCAGGAATACCGTCATAATCCGAATCCAGAGGACGAGCTGCAGCCTTCAACTCCGGCCAGCCGTCTACATCGGATTGCGTATCTATCAGTCCGCCTGTAGAGCCGTTAGAGCCCTTATAGGTGGATTTACCGTTGCGCACCTCACCCACAATACGGGTATCTACCGCATCGCGAGAGAGCGAACATCCGGCTTTCTCCAGCACTGTCTCATACGCCTTCTCAGCCGTCTGCTCATTCTTGAGAGCTGTCAGACCGGCTGTCCAGCGGCTGGTCGCTTTTACAGCCGCGGTCTTCACCGTTGACCCTTCCCAGTTATCGGAAGTCACGGCCTCTGAGCCGTACATATAGTTTCCTGCCAGATAGATCTTCGGTGCTTGCACCGTACCGCCCGGATGATCGGCACAGTTTTCACAAGAGACGGTCGGATCTACCAACCGAGTCTTCTTGCTGGTTGCCGGACCGTACTTATAGTAGTTGTTCACCATATTGATGTGTCTTCCTCCGGCGCCTTTGCTTGTTCCCTCGCCACCGTAAGTCGAGTTGCCGCCCCAGTTATAGACCACATTATTCACGTAGTCTATCGGTCCGGCATACTTGGAATTGACATAATCATGGTCAAAACGAGGATTACGGCTGTCATGGTGAGCCAGCAGATTATGATGGAAAGAGGCATTCTTACCACCCCATATACCACCGTAACCATGCGAACCCTTGCCGTGCACTGAACGCCTCAGCGATTCGGAAACAATGCAATACTGCATCGTGAAATCCTCATTGCCATAGCAACTCACGCACTCGTCCACCGACCAGGAACAAGACAGATGATCAAGCACCACTCCCTTGGAGTCATTTACCGAAAGAGCGTCGAACTCGGTGTTGAACACATCTCCCAGGCGGACACGGATGAAACGCACGATGACGTTGCTGGCGTTAATCACGAGCGGGTAGTCCGCGATACATATTCCGTCGCCCGGGGCCGATTGACCGTCGATAGTCAGACTACCGGTCTTGATACGCAACTCGCTGTTAAGATGGATGGTTCCCGAAGTCGTGAAAAGCACACGCCGTGCACCTGTCTGGGTAACGGCATAACGTAACGTACCTGCCATCGGACGACCCGTATTAGGATCCAACGCATCATCCAAACGGCTGACCCGATAGATCGTTCCTCCGTCGCCACCGGTAACTCCCGCGCCGCCACCATCTATGTGAGCACATGCCGCCACCAGTTCAGGATTAGTATCTATCGTCTCCTCCTCTGGATTATTAGCAGTGTTGCACGCTGCCATGAACCATGGCAACATGCAACACACAACTATTAAATCTCTGATTTTCATCTATTTGAATTATTCTGCACTTCCTGCATAGTCGTAGTCGTTCCAGAGAGCTCCTTCTGACTGACCGACATTAACAGAGAAGATAGGCCAATATTGACGACCGTTCAGACGATCAGGATACTCAGGATCAAAGAGCATATAATTGTCTCGTGCCAACTCACGACCGGACGAGCCAAGATAGATAGCCGTCTTTATCCAGCCGTTCTCCTTGCTATACGTTGCCGGAGCACCGGTCTCGCCTTTCTTGAGACCGTAGGTTGAATCAGGATCAATCACAAAACCCTTGATACCGGCTGCATAACTATACTGCTCGCCTACATACTTGTACTTGAAGTAGATGGTATCCGGCAGTTGTGCGAACTCTCCTTCGTGGTTGTTCATGGCTGCCAGACGCTCGTGAGCTGTCATCAGTGTCTCCTTCAGGATACCCCAACGCATCAAGTCGTACTTACGGAGATACTCACCCGTAAACTCAAACTTACGCTCCTCTTGCAGATTAGCCATGGTCAGTTCTTTGGCACTCGCATGTGCACGTGCACGCACCTTATTGAAACAAGCCTGACCGTCAATGCCGTAGGTGTTAGTCGGCATATCACCGCCGATACCGCCGATTGAAGCCTCAGCCGCCATTAACAACACATCAGCATAACGGATGATCGGGAAGTTGATACCGTCATCGTTTCCTGTACGGTTACGGTTCATCCACTCTACGCGGTATTTATTGAGATACCAGTCACCCACCATTTGGTTCTTCTGATAAAGGAACTTCTCTTTACCTGCCACATCCACTCCTGGGAATGCAAGAGCCACGTTATCGGAACTGCTGTTAAACTCCGAACCGTCATCATATACCCAGATATAACGAGCCATCGTTACATCGCGGCGGACATCTCCATCCTCGAAGTCATAATACAGAGTCGGAACAATCGTTACAGAAGAGTTGCTCGAACCGCCTTCGTTGTTCTTCAGACCACCAAGAGCCTTGTCAATCTTGGTGCAGTTGTACTGCAATACTTGACCACGGCTGCCATCGGCAAAAGCAATCTCCCAGAACACCTCGGAGTTGTAATAGTTAGTCTCGTCTGCGCAAACCTTCTTGAATATGTCTTCATAGTTGTCCTGGAACTTGACTGCCTCATTGCTGTTATTGATGATCTGAGCGCAAGCCCACATTACCTCGGTATTCAGTTCCTGACGAAGACTGGCATCATCTACAAGGAACTCCGGACCACTCTTCCAGGTAGCAGGACGAACACCCTTACCGGCATAAGTCAAGTCCACACGTGCAAGCAATGCGTATGCAGCGCCCTTGGAAGGACGACCGGTGTAATTGGCTGCCGTACCCGGGCACTCACTCGACCAAGGCATATACTCGGCTGCTTTCTTGAGGTCGATACGCAACTGCTTCAACACATCCGTGCGATCCGATTTCTTCAGTTTCAATCCCTCTTCATCCTTGGAGATAGAGGTGAAACGTGCAGGTACATCGCCCCAGAGTTGCACCATCTGGAAATAGCAGAACGAACGGAGGAAATAAGCCTCTCCCAGGTAATATTTCATTTTCTTGTCCGTCGTATCACCATACTGCTCGATACCTTCAATGATATTGTTGCAACGCTCGATAGCAGAATTCAGATAGCCCCAGGGATCCTTACCGTTTGCAGTCGAGAGATCACCGCTGGTCGGAGTCATCGAATAGATATTC
This sequence comes from Bacteroidales bacterium UBA4333, assembly GCA_002394335.1. Taxonomy (GTDB): domain Bacteria; phylum Bacteroidota; class Bacteroidia; order Bacteroidales; family Paludibacteraceae; genus Colicola. Next base: position 72,950 of record DGTP01000008.1, on the reverse strand, counting down.
CACTCGGCTTTTCCCGAGTTCTTGTTTCCGTGCTCTACATCCGTATTCATTCCCTGATAGCCGCAAGCCAGACGGTTTCGGAAAGACTTGTCCTGACCGAATTGTTCATATACGCCGGCTATCACTTGCTCGGTGCTGCTCGGATTAGAGAACACCTGTGCAGCATCCATGGCAGAAGGCGATTCCGAATCAAAGAAATTGCATCCCACCAGTGCAAACGCAGCTGCAAAAATCGTTATATACTTTACTGTTTTCATATTAGTATTAATTTTCGCGATTACGATTTATTAGAAAGAAAGGTTGATACCAAAGTTAAATGCACGGCTCTTCGGGAATGCTGAGAAATCAACTCCTGTAGCCAGCGGATTGATCTTCGAACGGGTATCTACCTCAGGATCTGCACCCGAATACGGAGTTACACAGAAGAGGTTCGAAGCCGTGAAGAAAATACGTGCAGTCTTGATATAAGCCTTGCTGATCCAACGATCAGGCAATGAATAACCTATTGTCAGAGAAGACAGACGGAGGAAAGATGCATCCTCTACATACTTGTCGGTCAAAGCGATATTGTCGCTGATCGGGTTAGCGGTAGTGGCACCCGCATTGCTTTGAGCCAAAGCGGCGGTCAATGCGGCATAATCCTCGCCTTCTACCTTACCGCTTGCTCCTACATGCTCTGTCGGAATAAAGGTTCCGTCAGCGCGGAAGAGAGAATAACGCATACCGTAAGCTACATCAGCAGTGTTATTACGCAGTTTGGACTTGTCGAAGATCGTTCCGTAATCCAGAGCAGAGAGGTTCAGTACCTCGTTTCCGACGCTGTAGGTAAACTGTGCACTGAGGTCAAACTTACCCCACTTGTCGCCGCCGATATTGAAGTTCAGACCAAAACCACCTTGGATATCTGCCTGAGTGTTACCCAGTACTACGCGGTCCTCATCGTTAATCACACCGTCACCGTTCTGATCTACAATCTTCGTCATACCCGGACGAGCCTCGCCAAGGATAGTGCTGATTGCCTTACCGTCTGCACCATACCAACGACCGTTGGACGGGTTGTAAGAAACGAAGTCTTCTGCTGTGTACCATCCTGCCGACTGGTAGCCGTAGATATTACCCACCTTGTCACCCGGACGGAGTTTGAACTCATAATCCGTATTAGCATAGTTGGACGAGAAACACTGGGAAGAAACCAAGTACTCTTCCATTCCACCTAAGTCAACCACCTTGTTATAGTTGTGCGAGATATTGGCATTGACGCTCAATCCGTAGCTCAGGCTCTTGGAACGCTTGTCCAGAATTACACCGTTAACCGAGAACTCAACACCCTTGTTGTCGGTCGAACCGATATTACGGTATTGATAGTTATAACCGCCAACAGCCATCTTGTAACGCAAGATCAGGTCTTTGGTCGTGTTCCAATAGAGGTCAACAGTTCCGGTCAAACGCTCGTTGAAGAAACCGAAATCGATACCAAGATCACGAGTTACGGTAGTCTCCCATTTCAGCTTGTTGTTAGCTGCAATCACATCAGATCCGCCATCTGCCAGCTTCGTGTCAAAGACCTCACTGTAAGCGGTCGAAGATGCCAGATACTCAGGACGGAGATAACCCAGATCCACGTTGTTGTTACCTACCGAACCGTAGGACAGACGAAGCTTGAAGTTAGACATCACATCTTGTGCCGGCTCCATCCACTCCTCGTCAATAATACGCCATGCAAAAGCAGCGGACGGGAAGAATCCCCACTGGTTGCCTTTGGCGAAACGGGTCGAAGCATCTGCACGGAAGGTTCCCGTGAAATAGTAGCGGTTAAACAAAATATAGTTTGCGCGAGCGAAGAACGAAAGCATGTTATCCGTCGGATCTACATAAGATTTACTGGTGTAGTCCTTTGCAGAACCAAGATAATTGAATACTTTTTCACCGGTCAGACTGGCGTCATAGCCATAACCGTTATATGTACGCAACTCGCCATGCAGAATCTGCATCTCCTCACCGATCAGGATTCCCAAGTCATGGTCGTCACCCCATTTCTTCTTGAACTCCAAGGTGTTGGTGTTTTTGAAACGGCTGGTTTTCTCATCCGTTACTACCACGTGTCCGTATCCGGCACCTCCGGCATACGTAGCTCCGTCACCTGCACGGGAGAAATAAGTGGTCGGACCATAATAGCGGTCTTGTTTCTGGTAACGGCCCTCATAACCCAACTCGGTCTTCCAGGTAAACATCTTTGCGAACTTGTAGCTCACATATCCCTGGAGAGTGAACTTGTCATCTACTTTCTTGCGGTAGTTGTGGTCAATTGTGGTGATCGGATCGTACAGAGAACCGAAGGACTCGTAATCATCCAAACCTGCCACCTTGTCCTTTGCAAACAACTCAATCGGCGAATAAGCAATCGCGTTGCGCACACGGCTCTCGGTCTTGGAGCCTGCATCTTGTGCAGTATTCGTTCCCGAACCCAACACATTAGTATTAGAATAGCGGGCTGTAAAACTCAGGGTCAAGTCCTTGATCGGTTTGAACTTGGACTTGAAACTCAGGTTATTACGCTGGTAGTCAGAACCATACATGATACCTCTGTCGTCAATGCGGTTGTACATCAAGGAGAAGTTGGCCACTTTGTTACCACCGCTTACCGTAAAGGTATGGTTACTGTTCAGTCCGTGACGGCCGAAAGTTTCATCCTGCCAGTCAGTCACCTTCTGGTCACGCCAGTAGTTCTGGATATCAGGAATAGACATCACTTGGTCTTTGTCCTGGGTAGCGGCATACTGCGGATCGAAGTACTGGTTGAAATTGGTCGGGATATTAGCCGTATTGCCTTTGGCACGGTAATGGGCATACTCATACTGCATCAGCACAAAATCATTCACATCAAGCATGTCATATTTCTTTGCCATCTCCTTCCAACCCATATAACCGGTATAGTCAAAATGGAGTTGCATCTTGTCATCGGCATTGTTGTCTGCATCCTTGGTGGTGATGATAATAACACCGTTGGCACCCTGTGCACCGTAAATAGCGGTAGCAGCGGCATCTTTCAGCACGTCCATCGAAGCGATATCACTCGGAGCAATATCCGAAATCGAACTTACCTGGAAGCCGTCCACAATATAAAGAGGATCGCTCGACTGGGTAAGAGACGTTCCGCCGCGGACACGGATCTTCACATCTGCATCCGGGCTGCCTTCTGTCGTTGTTACCGACACACCGGCAAGTTTACCTTGAAGCGCCTCACTGGCGGAAGCCACTGGCACGTCTTTCAACTGCTCGGCGTTAACAGATGCCACTGATGTCACCAAGTCACGTTTCTTGGTCGTTCCATAACCCGTAACAACCACCTCGTCAAGAGCCGTCTTGTTCTCCTCAAGAGTCACGTTGATTACGTTACCGGAGATATTCACCTCCTTGGTCTGTAAACCGACGTAAGAGAATACAAGCACCTTCGCGTCATTCGGTACGTCAATTGAGTACTTACCGTCAAAATCCGTAACGGTACCAACACTGGTGCCTTTGACCACTACAGCTGCCTGAATCACTGTCTCACCTGTGTGATCCCTTACCACTCCGGTAATCACTTTTGCCTGAAGACTTGTTATTGCAAACAACAAACCCAGCACGACAGTCATTCGGAGTGTACTAAAATGTAAGTTCATGCGATAAATTTTAATTTGGTTAATATTAAGTTAAATATGTTTTTTCACTTACGTAACATTTCGAAATATTGTTTTCCGAGCGCAAAATTACACTTTTTCGCGCAATTGTATGTGTAAAAATTGACACTTTTATGTCAATTAATTGTATTTTATGCCCCTAAGGCTCGAATGGCTCGGCATAATTGCATCCTAACTGCCATCTCGAACAACCGTACCGGGTGCGCCCCCTGATAATGGTTCCCCTCCGGCAAACAGGGCATATCAGTCCCGCCTTGTTCTGTTTCAACTCGCGCACCACGTCGCATGTCATCTGTTTCAGCTCCTCTAAAAACTGCCCCGCCGTATATTCTCCGCGCTCTATCTGACGCAGTTTTTTCTCCCATATACCGGTCAGCTCCGCCGATTTCAGCAAAGGGGATATGATCGTATGTATCAGCTCTATTCCCACTGCCGTGGCTTTGATCGTCTTCCGTTCCTTGACGATGTAATTGCGCTGATACAGTTTCTCTATGATAGCCGCCCTTGTCGAAGGTCTGCCTATTCCGTTTTCCTTCATCGCGTCGCGCAGATCCTCATCCTCCACGGTCTTTCCCGCCGTCTCCATGGCGCGCAGCAAGGTCGCCTCGGTATAGTATTTCGGGGGCACGGTCGTTTTCTCCTTCAGTTGCGGCTCGTGAGCACCGCTCTCCCCTTTTACGAACGCCGGAAGCGATTTGGACTCTTCTTCCGTATTATCGTCTTCCCCTTCCTTTGTGTCCTGCCCTTTGTCACTTGGTACCTTGTCACTTGGTACTTTGTCACCTTGTCCTTCCGCAAACACCAACCGCCATCCGGGTTTCAGCACCTCTCTGCCCGTCACCTTGAAATCAATCTCGCCTGCCTTGGCAAGCACTGTTGTATTGCTCACCTCGCATTCCGGGTAAAACGCCGCTATAAACCGCAATGCCACCAGATTGAACACCTTCTGTTCGTCTTCCGTCATCCCTGTCGGACGCTGGCCTGTCGGTATAATGGCATGGTGATCTGTCACTTTCTTGTTGTCAAACACCTTCTTGGACTTGGGCAGCGAACCCGTCCCTTTCTTCCCGTCCGCTTTGAGCGCCAACAGCGGCTCCACTTGCGGATACTGATCCCGTATGCCTCTCAGCGTCGCAGGCACCTTGGGATAGATATCGTCACTCAGAAAGGTCGTGTCCACACGCGGATAGGTCGTGATCCGTTTCTCATATAAGGATTGTATCAACTTGAGCGTCTGGTCGGCAGAGAAACCGAATTTCTTGTTACACTCTACCTGCAGACTCGTCAGGTCAAACAATCTTGGTGCATACTCTGCCCCCTTTTTCTTCTCCACCGAAGTGATTACCAGAGGATTAGCCGATGCCGCAAGCATCAGTTTCTGCCCTTCTTCCAGAGTATTGATGGCATATTCGCCTTCCTCTACCGGGATCTGGGCTGTAAACAATGTATTGCGATACATCGTCTTCAGTTCGTAGTATGTCCGCGGCACGAAATGCTCTATCTCTGCCTGCCGCTTCACAATCAACGCCAGAGTCGGCGTCTGCACCCTTCCGATAGAAAGCACCTGACGGTCTTTCCCCACTCCTTTTGAATAACGCGTCGTGTACGCGCGCGTGGCGTTCATGCCTAACAGCCAGTCGCCTATCGCGCGCATCAGCCCGGCCTCATACAGATGCTGGTACTGCTCCTGACCCTTCAGCGACCGGAATCCTTCGGCAATAGCCTCTTCTGTCAGCGAACTCACCCAAAGCCGTTTCACCGGACACTTGCAACCCGCCTTCTGATAGACCCAGCGCTGGATCAGCTCTCCCTCCTGACCGGCATCACCGCAGTTGATCACCTCGTCCGCATCCGCTATCAGCGTCTTGATGATATTGAACTGTTTCTGAACACCCTTGTCGTCATTCACCTTGATACCGAAACGCGCCGGAATCATCGGCAGGGAACTGAGATTCCACGATTTCCATTGTTCCGAATAGTCCTGGGGATCTAACAGAGAACACAGATGGCCGAATGTCCAGGTCACCTGATAGCCGTTACCTTCAAAATAGCCGTCACGGCGCTGGTTGGCTCCCAGCACCTTGGCTATATATTGTCCTACGGACGGTTTCTCGGCTACACAGACTGTCATTGCTTAGAGTACTTCTGAAAATTGCTTTATCATGATTTAGAGTTTTGTAGAAGTACCCTTCACTTTCTTCCCATAGCCGTAACCGTAACCATAACCGGCATTGGCGGATTTAACGGCATTAAGCACACACGCTACATTCTTCATGCGCTTCGACTCCACTACCTGGTTGATAAAATCAATCATATCCGTCGGCGTATAGCCCGCGCGGCTCACGAAGAGCGTCATGTCGCCCACCCTGTCTAACAGGAATGTGTCGCTCACCATCGCACAGGGTGCCGTATCTACTATCACATACTCATACCGCTCACGGAGTGCCGCAAACAACTCGTCAAGCCGCTCGCTCTGTAACAGTTCGCTCGGGTTGGGAGGGATGACACCGCACGGCAGCAGATCCAGATTGGGATGTTCACCGCTCGGTACGATAACATCATCTACGGTATATTCGGCTTCCGACAGATAGGTTGTCAGACTGCCTTTTCGTCCCAGACCGAAATACTCGGCAAGCATCGGCTTGCGGATATCCAGACCCACCAGCGCCACCTTTTTGCCCAAGATAGCCAGCGACAGAGCTATATTCGTCGAGATATACGACTTACCCTCTCCGTTGATGCATGAGGTCACTAACACCACCGACGATTTGGCATCTGACGGCAACATGAACCTCAGATTGGTACGCAACAACCGGAACAACTCTGCCGAAACAGTGGACTCCCCGTCCTTGATTGCAATGTGCTTGCCTCGAGAATTGATGACAATCTGTCCCATGAAAGGCGCATGAATCATCTTCTCGAACTCTTTGCCGTCGCGGATCTTGTTGTCAAACAGCTGGTAGATATACAACAATCCCGCCGGAAGCAACAGCCCCATCAGCAAAGCCAACATAATCACCTGTTTGGCTTTGGGTCTCCTGGTCTCTATGTTCGTGCGAGGCACATCGATCACCTTTGTCGGCGAGGCCGTTGCGGCTAACATCAGTGCATTCTCCTCGCGCTTCTTGTATAGCAGGGTGTATAACGACTCCTTGAGCCCCCGCTGACGATACAGACGGATATATTCCCTCTCCTGTTTCGGTACTTCCTGCAAGCGGCTCAGCACCTCGTTATTACGCTCCTCTATGCCCGCTTTGGAGATCCTCAGACCCTCGCGTACGGTGGCTACACTTGTCTCCACATTCTCGCGCATGGATACCAACTGGCTGTTGATCTGCTCTAATACAGGGCTTCCCTCCGTCGCAGTGCGCTCAAGACGCATCCTTTGCAACAACAGCTCGTTATACTCCGCGATAAAAGACGCCAGCACCGGATCTTCCACACTGATATTCGAAGGCAACAGACTGTACTGGTTCTTCTTGTCTTTCAGAAACTCTGTAATATAATCCATCAGGCTCAGTTGCGTCTCTATCTCCACCAGCTTCGTTTCATCCTCCACCCCGGACTTGAGCAACAACTTGGCTTCCTCCGTCAGATCGGCCATGTTATGCGCTGTTTTATATTGCTCCACCGCGTCTTCGGCATCGCTCAACTCACGCGTGATAATAGCCAACCGCGATTCGATGAACGCCTCTGTATTGGTAGCCATCATGTTCTTGTCCACCATGGCATTTTCATTGTAGTTGTCTATCAGTTCTTTGAGTATGTCGCGGTCTCTTTCGGGGGCGGTGGATGTGATCGACAAGTCGAAGATATTCGACTCTTTCTTATGTTGCGACACCTTCGTCAGCTTGCTGTAATAGGCTATCGCCTGACCGGCTGCACGGTGGGTAATCCTGTAGCGCGCACCCGGTTTCAGCTCCTTGACCCTGGTCAGCTGGATCGTTCCTATCGGCAGTTCTATCGGCTCCTTCAAGTCGCTCACTTCTACCGACCCGCGACCCTCAAAACCCATCTTCGAACTCACCTTATAGCCTTTCTTCGTCTGCCGGATATCTAACACAAACGCACCGTTCGCCGCCTTCTCGCACAAGCGGATGCATTTCAGCCGGAAAGTAGGATTGGGATACTCCGTCTGCCAGCGCATCTCCTCCTTCACGCTTGACTCATCCCACAGATCCAGTTTCTCTATCACCTGAAGCATCAGATCCTTTGAATTGAGCACCACCAACTCGTCCTCCGCCGCCATGTTTCCGCTCAATCCGAGCATCTCCAACTGGTTCATCTTGCCGCCCAGACCCTGGTCTTTCTGACGGAGCATGATCGATGCCTCTGTCGTCACCTTCGGAGTCTTGCGCATTATATATAGCACGCCCAGTCCCACGCATATGACTACGCCTGCCAGAAACCAATACCATTTGCCGACTGCCAACTTGACAATCTTGCGTATATCTATCTCGTTATTCTTCTGATTTTCCATAACATCAATTTCCATTGCCCGTTCCGGAATTGCTATTAGCCGGCTTGGTTGCGTTCACTACGGTCACAATCACCGTGGCGGCACTTGCTACCGTGGATACCACACTCAGCCACAGACTGGCATTCGTACTGCTGATAGCACGAACCTTGTTGGGCGACACGTAGATCACATCGTTTTGCTCCAGATAGTAGTACGGAGAGGTGAACAAATCCGCAGAACCCAAATCAATGCGGGCGAACTCCATCTTGCCGTTCGTCTCACGCGAAACCAGCACATTGTCCCGCTTGCCGTATATCGTCAGGTCGCCTGCCAGACCCAGCGCTTCCAATATCGTCACACGACCGTTCGGCATTACGTAGCGACCGGGGCGGTTCACCTCGCCCATCACCGTCACCGACGGATTGATCAGCATTACATTCACCGTCGGATTAAGCACATGCGTCTCCAGCCGCTCGCGCACCGCATCGGCTGCCTCGGAACGCTTCAGCCCCTCCACTTTGAACTTACCAAGCAAAGGCAGCTCTATCTCCCCGTTCCCGTCCACCGTGTAGTACTGCAATGTAGGAGTCGTCGCCAACTGCGACTCACCCACTCCGGCATAAACCGCCGTCGGCTGGTTATAGGGCGCCACGGCCTCTGCATCTATCGCACTCACGGTCACCGACAATGCGTCACCGGCCTTGATCACAGGCTCTACCTGACGGGAAAAAGACGCATTGACGGAATCGGCCTTCGACGGATCCAAGTCTATCAGATAGGTCATCTGTTTCTGGGTCACGCACCCGGAAAGCAGGCTGCACATCAATACTACAAAGAGAGAATATATCGTCTGTTTTTTCATCTTTGATTATAATTAGCGGACAAAGTTACACTTTTTTTCTCATATACGCAAGCGCGCAGGCATAAATCTTGTAAAAAACTGTCTTTTTTAATAAAAAACGCCATTATTTTTTCCCTTTTCTTTTGTGTTTCATAAATTTTATGTAACTTTGTACGCTAAAACCCGAACCGGTCATTAGCGTTTTGATGATTATGGTTTTATTTTTGAATGGATTTTTTGCCGGTTTGAAGGCGCAAAAATTCGGAGGATTATGACACAGAGCGAAATACAAACGGTCAAACAGCGATACAAAATTATCGGCACCAACCCGCAACTCGACCGGGCGATAGAGATTGCCATGCAAGTGGCGCAAACCGACCTCAGCGTGCTCGTAACCGGTGAGTCCGGTGTCGGAAAAGAGCATTTTCCGCGTATTATTCACGACTGCTCCGCACGCAAACACGGAGCCTATTTTGCCATCAACTGCGGAGCCATACCCGAAGGTACGATGGATAGCGAACTCTTCGGACACGAGAAAGGAGCCTACACCGACGCTCACGCCGAGAAAAAAGGCTACTTTGAGATCGCCAACGGAGGCACGATCTTCCTGGACGAAGTCGGCGAAATGCCCTTGCAGACACAAGTGCGCCTTCTACGTGTGCTCGAAACAGGAGAGTTTATCCGCATGGGCGGCTCCAAGGTCATGAAAACCAACGTCCGCGTCGTGGCGGCTACCAATCTGGATATGCGCCGGGCTATACAGAACGGCAAGTTCCGTGAAGACCTCTACTACCGGCTCAACACCGTGGAGATCCGCGTTCCCGCCCTGCGCGACCGCAAAGAAGACATCCCCTTGCTCTTCCGCAAGTTCGCACTCGATTTCAGCGACCGCTACCGCAGACCGCCTATCCGCCTTAACGACGAAGCTACCGAACTCCTCCGCAACTACTACTGGAACGGTAACATCCGACAGCTCAAAAACATCGCCGAACAGATCTCGGTGCTGGAGACGACACACGATATTGACGCCCCCACTCTCCGCAAGTACCTCCCCGAAAACGAGGAGGAGAACAAGTTCGGATTGGCGCGCATCTCATTCACCGAAGACCCCTCGTCACGGGAACGCGAGATGCTCTACAAACTCGTCAACGAGATGAAAATAATGCGTCAGCAGCTGGACGGACTCTTGGCAAAACAACAGGCAATGCCTATCTCGCAACCTGCTCCGAAACATATCGCTACAACGGCGGCGCTACCGCTCTCCGCGGACGAAGCCGAAGAGTTCCAACTCGCGGAAGAGGTCAAAGACGAACCCGGAACCATCACCTCCGTGGAGAAAGAAGCCATCCGCCGCGCCCTCGAACAATGCAAAGGAAACAGAAAAGAGGCGGCACAACGGCTGGGACTGAGCGAAAGGACTCTCTACCGCAAAATCAAAGCTTATGATCTCTAAACACCTGACACGGTTGCTCTCTGCCGGCATTCTGGCCCTTGCTTTCTGTAGCTGTAGTATCAGCTACAAGTTCAACGGCGCGAATATCGACTATAGCACCACAAGCTCCATCTCCATTGAGGACTTCCCTAACAATGCGGCGATGGTCTATGCACCGCTCAGCGCCAATCTATCGGAAGCCATCCGCGATCTGTACCAGCGCCAGACACGGCTCAAAATAGAGCGGCAGGGAGGAGACCTGGAACTCTCGGGAGAAATCATCGGATACGAAATATCGGCGATGGGCGTCTCTGCAGACAACTACTCCACCGAGACCAGACTCACCATTCGGGTACAAGTCCATTTTGTCAACAATATCCGCCCCGATGAGAGCTTTGACAAAACCTACCAGGCGGTACAGACTTTCGATAGTTCGCAAATGCTTTCGGACGTACAGGACCAGCTCTGCACCACGATGATTAACGAAATTGCAGAGAGTATATACAACGATACAGTCGCAAAATGGTAAAAAAATTTGCATATATCAAAAAATTGTTGTACCTTTGCACCCAAATTTTGTAAAAACTATATAAATATACATAAAACTATGAACTTGACATTAACCGTTCTTATTGTAATCGCAGCTCTTGCACTTATCGCACTTGTCCTTTTTCAGGACAGCAAAGGCGGTGGACTGGCTGCTGGATTTGCAAGTGGCAACCAAGTGTTGGGTGCCCCTAAGACTGCTGAATTTTTGGAGAAAGCTACATGGACTCTCGCAGGATTTATTGTTTTTCTCAGCATCTTCTCTGTAGGATTTTCCGTAGGTCAGTCCGAGAAACAGGCCGAGGAAGAGCCGGAGGTAATCGAGCAGACTGTGGACGAAGCTCCGTCACAGGCTTCCGAAACTCCTGCAGAGACCAAGTAATCCGTTTATCCGGTCTCTCATAAACCCCAATCGCTCATTATTCGGGGTTAAAAATCCGTTACCAAAAAGAGAGTGTGCCTATACCGGCACACTCTTTTTATATTCATCCCGGATGCCCCCTATATAGTCAAAATCAGACTAACGAGACAGATTCGAGACAGATTCGGGTAAGGGGTACATCGAGGTCTCGTCGAGATCTCGTCGAGGTTTTGCCCTACAGGCCGCAGGCCGCTCCTACAGCGCAGCGGTCCTACAGCGAAGCGGTCTTACAGCGTAGCGGTCCTACAGCATAGCGGTCTTACAGCGAAGCGGTCTTACAGCGAAGCGGTCTATTCCTTCACCTGCTCTACATCTTCGCCTCCGGTGGAGATGATGGTTATCTCCACACGGCGGTTCTTGGCGCGGCCTTCTTCCGTAGTGTTGTCCGCTATTGGTTCGGACTCGCCCTTACCCTCGGCTTCTATACGGTCGGCGGCTATACCGCGGCGTACAATCTCCTCACGTACGGCATTGGCACGGCCTTCCGACAGACGTTGGTTGGTCTTCTCCGAGCCGACATCGTCGGTGTGACCCGTAATACGGATTTTGATGCTCGGATTGTCGCGCAGGAAAGCGTAGAGCTCATCCAACGCCTCCTCGGACTGCGGCAGGATACGCGTCTTGTTGGTCGCAAAGAACATATTGTGCAATACCACTTTCTTGCCTACTTTCAGAGGAACAAGGCCGATATTCATCGAGTCGCCTGCATATGCCACATTCTCTTCCACACCTTCGTATCCGGTCTGATTGATCATAAACCGGTACGTACGTCCCTCGTCCAGCAGCGTGCGTGCCAGTCCTGTCTGCGCATCGGACTGGATTGTGGTCACACTGTCGCCCGACACGGCATCCACGAAAAAGGCGGATACACCCATCGGCTCTTTCGTATCGGCATTGAAGATACGAAGACGGAGCCACGGACGGGCTTTGAGGGCGAAATCCACTCTCTCCGTCGTGCCTTCCTTGGCTATGGTCACACGCTGCGAATCGGGGTAATAAGCCTCGCTGCTTGCCGTCACACCGAATTCTCCCGTGTGTGTACGGTAGTGCAACTTGCCGTTCTTCAGCTCCCTGTGCGTAGTGCGCCCTTTGCTCACATCGTATATATCCACCTGCGAAGCGATAGCTTTGCCAGTCCCCGCATCTTTGATCAGCACGTCCAGGAATGACGGCTCGGTCTTTTTCCTCTTGGGCTTCTCCTTGTTCATCTGGAACAACACGGCGAACTTGGCACCCACTAACAGCGAGTTAACCTTTCCCGTCGCCCCTTCCAAAGCCTGGGAGGCATCCATATAGTTGTGCATATCCACGGTACGGGGTTGCTCCACGTGTACTATATCCACGGCATCGCCCGGCTTATATACGGATGTCACCCCGTAGTCCGCGAACAACGCCACTCTGTACAAGACCGGTGCCTTCTGGTTCTTGCGTGAGCCTCTGCCCCTGCCTTTGGAAGGTGTGTCCCAGAATGAATTGAGAAGTAGTCCCACCTCGGCGGATACTTGGGCGTTCAACACATTCGCACCCCAGCGGGTACTCCCTTTCTCGATGGACTGGTAGGCATCGTGAGGCACCACCTCTTCGCGGCCGCCCAACTCGCCTATCAGCGACGGATCGGTCAGCCAGGTGCGCACATCCGCTTTCTCGCTCGCACCGTGCAACACCGGCAGACCCAGACGAACACCGGCAAGAAAATAGTACCTGTCCGCAAACAAACCGCCCACCTGAACCGGTATATTCACCTGACCCAGATACTGGGTTTCTTTGAATGAACGGAAATCGTAGTATTGCGTCATATACTGTCCTGACGGCAAACCGATGGTGTAGTCCGTCTGTTTCTGGAACGGATCCATTTTCGACAAATCATTCACCGAAGCGAACTCCACACCCGTATGTAACAGGAAACGGCGGTAGTTCCACTCATAGCCTACCTGCAGTTTGCCGCCCGCCAGGCCGGACGATTTGCCGGCTTCCGTCTGCTTGAGCAAAGCCGAATAACCTATTCCTAACTCCGTAGTCAGATAGTGGCGGCTCTCGTCTGCCACACCTGCCAGCACAGGCAACGCCAATACGGCGCTCAAAAGAACTATAATTGATCTCTTTTTCATCTGTTGTGAGGTATAAATACTTTTTTATATCTGCCGTCAGGCATCGTTATAATATACAAGTCATATGCTCCGAAACTCATCACCCGCATGGACTCCGAAGGGCGCTCGGAAGCCGGATTGTACACGCCCGTCGGGCTCTCATCCACCACCGTAGCCACTACTGCCCCTATATTGACCATGTTCTTGTCGATAAACTCCTGCCATTCGCCTTCTTTTTCCCTGTACCGCAACACTACCGTATAGGTGCCTGCAGGCTGCTCCAACGGACCTTCGAAAGTGCCGGAAAGAGTCTCGTTGGTTCCGATACGCACTTCCTGAATATCGCTCTTGCCTCTGGAGAAGACACCTTCATAGAACGACAACTGCAGTTCACCCTCGAACGGGGCGCCGGTATTCTTGATCGAGTAGTACAACTTGGCATTACGCCGTGGTACGCTGTCGTTGTTCTCAAAACGGATGGTATCCGTCAATGCCAGGTGATAATACGGGTCGTATAGCATAAACGGCAACACCGCATACTCCGCAGGCTCGAAATCGTGCCATGAGTCATTGGCATTGGCGCGCCAGCATAGTTTCATCTTGTATTGGGTCGCTAATAGCAGATTGGAGTCAAAAGACTGTTGCAATGCCGACGAAAGGATCTCGTTGCGCCGGATTACCACTTCCGGAGCCACCTCGTATTGCCCCTTGGAAAATGCACCTTTGTATATACGCGCGGAGATCTCCCCGCGGAACGTGCCGCCCGTGTTCTTCACCTTGAACGAGAGAGGCGCACCGCTGAACGGTACGGAATCGGTATTCACCCCCTCGCCGAACGAGATCGGCGCTTCAAGCGACAACACGGACTCTGCATCGTTGGGATAGAACGTCGCGTCCGACGATGTAAGCGTCACTGTCCGGTAATAATCGTCCTGCGTACACATCATCCGCATCCATCCATAATGGGCGTCTTTGTACACCGCACAGAGGTGATAAGTACCGGCTTCCAAGGTGCTTGGTATCTTCAGGTTGGAGAGAACGGCCTCTGTTGTCCGGAAATACCCTGCTCTGAGCGAATAGGTGCCGGAGGAACCGAGCAGTGCCTTCATTTCCGTCTCGTCCTCGTCGTACAACGCCACTCCGTAGTTACCGCTGAAATCGGTAAGCCCGTAGTTCTGCAGCCTGCTTATACTCACCGAAAACGATGCTGTACGCTTGAAGCTCTCGCTGCTGAGACTGAAAGAGGTCGTTGCCATCTGGGGGATTGCCGGTTGGGCACTGCTATTGGCAGGCTGCAATCCGATGAAAAAGGCGGTTGCCTGGTTATACCCCTTCGACGTACCGCCTATACCTTGGGATTTGCCGGGATTGAGGGCTGTCAGCAGATAATAGCCGTCATTACTGCCGCCCCACCCCCAGTTGATATGAAAATAGCCTTGCCCGTCATAGCCGTCGCATACGAAAGCGTGTCCGCCTTCGTCATTACTGCCGCTCACCAGCACGGGACGGTCAGCTCTCAACTCGGCTGCTATGATGGCTTTCAGGCTGTCTGCGGGATACATTGCTTTCTGTATCTTCTGATAGTTGGTGTCATAGCCGAAATAGGCAGCTAATGCTTTGGGCACATCGGCGCTGAAAGCTCCTGACGATGACCCGTAGTTCATCTCCACCGCCACACCGCAATGGTACATTAGTGTCGCCACGGCGTCGGCTTGGGCGGTTGTATAGCCCGACTTGTAGGAGTCTGACATGTTCTCCCAGTCATAGACAGTCTGTCCGAAATTGGCGGAGAGTGTGCCGCTCTTGCCCGCGGGAATGGTTGCTATCCAGTAATAGGAGTGCGAACCTGTGCCGGTCTGCGGATAGCGGTGGTAACGCATAATCTGCGCCATCGCTGTAGCCACACAGCCCGTCACCGACCTGCCGCCGGTCTCGTTATACAGCGGCGCAAAATTGTTATACGGTGCCGACTGGTTCCACTTGGTCGTCATCAGCGGCTCTACTGCCCGTTGCGGTGTGCCGGATACCCTGGCGGAGACATTGGAACCGGTCCCCTGCTCCATAGCACCCGTCTCCTCTCCATAGCACTGCAACCAGAACCGCAATGCCGGAGCCATGTTGTCCGGCTCGAAAACACCTTCGTCACTATACCCCAACACCTCCGGAAGGCGGTCATCCGCCCCTACTATCACATATCCGCTATGCGTATTGACGGCATAGTAGATGCCGGTCGAATCGGCAAGAGAAGAAGGTCCGGCTGGCACACGGGAAGGCTTGCCCCCGACGGTCTGCATCCCCTCACGGAAAGCATCAGCTATGCGCAATGCCTCCGTCGAGGTGCGCGGGGAAGCCCACAGCGCCAACGCCATGCCTAACATTACTATATAGACTATTCCTCTACGCATAATGGAGTTGTTCTGACTCAATTGGAGAAGTAGCCCGAACCCAATCGGGCTACTCCGGTTATACTCGGATTACTTCACAGTCACTTTGCGGCTTTCCGCTTTGCCACTGTCCATAATCGTACGCAACATATAAACACCTGTCGGCAACCGGTATTGTTCGTCACCCTGGCGGAGTGTATGTACCTTGCGGCCCAAGATGTCATAGATGTCGATGCGATCCACACCTTCACCTACGTTGATCAGACCCGTACCCTTCTCTACTATCGACACATAGTAGCGGTAGTAGGTACATCCGTCATGTTTGACTACAAACTCATATCCACCGATTCCCAAATTGTCAGGAACAGAGAAGTACTCGTCTATCTTTTTCGGTCCGTCTTTCAGGCTGTTCAGAGACTCTACAATATCTCCTTCATAATTAACAGTGTCTGCTTTGTTTACCGTCAGATAGAGATAGATCGTACTGTCACAACCGTATTGGTTCTCGCCGGAGATGAAGTACGGTTGTCCTTCCGGGTTCGGCTCCGTCAGTTTATACGGTCCGAACTCATATACCTCGCCTTCGCAGATCGTAGCATATACAGGTGCCACCTCCGATGCTGTACGGGTGGTGAGGGTGAGGGTGATGACGCTGTCACAACCGTTCTCGGCATTCACCGCGAAACGGTAGTAGGTACTGTCCTCACCTGCTTCGGGAAGATCCTCGGCAGCGATCGAGAAGCCGTAGCCTTCATAGGCATAGCCTTGGCAAGCGTTGTCGGTATATGCATACTCCTCGGTGCAGTTCATGCGCACGTTGTCGATGAGCAGGAAGTTAGAAGGATCATAGCTACCGGCGTTGTTCTCGTCATAGAACGCTACACGGATTGCCTTGCCGGCATACTGGTCAAGAGACATGGTCTTGGTGGAATAAACCGTATCTATATCTGTGATCTGCGTTGCGTCAGTTTCCTTCCATGTAGCACCGTTATCGGTACTGATGGCAACAAAGAAGCGTCCGGCATCGAATTCCACTTTCTGTCCCTTGTTACCGCAGCGGCGTACATCGAAGCTCAACGTAGCATTGCCCTCGATCGCGTATTGTGGACTGATGAACCACTTGTAGCGGTAAGTGGGGCTGTAAACACCGTGATACGACTGGAGCTGTGCATAGTCGCCGAGCATCGAGATCCAGTTCTGTACCCATGTCTGACCGGCATAGATATTGCCCGGTGCAGGGAACGGTTTTTCAGTGCCTTTGAACACCTGCTCAATCTTATTTGTGGAAACGAGGTTGTCCCAGCAGGTCAACGTAGCACGAGCCAGGTTACTGCTTCCCGGTGGGTTGGGCAGTGCGCTGAAGTCTTCGTTCATCGGCAGCGGGTTCACGCCGCACGGCGTTTGGAAGGTTGTCGGCAGTGACCACTCGCTCTTGGTATCCTCATCGCAGAGGGCGCGGACAGCTACGGTATAAACCGTACCCTGCTCCAGACCGGTTACACGGTAAGGATTGGTGGTCACATTCTCAATGATTGAGTCATCCAGCAGTATCTCCCATGCCTCTTCGAGACCGGCAATCCAGTTGACGGTTACGGCATTTTCGGTAGGATAGGTAATCTCCACCTGTTGCGGTTTCACGCAGTCGGGCAGCTCGGTCAGTTTGACGTAGCGGATGCCTATACTATTGGTAGTGGCATTTTTGATTGCCAGCACCTTGCCTGTACCCTGATAGAGGTTCAGCATCTTGGAGAAGGTCTCCAATACAGACGGCGTATAAGTACCGGTAGAACCGGGTTTGTTCACTGTCTGGATATAAGCAATCTCCTTAAAGGTAGAAACATCCCATGTGTTATCCATCACACCAAGTTGCACAGCGCCCAGAGCAGTAGTGATATTGAACAAACCTATCTCTATCTCCACGTTCTTGAGGTCAACTGCCAGCTCCGGCAGGATAGCTATACCTCCGTTGGAGAGTTGGAGACGGTTCCATATCTCATGCTCGGCAGATGTACCTACTGTAGTTTTACCCACGGTAGCGGATTTGAGAATCCAGCACTCCGGAGTCTCTGTAAAGGACTCGGTGTAAGGCAACACTTCCAGAGCACAAGGCGTCTCGAAGTCGTACTCTACCCAGTCGGTTTCGCCGTCCGGACAGATAGTGCGGACATAGAGACTGTAAGCGGTATTCGGCAGCAGATTGCTGATGGTCAGTTGTGGTCCGTCAGTCAGTGTACCGGCTGCTACCTTATCCGTTGCATCAATCATATTCGGCATACCGAGGTTCGCATACTTGGATACTACATACTCGAAGTTCTTGCACTTGCCGCCGAACCAACTGATGGTTGCAGTATTTGCCTTGCGCTCAACGAACTCGAAGTTCTTCGGCGTAGTACAGAGGTATTCCTCTACAATGACAGAGTCAACAGCTATGGCCTCACCATACTGTGCACCTACCGATGCATTATACCAGAAGATAGCAAGTGTATAGATACCAGCCTCTTCCACTTCAATCGACTTCGTAACCCAAATCCACTCATCCTTCTGATACGTCTTATCCATCAGCGAGTAGATGTTACTTGCAGGAACATCCGTTACGGCTGTACCGGCACGAGTTGTACCATCCAGCATCGTAGCCTTATCGGCAATGATGGTAGCACCGGCTGGGAACAAGTGAGCCGTAGCATAGTCATTGTCCTGATGGTCTGCATCCGGACCCTTATTACCCGGCACCTTCACTTTGAATTTGAATTTATATGTTCCGGCACCTTCGATGTTGATATTACGTGTCGCCCAAGCATTCGAGAATCCGATTTCTCCTTGTGCATCCTTGGTCTGATAAGCATACGAAATACTATCATTCGTAATGAACAATGCCTTTTCACCCGTAGCTCCACAATTATCAGCGTCGCCAACGATAAAGAAGTTAGGATACGAATTGCCTTGTACGGTTTTCGTCTTATAGATTACCCATTTATCTGCATCGTCCTCGAATCCGGTGATGAGCGGCAGCGGTGCCGGTGTCTGGATGGTAGTAGCCGTCAGCGGACCTACCCACTCAGCGCCCTCCACATTGCCACGGACATAAATGTCGTAGGAAGTGTTGGCGGCAAGACCGGTGATGGTGTACTCCTTCGTGCTGATGGTTTGGATAGTAGCATCCGCAATGTCACCACCGGCAGCTACATATGCCACTTGCCATTCGGTAACAGACGGGGTGTATTCTACGAACGAGAACTTCGCCGTGGTCTCGGTTACCATACTCAGTTTGAGGTCTTGAACCGGCAGGATGACACTCTTATCCGTTGTAAAGACAATATCATCAATATAGATGCTCTTGCCTTGTGCAGTCGGCGTAAAGCGCAGACGCTTGTACGGCTGTACGGAAGTATAGTACTTCGCCAAATCCAGATAAGCAACAGTCCAATCATCAGGTATATCGTTGATCTGCGTCAATGTGATCGCTTCTGCCTGCGATGTCTCATCCGAAACCGCCTCTATCTTGAGCGAACCACCGGCAGTACCGGACCGCATGTTGAAGTAAACGAGCACGTCTTTGAGGTTCTCTACATCCAAAGCCGGCGTTACAATCTGCGACTGGTAGTAAGAGTTTCCACTCGAGCTGCCTTTAGAAGCGTAGTTGACTATCAAGCTCTTAGCACCTGAGAATTTGTAGGTTGTACTT
Organism: Bacteroidales bacterium UBA4333; assembly: GCA_002394335.1. Classification (GTDB taxonomy): domain Bacteria; phylum Bacteroidota; class Bacteroidia; order Bacteroidales; family Paludibacteraceae; genus Colicola. The sequence goes on along the minus strand of DGTP01000008.1, from coordinate 53,418 downwards.
ACGCGCGATTTGGCGTTTGTACCATTATCCAGCGGCTCCCAGCAATCAGGAACGGTATTGCTATCATAAGCCTCAAAGTCATCAGCATAGGGCAGCGGCGTTACCTCCGGGCACTCGGTCTTGAACTGATAAACCGTGCTCCATTTGCTCTTGTCTGTCTCCGAGCAGAGCGCCTGTACGTACGCATAGTAGGTAGTGTTACCTGCCAGATTGCGGATAACCGCCATCGTGGTATCCACCGTCATTTCTGCTACCGGCGTAGCGGTATCGGGATCGTCATCCGCATCTGCAAAGAGGCGTACGAGGTAAGATGCGCCTTCGTTGTTAGAGTTCCAAGACAATTTAACCGTATCAGTACCCATCTCGCCAGTGACATCCGTCGGCTTGAAGCAAGTCTCGATAAAGTCGATGGTGACATTGTCGATATAGATTGCATTGTTTGCATACTCCACATTGGATGCATTCTTATAGTTCAGCGGTTTGAGAGCAATGAATGTACCAAACTTCTCACCGGTTTCATCACCGGCATAGCCCTCAAAGGTATAAACACGGTCGTATGCAGCCGTCTGACCAGCCAATGCCTCACTATGGGTAGCCACAAATGTACTCGGGTCGTTCGGATCTGTCATCACACCTACCTCAAACGGATAGGTATAGGTGGCTGTTGTTCCGACATAGACTTGCATACTCAGTTGCAGACGTTTGACAGAGTCAATTGCCAATGCAGGGAATACGAAGTAGTTGTTATGATCCTTCGTTGCTTGACGAAGCCACAATGCCTTGCTTCCCTTCGTCGAAACATAAGACGGGTTGGCATCATCACCGCACTGGATGAAGCAACCAAGGTCTTTTCCTGAGCCGGTCTCAAAGTCCTCGAAGTCCTCCTCATACGGGAAGATTTGTTTCTTGCAGAGGGTCTTGAAGGTCTTCGCATTACTCCAAGCACCGGTACACTCCAGGGACTCATCTACCGATTGAACATAGACATAATAGGTAGTATTGCCATCCAGACCGGTCAGAGCCTTGTTTTGCACGTCCAATTGCCCGTCGAAGATGTCTGCTGTAGCAGTAGCCGGGTCATCCAGTTCGGTAGAACTTACTTTGAGATTCCACTTGTTCTCTGCTTTACCCTTTGCCCAAGAGATATTTGCACTGACAGAATCAATATTCTCAACCTCAATCGTGGTAATCTTACCGCAGAGAGGAACTTCCTCAACCACCAAGTTATCGAAGCAGATATGAATGGTCTTGTTAACGGTAGCATACGGAGTGCGGATAGCTATTCTGCCTCCTTCACCGGTATAGGCACTGAAGTTAACAAACACTTCATCCCAAGCCTTCACATCACTCAAGTTGAATCGATACTCCGCTATCTTCACAAAGTTGTCATTGGCTTCCAGTACACCTATCTCGGTATAGGATGCATCGCCTACATACGAAGAATTATAAGGGCTGGCGTTCATCGTGAGTTGCAAGGTCTTGATCGGTTTGTCAAACTCCGGCAGCACCAGCATCGGCTCTTTGTTGGTAGTGGTAGCATTGAATTTTATACAGTTACCGGTCTTGACCGCTGCGTTCGGTGAACTGGAACCGGCTACCTGCATACCGGCAGTCTGCGTGAAGCAAGCGGACAACGTATTAGCACCTGTTGCCCAACTCTCCCAATCCTCAGTAAACGGAATCGGGAAGACGTCACACTCGGTAAAGAAAGTTGTATTTACCCAAGCACCGTTGCCGTTGGATTGCACAGATTGTACATACACGTAGTATTGCGTAGAGTGCGTCAGTCCTGTAATCGCAGCCGAAGGCGTGGTGTTCACTGTAGTGGAGAATACCGGTTCGCCTGCCGACGGATCATCCTGTGCCGCACTGAACACGCGTACGTTCCATCGCGTAGCCTCACCTTTCTCCGTCCAAGTAACTGTAGCCGTAGTCTTGGTGATTTCCGAAGCCGCCACACCAGCTACTGCAGCAGGAGGCAATGGTGCATTCTTATCCAATACAGATAGGTTATCTATCATCATATAGTTGTTCTTAGCCGTATCTTGATAGAACACAATGTATTTACCATCTCCGGTATATGATGACATATCTACCACAAAGTATTGGGCAGCCTTTGGCTCTTTACAACGAACAGCAGCAATTTCCGTAACTTTGGTGAACTTGTCCGTCTTGTTAATGTCGCTCGGCGAATTAACCACACCTATTTTCAATACGCCATAATATTTGTCGTTCACACATGCGTAGTTAGCGGGACTCGAAGGTTTTGCATTGTTCCAATAAGCGTAGAACGAAATCTTCAAATCCTTCACATTGCCGTTCAGCAATTCCGGCATGATTGCATATGGGAATTGAGCAGATGCGTAAGTACTATTATTGAAGTAAACACAATTCTTCACCACATCTGCGGGCGCATTTGTCCAAGCCGTTGTGTTGACATGCGGCCAATTGGAACTGGTTGCACCCGGGGCGTCCGTATAAGTGTAACCCAACGTCCAGTTCTTCGGACCACGCGTAGCATTGGCACCCGTATTCTCACTCGTAAAGTCATTATAGTACGGCACTTGGAGACCTACGAGGGTAGTCACGGTTGTGCTCTTCCACATATCGCCGCAAGTCGGGCTGACGTAGATGTAATAGGTACCGCCCATCGTAAGTCCGGTGAGGTCATAGGTCTTCGCGTTAACGGTTTGAGCCGCTACGATGTCACCATCAGCCGATGCAGGATCTATCTCCGTGGAGCTGACTTTGATCGTCCAAGAGGTGGATTTCGATGCGTCCGTCCATTCAACCGTAGCCTTGTCGATACCGGTAGCCTCAGCGGTCAGCGTAGAAACAGCGTTGCAGTCCGGTGCCTCGTCTATCTCGATGTCGTCAATATAAACAGACGGCGTAGAAGTGCCGGGTTTGAGATAGAAGGCGATATAGCGTCCTGTGCCGGCATAGCCGGTCAAGAGCACTTTGTATTGCTTCCATTCGCTGCCGCCGGTAATAGCTGCTTCACCTACCTCAGTGATATTTGCGCCTAACTGCTGGCCTTGGGGCAGATCGTTGGTCTGGGTGTTCGCCACACCGATCTTCACGGTCTGCGCCGCCGAAGAATATGCCCAGAAAGTCACCATCATCGTATTGACCGCCTTCGGCATAGCCGGAGCGATGGCGATAGAACTAATATTCTTGGTGCTACCCGTTCCCGAACCAGTACCACGCAGCAAGAGAGAAGCTTTCACATAAGCAGTAGCCTCATGGTTCTGCACCGTAGTTACATACGGGCGATAGGTTTCACTCGTATATTGTCTGTCGTAATAACTTGCATCGGAAGCCAATGTGGTACGGTCGTCAAACACCCATCCCTCCGGAATAGCGGCGGTAGTATTGGTGTAGAGTTCCGGATCCATACGGTCGAAATGCTCCACATACGGGTAGCTGACCTCTCTTGCGGTCTTGAACGTAACCGCTTCGGTCCACTCGCTGGAGCCGCAGCCTGCCTGCAGATACGCATAGTAGGTGGTGTTCGGCTGTAAGTTTGCCAGTGTGTAAGGATTGGTGGAAACAGAACCTGCAAACTCACCCTTCGCTGCATCCGGCTCTATATCCTCCGGATCATTGAGGGGCTTAGTAGAAAGGACAAGGTTCCACTCGGTCTCACTACCCGTCTTGGTCCAACCGATGGTAGCTCCTTCCGGCGTAATCGCCGTTACCTCTACAAACATCGGTTTCGGGCAGGCGGAAGCCGTCTCTACTTTGATATTATCAATATAGAGGTTGGTTTTCTTGGAGGGGTGACCAATCTTCAGGGTGATATACTTGCCTTCTCCGGCATAGCCTTTCAGGCTCACTACTATATTCTCCCATTGGCGTCCCTTAGGCAAGTCAAGCGTAGCAATCTCTGTAAATGTAGCCACATCCGATGCATCGGAACATACACCTACTGCCACACGGCGCGAATAGGTATTACCGCTCATCTCGGATCCCGCCATGAACGACAACTGGTAGTCTTTCACATTGCCGTTAAACTCCGGCAGGATCAGATAGTTGTAGAACCCGGTCGTACCTTCGATATTCACCTTGAAGGACTTGGTACTGTTATACGGATACTCGCCTGACACCTCAGCCGTGGTAGCCGAACCTTGCTTGAATACAGTAAAGCAATCGGGCAATCCCTCCTCGAAATCCGTGCTATACGGTGCGCTGATGGCTGCACAGGGAGTCTGGAACCCGAACTCTGCCCAAGGCGATACATCTCCGTTGCCGCAGTCATACTGCACATAAAGCCAATACGTGGTGTTCGGTTTCAGGTTGGACAACTCGTAGAACTCATCCGTAATCATCCATCCCACATTATCCACAACATCCGCCTCGGCAGACATGTCTGTCATCTTGACCGTGCTGACTTTGACGTTGTACTGCACAAACTTGGGACTTGTGCAAGGATCCCACCACAGCGTAACGCCGGTAGTGGTCAAGTCCTCATACTTCAATCCCGTAGGCGCATCTGTAGCCTCGGTCTTGTTCTCTACCGCCAGGCGATAGACACGCGTTTCAGTGCCCCCTTTATAGGCACCGGCAAGAGCAATCTGAACATTAGCCAGACCATCAGGCAGCTCTTCCTTCAGGCTTGCCTGACCGTCTGTCGCCCCGAAAGACTTCCATTCTGTCCACTCGGCGCTTTCAGATTCACGATACAATACTTTGAGTTCGTTCACTTTGTCTCCATTCGCCATGTTGGAGTAAGTGACAGCCACAGACGGCTTGTTGTCCAAGTCGCTGAGACTCAGCAGCGGTGAGAACAGCGTGTCTGTTGCGTTCTCGAACAGAGCTTCGAACTTGGCGTTGCCGTCACTGAACTTCCAGTAACTGCCGCCTTGCGTCCATCCGCCCGGTAAACCGCCACTTGCGAAACTCTCGTCAAGCACAGACATCTGTGCCCACGCTGTTGTACAGCTCATAACAAGCATTGCCGACAACAGAAAACGTGTAAATAATCGTTTCATAAGTTTTTGATTTTTTGTTAATAAATAAAGTTGACTAACACATCTAATCTATTTAGGATTTGACGATTTTCTATCTCTTGTCTTATTATCTCTTATTCTATTCTGTTTCCCTGGGCATTGTATATCTTATCCCCCACAATAATCATCAGTCTGCCCTCCTTCATCACCTTCTTCGGAGCGCTCTCCGGTGCATTGTTCCCTCTTGCCGGCACTACATATACGCAAGTGCTGATCGGGCGTTGTTCTTCGTCGATGTAGAGCAGAACCGCATACTCGTCCCCCGGCTGCAGTTTGTCGGGCGTGAAATAGTAGGAGTCGGTAGCCCCGTCTATCACTTCCCCGTTCCGGTACCACTGGAAACCCGTGAAATCATAGCCTCCGTTATACACGCTGTTGAGTACACCCAGAACATCGTCCCAACGCTGTTGGATCAATGAGGCCGGATAATGTATCATCACTTCTCCCGAGACGGTGTCTTTGCCGTTTATTTTGCTCTCAAAACGGATAGAGAAAGGATAATAGCCCGGTTGCACGCCCATGGGCAATGCCACTTCGATGGTGTCCTTGCCGTTGCTCTTTATCGAATCCTGCTGAGGGAAGAAGCCTGACTGTTGTCCCTCTTCGCCGAACTCCAGACTATAGAAATCCGGAATTCCTTTCCGCGCGTGTGTATAGATAAGGAAAGACGCATCTTTCGGGCAGGGGAAATCAACCGCCGTAATCTCCATCTCCAGAGGTACTACCACCCTCAGCCGGAGGGTTACTATACTGTCGCATCCGGAAGCACTGGAGAAAGTGGCGGTATAGTCGCCGTTCTCTGTCAGTGTCTTACCGCCGAAGGCATACGCCCCGCCCTCCGGGATAACAGCTTCAACGGTGTCGCGTATGGCATCCACAAAACGCAGATCCACCACATGGATACTGTCGCAGCCTGCCCGGTTGTAATCACGGTCTGTAATAACCGTATCTTTGACATAATAGGCTCCGTTATGGCGGTAAACCTCTCCCTCGCATAACTGCTTCTTCTCCACAATCGAGTCCTTGCCCACCTTGGGAACATGAATATAGATATGCTGGGTACTGTCGCAAAGTCCCACCCCGGCTGTCAGCTGGAAATGGTAGTTCGCTTCCTCGTCCGGCAGACGGAAAGAGGGGTTCCAACGCTTCTCAGGAGTGTCCAGTCCTTCGGGAATCAGCCCTCCGAAATCCCAGAACAGGTACTCCGGCGGAAGCGAGGTGTCTATCTGCTCGCCGGTCGTCCAGTTGCGTGTACGGATATGGCTGGTGTTGGTGAAAGTGATATAGTTGCCACAGTCGCGCTGCTCCAGCTTGTAAGTAGCTTCGGGTATCGGAAAACGCGGGATAGCATTGGCATAGAGCGTGAATCCGCATGTAGCATCCGTCTTATAGCTCAGTTCCACCGCATAGTCGCGCGTGTCGCGGTAATCCACTTTATAGACCTGCTCCCTACTGAGCGTCTCTGTCGGTCTCTCCAGCCTGTACCAGCGGTAGTTGAATCCTTCCGGGGCTATAAACTCGTTGGTAGGAGTCCAGCCGCACTGCAGTCCTTTGAGTTTGCCGGAGGTACAGGTCAGAGTGAAATAGGCATAGCCGTAGTGGATGGTGGCGGTACAGCCATATACGCTGATCTTCACCTTGACATGTCTGCCGTCAAAATCCGCCAGATTCAGTCCCAATGTAGTCCAGTCGCGCCAGCAGACATCACGTGAGCCGTCCCCTCCGTCGGGAACCCTGTACCATCCTTCGCCGCTGGTCTGCGCCGCCAGATCGACCGTAGTACAACGGCTGAGCGCCGCTCCCGTCTCCGCATCCACAATATCAATGGTCAGACGCGGACGGTCTTTCTCGCCGTGTCCCGAAGACTCTAACACCATCGCGTACTGCAACATCAACACGGCTGCTTCGTTGGCATCCACCGTAAAGTCATACTCCACCCTTGCCACACGCGCCGTCTTCTCCCAACTGCCGATACGCACCGATGCCAAAGCACCGTCCGGCACCGTCTTCAACGGCATTACAAAATTGCCCTTGCTGTCTATCGAACCGTATGTGCGGGCATCGTACTCCTCCGGGTGGTAGTGTATCGTATGCCGGCTCTCCGCCGAAGTAAATCCCTTGTCTATCCTGCCCGGCGTCAACAGCGAGTCATTGTCATGGTAATCGGAAGCCGTCTCCATGGAGAACAGACACCGCTCATCCGTCAGATCCAGATAGTCAAAGCACTTGGTCTCATAGATGAAAGCCGTCGGGAAATTGTACCATACACTGGTATCCCCCTCACACACAACCTGTATCTGGATATCATACACGCCTTCCTGCAAGGAAGAAGAGAAACTGTTTTGCTTTATGCCGTTGACCACCGTGGCATAGTTGTCTCCCATACGGTGAATACGGAGGTTGAATGATTCGCCTTCGGATGTCCAGCTCATGGCCGCATTCATACCCTGGGTCTTGGCTTTCATATCCGTAGGCACACCGCAGTTGTTACGCGAGAACTGGATATTGTCCACACAAGGTCCGGGTTGCACCAACTGAGCCGAACTGCTGTAAACGAACATGAACACCAACCGGTGCGGCGTGCCGTCCGACACTAATGTATCTACCGCATGCGTCCATACCGACCCGCCGGTCAGCAGGCCGTTACGGTCAAAGGGAAGCAGATTGTCTGCTATCCATTTCTTCGCTTTATAATCATCATTGAGGGCACACGCCATGTCCGAGAACCTGCTCTCCGGCACCCAGCCCACAAGGAGTGCGGCACGGGTCGAGTCACCTCCGCACATCCAGTCAAACGCCACATCATACCGCCCTGCTTCCAGATCCAACTCACGCCAAGCTATCATGATACGCGACTGGTCCTTGAGATACCCCACATTCCGTCCGCCGTCCGGAGAGATATACATGGATTTCTCCCCCAAGGATGCCACCGCACCGCCGATATACCAGAGGTTCTGCCATGAATAGTTTTCATTCTTGGGCTTGTTCAGATTCCACTTTGCATTTTCTGTTTCATCCTCAAAATCACAATAATACGTGTGAGGTTTCTGCGCCGCTACGGAAGCAGCGGCTGCCAGCATCATCAATATAGACAGTATCTTTTTCATCATTCCAGTATTTGCCCTATGGCATTATATATATGTCCGTTACATTGGATTATCAATTGTCCGTTCCGTAAGAACTTATAGACCTTGGTTTCCGTTTCCGTCATTTCAAGAGCCTGCGGACGGGCAGCGGTGTTGAAGGTGAACGGGCAGACCCATACTACCGTGCCGTCCGGCTCGGTAGCCCTGACCGTAATCTCCGCATCTTTATCCATACCGGGCTGGTAGTACCAGGAGCCGGTGGCTCCCTCTACCGCTTCCCCGTTGATATACCACTGATAGGAAGTGAAGATATAGCCGTTGTTGTAGTCCGTAGAGAGGAATGCCAGCACATCGTCAAAACGCGCCTCCACAATACTGCTCGGCAGACTGACATTGAACTGTACGGTATCGGTATACACCTCGTCGCACCACGGCATATAGCTGTAGATCACCGCTTTGCGCACTCCTGCCGCCACATTGTCAAAGTAGAACGACGACTCATCCCCGTTGCGCACCGCCGCATGCACCGAATCGGCTCTGTCAACCTCCAGACGGATGCTGTCCACATACTCGCTTACGGTAGTCTCTATCTGCAGGGGGTCGTCCGCACAGATGGTAGCTGTGAGCACCTTGTGCTGCGGTCTCGGAGCCACTTTGAGATGGAGCGTGACAAGACTGTCGCAGCCTGTAACAAGGCTCTGTACGATAGCTGTCTGCACCCCGGAGGTGGTGAGGATACGTCCGTTGAAATCATAGGACTTGCCTTCGCAGATGGTGTCATACACCTCTGTCAATATCGGATCATGCACTGTCAGATGCAGGATCACGGTACTGTCGCACCCCGTGACAAGCGACACCAGACTATCCTTATACTCCCCTGTCTCACTGTACTTGTTTTTGCTTCCCTCAGGGAAGAAGACGCTCTGTCCACGGCAAACCGTATCATACAGATGTGTCTCTATAGGACCTATTGCCGGCACCTCGAACTCATACCACGCCGTATCGGCATGGAGCTGGTTGTTGATGTATATTCCGGTCCATATACCGAACCTGACTGTACCTCCCTCGTCCGGCATCGGGACATAAAATCCCTCCTCCGCATACTTGACCGGCTGTTCCGTTCCGTCTTCCTGAATCAGGAAGCAGTTTTCCATATGCTTGTCATAGCGGTGCTCGACCTCCCCTGTCTCCTGATTGGTAAGCATCACATGGCATCTGTTCCACCATGTATAGCCGTTGCGGCAACCGGACGGTGTCCACCGGAATTCCATTTCCGCTTTCGGGTTATGGGGTTTGGCACTGGCATCAAACCAATAACCGCACTCGCTGTTCGTAGGATAAGTCACATGGCAGAGATAGGTGTTGGTATCTCCTTCCAGGACATAGAAGTAACGCCCGGCGTCGGTGATATACGGGTATTGGGCGGGGTTGGTATTTTTGATGGTGTCTTTGAGAGCCTGGTCGGTCCGGTTGAACCATGCATAGTCAAATCCTTCCGGCGCGGTGAACATCTGGGTGGAAGAGCCTTCGCCCCACGGCAAACCGTCCACATCGCTGCGCACACAGTTGAGCGTGAAATAGGCATAGCCGAAGTGTCCGCCCTGGTCACAGTCATAGGAAGTGAGAATAATGGTCAGTTTCTGTCCCACATAGTCATCCACGCTGATACCGATGGTTTTCCAGTCCTGCCAATAGACCGAGTGGCTGGTAGTGGTACCGCTCTCCACCCAGATGTTCGTGTGCCACAGTGCCGCCACTGCGGGGTCTTGCAGCTCTTGCGCCGTCGGCGAGTGGAAGTCCACCGAAGCGCACTTGGTATCAATCGGCTGTCCCGCTTCATCAAGCACCTCCAACGTGAAACGCGGCTGCTCGTTTCCGTTATGGTCCGGATTCTCCAGCACCATCGCATAGCGTATCAGCAGCACTGCCGTCGAATGGGACTCCACCTCGTACGTGAACGTCATCGACTCATACTCGCTTCCCGTCATCCAGTTGCCCAGACGCACCGAACCGAACTCTCCGCCCGGTATCGTTTTGAGGCATGCCACGGTATCCCTGCCGCGCATAATGACGGTTCGGGGATCGACTTCCGTCTTGTCGAAATGGGTGGTATGACGGCTCCGCTTGTCCTCCGGTCCGTAATCGACACGGGTATAACCGGCAGGAGTACGGCCGTTGCGGTAATTCCATCTGCCGAACTCAAACGATGCGTTATACATATTGAGGGCGTCAAAACAGTCTGTCTCGTACAGATACACCGTCGGAAAGACCGTATAGACCGTCTTGTCTTCTCCGTTCTTGCCGCATACCCAGAACTCGTATGCCCCGTAGTCCATGTCGGTCAGAGTGACGCTGTTTCCCGTGACAGGCAGAGAAGTGAACGAGTCTTCCGTTTTCTTGCGGTACATCACTTCATACTCGTCCGCATTACCTTTCCAAGTCACGGTAGAGGTGTTCAGCACCGTGGATACATGGATATTCTCAGGATAACCGGTCACAGAGGCTTTTGCCAGCTGGAAATTGTCGATGGCTACGGTAGTCAGGCTGTCCGTCTTCGCCACATCGGTATTCACCCACACAAAGAGCAGACGTGTAGTCGTCTTGTTGGCTTGCGCCACAGGGATTGTGATACGCGCCTGCACATGCCGCCAGGCATCGCCGTCCACCAGCGAGGTGTTCTCGCCCATGAGTTGCACCGAGGTAGCCACCCACGCAGGCTCGGTGCTGTTACCCAGACATTTCAAGCCGCTTGCAGGACGGTTGGCATAGATAATCTTGAGATAGCCCTTGGTTTTGTTGCCGGTACCGATCCAGTCATAGGCAATATCATAGTCTCCGGCAGCCAAGGTAATATCCCTGTATGCTAAAAGCACATTGTTGGTAGCGGCATAGGTGTTGCTCCTGCCCTCGTCCTGTGATACGTACATGGATTTGGCACCGGTATAAGCCGTTGCATCCCCTATCACCCAGCGGTTCGCCGTAGTAATGGTATTGACCGAGGGATTGAGTGTCCAGTTGGCGTTCTCGGCATCATCCTCAAAATCGCAGAGGTAAGGCAGGTCGTCCATCGTGATAGCCGCTCCCCAAACCCTGCCTGCCGACAGCCATAAGCCGGCAACCAACAAAAGAACTATGTATAACTGTTTTCTCATCAGAATTTCAGACATTTACAAACACTCGCAGCCGGCAACGGCATCAGCATCGTCACCCTTGCACCCACCAGCATCGGGGTATAAGCGTCCTTGCTGCCTGTCACGCCATATTCGCCAAAAAGACTGACATACCATTTCGGCGTTGTTTTGCGCATTCCGCGTATCTGTGTATCTCCGCTTCCGGCGATACAGTAACCTATTTCGGCGCAAGCTCTGACACCCCATGCCAAAGCCCGGTTTTCCGGCTGCGTGGCATAAGGCTCGTCCGTCACAAATCCATGCGCCGGCATACCGCTAAAAGCATTCATATAGCGGTCATAGTCCCCCTCCAGGGAATAGAGGCCTTTCTCTTCGCTTCTCCCCCATATATCCACAGCGGCTTTTGCACCCGCTAAAAAGTAAAACTTCCCCCACTCGCCTCCTATCATCACCGGCAGACTGACACCGGCGTGACGAAGCACCGCCGTCCGGTCAGTCCAGCTATGATGACCCATATACTGCATGCCTTCCTCATCCACTCCCGGTTCATACACATTGGTCAGCGCAGCCAGACCGTCGTACATCTGCCGGTATTCCGCTCCTACACCCACATCAAACAGAAAATGCCCGTGTGCCAGACGATAGCCCAGCCCCAGTGCAGGCGCAAAGCCGTTGCTGGTGCGCAACGCTTCCGTCTTACCGCTACCGATAACCGCCAGCGCCTCAGACAAACCGATCGGCACATAATCACCATACGGAGCAACACTTGCCGCACGGCTGAAATCGCGCGCGTACGAGAAATCCAAAGAGGTTCTGAAATAATGGCGGTCAGCCGCATTGGCACATAGAGAGACAAGCAACAATATGCTTAAACAGAAAAGAATATGTACCTTCGTCTTCCGCATAAAAAAACCAAAATCGGTTACAAAGATACTGCAAAAAATTCACATACGCAAATTTTTTCATTACTTTTTGCAAACAAAACAAAAAAAAAAGCACAAATTGTCAGAGAAATTACCGTTTCTGCATAATTATGCACTTTCTTTCGAAGACTACCAGATTCTCTTGCTCAGCAGTCCTCCTGCCACGCATGCCAGGCTGTAATAGGGGTAAACCAGCGAGAGAAGAACCACATCTCCGGCAGTGTATCCGCCTCTTCCGCCCTTTGCACGGCGGAGCAGGGACAGCTCGATGGCAAGGTTCGGTATCCAGAACAGCGGACAGATGATCTGGAGCAGCATGAGGGTGAGTGTCAATCCGCCGGCAAGACGGATGTCCCGGTCGGTGTAATGCGGTGCCTTGCCCGCCCAGCGGGTGCGCTGGTGCCATAGCGAACGCCATGAGTCCGTCGGACGCACTACCGCCGTATAGTCCTCCTCATCCGTCACCGCGATACGCATACCGCGTTTCTTCATCGCTTCCAGAAGAAACATGTCATCGCCCGAAGGAATCTCCGGATGCAGATCACCTTCGCATGCCAGCCAAGCCTTGCGGCGGACAATCATATTCGCCCCGGAACACATCACAGGTCTTCCCTTTTGCGCACTGCTGACAGTCAGCTCCTGGATTGCCGTGTATTCCGCTATCTGCAGCCTTTCCAGGAGAGAAGGATGACCGGAGAGGCTTTCCATCCTCAAAGGAAGAATAATCATATCCGGTGCTTGCTCCGTCTCCTCAAGGATGGTCATATCCGCCTTTCCGGCAACCTGCGGCCAGACGACATCGTCGTCATGAAGCCATACATATTCCGTAGAGGCGGCACGGATGAGCTTTGAGAGGGCATGTTTTTTGCCCAGATTGTCGTCATTCACGCCTTTTACAGGGGTTGCATGTGTCACTAACGTCAGATATGACTGTCGTCCGACCGTCGTTCGACCGTCGTTCGACCGTCGTGAATGAGTGCTGATACGGGTGAAGTTTTCCCAAAACCGGGGATAGCTCTTAACGACACAGGCTTGTTCTTCTGCCGGAACAGGAAAACCGGCGCACAGCAGCGCCATTGCCATCCGGTGGTCGTTGCGCACCTCGTGCAGCCGTACCGCAGTCAGACGGTTGGACTCTTTGAAACGCAAACGGGATGTACCGGTAGCCCGTAAAGTCAGCTCCATACGCTCGCATGTATAGGCGATAGCGGGATAAAGATCCGGAATATGCTCGAAATCTATCGCTACCACCTGATCACGCACCGGGATGGTGGATTTGTATATCTTCACTCCTTCCGGCAGATAGGACGTGATCACGCCGAAATACCTGCTATATATCTGCACCACGGCTTTGTCGCCCTGGAGGCTGTCCCTCTTCAATCCTTCCAGCACCAGCTCCCCTCCATGGATCGCCACGTATTCATACCAGAAAGCCGCAGCGCTCCAGTCCGGCTCATTTGCGATCCGGGGATCTACGGAATACGATTGAGCCATGCACCGGGACATCGTGACATAGGGTGATTCGTTTTCTTCTGCGGGTATGTCCTCGCCGTGCAGGATGCGCGCAGAGAGGGTCTGCGTGGTGGGTCTGCCGTTCCGCTCCATGAGCCGCGGGTCGCCGGTGAGCGTGACAGGCACACCGGGATAGCATTTATCCAGATGCACCTGCAGGAAACGGAGGGCGGTGCCGCAGTTCTTGAGGTGGAGCACCAAAGGTGCTTGTTGGAGGCGGCTTGAGGCGGCTTGGGATTGTTTGAAGCCGTCGGGGGTGCCGTATGTGTCGCGGAGCTGCCGGAGGGCGTCATGAAGAACGATGACATCGTCCGGCATATCAGCGGAGACGGGCATCAGCTCGTCTCCGTGTATAGCCTGCAACAAGAGAATCCTGTTAGCTATGGATTTTGATATTGGAAGGGATACTTTGTACATTGATTGACGATTTATTGATGTACGATGTACGATTTATTTACCATTTGCCGCTTCGCGGTAATGTACGATTGTTCGTAGTAAGGTCCTTCGTCCTCCCCCCCTTCGTACATCGTACATCCGTCCTTCGTACATCAATCCCCCCTTCGTACATCGTACATCCATCCTTCGTACATCGTACATCCGTCCTTCGTACATCGTACATCCGTCCTTCGTACATCAATTGACATCCGGCAGCGGACTATAGTCGCGGCTGTAGCGGAGGTGTTGCTCCACATAGCCTTCGGTGTAGTCGATCAGGACATCGGTGATCCTGCCGTTCTCGTCAAACTGCGGCTTATAGACAGGGTTCACAAATCCCTTATAAGGTGCGATGCCGAGCGGCTGATAGCGCGCCAGGAGTTCGCGATGGAGATCCCTGTCCACCTTGACGGCGTAGGTCTCGACCAGTTCGCATGCGCGGGCATAATCGCCTGTGGAGACAACCTCCTGCACGATAGCCAGGAGTTCGCCGAAGAGGCGGCGCACTCCTTCGTAGTCATTGATACGGAGGTAGTGTTTGTTGTTCTCGACGATGATCTCCGCCTCCGGCGAAACGGAGTCGGCATGCGCCAGCACCCAGTTGGCTATGAGCGCGCGGTCGCGCATGTGCGATTCCTCTATATTTTTACCGGGTTCGACGCGCACCAGTTGTGTCATCGCGCCGTTCATGAGCTGCTGGTAGTACTGCGACTTGTACGCCTCCTCGTCGGGCACGATACCTAATTCCACGAGTTTGGCATCCGCCATATAGTAGAGCGAGAAGAGATCCGCACGCGCTTCCTCCAGCGTAGAGCCGTGTTCTTTGAGGTTGTCCTTGCTCACGCCGGGCAGCAGCTGTCCCGAACCATGACCGAGACACTCATGCAGATCCACATGCACGTCACTCATCAGTCCGCCGTATTTCTTCGCCAGTTCACGCTCGGTGTCGGAGAGCATGAACTCCTCGTTGAAACCGTCTCCCTGCGATGCCTGATAGTAGGCTTCGGTCAGGTTCTCTATCGTCACCGACTTCGAGCCGTAGTTCTTGCGGATCCAGTTGGCATTCGGCAGATTGATGCCGATCGGTGTGGCAGGATAGCAGTCTCCGGCAAGCACCGCCGCCGTGATGACTTTTGCCGAGATACCGCGGCATTCGGGTTTCTTGTATCGTTTGTCGGTGGGCGAGTTGTCCTCAAACCACTGCGCATTGGCTGAGAGGATGCGGGTCCGCTCGGTGGCAGCCACGTTCTTGAAGTTGACCATCGACTCCCATGCGCCGGTGATACCAAGGGGGTCTCCATAGACTTCGGTGAAACCGTTGATGAAATCGACACGGCTGTCCAAGTCCTGCACCCACGCGATGGCGTAGTCGTTGAAGGTCTTGAGGTTTCCGGTCTTGTTATATTCGATCAGAAGTTCGATCACCTTGCGCTGCTTGTCGTTCTCCGCATAGGCTTTGGCTTTCTCGAGGTTTTCCACCACGTGCTGCAATGCCTCGCGGTAGAGTCCGTCGCCTTCGGCTTTGAAGACGCGCTCCACGATATTGCCGTTCCCGTCCTTCACCAGCTTGCTGTTCAGACCAATCCAGAGGGGCTCGTCCGATGTGTCGCGGTGGGCGGCATACCATGCTTCCGCTTCCGCCTGGGTGACACCCTCATAGTAGTTGCAGGCCGAGTTGAGCACCAGATCCTTGCCGGCATCCTGGCACACTTTCTTGGGCATGACCGCCGGGTCGAACATCACCGGCAGAATGGCTTCATCGTACTCCACTCCGGCTTCCCGGCATGCCTCCACAAACCACTCTTGGCTGAACTCCGGCAGGAACTTGTCCTCGGCATAATGATGATGGATGCCATTGGAGAACCAGACACGTTTGAGATACCGCTCGAAAGCCTCCCACTCGGACGTTTGACTTGCGGCTTCCGGCTTCCGGCTATAAAGAGCTTCCAGAGTTCTTCTGATACGGAGGTTGTACGCGCCATTCTGATCATAGAGGATGTCGCGTCCCCAGAGGGCTGCCTCGCTCAGATAATACACCAAAGCCTTCTGCTCCACCGTCAGGCTCTCAAAATCCGGCACGCGGTAACGCAGTATCGCCAGATCGTAGAATCGGTCCACCATATACTCAAAATCCTCTTCGGCCTCCGCCTCAGGCTGTGCCGGTTTGCGGCTGCAGCCCATCAGCGTTGCCAGAGCAACAAAAAGGAAAACGACTTTTTTCATATCTCTAGAATCGCTCCAAAACGGTTCTTACTAACTCTTTGATACGCGGCTTATAGTCGGTGTTGGCGGCCTCCGCCTTGCGCTGTGCGATGACGCAGCAGACGGTCATCGCCTTGTGTCCCATATGCAGCGACAATCCGGCGATACAGGACCCCTCCATCTCGTAGTTGGTGATACGCTGTCCCTCATAGCGGAAGGACGTGATCTTCTCGTTGATGTCAGGCACCGCCAGACCTACCCTCAGGACGCGTCCTTGCGGTCCGTAGAAGCCGTTCGCCGCGATAGTGCAACCGCGCATCATGTCATCCCTGGCGATACGGTCCACCAGTTCGGCATCGGCTGCCACCACATAAGGAACAGCCGCTTTCTCGGGATAGCCGATATGCGCTACCAGCGCTTTCTCGAATCCGAGATCCGACACCTTGTCGCGGTTCTCGTAGAAAGCCAGCACGCCGTCAAAACCGATGGACTTCTGGCTCACGAGGAAGGTACCCAGAGGAATATCCTCCTGCATACCGCCGCAGGTTCCGATACGGATGATCTCCAGATGGCGTTTCTGCGCCTTCTCCTCGCGGGTGTTGAAATCGATGTTCGCCAGCGCGTCGATCTCGTTCATGACGATGTCGCAGTTGTCGGTACCGATACCGGTGGATATACAGGAGATACGCTTGCCCTGATATTTGCCGGTGATGGTGTGGAACTCGCGGCTCTGCACGTCACACTCGATACTGCCTTCGTCGAAGAACGAGGCTACCATATTTACCCGATCCTGGTCTCCTACCAAGATCACTTTGTCTGCCAGAAACTCAGGCTTGAGATGCAGATGGAATGCTGACCCGTCTGCATTGATGATTAACTGCGATGCAGGAAAAAATTTCATAATACTAAATTTTAATGTACGATTTACAAATGTACCATGTACGATTTATTTACGATTTACCGCTTTGCGGTAATGTACGATTGTTCGTAGTAAGATCCTTCGTCCTTCCCCCCTTCGTACATCCTTCGTACATCGTACATCCGTCCTTCGTACTTATTGATTGGTTTATTTAAATTTACCGCTCTGATGCATCCATCTTGTTCTTAGTTGTTAATATAGATTTGGTCGTTATTTTCCGAAGTTCAATACTCTCATCATAGAGATCTTGAGCTCTTGATTTCGGCAACATTCCGCTATCTATGATTAAACTCAGCCAATGAGATGTTTCATCTATTTCCTCCTCAACCATCTTAAGTTTGTTAAGGAAATCTTTGTTCGACTTGGCAATACAAGCAGCGCGATAGTTTGCAGACGGGGATGTTCCGGAACGAATGATTTGACGGGCTATAGCCACAGCCGAAATGGTATTTGGCATGGCATCAACTAATTTGATTATTCGCAGCGCGAAAACGCGGTAGCGTTCTTTCAATTCGTCTTTCGTCATAGTCCTTCGTACTTAAATAAAATCGTAAATCCCTCGTACCTCCTTCGTACATCGTACATTTGTCCTTCGTACTTAATCAGGCTTCTCCTCCTCCAAAGGACATCGGATAGGTAGAACCCGGCACAGGTTTCTGCCCTTTGCCTACGATCTTGCCGTAGTTCTGTTCGTATTTAGCCACATTATCCTGCAATGCCATCAGCAGTTTCTTGGCATGATCCGGCGTCATGACGATGCGTGACACCACGTTAGCCTGCTCTATACCGGGCATCAGTTGGGCGAAATCCACTACAAACTCAGCCGGTGTATGCGCTATGAGCGCCAAGTTGGCAAACACGCCCGTAGCTTTGTCCGGGGCGATGTTGATGTTCAGTTTTTTCTCTTCCATAGTATTTTCAAAATTTATTGTTTCTGTTATTGTTTTTTCACCAGGTCAGATCCCTCTTCTTCCGCTGCGAGGACATCAGCATGAGTGTCATCAGAGGCATCGATATATCGTACCACCAGAGCCTCAGCACGGCAAAACCTCTCTCTCCGAGGGTCTTGGCGCCCTTGTTGACGGTGGATGCCAGCACGCTTCCGCGGAGGATATAGAACAGCAGTGCCACCGCCCATGATACCGGATGCCCGAAGACGGCGGTCAGGATGATGGCGGTATAGAACAGGGCGCGTACCACCGGTTCGGTCGTCAGCCACAGTTTGGTCTGCCAGCGGTATGCAGGCGAGACACTCAGATGGCGTCTCTTCTGCTGCACCCAGTCATGCCACGTGAGTTTGGAAGGCGACCAGGTGACGCTCTCGCGGTTGAGAACAACTGCGGTGTTGCTCCGCGTCGCCACCTTGTTGACAAAGAGGTCGTCGTCTCCTGCCAACTGGTGTGCCATACCGGCAAATCCGCCATGACTGAAGAACGTGGATTTCTTATACGCCAGATTGCGTCCCACACCCATATACGGCTTGCCGGCGATAGCGGCGCCGAGATACAAGAGCCCCGTATAGACGGTGTCGTAACGGGAGAGACGGTTGATTTTCCCTTTGGTATAGAAACAGCCTCCGTAACCGAGCACCACTTCGGTTGCGTCTTGGTCAAATCCGCTCATCATCGACCTGATCCATTGGTTGGATTCGGGACAGCAGTCGGCATCGGTCAGCAGCAGATAGTCGTACTTGGCTGATTTGGCAGCCATGGTCAGTGCCAGTTTCTTGGTGCTGGACACGCGTGCCCCTTTCGGCACGAAAGTAGTACGGATATTGGGATATTCGCCCTTGTAGCGCTCTATGACATCGGAGGTGTCGTCCTGCGAACCGTCATCCACCACAAAAACCTCGAACGTCGGATAGTCCTGCGTGAGCACCGCCTGGAGATAGTGCTCCAGATTATACCCCTCGTTGCGTGCGCTGATGACCACCGTCACACCCGGCAGAGACTGCGCCTCAGACTCTGCGGACGGGGTCTCTCTCCTTTGCTTTTTGGCATAACGGGCCACACCGCCCAAATAGCGGATGATATAGTACAACTCATAGGCGGTTATCACCGCCAGCACGCTTGTGAGGACGATATCCCAAGTACCCCATGAGAGGATATATGCCAGTATCTCGTCAGTCGTCATACACCAGTCTGATATTATCTACCCATAACACATTGCCCTCGTGCCCCACGAACGCCTCATACCTGCCGGAAGTCATCATCAGAATGGCATGGGTAGGGGTGGCATTGCCGTCCCAGCCCTCCTCGTCGATATGCACGATCCTGCCTTTGCTGTTCATCGCGCGGAAGGGGCGCGTCAGTCCCATATAGGATTTATAGAAAGGCTGCTTGGTGATGTCCCCGTAGTGCACCTTGATGCGGTGGTTGTCCACCCAGGACGCCTGGGTCTTGCCGTATCGCTCATAGGCGGTACCTACCCTGACGGCGTGGATCTTGCCGTCCGGCGTCTCCCAGCGCTTCTGCAGGAGCAGATAGACCTCACACTCGTCATGCCCGGCCTGTTTCTTGGGGGCGGTCATCCCTTTGGCGTGCCACACCCAGTTCTCCGGCGAGACGGTACACTTGTAGTCGAACATCAGGTAAGACGGCTTGGTTGTGAAAGGCACGCCGAAATCCAGATTGCGGTAGGGGTCCTTGGCGGTGGTGATAGGCTCGATGGTTCTGCCCCAGAAGAGCGTTCCGGCAGCTATCACCGACACATCGATCATCCCTAACACTTTCACCTGCTGCATCTTCACATCCAGCCGGGCGCAGGTGCTGCCATGATGGCTCCTCTCCGGCATGGCGGTACAAGCCGCTTTCTCGATACCGGCCACCTTGGCGTAGGCATTGCTGCACGTCCAGGGGTTGGACCATCCGCCGGCATAGGCATAGGGTTTGTTCTCGTTGATCACCTTCGGCGGAGCAACACAATAGAGCGTCTGGGTCTTGCCCCCTATCAGGCGCGACTCCTTGATATACCGCGTCACCCACGACTCCATATTGCCGAACGGCACATCCACCACCCGCTCAGCCCCGGCTGCGCCCATGCAGGCGACAAACAGCACCAATAATAAGATATATCTCTTTCCGCTCATGGTCATACAAGCACATTTTTCCAAATTCGGGTACAACATTTTTCCAAATTCGGGTGCAAAGATAGTAAAAAAATTGCGTATATGCAAATAAATTACTAATTTTGCATCGTTTTTTTGAAATCACATGAATACAGCTATGAGACCGTTCCGATTTGTTTTGGCAGGATTGCTGGCATGCGCAGCGGCTGCCTCCGCACAGATAACACAGATTGTAGGAGACTGGAAAACCGTGGATGACAAAACCGGGCGGTCCTATGCCGTCATCACCATCTACAAGGCCCCTGACGGGCGGTACAACGGCAAGATCTCGAAGATGCTTGTCGGTCCCAAGAACCTGCGGTGCCCGGAGTGCAAGGGTGCAGACCAAAACGCCCCTCTGGAGGGGCTGGTGATCATCCGCGGCATGGAGTATGACCGCGAGCATAACCAGCTGGTCGGCGGTAAGGTGCTTGACCCCGAATCCGGCAAGTTCTACTATGGTAAGATCTACCCTAAGAACGGCAAACTGGTTCTGCGCGGCTCACTCGACAAACACGGCATCCTCGGCCGCAACCAGACCTGGATCAGGAAATAAAAGACAAATAGAACACAGAAAAACCGCCCCGAAGAGCGGTTTTCCTGTGTTTATTTACGATTTATTGATGTACGATTTATTTACGATTTGGCGCTTCGCGGTAATGTACGATTGTTCGTAGTAAGGTCCTTCGTACATCGTACATCCATCCTTCGTACATCAATCCATCCTTCGTACATCGTACATCCGTCCTTCGTACTTTCGTCATCCCTGCGCGTCGTACTCCTGTCCGCAGACCTTCCACAGATACGCCCGCATCGTGCGCTTGCCGCCGGCAGTGTCTTTCTGTGCGTTGAACGCCTCCTGGTCGGCTGCCATCTTCGACAGGTCTTTGGCGCGTGCTTTCACCATCGCCTGCACAGCCGTGAAGCGTGCGCGGATCTCCAGCTCGCGTGCGGTCGGTTCGGTGCTGCGGACGGTCTTCTCACGCAGATAGAGACGGTTACAAGCATTGCTCTGGGTGGCTGCCGTACGGTGGGTAGCCAACAGCATCTTGGTGCAAGAGTGCTGGCCGCTCTTGCCCGGTTTCGACAGTGCGCCGGATACATGGTCGATTCCGGCTGAATAGGTTACTTTTGCCATAATAGTTAGGGTTTAGGGTTAATGGTTGGTTGAATAGTCGAAAGTCGACTAATTTTTTAAGAAAAAAAACAATTTTGCAAGTCCTCTGATTTTTCTATCAGTCAAAAATTATCAAAAATGTTCCAAAAATTAATTTGTTTAATCTGTGTAATTCGTGGATAAAATAATTTTTCTTTAATTTTTGGTAATTTTGGACCAATAATCTGTTTTGTATGTTTTTTTTCTTCAGTCAAAAATTATCAAAAATGTTCCAAAAATTAATTTGTTTAATCTGTGTAATTCGTGGATAAAATAATTTTTCTTTAATTTTTGGTAATTTTGGACCAATAAAAATATATCAAAGATCAGAGTTTCTTCGAAGCATCGTAGGTCTCGATGGTTTTGCTCTGGATAACCACGCTGGTGTCGCCTTTCTGCCAAGCCTCGCTTCGGGTCGTCACCGTCCGCGTCACATTGCACGAACTCAGTCCCAGCCCAGCTATTACAATAATGGTAATTGCGATTACCATGGGGACCCCGAAAATTTTACATTTTTGGGGAAAGCGTAGGGCAAGGCGAAAGATCATATGAGCGACATCGTCGCGAATCGTTCTGAGCCTTAGCCTAAGCTTAGTCAGCGCCGCGATCAGCACCGAGATGATGATTTTCAGAATTTCTTTACGTGTCATGATTTTGAATTTTTAATTTTTTAATCTCCGATTTTGTCGCCGTTCTCGTCGTACTGATCATTCAGCTTGTGCATCGCGTAGCCGAAGAGCGAACCGATCTTCGTCTGGGCTTTGTACTCGGCTTTCAGTCGGGCTTTCTGCTCGGGATCCGTCAGGATTGCCCGTACTGCGGCAGCCACCTTCGCGAAACGTGCTTTCGCTGCGGTCTGTGCGGCGGAGGGTTCTTTGTCGGAGGGGTTGCAGAGCTTGCCGGTTGTGGTCTTGCCGGTCTGCTTGTTCGTGCGGAAATACACATCGGAGTGCATGCACACCTTCTTGCGCATTGATTCGATCAATGCCATAGGTTTGATTTCTGCCATTTTGGTTTAGGTTTTGGTTTAACATTGTTCCGTTCTCGCGCATCCTTTTGCGAGCCGTTCATTGTTCCCTTCTCGCGCATCTTTGCGCGAGCCGTTTCTTTTACACGCGTGGCTTTTCGGTTTTATCCCTTTTTGAACCATTGGAACTGAGGATAAGGCGATAGACGCTCCGTTGGTTCATTATCCTATCTAACCGAAAAGATTCCCCGGGGGTCCCCGGCGGACGTTAGCGCTAGTGCGTCCGATGGGGAGAGGAGGAATTGAGACAATTATACAAGTTACGCAGTAACGCAGTCATTGATCTCCAATTCCGACGACAAAGGTACGACTTTTTTGCGACTCCTGCAACTATTCCGCCTCGTAAACGGAATTGTCGTTCCGAGGGCGCAGGTCATAGCCGGCATAGGCAGACAGTTCCGCCACTTCGTAGCCGAAGAGCCAGGTCCGGTGGCTGATGTTGGTGCGTAGTTGCGGGTCTTTCCGTGTCCAGCCGTAGAGCAGCGTCTTCAGCCCTTGCAGCCCCACTTCCGCGCCTAACACCTCGTCCAGACGCTCCGCAATAGCACGCTTACTGATTTGCGTCGTCATAGGCTTTCATCGCTATTTTCCACAGTTGCTTTCTGCTTTTCTTCGTCCCCTCTGCCATCATCTGCTTCACCATCTTGGCGATGGCGGCAAAACGCGCCCGCTGCCGCTTCATCGCCTCACTCGGCTCCTTTGTACATCGTACATTTGTCCTTCGTACATTTACTTGGTGCATGTACACCTTCCCTGTTGCCTTCATTGTCCTAAAGCAGCAGTTCCCTACGCGCCCCGATATGGACGCGATGCCGGACATCATGGTAATCTTTGCCATAATTTTTAATTTTTAATTTTGAATTTTATTTATTCCCCCGCATCAGATACGGGCTTCTTTTTCACGGCGTATTGTGCCGTAAATTTCTCTCTGGCGGCTTTCCTTGCCGGTGTGTCTTCCCATTTGGTCGGACAACGCTGCGCAATCTGCTGACCTCTGTACATCCGGAAGTAATATCCGTCTTGTCTTAGTTTTCCCCTTATTCTCTCGATAGGGATAATAAATTCTACTTTCATATTTTGTCTTTTATCTTTCGACTTTTCCCGGTCTAAACCGTTCGCATCTCGTTCGCATTACGGACATCTCCGTACCGTCTCTTTCGTATGTCTCTTTCGTATGTCCATTCCCGAGCATTCTATGCCGGCTTTTTTTGTCCCTTCCATTGTTCCCTTCTCGCGCATTTTTGCGCGAGCCTTTCATCATCCATTTCTCGCGCATTTTTGCGCGAGCCTTTCATCATCCATTTCTCGCGCATCTTTGCGCGAGCCTTCCATCATCCATTTCTCGCGCATCCTTGCGCGAGCCTTCCATTGTTCCGTTCTCGCGCATTCTTGCGCGAGCTTCCGCCGTAGCCGCCTATATCATGCCCTGTTTCCGGCTGACGGGCTGACGGCTGACACCCTATTTTTAATACTCACACACGCGCGTGGGTGTGTATATTTTGGAGAAAGGGTGTCAGCCTGTCAGCCGTCAGCCTTTGCCTTCGATATTGCGGTTAGCATTTACTTCTTCTAATCCCCTTTCCCTAACGATCCATCCCCTCGTTCCGGCCTTGCCTACCCGCTTGCCTTGGTAGCCGGCTTGCTGGAGCACCATTCCCAAGCGGCTAAGGGGCATCGGCTTCTTGATGGAGCCGCGGCAGACGAGGATGTCGGAGATCTCGGCGGTGGTCATGAACCTGCCGGCGCCTTCCGCCGGGATGTCGAAATAGACCGCCAACAGCTGCTCCTCGTTCTCCTGCGCCCGGAAATCATCGTTATGCGCCTCGATTGTCCCGATGTCCTCCAGATCGAACCAGTACTGGAACCCGTGGTCAATCAGGTATCTCGCCTCCGCGTAGATCTGCTCGTACGGCAGGGTGATGTAGAAGGGGTTCTGGATCGCCTCCGCCAGAAACGGCAGCCACCGTCTGTTACCCGTCAGGTCGGTCAGAAACTCCTGCTTGTTGCCGGAGGCGCAGAACGAGGCGAGGCGCGGCCTGCGCTCCTTGGTATAGCCGTACGCCGCCCTTTCCGATACATCCGAGGCGGTGATGACGGATTTCATGACGTTCAGTTCGCGCGGACTCATGGCGTCTATCTCGTCGAGCGCGATGAGTCCGTACTCGGCGATGCGTAGCCTCTCGTCCTTGTTGAGGGAGGGGCTATTCGCCATCTTGCAGCCGTAGGCGCGCAGTTCGGGCGGCAGAAGGTGCTCCAGCCATGTGGTCTTGAAGATACCCTGCCTGCCGATGAGCACGAGCACCTGCTGGTTGACCGCCTCGTCACTCAGCCACCCCGCCACCATCGCCACGAACCACTTGCGGAAGGTGTCCACCCACAGCTTCTGCTCCGCCTCGCCGCCGGCTACCTTCACCTGCTCCGCCAGCCAGGCTATCCAGTCGGGCTGGTCGGTGGTGTACGGACGGCAGGAGAGCACATACTCGCGCAACGGGTGCACGTCGGGGATGCGGTGGCTCTGCAGCACCGCCAGCACCTCCCGCGCCGTGATCTGCAGCCCGCTCTGAGCCGAACAGTCACACACGATATCATTCACATCCGCGGTGGTGATGTCCCGCCAAAGCTGAGGGCTGATGGCTGACGGCTGAGGGCTTTCATTGATCTGCGTTTTATTGGAGATCACGTCATGCCGCAACCGGTCGGATTCCACATAATTCTCCCGAATATAGGAGCACACGATTTCTTGTCTGTTCGCCATATCATTTAATCATTTACGATTTAGTCATTTACCTATTGGGGTCCCCGACGGGCGCTAACGTGCCACTTGCTGCACCCGGTGGGGAGAGCGTAGCGTAAGGCGAGTTTCCATCGAGCGGTCGAGCCGCGAATCGTAACGAGCCTTAACGTAAGCGACGACAAAATTACTGCTTTTATATTTAGCATCGGGGGAAAATTTTACCCTTTTTGTTAATAAAATACTTGATATTGTCTTTTGAGCACAAAAAAACGCCCGCAGTCACCCTGAAAGGTGCCCGGAATTGGCGTCGGATAGATTGCTGATGAACCGTTCGGATCAGTTCGTCATGAAGGTTTGTCAGATCGCACGTGAGTGCAAGAAACTGCTCTTCGGAGAGCGAAAGAAGGTAGTCTTTGGCAACCTCTAACAGGAGCCTGTCTAATTCTGTGTACATACTGTCTACAGGCATGGGAAAAACCGCGGACACCGCGCCCGCAGCAGTCTGCCTATAGACAAAAAAATCCCCACGAAACAAGTCCGTGGGGTTAAAAATCGTAAAAGCCGGTTATGGATTGATGCTTATGGTTTCAAAGCCAAAAGCGGAATAATATGTTCGGCATTTTGGAGGTAATTCATTCGGTGTTTTGGAGGCACAAAATATAAAATTAACGTGTGATTAGGGCTTTCTTCCACGGGGGAGTAATTTTTGTTTTTATAGTTGTGATGTGTTAAAATTGTTATAATATTGACTTAGTTGTCTAAAAGGGAATAAAAGGAGCATAGCACACTTTTAATGTTGGTGACAACATTCCTACATAATAATGTAACGATCATATTAGTCTTTGCTGTGAGCCGGATTTAGAGAGTACGAATTTCATTTTTTACAAAGAAACCGCCTAATCCAGTCAAATAATACTTTGACCATTTCTACTGTACCTTGTGCTATTACTACACATAGGAGGTCTAATAAAAAAGTGTTTTTAGTATTTTAGCAAATTTAATAGGGTGAAACATTTTGAGCGCTATAACTCCAATTATTCCTCAATATAATGTAATAGCTTTTGCTTCTTCGTCTTCTGTACATGACATTCCAACAGGAGCACCTATACAAGTTGGGTCACAAATAATATATTTCTTTCCATCTATAGTTAGGAAATCACCCTCAACATCTGTATCAAATCTCACTGCTGTAGCGAGATGACCCTGAAAATATAAGAGAACGACATCCAAATCAAGAACATCACGTATGATACGTGAGAACAGAATAGCTCTATCTTCACAGTCACAATATGGATAATATAGTGTTTCAGCAGGGAAAAAGGCTCTGTCACCTCCCCATATACTGTCATCATATTGATATTCAAAGGCGGTTTGCATCCAATTTAAAATAATGTTTGCGGCTTCTTCCTCTTTTTTCCCCGCTATGCATTTTCGTATTTGCGGATAGAGCGTTTCACTTATATTCTGATCCATAGGGGTATTAGCGTATATCGCCCAACGAGTGCCAAAATCTTCTCCTACGTGACCTACGGGATATGTATTGTAGAAATCTACTGCATTTTTATTTACTGCACATTGCAACTTTATTCCTTTATTAGAAATAAGAATTTTCTGTTCTGATGCATCGTATTTCAGTTTTTGATCATGCAATATTTGTAGATTTAAAGCCTTTTCCTCTTCAAAATGAGCATCGCATATAAATAGTTGTCGTTCTTCGCAGTTGAGCGGATAGAACACCCTATTTTCAATTTCAAAATAAAGTCTTTCATACAATTTATAATTGCTCTCTATTAACATGTATAGTTTTCCTGTTTGACCTAATGCCAGACGCATAGAATAACCCGACCGGGCGTAAATGTATGCCTGTAAGAAAACAGCTTCATTAGAATTCCCATATAATTTCTCCGATAATAATTGCAGGAAGGATAAGTAAGCCCAATCAGAAAGAGAATAAGCTTCTCTAACCTCAATACAGTCATAAATGAGGTTATTGAAATCGCCATTAGATAATCTCTCCCATGCATCTGCTAAACTATTATTACTAGACTCTTTTATAGAAAATGACAGATTAGTTGGTTTGCGTACCGTAATAGGTGTATTGAAGAACAATACTTCAATTTTATTATTGGGCGTATTGTCATCTTTTATAGGAGCTATCGGTTTGGGCTGAGGTTGAGGAGTCGGAATAGGGGTTATCTTAACCGGAATTTCTTTTATAGACCGATGTTCTTGATTTTCTTTGTCAAAGATAATGGGAGGCATATCCTCTTTAGGACGTGGAATGCCTATGATTGCAGTATATTCTTCCCACGATTTTCGCATATAATTTTCGTACTCGGCATTGAGTTTGTCAAGATAACTTTCATAGTCTTTGTCTAATTGCCGCACATACACATCATATTTACTATCCATATGGGATACGTATGCGTTCCAAATTGAATCTTGCTTTTGTCCCATTATAGGGAAACATATCAACGTAATAGTTATTAAAACGAATAGCTTTCTCATTTATCCTTATTATTTTGAAATCTCTACCATATGGTATGATACATATTTCTTATTATTAGGAATACGTGCAATGAATTTATCTATATCAGCACGTGTAGGATTAAGCACGTTAAACGGATATTCTTCTTTGGTCAGCAAAACAACAATTGTGTTTGTTTCTCGTTTTTTGTTAGTATATAATTGAATGTCTTGATCTATAGCCCGTGGAATGATAGCAGTTCTATCCGCTTCAATGAAAATACCATGATGAGAACCACCCGGATAGAGATAATATCCCACTTCTGAATTTTCAAATAAAAAGATTTTTAGATACGCCTGTTGGGTAGGTTGAATTGCCATTTGACATAATTCTCCAGACCGATAGTGCGCATGTATATTCTCTATTGCTGCCGTAAAATTGGGATCAGGATCAACGCCTCGCCTTACTTTTACATTCGCAATGCAATAATAAATTAATTCCGAAGAGTGAACCGGATGTTTATCCACTCCTTCTTCTATGATATTAAACTCTTCTATCTCTCCGCTAATTTGTATAATTGACAAACTATTAAAACTTTCTCCTGCGGACGAGACCTCTATTTTATCCCATATATTCACCTGTGTGCCAAACGCCTTTTCCAAAGCAATACGCTTTGCATTTTCTCTAGCTTTTTCTTCGGCTTCAGCTCGTGTAACATTGGAGTTCGGAGCCGTAGCATATTCTCCACGTACATTCTTTATCATTTGCGATTTCTCATGTCCCATTATATAACAGGGCATGAGAAATAACAAACTGAATATGATAGGGAATAGCTTATTCATGATGCAAAGAATATATCTATTCTGCCAATTTAAATCCTTCGCGAACAAAATCAGATAATTCTTTTGCGTGTTCACGGGCAAATTCAGACTCCTTTTGCAAATTTTCCATCGCACGGATACGAGCTTTTGAAGCTTGATCCTCGTTAATAATATACCATGCTTGATACTCAATCGATTTATCTGATTTCTCGCGGTATAATCCAAAACGCATTCCTAATTCATTTTGAATCAATTTTTGTACAAGAGACTCATATGCTTCGTAAAAATTATCCAGCGAAGGGTTGTCAACTCCCGCGCTAATTTCGGCAGTAATACGACCTCTCAAGAATTGCCCGGCACGTTTCGCATATGAGATAGCAGCATTATTGTGCGCCCATTGCTTGGCTTGATTAATCGTTTTAGCACTTGTAGTACCTTGAATACGTTCTGTATAGCCTTGATTATTTGGATCTTTCTGCTCTTCCAAGTGGAAATAATAGAGAGACTCTTCGATTGTACGAGTGCCGTCTACTTTCCAACCTTCTTTTTTAAGTTCTTTTGCTTGTTTCTTAGCACGTTTCCATGTAGAAGCGTCATCATTTTTAGGCGGAGCCGCATTTAATGCGCTTGCTGCTACGAATAAGGTCATAGCCACCATTAATAACTTTCTCATAATGTTTTTGTTTTAAAGATTAATGATTTTTATTTATATCCATTGGGATATTTTATTTCAGTTTCCAATTCTGCCATTGGTTTTGGACTTGGGGAGAAACGATGATACTAGGCTCTTGTTTCTTGTCATTTCTCAATAGGGATTGTTGTTTAACCGAAGTAGAAATGAAATTACTTAACTCACCTAAAGTTAGCTCTCCTTTTGTATCTTGAATCTTCTTCAAAAGAAAGAAAGTAAACATACCATGTTGTTTTTCTTCATATGGATATGCAGATTCATTTCCATGAGCAGCTGAAAATGCCACCATATTTCCTTGTGGTACTCCTTGCTTTGCTTTGAGTAATGCAGATCTAGAATTTACGACAACTGTGCCATCTCCACGATTGCTACCGCTAAAGCATGCATCAAGGAAAAGCATAATATTTGCATTATTGAGTTTTCCTAATGTAGCATATAAATCTTCTAACTTATAACAAGTTGATAAATCACCCGGAAAACCATCTATCGGAAGGAGATATGAGGCATGACTATCCTCATCTGGGATTCCATGCCCCGAATAATAAAATATAATATTCAGATTTTGATACACTGATGAAATTTCACTCACCCAATTAACCAACCGTTTCATTTTTCCAATGGTTGCATCATATTCGTCACGTATGTTTTCTTCGGAAACCCCTAAAGTCTGCAAGCAATACTGATGAAATATTTTTCCATCATTGATAGCAAAGGGCACATTGCTAATATGTTCGTCTGCCTTAGAATAATTTTCATTAGAGATAATTACTACGAAGGTATTTCCATTTTTAGTTTTAGAAAGAGGGATGTTTTGGTCTACATTAATGGTATAACTACTCGGCGTATATGCAATACATTTAGCAGAGGATGGGATATTCGCAGAAGAAATATCTAAGCCACGCGGATAATATATTTCTTTTAAAGCTGTGCAATCCTCAAAAACCGATTTAGAAACCTTTACAACACTATTAGGGAGTGTTATGTATGTCAATGCAGTACATTCTTGAAAGGCTTGACTATAAATTGTGGTTACACTATTCGGAATACTAATATATGGTAATGAATGGCATCCATAGAATGCTCCAAATCCAATTTTTTCTACACTATTGGGAATTACTATAAATGTTAATGATGATAATTCCATAAATGCTAGATCACCAATAGTGGTTACTCCTTCTGAAATAATGATGGTTTTAATATCAGTTCTCAACTCTCCTTTTTCTTCCCACCACCATGGTGCCATTCCTAAATGTGTGTCATAGTCATACATTGGTCCGGAACCAGATATATTCAAAATATGTCTATTTATATCATAGTCCCACATAACATTAGTGCCACATTTTCCACTAAAATTGGCATAACTATTTACCGCTATGAAGCTTAAAATAGCCACAAAAAAAACTTTATTTGTAAATCTTTTCATATTGAATGATTTTATTTCAGTTTCCAGTTCTGCCATTGGTTTTGGACCTGAGGAGAAGCGATGATACTCGGTATCTGTTCTTTCTCATGGAGATCCAGAGACTTCAGGTTTACTTCTGATGTCAAGTAGTTTGCCAAATCATCCAATGTTACATCACCTTTGGACTCTTGTAACTTCTTCAAAAGATAGTATGTAAACAAGCCGTGCTGCTCTTTATCATTAACAAAGGCTGTTTGATTACCTTGCGATGCGGCAAAGACCACCATATTGCCTACCGGCATTCCGCTCTTGGCGACCAAACGGGCACCCTTGTTTTGAGCCAATGCCTCATCGTTTCTATTTACGCCGGAGAAACAAGCATCCAAAAAGACTGTGATACTCTTTGCCGGCAGTTTTCCCAACTGCTGATATAAGTCATCCAGTTTATAGCCGGTAGAGATGTTTTCTTCATAACCATCAGTCGGCATCAAGTATGCTCCTCTTGTATTCATATCCGGCACTCCGTGACCGGTATAATACACAATGATATGGGTCTCTTTTCTTGCATTTGCACGTGCTTGTGCCTTCTTCTGGAGCAAGTCTATCTTTTGACGGATACCGTTTAATGTGGCATTGGATTGATAGAGGATGTTTTCTTCAGGGATTCCTAATGTTTTAAGACAATACTCTTTAAATATGTTGCCATCATTAATGGCATAGGGTACTTGCGGCATGGAATGGTAGTTCTCATTGGCAATGATTAAGACAATTGTATTGTTATTCTTAATATTGGATGTAGGAATATTTAAATCTACTTCTGATTTTCCAATATTGATTTCACGCTTTTGAATTGTTTGTTGACCTTTATAGTTAGAACCACCTGCAATATCTATTTCGATTGGATCAAAATTATAATTGACTTGTGCTAATTCATACGTCAAAGATGATAGATTGGAGTAAGTGTAGTGCTTATTTAATGATGGAAAGAATATATCTAGTGATGCAAGTGCCAATTGATCATTTTCAATGAAATACTTCGGCGCGAATTTTGCAGATGACCAGTTTTCTTTGAATGCGCGAGCTTCGTCTATTGGCACTGCGACTAATATATTGCCAAATTGTGATTCAGAAAGAAGAAACACTTCATTCTCAGCATCATATTGACCACCCAAACTCACATTAAGTTTTAGAGAATTAGAATATTTATGAAGATAGTTCGTCTCACATTGTTTAGTTAATTCTCTGATTTTAGTATTACGTGTTACTTCATTAACTCGCTTTTGCCAATCTGCTATTTTCTCAAATTCTCCTTTAACTTGCCATTCGTTGATTGCTTTTTCTACAATTGGCTTTGCATATTCACTGAAATACATGATATTTTTATCTTTTGCAATCAGTTTGGTAGTTGAAGGGATTTCCGCTTGAGATAAATCAAGACCTTGGGGATAACGTATTTCTTTAAGATTTCTACAGTACCAAAAAGCATCTCCTTCAATGCTTGTAACGCTATTGGGAATCGTGACAGAGGTCAAACTACAGCATTCTCTGAAAGCACCCCATCCAATGCTTGTGACGCTATTGGGAATTGAGTAGGAACCTGATTTTCCGGCAGGATATTGTATAAGTGTAGTCTTATTATAATTAAACAACACGCCATTCGAGGAACTATAATAACTATTTCCAGACGCAACAGTAATAGAGATTAATTTGTTACAGGAATCAAAGGTTCCCTCTCCAATACTGGTGACGCTATTGGGAATTGTCACTGATGTCAAACCGTCGCAACCATCGAAAGCACCCCTTCCAATGCTTGTGACGCTATTGGGAATTTCTATAGAGGTCAAACCTGTGCACTTATAGAAAGCCTCACTTTCAATGCTGGTGACACTATTGGGAATTGAGTAGGAGCCAGACTTTCCTCCAGGATATTGTATCAGTGTAGTCTTGCTATAATTAAACAACACGCCATTCGAAGAACTATATTTGCTATTCCCGGAAGCAACAGAAATTGAGGTCAAACCGCTGCAACCTTCAAAAGCATAATCTTCAATGCTGGTGACACTATTGGGAATTGAGTAGGAGCCTGATTTTCCTCCAGGATATTGTATCAGTGTAGTCTTGCTATAGTTAAACAACACGCCATTCGAAGAACTATATTTGCTATTCCCGGAAGCAACAGAAATTGAGGTCAAACCAGTGCAATTCCTGAAAGCATCGCGTCCAATACTTGTGACGCTATTGGGAATTGTCACAGAGGTCAAACCAGTGCAATTCCTGAAAGCATCGCGTCCAATGCTTGTGACGCTATTGGGAATTGTCACAGAGGTCAAACTGCTGCATTCCCAGAAAGCCCGATCTCCAATACTTGTGACACTATTGGGAATTGTCACAGAGGTCAAACCGCTGCAATATTCGAAAGCAAAATCTCCAATGCTGGTGACACTATTAGG
Source organism: Bacteroidales bacterium UBA4333 (assembly GCA_002394335.1). Lineage (GTDB taxonomy): Bacteria > Bacteroidota > Bacteroidia > Bacteroidales > Paludibacteraceae > Colicola. The sequence goes on along the minus strand of DGTP01000008.1, from coordinate 20,344 downwards.
AATCATCACAGAGGTCAAACTGCTGCAACCACTGAAAGCAGCGTATCCAATGCTTGTGACGCTATTGGGAATTTCTATAGAGGTCAAACCTGTGCACTTATAGAAAGCATCACCTCCAATGCTTGTTACACTATTGGGGATTGAGTAGGAGCCAGACTTTCCTCCAGGATATTGTATCAGTGTAGTCTTGCTATAATTAAACAACACGCCATTCGAAGAACTATATTTGCTATTCCCGGAAGCAACAGAAATTGAGGTCAAACCGCTGCAACCTTCAAAAGCATGCTCTTCAATGCTGGTGACACTATTTGGAATCGTCACAGAGGTCAAACCGACGCAACCTTCAAAAGCCTCACCTTCAATGCTTGTAACGCTATTGGGAATCGTGACAGAGGTCAAACCAGTGCAATTCCTGAAGGCATAGCGTCCAATGCTTGTGACGCTATTGGGAATTTCTATAGAGGTCAAACTGCTGCAACCACTGAAAGCATTCCATCCAATGCTTGTGACGCTATTAGGAATCGTCACAGAGGTCAAACCTGTGCACTTATAGAAAGCCTCACTTCCAATGCTGGTGACACTATTGGGAATTGAGTAGGAGCCTGATTTTCCTCCAGGATATTGTATCAGTGTAGTCTTACTATAGTTAAACAACACGCCATTCGAAGAACTATATTTGCTATTCCCGGAAGCAACAGAAATTGAGGTCAAACCAGTGCAACCAATGAAAGCATCCTGTTCAATGCTGGTGACACTATTCGGAATCGTCACAGAAGTCAAGCTGCTGCAATATCTGAAAGCACCCCATCCAATGCTTGTAACGCTATTAGGAATCGTCACTGAGGTCAAACCTCTATATGCGAAAGCCCAACTTCCAATGCTGGTAACGCGATAAGTGGTTGAGTTATATTCTATTGATGCTGGGATATTGGCAGTTGTAATATTTGTAGTCCAATGAGGATAAGAATTATTCTGCGAAGTAACTTCAGCTGTCCTATCATCCGGATTTAAGTCATAGTACAAATCCCCGATCTTTACCTTTTCTATAGCAAATGCGGGAAGTACGCATGTAGCGAATATAAACAATATGGCTAATATTTTCCTTTTCATATTCGAGAGTATTTGAATGTTATAAAAGTCTTTCTTTTATTTCTGTTGTCAGGTTTTCCAATAATAGTATCTTACTTGCTTTCTCCCCTTTCAGTTCCAGCAACTGATCTTGATATTTGTAATATCGTCTATTATTATCTGCCTCTACATCCCACTGATGTTGCTTTTCTAATTTTTCCCGTTCTGCATTTATATTGTCATTTTTCAGTGCTTTGTAGATAACAAGAGACATTTCCCTCCAGCGTGGTTTTCGGGTGCAAAATTACAAAAAATAAATGACACTCACAAATAAAAGTGCCATTTTTCACAAAAATTGTTTTCCGGTGCATACAAAAAAATCCGCACTCGGGATGCAGATTTTCGGATTGCCGCCAAGCGGACGGAGAGTATTATCCTGTGTTATCCTTTCTCATCGCGCTTGGAAGCACCGCTCGAAGAGGAATATTGTTTATTTTATTCGTATGTAACGGTTCTTTATATCAATCTCTCCAAATCCTCAACAGGAGGCAAGAGTTTTTTCAGTCTGGCGTCCATATCAGCAGAGGTTTTGTACGTAGCTACACCCATCGGACGATCATAGTCCTGAATGACGTACTCAACGTACTTCTTATTGGCGCTCTTGCATAGGATGATACCTATAGACGGATTTTCGTTCGGTTTGCGCACCTCATCATCCAAAATACGCAGATACCCTGCCAACTGCCCAAGATAGGCAGTTTTGAAAGGACCATCTTTGAGCTCTACGCACACCAGACATGCCAACTCACGATTGAAGAACAACAAATCAGGAAACTCCTCTACACCAAACTTCTCCAGATGATATTGGTTTCCCACAAACGTAAAGTCCTTGCCAAATGTCATGATGAAATTCTTGACATTATTGATGATGCCTTGCTCTATCACTTTCTCATCGCGATCTTTGTCACGCACGAACAATTCTTCCGTATTGATAAAATCCAGCAGGTAATCATCCTTAAACATCGTGATTGCGCGGTATGCTTGCAGATGACTCGGAATAGTTTTTTTGAAATTATTCGGCAGTTCCCCTTGGTGGTGATAGAGGTCCTCATCTATCAACTGTTCTAAATCTTCCACTTTTGCCTTAGTATCTGCAGCAAATTGTATGTAGAACTTGCGTTGCTCGATGTCCTTCACCTTGCTGACAATGGCATAATGATGACTGAAACCGATACTCATAAAGGCTGCAATGGGAAAATTTGCATCTATCGAAAAATGAACTTTGGGTAATTTGTTCGTTCCAACGAACGAATTTTCTTCCGGCAGTTCTATTTTGTTCGTTTCAACGAACGAATTGTCGGAAAGCATCATCCATTCTTCATAAAAAGTACGCATTTTACGCATACTCGGAGCTGAGAAACCGCGTAATCCGGGTAGTTCCTTACGCAGTTGTTCGCTGACAGACTCGATAAATCCTTTGCCCCAGTTCTTCTTGCGCGTGTTGACGGAAATATACCGACCGATACCATAATAGAGCGCCAACTGCTCTTGGTTAATCGCTTTTAACGCACGTTGTTGACTTTGTAGAATGGCGTCCTTGATTACCTGAACGGCATTCGTCAGTTCCTCATTCTGATTTGTAATAACCGGTTCTGTCATATGAGTTAATTAATTCCCGATATGCCCTTTACTAAATAATGCATACTCTGCTATTTATGCCGTTGCTGCATTCATCATCTCATACAAATACACAGGGCTTTGTGCGCTTGCAGATAGTGGAAAGCGGCTTGCCGTGTCATGGCAAACCTTCGTGCAAATGCCTGTATTGCACTGGTCAGAAATGGGATTTCGTACTTGCTCATACCAATTCTTTGCAACTTTCCGCTGCAAAGATAATACTAATTTTTGAATTATGCAAATAAAAAGTTGATTTTGTTGCCAAAGGGCATCAAAGCAGCTCAATAAAGAACACCCCTGAAAGCAGTGATGATACTCTCAGGGGTGTGATAAAAAAAACGCGCCCGTCAGGACGCGTAGGACTTTGGATGCAAGTGGACTAACAAGCAATCAGGCATCCGGCGCTAAATCAAAAAAGCCAACAATCTACTCAAGACAAACCTCTAAATCACCATAAAGCAATTTTTAGAAGTCCCCATTATTCAAATGATTCAGACTCTTCCTCCGCTATATATTTAACTATCTGGGGGCGAAGAGCAGGCAGGTCTTTGTTAATAACTCTCCAAACTTTATGCGGCGTAATCAGATAATAACCATGAACTAAAACATGGCGCATTTTTTCAATCACTTCCCACTCGGTATCAGGATGCGCATCGCGAAATTCTTGGGTCAACTTATAAGTCGCCTCTCCAATAATCTCAACTTGTTTGACAAAACCATAAAAAATGATTGAATCCTTTTCAGCTTGTTCTATAGTATAACGCTGACTACCATCAATCAAATTATCTATAGCAGTAAGCATATGAGTTAACCGCTCTTTATCTCTAATTCGCTCTCTCATAAATCATAATCTTATCATTGTTAACACTCTGCAAAGCAAAGGGAGCCAAGCAATCTTCTTCCACCAAATCCACCTGACGATGTATTTGTTTGCTAAGATTAACCATCATCCGACTGATGTCCATCAGCGACAAACTATCACTATCCGTATATCGGACGAGCAAATCGACATCACTATCAGGAGTCTCTTCGCCACGCGAACAGGAGCCGAACAAATAGGCTCGCTCAACAGGCTGCGTAGCAAGAAACTCTTGTATCCGAGGAATCATCTTTTGGATTTCAGCACTTGGCATATCAGATAGCATTCAATTTCGGGTGCAAAGATACAAAAAATATTCCAATTGCCAAAAAATAATTATCATAAAATGGCAAAATGTACATATTTTGCAACGTTTTTAGGCAAAAATGCCACCGAATGGGGACCAAACCAATAACACAAAGCAGGGTCAATTGTTGCCAAAGAGCATCAAAGCAGCTCACTAAAGAACACCCCTGAAAGCAGAAATGAGACTTTCAGGGGTGTGACACAAAAAACGCGCCCGTCAGGACGCGTAGAAGGTTCAAAACAAAGGATTAGTCATCAGCCGCACTAAAGCCTATTAATCCGCAGCGAGGGCGGAGACGAACTTGTCTATCTTCTCCTTCGTCACATGTTGCATGACCACCACGTGAGCCAGTTCACCGCCAAAACGCTCGTCATAACCCAGTGCCAGCAGATATTCGTTGCAAATCTTCTTCGAAGGGCGCTTGAAGAATACCGTATTACTATACTCATTATTCCAGCATGGCCACCCTATCTTATCCAGCTGCTGCTTGAGGTAAGCGGTGCACTCCATCATCTGATTAGCCTGTTCAGACCATTGGTCATAGCCCACCTTCCGGATCAGCCACCAGAACTTAAGCGGCTGTATCGCATCGCGCGAGCAGTTGATCATCTTCATGTTGGAGTTGAGATAAGTGACATTGAAGTTATTCTGGTTGTCATAGGTCTCACGGGTGCAGAAGAAGAGACCGGAGGGCGAGTCGATGCCGAAGAACTTATGTCCGCTGATAGCGATAGCGTCGAACCGCATCTTCTCATGGCTCACCAGATTCTTGTATTTCGTAAACGGCAGGTACCCGCCAAAGAGCGCGGCATCCACATGGCGATAGACAGGCACCTCGGGATGGCGGTCGAGCACGGCGTTGAGTGCGTCCTGATCATCAATCGCCCCTTTGAAAGTCGAACCCATAGCATAGACCATGAGGGCAGGACGCGAGGTATCGAGCGCTTTCTCCAACTCCTCCGGGATCATACGTCCCATGTTGTCGCTTTTGATAAGCCGCACCTCCAGATTCTGCAGGTCGCACAGACGCATATTGGAGTAGTGCGCCTCGTCAGATACATAGACCACAGGCCGCTTGCCGGTTTTGTTGAAGAGGTAGTTGGCACCGAAATAGATACCATGGTTGTTGCCGTCCGTACCGCTATGGGTCACGATACCCCAGACCTTGTCTCTTTCAAAGCCGTACAGAGGTGCGAAGAACTCGATGACATCGCGCTCAAAGGCATGGGACGACATCTTCCACGGCTCATCGGTCATCGGGTCACCGGCGTTATTGAGGTTAATGACATCCAAGCCGGTCGCCAGATACCACTCATAAAACTCATGCAAAGGGGATTGCTGATTAGCAGGATAGCCGAAATAGGTCTGCTGACCGTTTTTCCAGCATTCGGTCCACTCGTCCAGTTTCCGGAAACCGGAGGACTGGGAGAAACTCATCGTGGCTGCTATGAGCGCCAGGGATAATGTGAAATATTTACGCATAGTATCAAAATTCTGACGCAAAGGTACAACAATTTTCGGACATATGCAAATAAAAAATCGCAAATTATTTGCAAGTGTCATTTTTTTTGTGTAATTTTGCAGCGCAAAATGCATGCAAACACACTAAGCACCTCGAAATGAATACAATCGGTTCAAAATGGCGGTTTACCAGTTTCGGTGAGTCTCACGGGAAAGCCATCGGCGGAGTGCTGGACGGCGTACCAGCCGGCTTGGTGATCAACTACGGGTTGATACGCGCAGCACTGGACCGCAGAGCCGGCAGAAACCAAAAGGGGAAAATGGGCGTTTCCGCCCGTGCCGCCGGAGAAGAAGACGAGGTGGAATGGCTGAGCGGAGTGATGGAAAGGGACCAAGGAACGAAGGACCAGGAACAAAGGGAACTGGTTAGTTTGGGGACACCGATTGCTTTTCTGATCCGCAACAAGAACTGCCGCAGCGAGGACTACGAATATCTGAAGCACCACTACCGTCCCGGTCATGCCGACCGCGTGTATGAGATCAAATACGGCATCCGCGACTGGCGGGGCGGCGGACGCGCTTCGGCAAGAGAGACCGCCGGCAGAGTGGTGGCAGGAAGCATCGCCAAGCAGGCACTACTGGAAAAGGGCATTGGGATCCATGCCGAACTGATACAAGTGGGCACAGAGACCGACCCCGCCCTGTTCGAGGGGTATATACGCGCCATCCAAGCGGAAGGCGACTCGACAGGCGGAATCGTACAATGCACCATAACCGGTGTACCGGCAGGAACAGGCGAGCCGATCTTCGACAAGCTGCAAGCGCATCTGGCTTTTGCGATGATGAGCATCAACGGCTGCAAGGGGTTTGACTACGGTTCGGGGTTTGGCGGCATAGGAGAGAAAGGCAGCACCGCCAACCAAGACAGCGGCGGCATCAGCGGAGGCATAGCCGACGGCGGACCGATAGTCTTCCGGTGCGTGTTCAAACCTACCGCCAGTACGCCTAAGGCAGGAGTGAAAGGGCGGCATGACGCCTGTATCGCCGTACGGGCCGTAGAGGTGGTGGAAGCCATGGCGGCATTGTGCCTGACGGGAATGGGGCTCACCAAGTGAGCAATGACGGATTGACGGAAAGATGATTACATCCAAAACATTTTTATAACACATCAAAACAAAACACATTAAAATTTTACAATTATGTCATCAGTAAACAAAGTAATTCTAATCGGAAACGTAGGTTCTGACCCTGAGGTACGTTACCTCGACAGAGGTGTATGTATCGCCAATTTCAATTTAGCTACTACAGAACGCGGTTACATCATGCAAAACGGCACACAAGTACCCGACCACACCGACTGGCACGCCATCGTACTCTGGCGCAACCTCGCCGAATGGGCAGAGCGTTATGTGCGCAAGAGTATGAAACTCTATGTAGAAGGCAAACTGCAGACCCGCACCTGGGAGAAAGACGGACAGATACGACGCAAGACCGAAGTGGTAGCCGAGAACGTACAGATTCTCTACCGCCCGGAGCAATACCGCAACGGTGTCAATCCGCTCAACACAAAGAACGAAAACGAAGAGGAAGCAAGGGCTGAAACCCCTGTAGAGGAGAACAACTATAACGATATCTTCTAATGACCAACAAAGAACGCTATGCGGCGTGGGCTGACGCCATTGGCAATGTGCCACTGACGATGCAGCCATGGTGGATGGATGCCGTCTGCGCAGGCAAGGAATGGGATGTGCTGATAGCCGAAGACAAAGAAGGCAAGATACTCGGCGCCATGCCCTACCTGCTGCGCAAACGGCACCACCAGCGGTATATCCTCATGCCCCAAATGACCCAGACGGGCGGTATCTGGGTAGATCCCTCCATTACCGACAACCACTGGGAGATTTCGCAGGTGTGCAAAGACCTGCAAGAGCAGCTCAAAGCGCTGAAAATCAGTTATTACTACCAGCAGTACCCCATCGGCAGCGTAGCCGCCAAGGCGATGGAGAGTCTGGGCTTCAAGTTACGCGAGAGGAAGACCTACCGCATTGATTTTCTATCGGATTTTGAGCAAGTGGTGGCTTCGTTCCACAAGAACAAGAAAAGGCAGATACAGAAAGCGGCTACCCTGACAGCCGACCAGCAGTTAGGCGTGGAAGACTTTTACCGTTTCCACACGCACTGTATGCGCGCGCAACGCAAACAAATATTGTACACGCGTGAGTTTCTGCTGGTGCTCCAGCGCAAAGCCGCCCGCTTGGGGCAATGCACGATCCTCTCTATCCGCAACATGGACGGCGAGGTGTGCGCAGCCGCTTTTCTGGTATGGGACAAGACGACGATGTACTATCTCATCCCCTGCTACGATCCGGCTTACAAGGACTCGGGGGCAGGCGCGCTACTGGTGCTGGAAGCGCTGAAGATAGCACGGCAGAAGCAGCTGGCGTTCGATTTCGAAGGCTCGATGGATGCCGGCACCGCCAAGCACTACAGCCAGTTCGGCTCCACGCCGACTACGTATTACAGCGTAGAGAAATTCTATAACCCGCTGTTCAGAATAGCACTCTGGATACAGAAACTGAGGGAATGGAGGTTCCGGTAAAAAACAAATAATTGCCCTATTGTCCCGCCAACAAATCCTTTTATCTGACCCGCGATTATCTTCATGAAGGTTCTCTTTCTGACACCGTGGTACCCGTCTGAGAAAGACGCGATGGCAGGTCTCTTCGTGCAGAAGCACGTGGAGGCGGTTCGTGCGCAGGGAGCCGAGGTAGAGGTGATCCATTCGCAAGACTGGAAGGGGCTCTACCGCCAATGGAGGGCTCTGAAGAAAAGAGGCTGGATGCCGGATGTGGTACAGCTGAACGTAATCCAGAAGCAAGGCCTCCTGGCACTATGGCTGAAGCGGCGTTACGCCATCCCCTATATCATCGTGGAGCACTGGAGCGGTTATCTGAAAGACAACGGCGAATGGCAGTCGTTCAGCCGGAGCAAAAAAGCGCTGACCCGACGCATCTGTCGGGAGGCCGAGGAGGTGCTGACGGTCAGCGGAACGCTCCAAGAGGCGATGAAGCAATGCGGCATGAATGCCCAACGATGGGGGATGATCGACAATGTGGTGGACGATTTCTTCTTCGACAGCCCCACCCCGTCTCTTCCCCATACAGAGGGAGTCAAAACACTTCTGCATGTGAGCTGTTTCGACGAGCGGGCAAAGAACGTGAAGGGTCTGCTACGAGCTGCCAAGATGCTTGCGCAGAAGAGAGAGGACTGGCAACTGGTGATGATTGGTACAGGCGTCGATTATGACGAGGTGCGCGGATACGCAGAAGCATTGGAGATTCCCGAAGGGAGACTGCGCTGGACGGGTGAATTGACACCCCGCGAAGTGGCACAAGAGATGCACCGGGCGGACGCATTGGTGCTCAGCAGCCGTTACGAGACCTACGGCGTGGTACTTGCCGAAGCCGCAGCCGCCGGGCTGCCGATTCTCTCGACGCCTGTAGGAATAGCCGGGGAGGTCGCCCGGCTGATTGTTCCGCAGGAGATTGCACAGCACAAGCCGGGACGGTTTGCCGAGTTTATGGAGACGGTATTATGGAACACCGGACGCTGCAGTCGTGAGACCGCCGACAAGAACCGTTTCAGCGCCCGGAGCATCGGAGAGAAACTGATGAAGATTTATGACAGCTGTCTGCATCACGACATATAACCATGCGCCGTATATCGCGCAGTGTATAGAGAGTGTGCTCTCGCAGCAATGCGACGAGCCGGTACGTATCTATATAGGCGACGACGCCTCAACGGACAACACGGAGGAAGTATGCCGGTGGTACGCCGGAAAGGACGCACGTATCCGCTATATCCGCCGGCAAGAGAATGTAGGGCTGACGCGTAACACGCTGATGCTCTACCGTGAGATCATCGCCGACGGGGCGGCGTACATAGCCATGTTAGACGGCGACGACTACTGGACGGCGACAGACAAGCTGCAACGCCAGACGAAGTATCTGGAAGCGCATCCCCAAATAGGATTTGTACACACGGGAGGCGGAACGGTATCGGGTGACAAGAAGTGGGTCTTCGGCCAGCGGAAAGGCGTGTACGGGATTGACTCACCGGGGTTTGCCAACTGCACGGTAATGTTCAGGACAAGCCTCCTGAGCGAAGAGCTGATACAGGACATCGAGGCACAGGATTTCCGATGGCTGGACTATCCGCTCTACGGGGTCTTCTACCAGACGACACGATGGGCATACCTACCGGAACCGACCGCCATGTGGCGGGATCATGTATCGGTCTCGCAGCCGACAGACGCCGAAGCGGTGATGCGGCTACGGGAAGAGCGGGTACGGATGTGGCGATGGCTGGACGCGCGGTTTCCGGGAAAAGTGGGATACACGGCAGAGGCGGCGCGCGAGTATCTGCTCAAAGAACGGCTGAACATCATTTATGCCTTTGATGAACGGGAAATGGCGACAGAAGAGTTGCTGAGCGGTTACAAGCCTGCATCGTGGAAGCTAAGAGTGAAATTATTTGGGCTCAAAAGTCACTATTTTTATACTATTTTGCAAAAATGCACTAAAAAATTTGCAAATACAAAAAAAAAGTTGTAATTTTGCAGTCGCTTTTCAAAGCAAACCTTATCGAACGATAAAAAACACTAAAGATATGCAAATCAAAAAATCAGCCAAAGCCAGCCTTGAGGGCGACAAACTCATCTATGTACTGATGGGATTTGTGTTCGTGCTCAGTCTCTGTTTTGTAGCGCTCGAGTGGACTCAATCAGAGGTTAAGAAATTCGAGCAGGCAGACCAAGACTTCCTGATTGAGGAAGAAATGGACATTCAGCAAACGACACAAGACATGACACCTCCGCCTCCTCCACCTCCTGCACCGGAAGTACCACAAGAGGTAGAAGTACTGAATGTCGTAGAGGATGATGTCGAGACACAGTCGATTGAGTTCTCTGCCGAGGATAACAACTCTACCGTCGAGATCGTAGAGGTGAAAGAGGAAGTGAAAGAGGAAGTGAAAGTAGAGGAAGACAAACGCGAAGAGGCAGACGAGAATGTGGTCTTCAAGATTGTAGAGACAATGCCTTCCTTCCCCGGTGGCGATGCTGCGCTGATGAAATATATTGGCGACAACGTACGCTATCCCGCCATTGCACAAGAGAACGGTATCCAAGGTCGTACCATCTGCCAGTTTACGGTAGAGAGAGACGGTTCGATCACCGATATTCAGGTGCTCCGTTCATCGGGCGATGCTTCGCTGGACAAAGAGGCAAAACGCGTGATCCAGTCGATGCCTAGATGGAGTCCGGGTAAGCAGCGTGGAAAACCGGTACGCGTAAGCTACACTATTCCTATCAACTTCCGCCTCCAATAATGGAACTTGCGTATAGGGATATAACGTATTGTAAGAATGTCGGTGCCAAACGTGCCGACATTCTTCGTCAAGAGTTGGGGGTAAAGACCGCCCTCGACCTTCTGCAGCAGTATCCCTATAAGTATATCGACCGCAGCCGCTTCTACCGCATCGACGAGGTGGAGGACGAGGACACCTATGTGCAAATCAAAGGCCAGATCATGGACTGGAAGACCGTGGGCATCGGCAAGGCGCAACGGCTGACCGCCCGGTTCACCGACGGGGTGAGTGTGGTAGAGCTGGTATGGTTCAAGGGTGTGCAGTATGTCAAACTGCAAGCCGGGATGACGTATCTGCTCTTCGGCAAGCCTTCGAAATTCAACCACCAGTTCAATTTCGTGCATCCGGATCTGACGCCATGGTCCAAGGTGACGCCGGAGATGACACAGGGGCTGGAGCCGTACTACAACACCACCGAGAAGATGAAGAAGACCGGCCTGAACTCGAAAGCCATGCGCCAGATCATCGCCGGACTGCTGCCTGACTTGCGTGCCGGCGTGCCGGACACGATGGGGATGGATGTGCTGCAACGGTACCACCTGATGGGGCTGACGGAAGCGCTGATCAGTGTTCATTTCCCGACCAACACTCCCTCAATGCAGCGCGCACGGGAGCGGTTGAAATTCGAAGAACTGTTCTATATCCAGCTGCAACTGCTGAGGCAGATGAAACGCCGCGAGCAGAACGCGGGACTCGTGATGCCCATTGTAGGCAGCAGGTTTCATATGCTCTACCGGTCACTGCCTTTCGCGCTGACGGGTGCCCAGCAGCGGGTGATACGGGAGATCCACGGAGACCTGAAGTCGGGGCACCAGATGAACAGACTGCTGCAAGGCGATGTGGGGTCGGGTAAGACTCTTGTGGCACTGCTATGCTGCCTGTTGGCAGTAGATAACGGCTATCAGACCTGCATCATGGCACCGACGGAGATTCTTGCCAACCAGCATTATGAGACGCTGAAAGCTTTTCTGGAGCCTCTTGCCAATCATGTAAATATCGCACTGCTGACGGGTTCGACTACCAAGAAACAGCGCGAGCCCATCCACGAGGGACTGCTGGACGGCAGTATAGACATACTGATAGGAACGCATGCGCTGCTGGAAGACACGGTACAATGGCGGAACTTGGGACTGGTCGTGGTAGATGAGCAGCACCGGTTCGGCGTGGCACAACGCGCCAAACTATGGAACAAGAGCCACTCGGATGTCTATCCGCATATTCTGGTGATGACGGCGACACCTATTCCACGCACGTTGGCGATGACGGTCTATGGCGATCTGAGGGTGTCTGTCATCGACGAGTTACCTCCGGGACGCAAGCCGGTACAGACACTGCACTACTCTTTGGAGCGCCGCGCTTCGACCTATCAGTTCATCCGCAAGCAGATAAACGAGGGGCGGCAGATCTATGTGGTGTATCCGCTGATTCAGGAGTCGGAGAAGAGTGATCTGCAGAATCTGGAGAACGGTTTTAACGAGTTCTGCGAAGCCTTCCCCGAATACCGGATCTCGATGGTACACGGCAAGATGAAAGCCAAGGACAAGGACGAGCAGATGATGCGCTTCCAGCGCGGCGAAACGCAGATCCTCGTAGCCACGACGGTGATAGAGGTGGGCGTGAACGTGCCCAATGCGAGTGTGATGATCATCGAGAATGCGGAGCGGTTCGGTCTGAGCCAGTTGCACCAGTTGCGCGGACGAGTGGGGCGCGGTGCCGACCAGAGCTACTGTCTGCTGCTAACCAAAACGGAACTGTCGAAGAACACGCGCGAACGCATGGATATCATGGTTGCCACCAACGACGGCTTCCGCATTGCGGATGCCGATCTGAAGTTGCGCGGTCCGGGAGACTTGGACGGAACGGCACAATCGGGTGTGCCTTTCGAACTGCATATAGCCAACCTCTCGACAGACGGTCTGCTGATAGAGCGTGCGCGTCAGGCGGCGCAGGAGATCATCGACCGGGACCCTTTGTTGGAGGACGAATACAACCGTATCTACAAACGGAGACTGGACATCCTGCGCACCGAATCACAACTCTGGACCGGTATTTCCTAAGAAAAAGAGGTGTTTTTGCATCTTTTTGTCAAAAAAACGACAAAAAATGCAAAAATATTTGCCTATATCAAAAAAAAGCAGTACCTTTGCACCCGCTTTTCGCAAGAAAGCATGCCCAGGTGGCGGAATTGGTAGACGCGTTGGTCTCAAACACCAATGGGAAACCGTGCCGGTTCGATCCCGGCCCTGGGTACAAGCGCGGGCAAAAGCTCGCGCAAATGTTTAACAAAAGGTCAAGCGGGAGACTTAAACATCCGCTATAACTCAGAGCGGGCTGACTGCCCGGAGAGTCAACGAAAGAGAGGTGTAAAAAGATGATTATCGTACAAGTAAAAGAAGGTGAGAACATCGAGCGCGCGATTAAGAAATTCAAACGCAAATTCGATAAGACCGGTGTCGTTAAAGAGCTTCGCCGCCGTCAGCAGTTCGACAAGCCGAGCGAGGTTAAGCGTATCAAAATGGCTCACGCCAAGTATGTACAGTCGCTGCACGCTCACGATGATATGTAATTCCTGAGAGAGTTACGAAAAAAGAGACGTTCCTTTCGGACGTCTCTTTTTTGTACCCTACCCTGTAACAACTCATCTTGGTCAGATGAAGATGAGTTGTACAATGATATAAACCGGTAAGAGGATGATCAGACTGAACTTGATCATATAGCCGAAGAAGGACGGCATCTTGATACCGCTTTCCTCTGCGATAGCTTTTACCATGAAGTTAGGTCCGTTGCCAATATACGTGAGCGAACCGAACATCACAGCTGCAATGGAGATAGCTTTGAGCAGTATCTCAGGAACACCGGCTACGAACGGTGTGCCCTCGAAGATACCTGTCACCACTCCTGCATTAGCAGCAGCCAGCGACTCCGGAAGACCGGATGCCACACCGTGGAAGGCAACTGCCGTCGGGGTGTTGTCCAGGAATGCCGACAGCGCACCCGTGGAGTAATAGAACTGCCATGGATGAGTGAAGCCGAGGTCTGCAGCATGCGCTTTGAGGAATGCCAGAGCCGGCGTCATGGTGGTGAAGATTCCCAAGAAGAGAACTGCCACCTCTACGATCGGTGCCCAGCTGAACTTGTTGTCGCCGAAACGCACCTCTTTCTTGGTCGTGTAGAGCGAGAGACCTGTGAGCGAGAGAAGAACGATCTCACGCAGGTATTTGAGCCACAGCGGAGCGTCCGCTTCACCCATCTGCTTGATGGTTCCTTCGTTCACAAAAGCCACTGCCAGCACTACGCCCAGTAGATAAACGAAATTGATAGTACCTTTCATCACCATCGGAGTAGCCTCACGCGAGTCAGCGGAGAGGGAAGTCCAGTGCTCTTTCTTGTAATAATAGGTATCCATCAGGAAATAGACGCCCAAGAGAATAATACCCGTAGTAGCCCATTCCGGAGCGAGGTGCAGGAACCATGAGAAGTGTGCGCCGCGGAGGAACAACATAAACAACGGTGGGTCTCCAAGCGGTGTCAACAGACCGCCGCAGTTAGCCACAAGGGCAATAAAGAAAAGGATGGTGTGCACCTTGAAATCACGCTGTTTGTTGGTCTCGATAAGCGGACGGATGAGCAGCATAGCGGCACCCGTCGTACCCATGATAGAGGCTAATATCCAGCCCAAGCCCAAGAAACCGGTGTTGACCCAAGGCTTCGCCTTCAGATCACCTGAGAAATGAATACCGCCGGTGATGACAAACAGCGCCAGCAGCAGGATGATGAACGGCACGTAATCGAAGAAGATCTGGTGCTCCAACTCGTGCATCATTCCGCCCATAATCAGGCACACCGCCACCGGTACGCCCAAGAAAAGCGAAACAATCAGTTTGTTGGCATTCTTCTCCCACCAGTGCTCTGCTACCAGCGGACCGATAGCAATCATCAGAAGCATGAGTCCGAACGGAATCAGCGACCATGCCGAATGTACAAATTGTTCCATAGTACTTTATTTAATAAATTAAACTCGCTAAAAAGCGAGTGCAAAGTTACTGCTTTTTTTTGATATTTGCAAGAGGAAGAAGATTTTTTCTGCTATTATCGGCAATTTGTAGCCCTCCTTGTGTCATTTCGTTCAGCCTCTGTTTGGCTGTCATTTAGCACTCATTCTCATTCGCATCTCGTTCGCATCTCGTTCGCATTGCGGACGTCATAATAGGGTGTCTTCACCGTCCTGTCATCCTCTCAAAAGTTTCCGATTATTAAGATTGGGGCATTATATCAAGGTCTGCCCAGGAGCAGCGCAAGGTCAGCGCAAGGTCTGCTGATTTATGACCATTTGAAACGGGATTGATTCGAGATGATAGCGGTAATGGTTAATGATGACTAAGAATATATAAGAACCACTAACGCTCGCGTTCGGCAACAAGTGTGCAATGGTTTATACCGCTCCGCTTAATAAACAGGCAACTTGTGCCTCCGCTCTCCCCAAAAATTAAAATTTTCGGGGACCCCAAGTGGCACAATTGGCACAATGACACAAAAAATGATATTGCACTATTTGCACTATTGCACTTTGGAGGGGAAAAGTGCAGAAAGTGCAGAAAGTGCAAGGCAAAAAAATATATGACCGGATTGACCGAATTGACCATTTGAAGGCGAAACGGTCAAAAAGGTCAAAACGGTCAGAAAAAAAAAAATAATTGAATCTCCGAGCTGAAGCTCGTAGCAGCAGACAAAGACAACAAGCGCCCACGGGGAGGCGGGCGCTTGGGAATATCGCGCATCGATGCGCGATGCAGGGACGCTAATCCATCTTAGCCAAACTTTTTATTTATTTGTCCAAAATTACCAAAAATGAATCAAAAATTTTGTTATCTTTCACAAAGGACGCAAAGGAAACAAAGGTGCGCGTTTACAAAAAATGATGTGAGACTATGGGTTTTGGGGACTTTAAAGTCTCATAGTCTCAAAGTCTCAATGCAAAATTTTACTATTTATCAAACCAGCCATCCTTTTTATTGCGGTCGCGATAGTAATTGTTGCGTTCCTCTTTGGTCATTCCGCGCGTATCTTTGTTGTACTGCGACATGCGGTCGTAGTAATCGGCTGACGCTTTGATACCACTTTTCCATGCTCTTTTCATGCCTTCCGTGGAATACTCAAAGATCTTGTAGTCATCTATGTGGAGAGCCTCCGCGGTTTGTTGCACGTTTTGGTTTGTGCCCATAAAGACGAACATCACACCTTGATTTGATTGATTAGAGCGCTTTGCGCAGCCTGCAAGGCAAAGAATAGCCGACAGGCAAAGAATGGATCTTTTCATAGTTGTAAAAGTTTAAATTTGTTAATCTATATTCCAATAAGCATCCGGTTCGCCATCAAAGGCATCGTTGATGGTTTCTTCATCGAAACCAGCTACATCATGGGCATAGGTGCCCTTATAGTCATCGTGATAAAATCCGTCATCATCGATCCACATAGTTTTCTCCTTTCTTTTTAAGTTCTACTTTTGTTTGACGGTGCAAAAGTACTGCGTTTGTGTGCAACCTTTTTGCACAACAAGGAGAAAAATCATTTTTCTTCTTGGAGATGTAAGTTCCTAACAACGACTGAGCCATCAGATCCTACAGCCAGCAACCTGCTCTCATCTTGCGAGAATGCTGCGGAAGCTACATTTCCGGCTCTACGACATACTCCTTTAATGCCCTCAGAGAAGTCGTTGAATTCTAACAATGTTTTTTGAGCATCATCAACTTTATGTATAAAGATGTTACCGGATGGTTGATGCCCCCAATGATCTGGGTGGTGTTGGTAATCAATGTACCGCTGATTTGAGAAAGCGATGTAGTCTCCAGATGGGCTGAAACACAACAGACTCCTATCGCTTACACATTCAGTAGAGAAATTACCTTCGCTATAATGGACAATATAACTATTAGGGTTGGAATCGTAGAATGCAGAGTCCATTTTAGAACTGAATACGGCAGACCAAACAGCAGACAATTGTTGCTTTTCTGCAGCACATCTATCTTCATCGTAACGAAGTATTTCTTTCTCCTCCTTTAGGTCAAAAAGGACATATACCCCTGATTGCGAAGAACGGAAATCGGATTGTGCCATTTTCGCTCCAAATGCCAAGTAACGCGAATCACGAGAGAAGGATACATAGTTCAAGAACCACACATTATTCCCAATAAGGATAGACGATTCCTTATGTGTCTTTGTATTGCAGTAGACCACGTATCCCAACGCATCAGTTATCCATGGTGTAATTCTCTGATACCTATGGAGAAACGAGTCTAATTCCCTTTTAAGAATCTCTTCAATACGCGTCTTCTGTTGCTCTGCGGTCAAGTCTCTATGATCGCGATTGAAGTTCCTCAGCCAAAAATCTTTGCATTTAGATAAGATCTTCTCCTCTCCGTATTTTTCCAGGAGTTCCTGACGTCGTTTTTCTATAACTTTCCTCTCTTCATCGGTAGAATTATCCTTGAAAGAGTACTTACTTGCCAATTCGTTGAACTCTTCGGACGTTATCTCCTTTCCGGTTAATCGGTTTATACGAACCAGTTTGTAATCAGTTTTCGCTTCATAATCACCAAGAGGACTTCTAAAGATATGACCCGACATGTCCTCCGGACGAACATAGTTGAGGGAAATGGAGTCACGCCAACGAGGTTGTGCTAAAGTTGACATAACAAAATCCAATTCTGGTCGATATCCGTTGAAACCGTCTTGACGGTCAATTACAAACCCTTCGACAGGGAAAGTCGTTTCAGATAGGTTCTCAAAATTACAAATGGTAGAAGATTTACCTTTTACCATTACTACCGATTTGCCATCACTGGAAAAATAGGCATTTTGATAAAGGCATGGCATATAGACATCCTGTAATATAGGAGTTGCCTTATCATCTTGCGTGCTATATAGGGACAAGCCGTCTTCGGATTGATATACCGCCCATTTTTTGTCCTCAGAAGAACATATATATTTGCCGTACTTTTCGTTCGGAATAAACTTATCTTCTACGACAGCATCATTTTCTGTTCGTTCGTATTCAGCGGCTATTGAAGATAGGCTATCACATTTTTCATCTTTGATAATAGCACGCATATAACGCTTTGTGACATTTCTTGGAATACTCCGAGTAACTTCTATCAACGACAACTCAAAGGCTCGTTTGCCATCTGTATATATAATCTTGCAATTCTCAATATCGAATAGTTTGATAGTTGCCGACAAGTGTACCTCTCTTAAATCGGGTTTTATTTGTTGTAATGCGACTTTAGCCGCTTCTAATTGCTCTTCTGCCTTGGAGTAGCCCGGCATATCATACCCCATAAAATGAGAAATATAATAATCGGAATAGAAACGGAAACATTGTATTCCTTTTTCTCCATTATTTAGGCGATATAGATGATAATCCTTTACGAAACCATCCTTAGCAAGAACCAATAATGTGGTATTGACTAATCTATAGTTTTTACCATTCAGATCTTCGATATCGGGCACAATATTCTTGTAGCCATTAGACAGACTAATGGCTTTGAGTTGGTCATCTTCCACATAAAAGAGCCTGTTTCCTATTGAATACTGCCCCTTGACACAAAGTATCTCTTGTTTTCGAATATAATCGTACACATGTATATCACCACTAACGCCATAAACAACCATGTGATCATTAGCGTAAATATGGTTAGTGTAAGAATAGACGATTTGACCTGCCTCTACATCGAAGATACTATAGTCGGAATGCGTTTTGAATACAAAAAAATTACATGAGGCGAAAACATTTTCACAAGGTAGAATAGTGTCTGGAGATAGGTAGTACTCTATCTTACTTTCTCGTGTCTCACGATTCCAAATATACAAACGATCACCGGAAGTGATAAACACCCAATGAGAATTCTCAAAAACGAAACCATTTTTTGCCTTACCACCACCAAACTTTACAGCATCCTCTACTGTAATATACTCTTCTTGAGTATTTCCCGATTCACTGTCGCCTTCCTTTGCATATACTCTCAATTTCCCTGGTTTTAAACAATCTAAAGTAATAGATTGATCTTCCGCAAAGAAGCCGTTAAGAATCCAATTCCCATTATCTTCTATTATTTTAAAAAAACATGAAGATAAGAACCTAACTACCGGATAGATATTTAGGTAAGTGTGGTGTGTGTTAAGTTCAAATAATTTCATAATTAAGCGGTTTGTTGTAGTTCTATAATTGATTTCCTAATTTGTTTAATCACAGCTTCAACAAATGCCAACTGCATCCCGTCCTCTTGGTCTTGCCAATACTTTAACGATTGTTTTTGAGAGGATGAATTAGCATGATTAACTTCATTTCTTACAGAAACAATAGCATTCAAATAAGTTTTGAATTTTTCCAAGATTGCCTCTTGTTCGGTATCAACTGCCCAATACAACAATTTAGCCCAAAGTGAATTTATGCGAGCCGGATCAACCGGACTATTGCCCTTGTTCTTATCGAAGGCATAAGAATATACGTCTATAGAAATCACATATTTTGGTGTGATTTCCAACTTCTTGCAATAACGAGTTGGAGCCGCCGCCACCTTGTCGTGAAAACCAGTATGAGCCAAGTAGTAATTCAGCATGTTCTCTACTTGATAATTGACATGAACAAAGTATTGGCCAACCTCAAAAATAGATTTATACCAAAGCATCTTTGCATGGTCATTTATCAAGTTCTGCCGAAGCTGTTCGTCCTCCACCTTCTCATAGTAGGAACGTGCTTTCTTCCGGCAACGTTGATGCTGAAGGCGCATAGCAGACGAAAAGCCAGAGTCTGCACTTGGCTCGGTTGGAGCGACACTAAGACTCTCTTTAAGAGCCGTCGCAAACTCCACATTCTGTTCACAAAGTTGTTCTACCTTATGGAGAACCTGTAATAGCTTATCATCCATTCTCAAGTAGAGCGTCAAGCTCCGAATTTAATTCGTCAATATTGACCTTATCCTTAAAGTACTTCGAAATATAAGGCTCGTGCACCAACCAGAACGGCTCTGCACCGTTCGGCGGCTCGCAGTACGAAATGCACAAACGGTCTTTGGGTAATGAGATATCTGCTGTTAACTTGACAGTAACACCAGTCACTGATCCATCTACAGAAAATTCAGCCCACGTCCATAAACTACCAGCGCTCTTGCGCATAGTTTCGTAATTATGCTGCTCACGCTTGAAGATGACTTCCGTCTTCATCTTCTTTTCAAACTCTGCTACTGTATATGTCTCAAGATACTTTAGATTAGTATGAAGAGGTTGGTTCTTACCACAGCGCTTCGTAAGTTTCTCAAACCTCCTGAGTAACGCCAAATAAGTTGAGTCCTTTTCACCTTTAACCATCTTCAGGAAAGCGAGTTTACCATCAACAACACAAGACAAAGACATGCCTTTCTGATGAAGCCAGTTCTTATGCTTGTAGTTCTGATGGGTCTCTAAGCGCTTTTGCGCTTCGGCATAGCCATATTTCTCCCATATATGAATGAGCCCGCGCAAATCCTTAACATACTTGCGAGCAACATTTA
>DGTP01000006.1 GCA_002394335.1 Bacteroidales bacterium UBA4333 | reverse complement strand
TGTCTTGTCCTGAAATAAGTTGACACTAAAAAAAGGTGTCCTTATGAATAAAAAAGTAAAAAGATTTACGATTGCAGAGCGTTTGGCAATCATCCACGATTACGAAACAAGTGATTTAACAGGTGTTGAAATTGCGCATAAATATGGTATGAAAAGTGCATCTACCATATCAACTTGGAAAAATCGCTTGCAGAATCCGAAAAAAAGTAGTACCTTTGCAGCCAGAAAAGAAAGCAAACGTATGATGGGAGATGCAGAACGCCAAGAGTTACAGTCACAAATCGCTGATTTACGACGCAGGTTGCACGAGTCAGAGATGCAGAATATAGCGCTTAATACGCTAATAGACATAGCTGAAGAGCAAGGCATCCAGATCCGAAAAAAATCTGGGGCCAAGCAGTAGAGAGACTATGCAAGCAGCGAGGCTTGTCCGTAGAAGTTGCTTGCGAGCTGTTTGGCCGAACAAGACAGGCCTACTACCAACAACGCGACCGCAATGCCAACTATCTGACGCGTGAACGTGCTATAGTAGAGATGGCTCGTTCGATACGTGAAGAAGATGCAGGCATCGGAAGATACAAGATGTGGCGTATGATCCAAGACGCTTATATGCCTGATTGGATGCCCGGTAGAGATGCGTTCTTTAAAATAATGGACAGGTATGGATTGACGTTACCGCGTCCTCGTCCGAGGCATACAACGAACTCAAACCATAGGTTCCATAAGTACCGCAACTTGATTAAGGGTATCGTGTTGACCGAGCCTAATCAATTGTGGGTGAGCGATATAACGTACATTGACATAGAAGGAGACAGCGACTATTTGCATCTGGTGACGGATGCTTACTCGCATAAGATTATAGGCTGGTGTTTAGCCGATTCGCTAAGTGCGAAACATACATTAGAGGCGCTTAGAATGGCTATTAGACAAACCGGAAAAGACGATCTTAGTGGGCTGATCCATCATTCGGACAGAGGTATCCAGTACTGCTGCAATGCCTATGTGGCGGAGTTAGAACTACACCATATAAGTATTAGTATGACAGAGGATTACAAGCCTACAGACAATGCGATAGCGGAGCGTGTGAATGGAATCCTAAAACAGGAGCTCATTTATCGTCGCAAGCGGTTTGCCTCACATGAGGAAGCTTATGAGGTGATAGAACGGTTTATAACCTTTTATAATGACAGCCGTCCACACATGAGTATCGATTATCAAACGCCCTCTGTTGCGCACCAACAAGTTGGCACACAACAGAGGCATTGGAAAGGTTATCAGGAACGCTGTCAACAAAATCAGTACAACATCTGTCAATCAATTTAGGATGGATGTCAACAAATTTAGTACAACTGTAAACTCTTTTAGGAAAGTGTAAACAGATTCCAGGAGAGTGACAAGTAATTTAGTTAAAATAAGTAAAAAACTGTCAACACTATTTAGGAAAAGTCAGGGCGCAGTACCGAAACGGCGGGATTGTGTATGATGATGAGGCGTGTGTTGAACTCTCGGATCAGCAGATAGGTCATATATCGGAGTATGTGCGCAAAGGTTATAACTCCTGCATGATTGAAGATCTGCCGGACGGGATATATGACATGTTCGAGGATGCGGCGCATGCGGCGCTGACTGCGGCTATTCATGAAGGGCGGACTGTTTATGAGGATGATGACGAGTTCGCGCCGCAGATGGATCTGCCGATGGATCTGTTGCGCCTGTTGCCCAAGAAAGTGTTGCGGATGATGGATAGTGAAGATTTGTTTGAGTTCTACGAGGTGAAGACATGGGAGGAGTTGTTCAAGAAGGATATAGAATGACAGAAAAACCATATAGAGAAGGAATGGCAAGAATGCGAGTGTTCAGGAGCGTTTTGACCGGGTTGTTTTGCGCGTTTGCGCTGAGCGCGGCGGGTAAGAGTGCAGATAGTGTGTTTGTGGTGCCGGAGCCGAATTTTATCGACTATCTGATAGCGGATGAGGCGTACGAAGATGTGATACGGATGACATCCGAGGAGTTGACCCGTCATCCCAAAGACGGGCGGCTGTATTCGCAGCGTGCCGTGGCTTATATCCAACAGGAGGAGGTTGACAAAGCCTTGGCGGATATAAGCAAAGCGATACGTTATTATCCGAGTGCGGACAAGCCTTTGGCAGAGTTGTACCGCATCCGCGGTATCTTATATGAGTATAATGGACAGATAAAGAAAGCAGAGAAAGACTATCGCCGTGCACAGCAATAAAAGCTGTGCATATGTTTTTTTTTACCATAAATGTTCATTATTAGTTGTTAGTCCCCCACTTTTTACCACTTTGTTGAAAACTTTTGTAACTCGCACGTAATGTGTGAGTTATTTGTTTGTATAATTGTTAATAACTTGTTAATAACTATTTTGAAAAATTTTTTGTGGGGAAAAGTGGGGAAATATCAAATATTTTTTGTAACTTTGCACCCGAATTCAGTCATTATGGAATAATGAGTACGTTTATAGGAAACATAGAAGGCAAGTTGGATGATAAGGGACGGATCTTCGTTCCTGCAGTCTATCGCAAGATCTTGGCGGAGGAGGAATCGAAGCGCATCGTGATGCGCCGCGATACGGATAACGAGTGTCTGATGTTCTATCCGGAGTCGGTATGGAACGAGAAAGTGGGGCAGTTGCGCGATAGTCTGGACGAGTGGGATCCTGAGGACCAGTTTATCCTGATGCAGTTTATGGCGGATGCCGAATATCTGGAGTTGGATGGTCAAGGGCGTATATTGCTCCAGAAGAAGAATCTGGAGACGATCGGTGCACAGCAAGAGGTGTTGTTTGTGGGGATGTTAGACCGCTTTGCCTTATGGGCACCGGAGACGTTTGCGAACAAACGTATGAGTCAGGGTGCGTTGGCAGTCCGTTTGCGTGCCAAGATGAAGAAAAAAGGATGACAAGGAACGGATTCGCATGACAATGGGAATGCAGGTGGAATGCAGGAGGAATGCAGGTGGAATGCAATAGGAATGTAATTGGGGTGCAGATGGAATGCAAATGGTATGCGGTTGGTATGCATTTAGTGTACAGACAGTATCGGTAATGTGTAACAAATGACTAAGAATGACTAAGAACAACTAACGTTGGATTTTTGAACAGAGCGTTCGAAAAAATCGGCATGAAGGAGGAATAAAATGGAGGAAACGGCGTATCATATACCGGCGATGCTGACGGAGACGATTGCGGGCCTGGACATAAAGCCTGCCGGCGTTTACGTGGATGCCACCTTCGGCGGCGGCGGACATAGCCGTGCCATAATGGCGAAGTTAGGGGAGAAAGGGCGGCTCTATTCGTTTGACCAGGATATGGACGCGTATGAGAATGAGTTGAAGGATGAAGGCGAAGGGAAACGGTTGCACGGTGAAGGGGAACGGTTGAACGGTGAAGGCGGAGGGTTGCATACGGATGCGCGGTGGCATTTTGTACACTCGAACTTCCGGTATCTGCCACAATGGATGGATTACTACGGGATAGAGCAGGTGGATGGCATACTGGCGGACTTGGGGGTTAGTTTTCATCATTTTGATTCGCCGGAGAGAGGGTTCAGTTTCCGTTTCAGTGCGCCTCTTGACATGCGGATGAATACCCAGCAGAAGATGACAGCCGCCGACGTGGTGAACAGTTACGACGAAGAGTCCCTCGCGCGCGTGTTATATTTATATGGAGAGCTGAAGAACGGCAAGGCGCTGGCGCGTCAGATATGCAAGCAGCGTGCCGCCGCTCCCATCTTGCGAACAGAACAGCTGGCGGAGTTTGTGAAAGACAAGAAAGATGCGGCGAAGCTGTTCCAGGCATTGCGGATAGAGGTGAATGACGAGATGGGTGCTTTGCGCGACTTGCTGACAGGTGCCAAGGAGTTGTTACGTCCGGGCGGAAGAATCGTGATACTGACCTATCACTCGTTGGAGGACAGGCTGGTGAAGAACTTCCTGCGTGCAGGAAACCTGGAGGGCGAGATAGAGAAAGACTTCTACGGGAATGCGGTGACGCCATTCAAGGTGATAGAGAAAGGACTGACGGCAAGCGAAGAGGAGGTGGCGCGTAATCCCCGGAGCCGCTCCGCCAAACTGAGAGTGGGATGCAAAGAAGGATGAAGTAAGAAAAATGAAGATCAGTAAGCAAGATATCAAGCGTGTGCTCAACGGCGATTTGTTCCGTAGCGAAGCTGTGAAGAAACAGTATCCTTTTGCTATCATGGTAGTTGTACTGATCATGGTATATATTTTAGCGGGGTACCACATGATCGACCAACAGAAACAGATAGTCCGTCTGAACCGCGAGATAGACGATTCGCGTTTTGAGTATCTGAGTATCTATACCGACTTGGTACAGGTGTCCCGTCCGACGGTGGTGATCGACCAGTTGGCAGAGAAGAACAGCGATCTGGAGATAAACATGCGTCCGCTTATCCAATTAGAAATGCCACGCCATGAATGACCAACAAAACACCATATTGCGTTTCGCCCTCATCTTTTTGATGCTGGTTGTGGCGTTTATTGCCGTGCTGGTAAAGATTTTAGTGGTGCAGTACAGGCCGAGCGAGCGTGAAAAATGGGCAGTGGCGGAGGAGATACAAGATGAGAACACCGTAACGATAGAGCCGGTACGCGGGAATATATTCGACTGCAACGGCCAGTTGTTGGCGAGTTCGATACCGCAGTATCTGTTATACATGGATCCGCTGGTGGACGCTTTCCACAATGAGCCGGATACCTTCCGGCATGGCAAGAACAAAGGCAAGCCGTATGGTCCAGACACGTTGTATTATAACAATATCGACACGCTGTGTGCCGTATTGAGCAATGTGCTGAAATGGAAGACGAAAGAAGAGTACCGGCAATATATAGACGCCGCGCGCAATCCCCAAAAGCCGAACCGGCGTCTGCCGTTGAATGACGGTGTGGTGACATACATGCAGTTTGTCAAGATCAGCAAGCTGCCGTTCGTGGGGATGGCGAACAAGAATGCGAACAAGAACGGTCTGATCTGGGAAGACTGGAAGCGTCGTACTCATCCGTTCGGCAATCTGGCATTGCGTACATTAGGGACGAACGGAAAAACAGAGGGTAACGGTTTGTCGGGCATAGAGTTGGTGTACGACTCTCTATTGCGCGGAAAGCAAGGAATAGGTGAGATCATTCATGTGAACAAGCGCAAGGAGACGCGTGAGATTATTCCGGCGGTTAACGGTGCGGACCTGATAACGACTATAGATGCCAATCTGCAGGATATAGTGGAGAAAGAGCTGCGTGGTCCGGTGGAGGACTACGGCGCCAATTGGGGTTGTTGTCTGATAATGGATGTGCATACGGGCGAGATCAAAGCGGTAGCCAATCTGGACAATGTGAATGGCAAATACATGGAGCAGAGAAACCATGCTTTTCTCCGTGTTGATCCGGGATCGACGTTCAAGACAGTGTCCATGTTAGCAGCGTTGGACGACAGGAAGATAAGTCTGGGAACGATGGTGACGGTTACCTCCAAGCCGTGGGTGTACAAGTCGTCGGATATCACGCACAAGGACTCCCATAAGATGGATGCGACGATAACGATGCGTCAGGCACTGGCGGTGTCGAGTAATATCGCTTTTGCGAAGATGGTGACGACGGCATATAACGGAAGCGCCCGCTTGTTTGTGGACAAGTTGCAGGAGATGGGGCTGCGCGACACGCTGGTTTATGATATCTACGGCGCCCAGCAGCCGAATATCTCCGTGCCGAAAGACGTGGTGACGATCTCCAAGATGGCTTACGGTTATACAACGGAGATGACTCCGGTCCAGATAGCCGCTTTCTATGCCTCGATAGCCAACGGGGGCAAGCTTTTCCGCCCGATGCTGGTAAAGGAAGTGCAACAGGAAGGGAGAACGATAAAGAAGATGGCTCCGCAGGTTATCCGCGAACAGATAGCGTCTCCGGAAGCGATAGCGGATGTGCGGAAAGCATTGCACGACGTGGTGTGGGACAATCAGTGGGGAACAGCGAGTTGCAAAGACGGCAACCGCCATGCACAAAGCGATTTAGTGCACATAGCAGGAAAGACAGGCACGGCTCAGATGTGGATCGGGAGACGGTATTCGGACGAGCATCACCGGTTCAGTTTCGTAGGTTATTTTCCGGAAGAAGACCCCCAGTATGTGTGCATGTGCGTGATAGAGGATCCCAAGTATCGCGAGGATCTGACACCGCATACCATCAATGCCCCCCGCGGCTGTGCCGTAGTGGTGCGCAAGGTGGCAGAAAAGACAATGGCCTATATGGGTTGCTACACGATAGGCAAAAACGGTTTGGAATTACATAAACGCGTAAAATAAGTGATTATGAATCTTGCGAAATTATTAGAAGCGATTAGTCCTATAGAGGTGGTAGGCGGGTTGGACAGAGAGATCCGTTCGATTGCTTTTGACTCCCGTAAGGTGGAGGAAGGGACGCTTTTCGTAGCTCAAGTGGGTACGGCTGTTGACGGGCACAGTTTCATCGGCAAATGTGTGGAGCAGGGGGCGGCAGCCGTTGTCCTTTCGGACAGAAAATACCTGCCGGAAACACCAAGTGGCGATGTGCAGGGAAACAAGGGCACGACCTATATTCTGGTGGAGGACACCGACGAGGCATTGGGTCTGCTGGCAAGCCGATGGTTCGGCGAGCCGAGCAAGGCGCTGACGCTGGTAGGCGTGACGGGTACGAACGGCAAGACTACTATCGCGACGCTGTTGTACAAACTGGTGCGCGGCTTGGGACATAAGGCAGGACTGCTTTCCACAGTGGTCAATTATATAGAGGAAGAGGCTGTGCCGGCAACGCACACGACACCGGATGCGATAGAGTTGAACGGCTTGCTTCGACGGATGGCGGACGCAGGATGCGAGTACGCGTTTATGGAGGTGAGCAGCCATGCCATCGCGCAGAAGAGGGTAGCCGGACTGGATTTCGACGGGGCACTGTTTACCAACCTGACGAGAGACCATATAGATTATCACAAGACTTTTGACAACTACCGCGACACGAAGAAGAAACTGTTTGACGGACTGAAGAAAGAAGCTTTTGCGGTGACGAACAAAGACGACAAGAACGGTCTGGTGATGACGCAGAACTGCAAGGCGCAGGTGACGACCTATTCGACGCGCACACTGGCGGACTACAAGGCGCAGATTCTGGAGGAAGGGTTCGAAGGGATGGAGTTGCAGATCAACGGCAGAGAGGTGTTCGTGCCGTTGGTGGGACGGTTTAATGTCAGCAACCTGTTGTGTATCTACGGTGCGGCGATGAATCTCGGTTTTGAGCCGATGGAGGTGTTGCGCGTGCTATCCACGTTACGTCCTGTGAACGGGCGGTTTGAGACTATTTACAGCCCAAAGGGCTGGACGGCGATTGTCGATTACGCCCACACGCCGGACGCGGTGGACAATGTGATCCAGACGATACGGGAAATCAAGAAAGACGGCGCCAAACTCATTACCGTTGTTGGTTGCGGCGGAAACCGCGACAAGGGCAAACGCCCGATGATGGCTCAGATTGCGAAGAAAGGCAGCGAACAGCTGATCCTGACCTCCGACAACCCGCGTGACGAAGAGCCGGCAGCTATTCTGAAGGACATGACGGACGGCTTGACAGAGGAGGAGTTGCGGAGCACTCTGGTGATAGAGGATCGCGCAGCGGCTATCCAGACGGCTTGCACGCTGGCGCAGCGCGGAGATGTGATACTCGTGGCAGGAAAGGGACATGAGGACTATCAGATTATCAAAGGCGTGAAGCACCATTTTGACGACCATGAGGTGGTGCGCAGGTTCGCGGAATAGAAAACAAAGGATTGAAGAAACAGAAGAGTTATGTTATATCAACTAAACACATTACTGCAAGGTCTTCCGGGAGCCCGGTTGATGACCTATATTTCGTTCCGTGCCATTCTGGCAGCGGTGTTGGCAATGCTGATAAGCATTTATTTCGGCAAGTGGTTCATCGGTTGGATGAAGAGGCACCAGTTCTTTGAGACCCAGCGTGACGAGAAAACGGATCCGTTCAACGTGGGCAAGAAAGGTGTGCCGACGATGGGCGGACTGGTGATTCTGATAGCTATTCTGCTACCGTGTCTGTTAGTGGGGCGGCTGAATAATATCTATATGTTGCTGATGATAGTGACGACCGTTATTCTCGGTGCATTGGGTTTTGCCGATGACTATATCAAGACTTTCCGCCATAACAAGGACGGTCTGAACGGCTGGATTAAGATCGGCGGACAAGTGTTGGTGGGTCTGATAGTGGGTCTGACTCTGCGCTATAGTCCTGAAGCGACGATGAATGAGCGTGTGACGACTCATGTGGAGAATGAGGTGACGTATGTAGTGAAGACACCGGCTGTCAAGTCCACAAGAACGACTATACCGTTCTTCAAGCACAATAACTTCAATTATGCGGACTTGTTTTCTTTCTTAGGCGAAGAGAACAAGTATCGCGCCGGATGGATTTTCTTTGTGTTGCTGACGGTGTTTGTTGTGGCGGCTGTCAGCAACGGAGCCAATCTGAATGACGGAATGGACGGGATGTGTGCCGGCAACTCGGCTATCATAGGCGTAGCGTTGATTGTACTGGCGTACGTGAGCGGAAGTATCGTCTGGGCGAACTATTTCGATGTGATGTATATCCCTCACTCGGAAGAGCTGGTGGTCTTCCTTGCCGCTTTTGTGGGTGCGTTGATAGGTTATCTTTGGTGGAACAGTTTCCCCGCTCAGATTTTCATGGGCGATACGGGAAGTCTGGCTATCGGCGGTATTATAGGTGTCTGCGCCGTGCTGATCCATAAGGAGTTGTTGGTACCGCTGTTGTGCGGTGTGTTCCTGATGGAGAGTGTGTCGGTGATAGTTCAGACGCAGGTGTATAAGTTCTACAAGCGTCGCGGCCGTCATGTGCGTATATGGAAACGTACGCCTCTGCATGATCATTTCCGCACGTCTGTAGAGACGGTGCTGAAGAACGATCCGACGTGTGTGATCCGGTTCAAGGGGAGCAAGGAGATGGTTCATGAGTCGAAGATTGTGTTGCGATTCTGTATCGTGACGTTGATCTTGGCAGCGATAACAATTCTAACATTAAAGATAAGATAAGATGGAACGAATAGTAGTACTCGGAGCAGGCGAGAGCGGCACGGGAGCCGCCGTGTTGGCCAAAGTCAAGGGATTGGATGTGTTTGTGAGCGATTTCGGTACTATCACGGCGCCGTATAGAGCCATGCTGGACAAGTATGGAATAGCGTGGGAGGATGGCAGGCACACGGAGGAACTGATACTCAATGCCGACGAGGTGGTGAAGAGTCCCGGAATACCGGAGACCGCACCGATGATTATGAAACTGAAGGCTCAGGGAACACCGATCATTTCGGAGATAGAGTTTGCGGCGCGTTATACGGATGCCAAGATGATCTGTATCACCGGTAGTAACGGCAAGACAACGACGACCTCGCTGATCTTTGATATCTTGTACCGCGCGGGGCTGGACGTCGGTCTGGCGGGAAACATAGGCAACTCGCTTGCCTTGCAGGTAGCGCAAAACGACCATCGTTATTATGTGATCGAGTTGTCATCCTTCCAGTTGGACAACATGTATGATTTCCGGGCAGATGTGGCGATCTTGCTTAATATCACGCCTGATCATCTGGACCGATACGAGTTCAAGTTCCAGAATTATGTAGATGCCAAATTCCGCATAACAAGAAACCAACGCAAGGAAGATGCGTTTATCTACTGGGCGGAAGACCCGGTGATAGACCGCGAGATGAAAAAACTTCAGTTGGGTGCCACACTCTATCCGTTCGGGTTCAATATGCCCTCTCCGCTGCCTGTAGGGGAGGATGAACTGGCACTGAAAGGCAAGCATAACCGGCTGAACTCGATGGCGGCAACGCTGGCAGCGCAAGTGGTAGGCATCAAGAACGATGTGATCCGTGAGAGTCTTACGCAGTTTGCGGGAGTGGAACACCGCTTGCAGTATATTGCAACCGTAGGCGGAGTACGTTTTATCAATGACTCGAAGGCCACTAATGTCAACTCCTGCTGGTATGCACTGGAGTCGATGAATACTCCGACGGTGTTGATCTTGGGAGGCAAAGACAAGGGAAATGACTATTCGGAGATAGATGACTTGGTACGCGAGAAATGCCACACGCTGGTGTTCATGGGCTTGCATAACGAGAAATTGCATGAGCATTTTGACAGTTTCGGCTTGCGGATTATTGATACAAACTCCATCGAGGACGCAGTGAAAGGCGCTTATGAGGCAGCCAGAGAGGGCGATACGGTGTTGCTGAGCCCGTGTTGCGCAAGTTTTGATCTGTTCCGTTCATATGAAGACAGAGGGGAGCAGTTTGTCCGTGAGGTACGTAAATTATAGCATCAAGTATGAGAGAAGCGACTTCCAAACTGATTAACAAACAGGGAATAGACAAAACCTTCTGGGTCTTGTTCGCTATGCTGATAGTGGTGTCGGCGATAGCTTTGTTCTCTGCCTCCAGTACGCTGGTGTATAAAAACGGCTCTGCTCTGAGCGGAGTCGGCAAGCAGTTGGAGTATATCGCTTTGGGTGTTCTGTTGGCGTTTGCGCTGCAATATATACCGTCAAAGATTGTGCGGTTCTGCGCTTATCCGGCGTTACTGGTGGGCGTATTGTTGTGTGCATCAACGCTTAAGCCGTCGTTGCCGTGGGTGGTTACCCATAACGAAGCCTCCCGGTGGGTGAGCCTGTTCGGAGTGGAGTTCCAGCCCTCGGAGATCTCCAAACTGGCTTTGGTGATTGTGGTGGCGGACTTGTTGTCAAAGGTGGACCGGAACGACGAGGATTCGTTCAAGCGCATCTATTGGTGGGTGGCAGGAATCTCCGTGGTGACTATTCTGCCCATTATGTTAGGCAACTTGTCCACGGCAATCCTGATGTTCGGCGTAGTAATATTGATGCTTTTCTTGGCGAGGTTTCCGTGGAAGTATATCCTGTTGTCGATTATTGTGCCGATGTCAGGACTGATCCTATTGTTATTGGTCGCCAAATTCCTCTACATCGACCAGGGCAGGAAACTGCCTTCTCCGATAGCCCGTACCAGAACGTGGGTAAGCCGTGTCGATGCATTCCTGAACAGAAATTCGGAGATGAGTGAGGAAGAACAGCTCCTGTGGGAGCAGATGAGCGAGGAGGAGAGACATGCGAAACTGAAGACGGTTATGCGGGAGAAGATGATTTCCAAGGACGACATGCAGCGTACGTATGCCCAGCTGGCGGTCAACCGTGGCGGTAAATCTCCGATAGGAGTAGGTCCCGGTCATAGTAAGGAACGCGATTATCTGCCGTATGCGTATGCCGATTATATCTTTGCCATCATTGTGGAGGAGTGGGGTGTGATAGGAGCGTTCCTGTTAGGCTTCATATATCTGGCAGTACTTTTCAGAGCGTGCTATGTATCAAGCCGCTACGATGACTATGCAGCGATGCTGATGGTGATGGGAGTGGCGTTGATGCTAACCTGCCAGGCGATGATCTCCATGATGGTTTCGGTGGGGTTAGGCCCCGTGACGGGTCAGCCGCTGCCGCTTATCTCGCGAGGAGGAACGAGTGCGGTATTCACCAGTTTGTATTTCGGTATTCTGATGTGTGTCAGTCGCGAACAACTGAACCGCCGCAAGCGGGTGGATATGACGGCACGCGATTCGGCGGCAGAGGTGCCCGATGTAATAATATTGGACGACAAATAAATTTTACGATATGAATTACCTTATTTCCGGTGGCGGAACAGGAGGCCACATTTTTCCGGCGGTGAGTATAGCCAATGCTCTTAGAGAATTAGACAAGGATGCCAATATACTGTTTGTGGGAGCTCTTGGAAGGATGGAGATGGAACGTGTACCCCAGGCGGGGTACGACATTATCGGTCTTCCCGTGCGCGGGTTTAACCGTGCGCAGCCATGGAAGAACTTCTCGGTAATGTTTGACTTGGTGCGTTCGATGCTGAAGGCCCGTAAGATTATCCGTGATTTCCGCCCGGATGTAGGTGTCGGGGTGGGGGGCTATGCCTCCGGTGCGGCCATGAAAGTGGCTGCGTGGATGGGAGTGCCTATCGTCCTTCAGGAGCAGAACGGTTTCGCCGGAGTGACGAACAAACTGTTGCGCAATGACGCTACGAAGATCTGTGTCGCCTACGAGGGAATGGAGCGTTTCTTCCCCAAGGAGAAGATTATCCTGACGGGAAACCCGGTGCGCCAAAACCTGACTACCGGTAAGCGTACCGAAGACGGGCGCAAGCATCTGCTGATCATCGGCGGAAGTCTGGGTGCCCGGACGATCAATGAGGCAGTGATAGCAGCCCTGCCGGAGTTGGCAAAAGAGGGGGAGAAGATGCAAGTGGTATGGCAGACGGGTAAGATCTACTACGACCGTTGCCGCAAGGCGTGGGAGGAGGCAGGTCGCCCGGCTAATATCGAGTGCCTGGATTTCCTGTCCGACATGCCGGACCGCTATGCTCAGGCGGATTTGGTTATCTCCCGTGCCGGGGCAAGTTCGATCAGCGAGTTGTGCCTGTTAGGCAAACCTGCCGTGTTGGTGCCCTCGCCTAATGTGGCAGAAGACCACCAGACGCATAACGCGATGGCGCTGGTCAACAAGGATGCAGCCGTTCTGGTGCGTGACGCCGATGCCTCGAAGGAACTGGTAGCCAAGGCTTGCGAGATCATAAAGGATGACCAAAAGCTGGCAAGTCTTCGAACCAATATACTGAAACTGGCACAGAAAGACTCAGCCAGACGGATAGCGGAAGAGGTGATAAAAATAGGGAAGAAATAAGAGCGGAGAGAGAGGGATTCGAACCCCCGGACCCGTGAAGGTCAACGGTTTTCAAGACCGCCGCGATCGACCACTCCGCCATCTCTCCTGTGTTTTCATTCCGAAAACGGCTGCAAAGGTACTACAATTTTTTGACATACGCAAATTTTTTTGTAAAATAAATGCAAAAACACATCATTTATCGCCAATGACAAATCTACAAAAGGCAAATAGAAGGATGATTGCCAAGACCTTCAAGGGCTTGGAGGAAGTCTTGGCGCGTGAGTTGATCGAGTTGGGAGCGGACGATGTGCACATAGAGCGCCGTGCGGTCTCTTTCACCGGAGGCAAGGATCTGCTCTACCGTGCCAACCTGTGCTTGCGGACGGCTTTGAGGATCCTGGTGCCGATAACTACATTCCGTGCCAAAGATGCCGATGAGGTGTATGAGCAGCTGAAGAAGATCGACTGGTCGCTGTATATGACGGTCGAGACGGGATTTTCCATCAACGCAACGGTCTATTCCGACACTTTCCGCCACTCCAAATACCTGACTTACCGTGTGAAGGATGCTATCGTGGACTGGTGGAAAGAGCGTTGTGACAAGCGCCCTTCGGTTAAGTTGACTGATCCAGACCTGTGCCTGAATATCCATGTGGCG
This sequence comes from Bacteroidales bacterium UBA4333, assembly GCA_002394335.1. Lineage (GTDB taxonomy): Bacteria > Bacteroidota > Bacteroidia > Bacteroidales > Paludibacteraceae > Colicola. The sequence goes on along the minus strand of DGTP01000006.1, from coordinate 99,868 downwards.
AATGAGGAAGTGACACTTTCGCTGGACAGTTCCGGCGAGTCATTGCATAAGCGCGGCTATCGCGTAGCGACGACCGAGGCACCTATCAGCGAGGTGCTTGCCGCAGGACTGTTGCTGATGGCGGGGTGGAACGGCGAGTCGGACTTCTATGACCCGATGTGTGGCTCCGGTACCTTTCTCATCGAGGCGGCTCTTATCGCCCGTAATATACCGCCGGGTGTCTTCAGAGACTCGTTCGGATTCGAGAAATGGCTTGATTTTGATGCCGGGTTATGGAGTGATATCTATAATGATGATAGCGGAGAAAGGGAGTTTAACCATACCATCTACGGCTCGGATGCCTCCTATTATGCGGTGCAACAAGCCGCCAAGAATATCAAAGCAGCCGGTGTGCAGAAGAATATAGAACTCCGCCAGATCCGCATGGAGGAGATCAGAACGGCAGATGGTAAATGCCCGGATGGGAAAATGCTTGTGATGATCAATCCCCCTTATGGCGAGCGCTTGGCTAATAAAAAGGACATTGAAGCGCTCTATGCCGCGATAGGTACGGCTCTCAAGCACCATTTTACGGGGGCAACGGCATGGATCATCTCGTCGAATGACGAGGCGATGAAACACATCGGACTCAAGCCGTCCAGGAAGATCCGCCTGCTTAATGGCGAACTGGACTGCCAATTCAACCGCTACGACCTTTTCGCCGGCAAACGTAATGACCAAATGTCTAAATGACCAAATAACTGAATAAATGGTAAATGACCAAATGGTAAATAAACCGCTGTACATAGCGGATTTTAACTACCCCCTGCCTGACGAGCGGATAGCCAAATATCCCCTGCCGGAACGCGATCACAGCAAACTGTTGGTCTATCGTGCCGGAGAAGTGACAGAAGACAGGTTTTATAATGTGGGGGATTATATCCTTCCGGAGTCGCTGCTGATATATAACAACACGCGCGTTATTCAGGCGCGGCTGGAGTTCCATAAGCCGACGGGTGCGCGTGTGGAAGTGTTTTGTCTGGAGCCCCTCGCGCCGCACGACTACCAGTTATCGCTCTCTTCTACACACGGTTGTACCTGGAAATGTATGGTGGGCAATGCCAAGAAATGGCATGACGAATGTCTGGAACTTCCCGTCGAACGCCTGCATACCACTTTGCGTGTCGTCAAAGGGAAACAGACCGGTAATACCTACGCCATCCGTTTTGACTGGGATGACCGGTCGGTCAGTTTCGCGGAGATCTTGGATGCAATAGGCGAACTGCCGATACCCCCGTATTTGAACCGCAAGACGGAGGAGTCCGATTTGCGCACCTATCAGACTGTCTATTCGAGGATCAAAGGCTCTGTAGCCGCTCCGACTGCCGGACTGCATTTTACCGATTCGGTCCTGGACGACTTGCGCGCCAGGGGGATAGAAACGGACGAGGTGACACTTCATGTGGGTGCCGGAACCTTTCTGCCCGTCAAGACCGAAGATGCCAATCTGCACACGATGCACACGGAGATCATTGCGGTGCCGAAATCGACAATTGAACATATTATTCGTAAACTCGGCAAGATCGTGGCGGTAGGAACGACAAGCATGCGTACCTTGGAGAGCTTGTACTATCTGGGCGTGCAGATCAGCCGGCAGAACAGTACTGTAACGGCACCGGAACTGACAGTCGGACAGTTTGAACCTTACGGCGAGAAGCCGGAGGAGATGAGTACGCAAGAGGCTTTGCAGGCGATTGTCGGTTATTTGACCGCTACCGGACAGGAGACGCTTCATGCCTCAACGCAGATCATGATCAAACCCGGCTACCGTTTCAGGGTGGTAGATCAGCTGATTACCAATTTCCACCAGCCACAATCCACCTTGTTGCTCTTGGTGAGCGCTTTTGTAGGGGGCGACTGGAAGACGATCTACGATTATGCCCTCGCACACGATTTCCGTTTCCTCTCCTATGGTGACAGTAGTATCCTGACCCGTAATTTTTAATTTTCAATTATGCTCGACACCCATTGCCATATAGACGAGGAGGCATTCGATGCCGACCGCGAGGAAGTGATAGCCCGCCAGCGTGAAAGCGGAGTGGAGGCGATTGTAGTGCCGGGTGTCAATGTGGCATCTGTCGTTACCGTGCTTGCCGTGTGTCATGCGCATCCGGGGTATTGCTATCCGGCGTTGGGTCTGCATCCGGAGGACGTGAAAGAAGACTGGCAGACACAACTCTCGTATATAGAGAACGCCATCCGCACCCATCGGGAGGAACTGGTGGCTGTGGGCGAGATAGGGTTGGATTACCATTGGGACAAGACTTTTGTCGCCGGGCAACATGAGGTGTTGCGCCGGCAACTGCTTTTGGCGAGCGAACTCCGTCTGCCGGTGATCTTGCATAACCGTGAGGCTACGCAGGATATACTCCATATTCTCAGAGAAGTGCAGTCTTCAATCGCCCAATCGCCCGACCGTAAACTGACAGGCGTCTTCCATTGTTACAACGGCAGCGTGGAGACGGCAAAACAGATTCTTGATCTGGGATTTTGTCTGGGTATAGGCGGCGTGCTGACCTTTAAGAACTGCAAGCTGGCGGATGTCCTGCATGAGTTGGCTGAAACCACGCCTTGGCTGTTAGACCGGCTCGTCTTGGAGACCGACGCCCCTTATATGGCACCTGTGCCTCATCGTGGCGAGCGCAACGAGAGCCGTTTGATGAGCTATGTGGTAACGCGTCTGGCTACCGCGCTCGGCACAACGGAGGAAGAGATCGTCTTGCGCACTTCCGGAACTGCCCGCCGCTTGTTTTCCATTCTCCCCGCTCCCTCAGACTAAAAAGCGTTTTCGTAGTAGTTGTATGTCCTCACGGGTGAGCAACAACTGGTTTTGGAGGTATTCGGACATCCCCCCGAACTCACGGTCGATGAGATCCCATGTCCGGATGAAATTGGGTGTGGACACGCCCATGAAAGCGAGTACCACCTCTTTCTCCGCCTCTCCGCCGCCTTGCGCCTCGATGTCCGCATACAGGCTCTGTACCAGTTCGCGGTACGCTTCGTTCGACAGATCAAAATCCGCGGTTATATCCTCTCTGCTGACGCCCAGAGCGGCAAGCAGGAAGGCTGTTCCCCAACCCGTGCGGTCTTTGCCCTGGAAACAATGCCAGAGCATCCCTCCGTCTTCGGGCGACTCGATGATCAGCCGTAGGAACGTGGCATACTGCAGTTGGGAGTATTCGCTTCGGATGAGCGAGGGATACATGTTCGCCGCCATCTGTTGCACTTCCGGATAGAAGGAGTAGTTGACAATGTGGTTCTCCAGATCCAGAAACGACTCTTGCGGAATAGGCTGTTCGGTCAGTTTCTCGGCGCTGAGATCAATGGTCGGTAACAGGTGGTGCGTGGCTCCGGAGACTTCTCTGTCAGGAAGGGCTTCGGCTTCGCCGAGTGAGCGGAAGTCGAAGATACGCGAGAGATTGTACTCCTCATGAAGCCGGGCGAGATCCTCGTCGGAGGCGTCGTGCAGATGCGCGGTACGCAGAAGCCTGTGCCCTTTCACTCTCTTGCCGTGGGCGGCAGACAGTCCGCCGAGATCTCTGGCGTTGATTATATTGTCGAAGAAAACATTCATTTCCCAAAAACATCGTCAATGAGTCTCACGAACTCCTGGTAAGCAAAACTGTCGCTGAGCTCACTCAGGGACGAAGCCAGACCGCGATAGTGCCAGGCATGGGAGGGCTTGTCTTTGACATGAAAAATCTGCCATAGCCCGTCTCCTTGGACTTGGTAGTCTCTCCAGATGGCGCGCATGTTGCTCAGTTTGTCGCCCAAGGCTACTATCTTGGCGTCATGCGAAGCGGCCGCAAGACGGTCTATGGCCGCCTGCTTGCGGTCATGCCACGAGTCTTCTTCGGAGACACCTTCAGTGAACCGGTCGCTCTCGTCCGCCACCAGGTCGGCAACGCGTTGACCGAAACGTTCGCATATCTGCTCGTAGGTGACGGAGGTGTCTTCGATCGTGTCGTGCAGCGCGGCAGCCGCTAACAGCTCCTGGTCTCCGGTGATGGTGGAGACAATCTCCACCGCCTCCATGGGATGAACGATATAGGGGAATCCTTTTCCCCGCCGTTCGGTGTTATGGTGCGCCTCTACCGCAAAGATGATCGCACGATCCAACAACTCTGTATCAATATATTTGTTTGCCATATTTCTTTCACCTTTCACCTCTAATACACCGTCCCCTCCAGCATGGCTCTGAACTGCGGCATGGGGCACTCGGTGTCACGCTCGATGATCAGGGTCTTCAGTCCGGCGTAGATCCTTACTTCACGCATCACCTCCTCCATGTCGGCATGTTCGCCGAAATACTCTTGGGCAAATATTTCCCAGAATCGCTCGGCAGTGGATTTGGACATGTGGTATTGCTCTTGGATCCACTCCTCGGTATTGAGACAACAACAGAGATAGACCATTCCGATGTCGAACATCGGATATCCGTAGCAGAAGTCGCCCAAGTCGATGAAATACGGGGTGCGGACGCCGTCCTTCTCCGTGAAGACACCGTTGCTGAACTGCAGGTCGCCGTGAATGGCGGTGTCGGCATCCGGTGCTGAGGCAATGAAGGCGCGGATCTTCTCTTTCTGCTCGTCCGTGAAATAGGGGTTGGCGTCCAGGAGGGCGTACAGCCTGTCCTTTACATTCTCGAACGCGGAGGTATCGACATGCGTATTGTGCAGTTTTTTGCACATCTGTGCAAACTCGCGTGCATACTCTTCGGTGCGTTCGGGCTCTTCTCCGCAGGCGCGCGAGTAGGAGCGTTTGCCCTCCAGCCGCTGGAACTGTATGCCTGTTTGCTTTCCGTCGGTCACCAGGTTGCCGGGCTTCGGTGTCGGTATGCCGATGGCGTACACTTTCTGCGCCAGTTCCAGCTCTTTGATGGCGGATTCGGCGTGGCGGAAATAGAGTTTGAGCATCAGGTTCGGATCTTGTTTGTGGTTATAACTTGCACCGTTGGCGCCTTCGCCGGTGCGGATATAGTCGTTGAGGTCAATGGTTTGTGGTGTCATAATGGTGTTTGTTTATTTTTGCATGAAAGGCAGTGCCGCCGCCTGATCGTAGGTCAGTTCGGCGAGAGCCGCGTTCTGTTCGCTGGTGCCGTTGAGGGCGTCGAAGAGCCTCTTCAGTCCGATCTTTCCGCCTCCCGAAGAAAGGATGCAGACGATACAGATGTTCTGCAGACCGATGGCGGAGGAGATGATATCCAGGTCGGTGTTGCCCAACTGGTGCCGTGCCAGAAGATAGGCGTCGTCCTGGTACTGTCTGATGAGCCGGCTGACATCTCCGAGAGTCTTGCAGTTGAGGGCTTTCAACACACGCAGGTACTGCGTCAACGGTGCATCCTGTATCTCCGCCTGGTTGATGGCGGCGATGCGTTTGTTGAGCGTCTCAAGTGGCTTGGCTTGCATATAGGAGCGGAAAGTGTCTCCGTCCAGCGAGACGTCGTCCAGCTTGCCGTTCTGCACCAGTTTCTGCACCCTCCGCCGGTAGTCGTTCAGTTCGGTACGGATCCGGCTGAACTCGTCATCCGCCATCTCAAGCATCCCTGCCAGACGGTTCATGCGGCGCATGTATTCCTTCGGGATCTCGATGCCGGATTTATAGCCAGTGTCGTGGTTGATGGCTGCCCAGGCGTGCTGGAGGGTGGTGCGGAGTTGTATCTCGAACCGGTAATGGAACCCCGGCAGACGGCAGATGTAATGGAGGGAGTTGTAGCCGAAACTGTCCAACTCGTGGATCTTGCGTTTGTCCACCGAGTTCTCCCAGTCCACCTCGAACAGTTTCTCCGCCATGGAGGCTATACGGTCCACATCGTCGGTGTAGAAGGTCACAACACGGGCGCCTACCAGGTCTGTGATGTCGGCGAGCGAAGCGTATTTGCCGCCTTTGAGCGCCAGCTTGCCTGCCAGGGAACTTTCGGTCTTTACTCTCGCTTCGACCGCTGTGACGATCAGACCGCTTCGGGACAACGCCTCGTGCAGCTTGTCCAGCACGGCTTCTTTCAGCCGCTCCAACTCAGGCAAGGCTTCGCGGTACTCCTCCAGAATAAGCCGGCAATGTAAATCCAGGGCTTCCATTATTGTATCTCAAACAGGCTGATGAAGCCTGTCATCATAAACACCTGACGGATGTCGGCATTGATATCTCTCACGATCACCTTGGAGTTGTGGGCGGCGGCTTCCTTGCGGATCGAAAGGAAGATGCGCAGACCCGATGAGGAGATATATTCCAGGTCTTTGCAGTCCAGAATGATCTCTTTGTTCTGTGCCTCCAGAAGGGGGGTTACCGCCTCGGTTGTTTCTACGGCTGCGGCTGTGTCCAGTCGTCCGGCAAAGGAAACGATCACTTGATCGCCGTTGGGTTGAATAGTTGTTTTCATATATTCTTAAATATTCAAATCTATCTTGCTCCGGTTCTAAACCGGTCAAATCTATCTAAACCGGTCAAATCCTCTTGACCAGTGTCAAGACGTTCTTGTCCTCCACACGTTCGTAGCGGATCTCGTCCATGAGCTGGCGCACCAGGTGTATGCCTAAGCCGCCGATGGGTCTCTCTTCGGCTGTGAGACTGATATCCGCTTCGTCTTTTTGGGTGGGGTCGAAGGGGATGCCGAAGTCGGAGATCGTGAAAACGAGCCGGGTGCAGTCTTCTGCCTGCGCCTGCACGTATTCCACGAACACTTTGCCGTCGTCTCTGCCGGGGTAGGCATATAGCATTACATTGCTCACCGTCTCTTCCAGCGCGAGGTTGACAGGCATGTTCAGTTCCTGCGGTATGGAAAGCCCCTCCACCCATTCCGCCAGGGTGGGGATCTGTTGGATGTCGTTCCGCATTACCAGGGCGGGCAGTTGGTAACGGATGGCGAGGATAGTGAGGTCGTCGCTCTGCGGAGCTTCGCCGGCGAACTCTTCCACGCTCTGCTCCATCATCTGCACAATCTCCTTGGAACCCATGCCGCCGGCACCGGCAAGCTTGTTCAGCATCCGTTGTTCGCCGTATTGCGCGTGGGTGTTGTTCTCCGCCTCGGTCAGTCCGTCGGTGTAGAGGAACAAGGTCTCTCCGTGGGTCATGTGCGTGACCTGTGCCTGATAGGCAAAGCCGCGCATGATGCCGATAGGCAGGTTGGGCAGTACGTTGATCATCTCCTGCGAGTGATTGGTGTCTATCAGCACCGGCGCGTTGTGCCCGGCGTTACAATACCGCAAGGTGCCGTTCTCCAACTCGAGCACGCCGATAAAGAGGGTGACGAACATGTTCTGGTCGTTCGATTCGGCGATGGTGTCGTTCATCTCACCGGCTATCCGGGAGGGGTCTTCGGTGTGGGCGGAGATGCTTCGGAAGAGTGACCGGATAGTAGCCATCACCAGCGATGCCGGAACTCCCTTGCCGCTCACGTCGCCTACGCAGAAGAATAACTTGTCGTGGCGGACATAGAAGTCGTACAGGTCGCCGCCTATCTCTTTCGCCGGCTTCACCATGCCGTAGATGTTCAGGTCGGGACGGTCGCTGAAAGGAGGGAACACCTTGGGTAACATCGCACTCTGGATAGTACGCGCTATCTCCAGCTCGCCTTCCATCCGCTCCTTCTGGTTGCTTACGGAGAGCAGATTCATGAAGTTCTTCCCGCTGCGGTACATGATGAATATCAGCAGACCCAGACTGATCAGCATTAGCAGCGATACCACAAATCCCACTTTGTTCAGTTCGGCGAACAGCCTGTCTTCGGGAATGATCACCGACAGATGCCAGCCCGTGGCGTCGATGTCTTCGTTGAAAACCATGTATCGCCGTCCCGGAGTGGTGTCAGGAGGGGTCACGATGTTCGAACCCGAAGGGGAACTGATCGAGAAATAGCTGTCCTTATATACTTTCAGGTGAGACGACACATTCTTGAGCCTGTTGATGGAGAAATCGATGCAGGCAACGGCTACCACCCGTTGGTTCTTGTCGCGGATGGGGTAGGAGCAACTCACTACCATACCGCCCGCACCGGCTTCGTCTATATATGGCTCCGACCACCACGCGCTGTCGATCGTCAGTCCGTTGTTGAACCACTCCGCTTGGAGATAGTCGTGATTCGCGTTGCCTATCTCGCGGGTGTAGATGCCGTCCGGGCTGCCGGACTGGTTCTGTCTGCTACTGCACACCTCGAACCAGTGCCCTTTCTGCGGATAGTAGTCCGCCGTGAAGGCGATACCGGCGCTTTCTACGTTGCTCAGGGTTGTCAGCAGGGAGTGCGTGCAGTCGAACATCGCTTCCGGGCTGTCCAAATGTTGTTCCGCCATGTTCGCTAACACCTTCGCGGCGGCTTCCATCTCACGTGAGGCGACATTGATCTCCAGCTCGGCGGCGCGCAACTCGGCTTGGGCATGATAGACGGCCTCTTTCCTGATGGCTTGGCGGCTGTAGAAATATTGTATCAACGCAATGGACTCAAGGGCGATTGCCGCCACTATCAGAAGCCAGAAACCGGTGCGTTTCTTGATTGTTATTTCTGTTTTTTTATTCTCTTTCATCTGAACCTGAAATATCGGCTGGTTGTCAATTCTGCGTACAAAAATACAATAATTTCCGCATATATGCAAATAAAAGTTCCTTATTTGTCCCCAAATACGTAAAAATCGCCCCCATCATCCCCTTTTGTCCCATCTTTGGGACAACCCCTCTCAGCTCTCTCCCCTCTCGGCTCTCTGATGGCTGAAGGCTCCCCCCCCCTCCCCCCGTAAGGGTTTCGTAAGGGGTTTATCAGACTTTTGTCAGACTTTTATCGAGTCACCGATTTGCACATTCGTGATTTTTAACTCAATTGGCTCTGGACAACTTGTGCCACCATCTTGCCGTCGGCGTTGGGCAACGCGGCTTTGATGGCTTTGACGAAAAGTCCCATGTTTTTCTTTTCTGCCTCCCATCCGTTCGCCTCTTTGGCTTGGTTGAAAGCCCGGACGATGTCTTCTTGCGAAGCGGCTTTGGGCAGGAAAGTCTCCAGAACGGTGATCTGCGCTTGTTCGGCTTCGGCTAACTCCTTACGGCCGGCGGAGAGGTATTGTTCCGCAGACTCCTGGCGTTGTTTGACCATCTTTTTGATGATCTGGATCTCATCCGCTTCGGTCATTTCTTTGCCGGCATTGTCCTTGGCGGTTTGCCAGTTCAAAAATGCACTTTTGATGGCACGCAGTGTCTCTGTACGGACGGTATCATGGTTTTTCATTGCCTCCATGATCAGGGCATTGATGTTTTCTTTCATAATCATATAGTTTTTTTCTGTTGTCTTCCAATGGCCGCTATACCCGCTTCCGGGTGTCGGTGTGCGGCGGTTATGTAATTTTGGCTGCAAAATTACTAATTTTTTCGGACATGTGCAAATTTTCCCTTACTTTTGCGGAAAGTTCCCTGAAATTCCCTAAAATAAGCTCTTTTACCAAAAAATCGCTTTTTGATTTGCATATTTCAGAAAAAATGTGTACCTTTGCGCCCGATTAGAAAAAACATGCCTATGAACCCAGAACCAGCTGCCACTCCTGTTTCTTTTGAAGTTCCCGGAGTAGAACAACAGGATGTGCTCGTCCTCAAAGACTGTAAGTTTCCCTATTATAGTGAGGAGTTTATATCCAAAAACCTTGTTATAGGTATAGTTAGCAGCGGTAGTAGCCGCGGGTATTATGACAAACAACCGGTATCTGTCGGCATCAACACCGTTTCCGTCATTCTGCCTAATCATATATGCCTGGAGCAGGAGACATCGGACGACTATCGGATTACACTGGTTATCTTCTCTCCCCGTTTTATGGAGGAGATTGTTGCCAAAACGGTGCACCGTAATTATATCAAATACCATTATGAGCCGAATACACAGCTCACTACCGGGCAGTGCCGGTCACTTCTGCGTATTGCCGAAGGACTGGAAGAAGTCAGCAAACTCACGGACATGCCTAACCGGCACGAGATGCTCATCAATCTGGCGGATGTGTTCCTTACAATGATGAGTTATTACCGGACAGAACAGGACGCGGCTGCCGGTTGGGTGTCTCGCGGACATGAGATATATAATAAGTTCTGCGACCTCCTCGTGAAGCACTACCGCGAGTATCGTGACGTGCAGTTCTACGCAACACAGTTGCACCTGACATCCAAGCATTTCTCCAAAGTCGTCTTCCTGACAACGGGACATACTGCCTCTTATTGGATCGAACAACACATAGCCGTTCAGGCACAACACCTGTTGCGAAACCGGCGCGACATGTCCGTGCAGGAAGTCGGTTACTTCCTCGGATTTGACGAACTGGCGCATTTCTCACGCTATTTCAAACGCGTGGTGGGTGTCTCGCCGAGGCAGTACCGTAACGAGGCATGGGAGGAACAGTGATTTCGGAACCGGTACCGGCTATCACGCGCGCGTATATAAATAAGGATTAGAAAAAAGCGCTGTAAAAAGAAAAATCAACTCAAAATAGACTTTTTTATGAAAAAAAACGTAAAAATCGAAAAAAAAGTGCATTCCTATTTGCGTATGTCATAAAAATGTTGTAACTTTGTAGCCGATTTTGAAAATCCCCCTCGTGTGGGGGTCCCGAAAATTTTAATTTTTGGGGAGAAGGAGAGATGCTCGAGTGGTTGAAGAGGCACGCCTGGAAAGCGTGTAAACTCCAAAAGGGTTTCCGGGGTTCGAATCCCCGTCTCTCCGCAAGACGAGGCCGGGTTTACAAGTCCAAGCTTGCTTGAGCGGATAAACACGGACGCGGATTGCACAGGATGCCCGTGGCAGACTGTGGGGATTACGAAGAAATCCCCGTGGAGAAAAAAGAAATCCCCGTGGAGAATAAAGACTGGGAGAAATCCCTCCCCGCCGCTATAAGGAAAACACAATTAACAAAAAATATCAACAATTCAATTTTTTAATCTCATGAAAAAATTATTGGCAACCCTTACGGTGCTCGCAATGATTACTTTCGGTAATGTTGCTGTAATGGCGCAGGACGCTCCAGCTGCTCCTGCTCAAGAAGAAGTTAAGCAAGAAGTTCCTGCTACCGACACTGCAGCTGTCGAGGAGGAGGCTCCTGCACAGGAAGAGACTGTGGCTCCTGCTGAGGAAGCTACTGCTGAACATCCTGCTTTGCACAAGACTTTGAAGACTAAATTTATCGAAGGTGGTGCCGGCTTTATGGCGGCTACCTTGTTGTGTCTTGTATTCGGTTTGGCTCTCTGCATCGAGCGTATCATCTATCTCTCACTGAGCAAAACCAACACCAAGAAACTGTTGGAGGAAATCGAGGCAGCTCTCAAGAAAGGTGGTGTCAATGCCGCTCTGGAGGTTTGCCGCAATACCCGCGGACCGGTCGCTTCTATCTTCTATCAGGGATTGAGCCGCTACGATGAGGGTATCGAGGTCGTTGAGAAGACTGTTTCCAGCTACGGTGGCGTACAACTCGGTCTTCTGGAGAAGAACCTCTCCTGGATCTCACTCTTCATCTCTATCGCTCCGTCTCTCGGATTCTTGGGTACCATCATTGGTATGATCGAGGCTTTCGATAAGATCCAGCAGGTAGGTGATATCTCCGCTACAGTCGTTGCCGGCGGTATCAAGGTCGCTCTGTTGACCACTCTTCTCGGTTTGATCATCGCTATCGTACTTCAGATCTTCTACAACTATATCCTCAGCCTTATCGAGGGTCTGGTAAACGAGATGGAAGACAGCTCTATCAGCCTGCTTGACTTGGTAGTAGAGTACGCTGAGGCTAACAAGAAATAAGATTTCCCTTAAACCTATAGATTGGAAGCAATTATGAAGGATTATAAAAAACTGGCATCGTGGTCTCTGCTCGCCCTGATGGTGATAGGCATTATCGTTTCGGTAATGTTCTACCTCGGCGGAATGAGCGAAGAGGTCCATGTGGTAGCCGGCGATGAGCTCGGAGTACCACGCTTCACAGACCTGTTCCTCTACTGGAACTATATCCTCTTGGCGCTTGTGTTCGCTATCACCCTTTGCTTCGTATGCGTGAACTATGTACAGCTTTGGAAGAACAACAAGAAGAAAGCTATCTCTTACACCGCTGTTATCTGCGGCTTCGTGTTGCTCGTAGCTGTTTGCTGGCTCCTTGGTTCTGCAGAGAAGGTCGAGATCGTCGGCTATGAAGGCCACGATAACGAAGGTTTCTGGGCACAACTCAGTGATATGATGATTTATCTCTGTTACTGCCTCCTGTGTGGTACTATCCTCACTGTACTTGGTGGCTGGATTTATACAAAAACGCTGAATAAGTAAATCATTCATTATGGCAAAGAAAATCCCACAGATAAATGCCTCTTCGATGGCGGATATCTCTTTCTTGCTATTGATCTTCTTCCTGGTGACCACCTCCATGGATGTTAACCAGGGTCTGGCTCGCCGTCTGCCTGCGCCTATCCCTCCCGATCAGAAAGTCGAGAACACGGATATCAACAAGCGCAACCTGATGGTAGTCAAAATCAACTCCGAGAACCAACTCATGGTTCAGGGCGAACTGATGAACGTCAAAGAGCTCAGGGAGAAAGCAAAAGAGTTTATCCTCAATGAGAACGACGAGGAGCATCTGCCCAAACGGGTGGAGGAGGATTTCGGAGCGCCTATCGGAAAAGTGATGTACACCAAGGATCACGTCATCTCCGTACAGAATGACGTAGATACCGAGTACCAGGCTTATCTGGACGTTCAGAACGAACTCGTGGCTGCTTACAACGAACTCCGCGAAGAGTGCGCTAAGAAATACTATCATCTTAGCTACAACGAACTGGAGGAAGAGCAACAAAAGCAGATCCAGAAACTCTACCCCCAGAAGATTTCGGAGGCAGAACCTAAAAATTATGGAGGAAACTGATTATGGCTAAGATTCGTAGAAATGACAAACGCGAGATGCCGGCACTCAACACGTCGTCTCTCCCTGATATCATCTTTATGTTGCTCTTCTTCTTCATGTCAGTAACATCCATGAAAGAGGTTACCTATAAGGTCAATTTCACCACCCCACAGGCAACGGAGTTGACCAAACTGGAGAAGAAATCACTGGTGCGTTATATCTACGTTGGTACACCTACCAAGGAGTTCCGCAAGCAAGCCGGTACTGAATCCCGTATTCAGCTCGACGACGCTTTCGCCGAGACTTCCGAAATCGGTGAGTATATCCTCAATGAGAGTTCGAACATGAACGAGGAGGATAAACCCAAAATGACCGTTTCGATCAAGGCGGACAAGGAAACCCGTATGGGTATTATCAATGATATAAAACAAGAGTTGCGTGCCGTTTCGGCGCTGAAGATCAACTACGCAGCTACCCAACGCACTTCGCTCTAAGGAGTATTGTTATTACCAAATCGCATGCCCATGAAAAAGGTGTGCGATTTGGTATGCTATGTACGCGTGTGCGCGTGTGAATACGCACGTGTGATGTGAATATGCACGTATGAACGTATGAACATGTCACGTATGAACATGTATGGAATATAAATATCTCACTCATATCAATTCGCCGGAGGAACTCAAGAAACTCAAGGTGGAGCAACTGCCGGACTTGTGCGCGGAACTCAGGTCGTTTATCATCGACGAACTGAGCCACAACCCCGGACACCTCGCCTCTTCACTCGGCACGGTGGAGATCACGGTGGCATTGCATTATGTCTTCTCTTCCCCTGCCGACCACCTCGTATGGGATGTCGGGCACCAGGCGTATGCCCATAAAATCCTTACCGGCAGAAGGGATCGTTTTCATACCAACCGGCAGTTCAAAGGACTGTCGCCTTTCACTAACCCTGCCGAGTCGGAGCACGATGCTTTTATAGCCGGGCACGCAAGCAATTCCATCTCTGCCGCTCTCGGCATCGACATCGCCGACCGCATGCTCTCCGAGCAGGACGGGACACAGCCCCGTAAGACGGTCGCAGTCATCGGTGACGGAGCCATGACGGGAGGTCTGGCGTTTGAGGGACTCAACAACACCTCGATGGACAAGAACAACCTCCTTATCATCCTCAATGACAACCATATGGCGATAGACCCGCTGAAAGGAGGCTTTACCCAGTACCTCGTGGATCTCACGACCTCCAGGGGATATAACAAATGGCGGTGGCGTCTCTATCGCCTCGCTATACGGATGCACCTTGTGGACGAACACAAAAGGCAGATACTGCTCCGCCGGTTCAATAACCTCAAGGCATCCCTCTCCCGGCAAGGCAATAATATCTTTACGGGACTTAACATCCGCTATTTTGGTCCGACTGACGGGCACGACGTCGTGGCACTGGTCAGGATACTCAACGAGATAAAGAACCACAAAGGACCGAAGGTTCTGCATATCATCACCAAGAAGGGTAAAGGCTATGCCCCGGCAGAAAACGACCAGACCGTCTGGCATGCACCCGGTGAGTTTAATGTCACTACCGGCGAACGGCTGAGTGACAATCCACAAAAAGACAATCAGCAGAATACCAAAGCAAGCAATCCGCCGCTTTGGCAGGAGGTCTTTGGTACCACGTTGCTGGAGATGGCGAAGGCGAACAGGAAGATTGTCGGTATAACGCCTGCCATGCCGTCAGGCTGCTCCATGTCCATCATGCAGAAAGAACTGCCGGAGCGCGTCTTCGATGTCGGTATAGCTGAAGGGCACGCAGTGACTTTTTCTGCCGGTTTGGCGAAGGAAGGTCTTCTGCCCTATTGTAATATCTATTCCACTTTCCTGCAGCGGGCATATGACAATATTGTGCACGATGTCGCCCTCCAGAACCTGCACGTGGTCTTCTGTATCGACCGTGCCGGCATAGTAGGCAATGACGGCGCTACCCACCATGGTCTGCTCGACCTGGGCTACCTGCGTCCTATTCCCAACATGCAGATATGTGCCCCCCGTACCGCCGGAGACCTCAAGGCAATGTTGTTGCTTGCAGAGCATCTATCCGGTCCTGTGGCTATCCGCTATCCCCGCGGACGTACCCCTGTGACGGAGGGGGAGAGTTCCCCCGTTGTCTATGGCAAAGGTGTCCGGCTGCTCTCCGGCGACAAGGTGGCAGTCCTCTCCTTAGGTGCTTTGGGCAACACGGCGATGGAGGCAATCAAAGCTATCCGGGATGCCGGCAAAGGGGAGATAGCCTTGTACGACATGCGCTGGCTCAAGCCGCTCGACGAGGAGTTGCTCACGGAGGTCGCTTCACGCTACGGGACCATCGTCACACTCGAAGACGGTATGGTTGCCGGAGGATTGGGCAGCGCGGTACTGGAGTGGATGGCTGACCATGGCTATGCCAAACGCGTGGTGCGGCTCGGTGTCCACGACCAGTTTGTAGAGCACGGCTCTACCAGAGAGTTATACCAATTATTGAAACTTGACAAAGACGGATTATGCGAATCATTATTGCAGGTGCTGGAGAAGTAGGCACACACTTGGCCAAACTGCTCTCCCGCGAGAATATGGAGATCAGTCTGCTCGACGAGTCGGCTGAGAACTTGGGCGACCTGAGTGCCACATACGATATACTGACCAAGGTCGGCAATCCCACCTCTATTCATGACCTCAATGACCTGGGGGTGAAGAACTGCGATCTTTTCATCTCCGTTACCCCTCATGAGACGGAGAATATGACCGCCTGTCTGATAGCCAACTCCTTAGGTGCCAAGCGCACCTTGGCGCGGATAGACAACTACGAGTACCTGTTGCCTGAGAACCGCAAGTTCTTCGAGAAGATGGGACTCAATCATCTGATCTATCCGGAGGTCTTGGCGGCGAATAACATCGTCGAGTCGCTCCGTACCAATTGGATGCGCTACCATTTCACCCTCTGTGAAGGGGCTTTGGAGCTCTGCGTGGTGAAGATCAGAACCGGTGCGCCGGTTATCGGGAAACCTTTCCGTTCGGGGTATTACAGCCACGGCAACTACCGCATTGTGGCGATCAAGCGTCTTAACGAGACGATCATCCCTAACGGTGACGACTGTGTGCAGGAGGGCGATCTGGTCTATGCCATCTGCACCAGGGAGCAGATCCATTTCATGCGTGAGCAGATGGGCAAACCCAAGCGCGAGATCAAGAACATCGTCTTCTTCGGCGGCGGAAGGATTACCCTCAAAGCGGTCATGTCGCTGCCGGAGGGCAAGGAGGTGAAGATCATCGAGCCTGACCGCAAGCAATGCCAGTATATATCCGAGAAACTTCCGGATGCTCTGGTGATCCATGCCGAGGCATCCGACATGGAGACCCTTATCAACGAAGGGATCCAGGATGCGGACGCCGTGGTGGCGGTCATGGAGAGCAGTGAGAGTAATATCTTTGCCTGCCTTGCCGCCAAACGCTTTGGTGTGCGCAAGACCATCGCCGAGATAGAGAGTATTGATTATATCCCCATGGCTGAGGGCTTGGATATAGGGGCTGTGCTTAACAAGAAGACCATAACCGCCTCGTATATCTACCAGATGCTTTTAGGGGCAAATGTCCGCAATCTGGCGAATGCCGATGCCGAGGTGGTGGAGTTCGCTGCCAAAGAGGGAGCGCCGATCACCTCCGACTGTATCAAGAATCTGGATCTGCCTTCGGATGCCAACATAGGCGGTATAGTCCGTGCCGGTGAGGGTATCCTCGTCAATGGCGACACCCGGATCTTGCCCGGCGACCAGGTGGTGGTGTTCTGTAAAAGTCATGCGTTGCGTAAACTGGAACGGTTCTTCAAATGACAAAGGTATTTAACGGCAAAATAGTATTCCGCTCCCTGGGTGCGCTGATGGTGATAGAATCGCTATTCATGGCGGTTCCGACGCTCTATGCGTGGCTCAACGAGGAGCCGTCTTTCGGCGCCTGGCTGGTGTCAACGGTGCTGACCTATCTTGCGGCGCATGTCTTCCTTCTGGCAGGCAGGGGAGCGCAGAAAAAGGTAGGTGAGCGCGAAGGGTATGTCATCGTGGCATCCGTGTGGGTGGTGTTCTCCGTCTTCGGAATGTTGCCTTTCTGGTTGAGCGGCGTGTTGCCTTCCCTGACCGACTGTTGGTTCGAGACCATGGCGGGGTTCACCACGACGGGTGCCACCGTCTGCGCCGATGTTGAGAGTCTGCCCCGTTCGGTACTCCTCTGGCGCGCCATGATGCAATGGATAGGGGGAATGGGAATAATAGTTCTGTCGGTAGCCATCCTGCCGATGTTCGGCTTGGGCGGCATGCAACTTTATTCGGCGGAGGTGACAGGTGTCAGTTATGAGAAACTGAGTCCCCGCATAGCCGACACGGCGAAACATATGTGGGTGACCTATATCCTGCTCACAGCCGGACAGACGGCACTGCTTTTTTGGGAAGGCATGCCTTCTTTCGACGCCCTCTGCCACTCGATGTCAACGATCTCTACCGGAGGCTTCTCCACCCGCAACAACTCCATGATCGACTACAATGCCGCTATCCAGTGGACAACGGCGGTGTTCATGTTCCTGTCGGGTCTGAATTTCACACAGCTCATCCTTCTGTTCCGCGGCCGTCCTTCCCGAATCTTCAAGGACGAGGAGTCGCGTTGGTACTCGATAGCGGTTATAGTGGCAACACTGTTTCTGGCAACGGGGCTGTTTATCCACTACGGTTTGGAGCACGACTGGCAGCGTGTGGCATTTGACATGCCTACAGCCGGAATGGCGGAGAGGGCGCTGCGCAAGGGGTTCTTCATGGTGACATCGGCAGTCACCAGTACCGGCTTCGCCGCCTCGGACTATATGACCTGGCCTAAACTGCTATGGGCGTTTGTGTTCTTTATGATGTTCACCGGTGCCTCGTCAGGCTCTACTGCCGGTGGTATCAAATGGGTGCGCATAGGCATCTTTGCCAAGTCGGCGATGACCGAACTGAAGCGGCGTGTCCATCCCAATGCCGTCATTCCAGTCCGTTTCAACGGCCGTACGGTCAGCGAGCAGACCACGAGTAATGTCATGGCATTCATGTTTTTCTACATTGTGATAATCATCTCGGCTTCTCTGGTCTTCTGCGCCTCCGGAGTGGCGTTTGACGAGGCTATCGGGACAGCGGTCTCCGGTATAGGCAATGTAGGCGTGTCTATCGGCCAGTTCGGTCCCTTAGGTTCGTATGTTAACTATCCGTCGGTAGCCAAATGGACGATGACGTTTGTAATGCTCATCGGCCGTCTGGAGATCTTCACGGTATTATTGTTGTTTAGTAAAGAACTTTGGCGTAAATAATGAAATCAATGAAACCCAGCCAGATAGCAGGCTTATATTTTTTGGTGATAGCTATCTTGGCTTTCTTCTCGCTGGTAGTGCCGGAAGGAGGTATTCATCTGGATCTCCAGTGGCCTACGATGAGCGAGATGTTAGAGTTGGAGGCGGATACGACGGCCTATGATCCGGATGAGCCGTTGGCTTCGGTGGACACTGTCGCCCCCGTGGCAATAGAATCCGATGTGGTGGATACTATTACCGACACCCGTTATTATCTCAGCTCGTTCTATCGTTCTCTGGACAGTACCCGTACCAAGGCGGTGCGTGTGGTGCACTATGGCGATTCGCAGATAGAGGAAGATCGTATGTCAATGACCTTACGCCGCGATCTGCAGTCGCGTTTCGGTGGGGGAGGTGTAGGACTTTTGCCCTTGCACCAGACTATAGCCATGCGTACCGTGACTCAGGGACTTTATATCAACGGTGTCCGTCAGACAGCCAAACAGGGGCCGCGCCGGCACATGGTCTATGGTCCCAGGGACTTCCGCCGTTCCGACGGCTTGTATGGCGTGATGGGCCAGGTGGCAACCATGGACAACAGTCTCGTCTCCGGTTCGGAACGCATAGAGGTGCGTGTCTCTTCCGGCAGCGACTCTACGGCTACGGAGCGTTTCTTCACCCGTGCCCGTCTGGTAGCCGACCCCGGAATCACCATGACGGCAAAGGGGCAGACAGTCCATTCCCAACAACTGATCACTCTTCCTGACAGTACCCGTTCAGTGTCACTGGCTTTTGCCGGCAAGGGCAAGGTTTACGGTTTCTCGCTGGAGACGCCTACGGGTGTGATGGTGGATAATATACCGATGCGGGGATGCGCCGGCGCAGTCTTCACCTCTATGAACCGTCAGCAGTGTGCCGACTATTATCAGGCAACCAACACCCGTCTTATCATCTTGCAGTTCGGCGGCAATGCCATCGGCAACAACAGCCATGCCACGATCAGCCATTTTGTGGAGCAGTTGCGCAAGCAGGTGCAGATGATGAAGGAGTGTGCACCCGAAGCCTCGATCCTGTTCATCGGTCCGAGTGACATGTTGGTTCGTCGCGGCGGCAAGTCGCAGAGCAACGAAGGTGTGGCATATATGGACCGTAAACTGCTCCGGATGGCGCAGGAAGAGCGTATCGGCTATTTCTCCCTGTATCATGCCATGGGCGGACGCAACAGTATGCTGACATGGCAGAACCAGAACCTGGCAGGGAATGACGGAATCCACTTCACGCCCAACGGTGCCGTCAAGGCGGCTACGTTGCTTGCGCAGTGGCTGGAGAAAGGGAGACAGATGACTAAAGGGAATAAAGGGCGTTTGTAATAAAAAAACAAGTACAGATGGAGTTCTTCAAACATATATTTGCATTTAATCAGGACAGCCCTCTGCTTTTCACGCAGTTCTATTTCTGGGCGTTCTTTGCGTTGGTTTATGCGCTTTTTGCGCTGATCATACAATACGGTTGCCATGGTGAGCAGTCCCGCAAAAGGATGCACTTGCGCAATGTATATCTGATGTTCGTGAGCTGGTTCTTCTACTACAAGACCAGCGGCTTGTTTCTGCTTATCCTGCTTTTCGTCACCTGCAGCGACTGGCTTATTGCGCAACAGGTTTATCGCAACCGCGAACGGCGCAACAGGGCGAAGGCATGGCTTATCCTCTCGGTGGTGATCGACCTCGGCATACTGGTGTATTTCAAATACGCCTATTTCTTCACCAATATGGTCAACGATCTTTTTGGTGCCTCTTTCCGGGTGTTTGACATCTTCGCATATGTAGGTAACGGCTTTAGCGAGTCGGGTCTGTTCAAGGTTGACCAGATCGTGTTGCCGGTAGGCATATCGTTCTTCACCTTCCAGGTCATCTCCTATACGGCGGATGTCTTCCGCGGACATATCAAGCCCGTCAAGAACCTGCTTGATTTCGGTTTCTATGTAGCGTTCTTCCCGCAACTGGTGGCAGGTCCGATAGTGCGTGCGGCGGATTTTATACCTCAGCTCTACAAGCCGTTCTATCTCGGCCGGAGACAGTTCGGTCTGGCGGTGTTCTGGATACTGAACGGTTTGGCGAAGAAGATTATCCTCTCCGATTTTCTGGCGGTGAATATCATCGACCGGGTTTTCGGTCACCCGTTGCTCTTCAGCGGTTTTGAGAACCTTTTTGCACTCTTTGCCTACTCCTTGCAGGTCTATGCCGATTTCTCCGGATATACGGACATAGCTATCGGTGTGGCGATGCTCATGGGCTTCTATCTGCCCAAGAACTTCAACTCGCCCTATAAGTCCCAAAACCCTCAGGAGTTCTGGAGGCGTTGGCATATCAGTCTCGGTTCGTGGCTCAAGTCGTATCTCTATATTCCGCTGGGCGGCAACCGCTCCATGGGAGCGGGTACTGTCATATGGATGATTATCATCGGTTTGGTGACCTTGGTGCTGACCGGTTCCTGGTGGGGGCTGATTGTTATTGCCGTTTTGGCGGCAGTGATTGCCTGGGCGACCAAGCGGTATCCCTCCCACCGCAAACTCCTCTATGCCAACCTAAACTCATTTATCACCCAGATTCTTGGCGGTTTGTGGCATGGTGCGAGTTGGAACTTTGTGATCTGGGGAGGTATCAACGGCATCGGCATGATCGTCAACAAGTTCTGGCGTATCATGAACTGGCATCTGCGTTACTGTCTGATGACGGCTGGACTGTTGGTTTTGCTTGTCTGGCATATGATCGATCCTGAGCCTGTGATCAACATGTTTGCCGTCTGGACGGCTATCGTCTGGGCGGGAACGCTGGTGCGGTATGTCTATTTTCTTCTGGAGGAATACGGTCTGCTTGCCAAGGCGCGTGCAGCCGTGCCTGCGATGGAACACCTCCGCTCTCTGCCGGGCTATATGGCTACGGCTTGGGCAGTGTTGCAGACATTCACCTTTATCACGTTTACCCGTCTCTTCTTCCGTTCAGGCTCCAATCTGGATCCGGCTACGGCTAACAAGGTGGCATGGGAGACGGCAAAGAACATGGTCAATCAGATCGGCGGTGCGTGGGACAACTCGATCATTGCTCCCTTCTGCCATGAGTACCGCACCGTGGTATGGGCGTTTGTCTTAGGAATGATCATCCACTGGCTGCCTGCCAAATGGAAACAATATTACCGTCTCTATTTTGCACGGATGCCGTTACCGCTGATGGTGGGCGTAGTGGTGGTGACGATCGTGGTGATCTACCAGTTTGTGATGGCAGAGGCGCAGCCGTTTATCTATTTCCAGTTCTGATGGATAATGGGGGTTGTCCCAATGATGGGACAAAAGTGGATGATGAAATAATGAATAATTAATATCTGTGGTGGGACGGTCAAAGAGTAAAAGAGTTTTAGAGAGTATCGGCCGGTCAGGTATCATCGGTATCACCGGAGGTATCGGGAGTGGCAAATCGACCATAGCACGCCGTCTGGCGGAGTATGGCTATACCCTCTATCTGAGCGACGACGAGGCAAAGCGTCTGTTGGTGTCCGACCTCTCGCTGAGGCACGAGGTGGAACAGTTGTTAGGTAAGGAGGTCTATCGGCATGACCGCTATCAGCCGGAGGCGGTGCTATCCAAACTCAAATCGGATCCCTCCCTGCTGGAGAAGCTCAATGGTCTTGTGCACCCGGTGGTGAAAGCGGATATCCTCGCCTACCCGAAGCGTCCGCTACTGGTGGAGTCGGCTATCCTCTTTGAGAGCGGTATAGACAGCCTCTGCGACTGTGTGATAGCGGTGTTGGCTCCTCGCGAGATACGCTTGGCACGCGTGTTGGCAAGGGACAAGAACATGACGGAAGCGGATGTCCTTCGACGGATGGAACACCAGTTGTCCGATGACGAACTGCGGCGGAGAGCGGACATCTGTGTCCTCAACGACGGGAGCCGTGCGATCGAGCAAGTGGCGGAGGAGATAGTGAATAATGAATATCTGTTGTCCCAATGATGGGACAAAAGTGAATGATGTAAGATGAAAGGTGAATAATATGGAGATTTTGATTTCTTTTGTAGCAGGAATGATTTTGTCCGGCGGGGCGGTTTATCTGTTGCTCCGCGCACATATGCGGCAAGCCAAAGAGGAAGCCCGGACTTACGCCCAAGAGTTGCTATCCGCCAAGGAACAGGCGCATCGTGAAGCCCTGGCATCCCTTGAGAGCCATCATCAGCAGGCACTTCTCTCCGAGCAACAACGCTACGAGGAGATGTTAGCGAAGGTGTCTGCGGAGATGAAAGCCACCACGGAGCAGATGCTCCGTCAGCGGCAGAGCGAGTTGCAGGAGTCCAACAGTCTCCATATGCAACAGATCGTCTCTCCGCTGAAAGACACCATCCAGCGGATGGAGACAGCTCTCAAGGAGAACCGCTCGACTCAGGAGACCTCCACGGAGGCCATCAAGGAGAAGATCGCCACTCTTGTCTCCACCACGATGAAAGTATCCGACAGTGCGGAGAGGCTGAGCAATGCCCTTACCTCCGAGAACAAGACCCAGGGCAACTGGGGTGAGCAGAAGATCGAATCGCTTCTGACCTCCATCGGTCTGGAGCGCGGGCTCGAATACGACGCGCAGGAGTATCTCCGCGATGCGGCGGGAAATATCATCGTTTCGGACGAGTCTTCGCGTCGCATGCAGCCCGATATTATCCTGCATCTGGACGAGACTCGTGATCTGATCATCGACTCGAAAGTGTCGCTCAATGCTTTTGTGGATTACACCAACGCGGATGACGATCAGGGGCGCTCCGTGGCTCTTGCGGGTCATCTGCGCAGTGTGCGCAACCATGTCAAAGAGTTGTCAAAGAAGAACTATGCCGCCTATGTCCGTTCTCCCCGTCAGAGTGTTGATTTTGTGATGATGTTCGTGCCGGTAGATGGTGCGTTGCAGTTGGCTTTATCAGCAGATCCGACCCTTTGGCGCGAGGCGATGAACCAAGGTGTATTTATCGTGGGTGAGCAGAACCTGTATGCGGCACTACGGGCTGTTCAGGTGACATGGACGACGATCAAACAGAATGCCAACAACAAAGCTATCTGCGACACGGCGGAGGAGCTTTTGAACAGAGTAGGGGATTTCATGGAGAAGTTCAATGATCTGGGTAAGCGTCTGGAGAAGGTGAACGAGGCCTATGAGTCGGTATCGAAGAAAGCCACTTCCGGTCAGAGCGTGCTGGGTTCAGCGCGCAAGCTGGTCAAGCTTGGTGCCAAAGCGAGCACCGTCCACCCCCTCCCCCTGTCAGCCGGGGAAGGGGAGTGATAGAGATTACTGCAAGATGTAGTTCCGCAGGCTCAGCCAGTCCGCCGCCGGTAGCCATCCTCTTTTCCAAGCGTTGGTATAGAAGAAGCGCGAGCGCGTGTTGTGCCGCAAGCCCTGCTGACGCCAGCCCTCATAGAGGGTTTTGAAACGGTTCTGAAAGTTTTTTAAGCCTTTGTAGGACGAGTCGCGGAAACACAACTCGTCGTAGATGGTTTTGATCAGATATTTGTTCTCGTTGTTCATATGCTTAGTCCGTAATTGATATTAAACTCCCGTATGTCCCCGGCATCGAAGACTTCGGGGAAATCGTCTGCGTATTTGGTGAGGGCATAGAGTGCGGTGGCGTAGCCGGCTTCGCGGAGGGCCTGTTGCAGTTCCGCCCTTGTGACGCGTATGTCCTGTATGTGAAAGCTCATTCTTGCCAAGTCGGCGCACGCCAAGATGAAACGGAGGTGTCCGTCCCTTGGGATGGGGGAATGTTTGGAACGCTGACTGAAGAAACGGGTTGTTTCTTTTTTGCCGGAACGACGGCGCTGTATAAAATATCCGTATCCGGCACCCAACGAGCCTGTAAGGGCTTCGCATCTGTTTGTTAAAATTATCTCCATAGTAAAATTGTAATTGGTTGTCCCAATGATGGGACAAAAGTAAAATCGGTGACTCGATAAAAGTCTGACAAAAGTCTGACAAACCCCTTACGAAACCCTTACGGGGGGAGGGGGGAGCCGTCAGCCGTCAGCCGTCAGCCATCAGCCGTCAGCCGTCAGTTGTAGTTGAGGGGTCTGACATCGTTCATTTGCCAAATTCGGGCTTCGTCGGCGGTGAAGATACCGTTGGTGCCGTTATAGTTGGCGTGTACCAGTTTGCTCTCTTTCATGAGACGCTCGATCATCGCCTTTCCGTTCCAGTTGGTGGGGTAGGGATGACAGTTGGTGACGATCTCATAAGGGGTGCCGTAGAAGCCTTCGCCTCGCCACTTGCGATAGAGGAGGTAGAGGTAGAGACGCCTCTGTTCGTCGAGTGAGAGGCGGCTCCAAGCTTTGCTTAGTTGGAGGTTAGCCGGGAATTTGCGCTCGGGGTCAACCAGTTTCAAAAAACAAGCGAGCGAATTGCCGAACCTTTTTGTAATAATATCTGCTATTTTTTCTTGTGCCATAAAAAGGAGAACTTTTTTTATATTTATAAAATAAATATTTTTTTAAGAGAATAATAGTTCCATATCTGCATAGTTTTCTCTTTTGGTTCTTTTCTCTTTTATTTCGGCTTTCACCTCCCATCAGTCCAGTTTCATTGCCCGTTCGTAACTCCACAGGCAGTCGATGCGCATACACCGCCAAGCCTTTTTGTCAATGTCGTAGAAACTCACTGTCTGGCGTGCGCGCGCCGCTCGTTGTGCCGGAGTCAGCAAGCCCTTAGGTACATCCGGATAAGGCACCAGATCCGGGCAGGTCGTCCCGCGCGCCGCACGGAGACTGCCGTCTATCTTCTGAAACTGAAAAATCACCACCCCCTCGTACAGGGCTTTCTTCAAATCCTGAATATCCATAATCCTCGCCCTTTCACATTTTTACTTTGTCGAACCTGTATTTTCTGAATATCGCCTGCAGCTCCGTCCGGCTCATCTGCTTTGGGTCTCGTCCGATAGACCGTAGTATGCGCAAGAGTTTAGCTCTTTTGTGGTTCTCAGCAGGCGTCACCTCCTCCAGATTATCCAGAGACCAGTCGAGTTTGTTGCCGTTGAGATGGTCGATCTCCATGCCTTTGGTACGCGGACCGACCCATGTCTCGTACATGAGATGGTGGCAGGCTTTGCCGCCGAATTTGCTCATGCAATGGTAAGCACTGCCGCCCCTGTGACCGCCCTCGAGGTATTTCTTGCACAAGGCGGGTTTAATCTCGTTGAGGGTAGTGCCGTTGTTGGTGAGTGAGAAGAAGTGTCCGTCGCGGGAGCAGTAGAGTGCCGGTTTAGAACCGGAGCAAGTTAGCCGTTCTGGTAGCGGGCATCGTTTGGCGATGATCATTCCTCCGTCATGTGTGTAGATACGGACGTAGTTTGACGGGCAGAGCGCCGGGTAACCGGCATCGTTCAGAAAACCGAACGAATCGATGGCAATAGGATGCCATGTCAAATAATTGAAATTCATAAAACACATGCATTCCTTTTTACATGCCGCGACATGCGGTCAGGATTGGAAATGCAGTGCAAAGGTAGTGATAAAAAAAGCACCCCCCAAGAGGAGTGCCAAAACTCTGCGGATTATGCCAAATCTCTGCGAAATGGCTGCTAATTCTCTGCGAGGAGTGCCAAAATTCTGCGTTTATTTAGTCATGCGCGCTTTGCAAAAATCGCTTGGTGAGAGATTGAATTTGTCTTGATAGCGGTTGAAAACGATAGCTCTTTGTGCGTCAGAGGCATATTGATTGAGGTTAATGCAGCCGATGTGTTGCAGGCGGTATAATGCCCGGCAGTAGTCGATTTTGGTGGTAGCCAAAGAAAGTTCGGCATTAAGTCTTTCACGAATATTCTCTTCCGTAAAGCGCGCAGAGATACAAAAGAAATCCGGCGGAATAGTGGATAGTTTAGTGTCGTCCTCATCATTGGTTTTCGGGTCTGTAAGTGGTTGAGGGTAATAATTGTTAATAGTCACAGACCCGAAATTCTGTCCGACCGTCGGTTGCTCGATTTTAATGATTTGTTGCATATGTATCAATAGTTGATTAATCAAACAAAAAGCACGGGTTTCGGTGTCTATAAACGAGCCTAAGCGGGAAATCTCGAACACCGGATATAGAAACGTCCGCCCGTGCCGTAGTTTGCACTACGCCAAAGGCATCGTTTCACGATAGTGTTCTTAAGTTCCCGCTTAGACTTATCGTTAGCGACGCAGCTCTGCTCTCGCAGTTATGTTATTATTGTTTATTTGTTGCTCTTCGTCCTGTTACAGTGACGGCAGAGCATCTGACAATTTTCTTTTACTGTTTTACCACCTCTTGACCAAGGGATAATATGGTCGGCTTCCATTTCGTGGAACTCTAATTCTCGTCCGTGCTCCGGGCAATTAGCTCCGACGCATTTATGACCTTGTGCCTCATAGACCTCCAGCGCGGTCTTTTCATCGAAGGCACGCAAGCCAAGGTGTTGCTCGTTGTTGTCGAGGACGTACCAAAGGATGCCTTTCTTATTGGTTATCTCACCGTCTTTGAGGAGTTCGGAGATCCAAGCTTCGAGTTTCTTGGCATCTATCTCGTCGTCTTTATGCAGGCGGTACATTTCACCCCAGTTGGTAGCCGTATAGAGGTTCGCATGCTTGCCGATGAACTTCATTTTAACCCAAGTCATGACGAGGTTAAAATAAGTCCATAGATCGCTACAATCAGAGTCGTGTTGGTGGTCACTCATATATTTTTCAATAGTAACTCCGTCCCTTTTAGCGACCCACTCAATTGCCATTTCAAGACCTGCTTGCCTGTTCCACGCTTTAGAGATATATCCATCGCTAAGCCGTTTCGCAGCACAGTTGTTTTTGGAGAAATAACGTTTTGCATCCGTCACCCATGAACCGGCATAAACGGCATTACGAATTTCCTGTTTGGTTAATTCTTCACCGGCTATATTGATTACTTGAAACCAATCCAATTTCTCAGTATCAGAGCCGTTTTTGCAGATATATACATCCAATTCGTAGTTCAAGAACAGCTCTTTTTCTGCCTCCGGAAGATTGCTAAATGCCCACAAATTACCTTTCCAATCCACCGAGAAGGCTCCCCAATAATAATGGCAGATAGAGAGGGTGCGTTGCTGTCCGTCCATAACCTCATATGTACCATCTTCTTTCTCCACCCAATACATGACGTTGAGCGGATATTTCTTGGAAATAGTATCAATTACGGCTTTTTCCTGTTTGTCGCTATACACGAACTCGCGTTGGTACTTAGGACGGATGTCCAACTTGCCATGGTAACCGACAACACCCTCTTCGTCGCTATCCCGATAGCCGTCCACAAGGTCGGCAATCTTCACTTTTGTTTTTTCTATATTCATGATATTAGTGTTTTTTGCGGATTAAAATGCGGGCATAAGGATCTTTCTGCCCAACATTATGTAATGTTAATTGTTTGGGCTTAGGTAGTCCTTGTCCTACTACAGTAAAAAAGTGGGGATTAATGTCTATAATTTCGAATTGATTTGGGTTATATTTACCTAAAAACGTAATTGGGACACCTATAATACCATCATAATCGCATGGTATATCATTTACACTGCCAACCTCAATAGCGTCGTAATTATCGTAATGTGGGTACTCCTCCGGCGTGTAATGCTTAATTAAGATAAGTTCTTCATGACGACGCGAGTGATCTAAATTTGTATACCACGCAGTATTTCCAATTGTTTGAAAACGAATACCATTTTCTGTTTTTTGTCCTGACTTCAGCGGAAAATCAGAAGGTACCTTAAACCACATAGAACCCGTTCCTTGACGTGTTACTCCCAGCCACATTTTATTCTCCTTAATCAAAGGAAATACTTCTTTGTAAGCAACGGCATTCATATTTCCTATTATCAAGAATTTCTTATCATACTTGACCAATTGCGCCACATATTCTCTAAAAAGTGAGAAAGGAGGATTGGTTACAACTATATCCGCTTGTTTAAGCAATTCGACACACTCCGGCGAACGAAAATCTCCGTTACCTTTCAGCTCGGCTTTTACATTGTGGTCACTACTCTTGAGAAGCAATTTCACGTCTGTCAGATCCCTTGCACCATTCCCGTCCAAGTCCGGCACTTCGGAGATTTCTACCTTGTAGGCTTTTCGTGTAGGAGTGTCGTTCTTTATAGGGAATAATGGCAGTTCCTGCTGGGCGATAGGAGAACCATCGTAGCAGGTAGCAATGAGTTTCTTTAAACCGAGCGCATTAAAATTGAGCGCAAAGTATTTGAAGAAATTGCTCTCGTACGGGTCATCGCAGTTACAGAAAACCACCTTATCGCGGAAATAGTCACGATAATGTATTAACTCTTTTTCTATATCGGAGAGTTGGGTATAAAACTCGTCCTTCTTGGCATCTTTCGCCTGCGCTAAATCTTTTCTTGCCATAATGTCTGTTATTATAATTATCTCGCCACGCGAGAGTTCTTGATATTCTTCGGTAGTTCTCTCGGCCATAGCCCGTGGTATTGCAGGCACTCGATCACGTAAGACGCGTCCGCAGAACCCAAGTCCGATGCACGCAGCAGCATGAATGTCCCTTCGGAGATACTGACCACCGGCAGCGTGTCCTGTGCCGCGGTGTCGGTGTAGAACAGAAAAGCCGCCGTGCCGGTGATCCCCAATGCATCGGGGTCATCGTAGAGGAAGGCACGCTCCATGTAGTAGTGTAGCGAATCGGGAGAATGGAAAACCGCCGGATTGTACTCTATGGTATAGTAGCCGGGATCAACGGGTGCCGCCTGCTTTCTGCCAGCCCGATAGCCCGACAACAAAGGCAATAACGCGCATATCAGCACCCCGAAAAATATATCAAATCTCTTCATGTGGTATGTAAAAAACGATCGATTTTTTTGCACATATAAAAAATATTTTGTACCTTTGCACCGGCTTTATTTTTATGGCTCAATTTAGACCATCGTTTTTTATAGACCAAGATACATTTTGTTCTACAGGCGCAGATAGATATGCGGTGCATAAACCAGACGAGGGCAAGAATGTCACCGAAAAGGACAAAGGAAAACAGAAAAAGACATATTTATGTCCGGACGGAGCCGCAAAATTTGGCGGTTCCGTTTTTTTGTTGTACCTTTGCAGCCGATTTGAAAACCGGCTGTCAGTTGTCAGCCGTCAGCTATCAGAAAGCTGAAATCTGAAATATAACGGCGGCAAGAATGCCACCGAAGGGAACAAACGGAAAGAAAAAAGTTGTCCCAAAGATGGGACAAAAATGGATGATGAAATAATGAATAATGAAATATGAAAGAGAACCACTATATACAACTATTCACCGCTTCGGCGCTTTCCCTTGGGGGACTGATCATGCTCTTCTGCGGCGTGTTCATCGACCCGACCGGACAGATCCATGAGTCGCTGCTCATCGGCTTCGGGGAGGTAGCCACGTTCGCAGGTGCGATCATGGGAGTGGACTACCACTACAGGAGAGGAGGGAAATAGACCGGCAGCCGTCAGCCGTCAGCCATCAGCTGTCAGAGAGCCGAATGCTGAAAGCTGAAATCTGAAATATAACGGCGGCAAGAATGCCACCGAAAGGAACAATATAAAAACCGAAACCAAATATATATAGCGGCGGCAAGAATGCCACCGAAAGGAACAATATAAAAACCCAAACTAAAATGAAGACTTTTAGACCCAAACCCCTGAAGGTAGTGCTGCTTGCGGCGGCAACGATGTTTCTGCTGATCTGTGCTCTCGCTTCGTGCAAGGCGACACGCACGATTACGACGGTGAGCACCTACACCGTGGATCGGGACAGCACCCGTACCATCACCACCATCAGCACCAAGTCCACCGAGGACTACAAAGGACAGAAGAAATGAGCTGTCAGCCATCAGAAAGCTGAAATCTGAAAACCTAATTATTAACCATTAAACCAAACCTTAACTATTATGGGAAAAGTAACCTATTCGCCGGGTATTGAGTACGTAAACGGCTCCCTGGCAAAACCGAAGAAAGAGAATGGTCACAGTCACGGCGACTACCTGATCGGTACGCACCGTACGGCAGCGACCCAGAACCCGAACTGCACCCGTCTGTACATCCGCAAGGCCGGAACCTACGACCGTGCAACCGAACCCTCCGCACGCGAGCTGGAGGTCCGCGCACGCTTCACGGCTGTAGCCGGGATGGTGAAAGCGCGCGCCAAGGACCTGTCGAAGATGGCAGCCGACCAGGAGGCGTTCAACGCGCAGAAGGACACCGCCGGCGGCAAGACCACGATGCGCGCCTATCTGTGGAAGGTCTGCGGACAGGAGTACGACGCGCAGGGCTAAAAGAGTACAGACCCGAAAGCCATCAGCCATCAGCTGTCAGCCATCAGAAAGCTGAAATCTGAAATATAGCGGCGGCAAGAATGCCACCGAAAGGAACAATATAAAAACCTAAGCTAAGTACAGACCGGCTGCGCCTGACAGAGTACAGAACACGGAAAAACCGCTCTACGGGGCGGTTTTTCTATGTTCTAAAAGTGAGGGGCACCGAGTAGTGGGAAAGTGAGGGATTTCTACGTAATCCCTAAAGCCTGCCGGCGGCATCCTGGGCAAAGCTTTCGTTCGGGAAACCGAACAAAACACAAAGGAAAGAGTGAACAAACACCCTTTCTTTTTGTGTACGATAGTACCTGTATGATAATAAATTCTCAACAGGCACTATTGCCCACAAAAAAAATGGAAGCCAAAAACTTCCATTTCCTTTTTGCATTTTGCTCGGTTTCCCGAGCTTTCCGCTTGCGGAGAGTGAGGGATTCGAACCCCCGATACGACGTAATGCGTATACCGCATTTCGAGTGCGGCTCTTTCGACCACTCAGACAACTCTCCTTGACCTTGGTTTGTTTCTAAAAAAGTCCCGACGAATCGAGACTTTTTCTTGGTAGTGCTACCCGGACTCGAACCGGGGTTTACGGCGTGAGAGGCCGTTGTCCTAGGCCACTAGACGATAGCACCAAGGCGTTTTGTTTCAAAAGCGACTGCAAAGGTACTACAAAAATCCGATATACGCAAATTTTTTTGTATTTTTTTGCGAAAAAAAGTAAAATATCTTGTAAAATGCACTTTTTTTGCATTTTTTTTCGAAAATATTTGCGTATATCAAAAAAAAGCAGTACCTTTGCACTCGCTTTCGGTTAAGGGGAGCAAGTGGTCTTACACATATGCGGCAATAGCTCAGTTGGTAGAGCACGACCTTGCCAAGGTCGGGGTCGCGAGTTCGAGTCTCGTTTGCCGCTCCAGCAGAGAGTCAAGCAGGATTATTCCTGCTTTTCTTTTCTACCCCTTATACCGGGGGAGTTGCCCAGATGGCGGAATTGGTAGACGCGTGCGTTTCAGGTGCGCATGCCGCGAGGTGTGCAGGTTCGAGTCCTGTTCTGGGCACATAAGCGCAGGTGGTGAAATTGGTATACACGCTACTTTGAGGGGGTAGTGGTCGCAAGATCGTGTGAGTTCGAGTCTCATCCTGCGCACAGAGCCGTAAGGCTCTTTTTTTTTATCTATAGTTACTTGTTTTTTGTCCACAGATTGAGCAGATTTTTGGGTGGTATTTTTGTCCACAGATTGAGCAGATTTAACGGATTTTTTTATGGAACTGACGCAAGAACAGAGAGTATTACGACAACTGCAGAGCCGTATCACCAAGCGGTTTCACAAGGCTTGTGCCGGCTACCAGCTGATAGCGGACGGTGATCATATACTGATAGGACTGAGCGGTGGTAAGGACAGTCTGGCCCTATTGGAGTTATTAGGAACGCGTGCGCGCGTGCATAAGCCGAGTTTCAAGGTGTCCGCCGTTCATGTGCGCGTCAAAGAGCGTGACTATCAGTCCGACACCTCTTATCTTCAGGATTTCGCCCGCAGCTATAACGTGCCGCTGTATATCATCGACACCGAGATTACCGACATGCCGGATAAGCGGCAGATCAAGGATCCCTGTTTCCTGTGCTCATGGTACCGTCGCAAGGCGATCTTCGATCTGGCGCAAGAGATCGGGTGCAACAAGATTGCCTTGGGACACCATCAGGACGATCTGGTGGAGACTTTTCTGATGAACATACTCTTCCAAGGGGCGGTAGCCACGATCCCTCCAATGCTTAAGATGGACAAGATGCCGCTGACGATGATCCGTCCGTTGTGCCTGATCGCCGAAGAGGACATCCGCCGTTATGCCGAGATGCGCGGCTATCAGAAACAGCCTAAGTTGTGCCCCTTCGAACACGTGTCCTCTCGCGCCAAAGTCAAAGGGCTGCTGAGGCAGCTGCAAGAACTCAACCCCGAAGCGCGCGAGACAATATACGCCGCGATGGGGAATGTAAAAAAACAATATTTAATTTAGGAATATGAACGGGATATATACTATTATGCTCCTTGTAGCATCGAACATCTTTATGACCTTTGCCTGGTACGGGCATCTGAAACTGGCCGAGTTCTCATGGTTCAAGTCGTTGCCGCTGATAGCGGTTATCGCCTTCAGTTGGGGAATCGCCTTTTTCGAATACTGCCTCCAAGTGCCCGCTAACCGGTTGGGTTATATAGGCAATGGAGGCGTATTCAATCTGATGCAACTGAAAGTGATACAGGAGGTGATCACCCTCGTTGTGTTTGTAATCTTTTCAGCATTCGCATTTCATATGCAGATCCGCTGGAATCACATCGTAGCCGGTCTTCTGTTAGTACTGGCGGTGTATTTCGTATTCGGATTTGCCGATTAGTAGATCATCACTTTGTGTGTTTTGGCATCACCTTGCAGTGTGGTTGTCCGGATAAGATAGATACCGGAGGCTGCGGGCAAGGTGATTTGGTTTATCCCTTCTTCGAAGTGGCCGGACAGAATGAGCAGTCCGTCGGTGGAGTAGATGCTATATTGTCCTTGTTGCGGCGCTTCGATAGTGAGCACCGGAGCATGCTTTGGTGCGGAGGTCGGGTAAACCAGTACGGGGTTGGTATAAACCGGTACCGGTGCCTGTCGGATGACCAGCGGGCATGATGGTATGGCATAGCTTTCTCCGCGTCGTGTAGCCATGAGTACGACTTCGTCTCCGGGCTGCAGTTGGTCGTTATGGAGGTACCCCGATCCGTCATTGGGCTGCCGGGTGCCATTGACATACCAGTCGTATTGCGAGAAGGTGTAATGTCCGTTCAGTTCGGGTTTGAGTGGAGCGACCACGTCGTCCCAGTTCTGCTCGATGATCCATGACGGATAGCGTACGAGGAAGGTGAGCGAGTCGGAGACAGCCTGCGGGCAGGTGCCGTTGTCGAAGACAAGTCGTGCTCCGTAATAGTCCGGACGGACATAGTCGAGGTGGTCGAGGTAGAGCAGTTCTCTACGTTCCGGCATCGGTGCCCGTGCTACGAAGTCGGCGTCAAAGGGTTTGTTCCGAACATCCTTGAATCCCTGGTCTTTTGCCAGTTGTCCGAAGAGGATGGAGTAGGTGGATGGTTTGGCACCGGAGTAGGTGAACGCCACCTCCATGTATTCGGCATCGGCGCACAGTTCGGGCACTTCGGCGGAGAGGATATGCGTAGGTGTCTGTATAACCAGATGGAGCGAATAGATAGCCGAGGTGTGTGTGCCGAGGATACAGAGTGTATCGTGGTAGTATCCCTCTTCGGTGATCTCTTTTCCGCGCCAGATATATTTCTCGCCAAAGCAGACCGTGTCCTCGGTATGGATACGCTGTGTAGGTATGACGGTCAGATTGAGTGTCAGGGTACTGTCGCAGCTATAGACGGAGGGGTAGGTGAGGTCATACGATCCTTGGGTGTTATACTCTTTTCCTTCCCAGCGATAGGACTGGTAGTCGGTGATAGTAGCTTCGGTATAGAACCGGTAAACGGGGTGTAGTATCACCTCCAGATGGCGGATACTATCGCATCCGTAGATTGACTCATGGCGGAAGTCGTAGGTGCCGGCGCGTGTGAACGCCTGTCCTTCATAGAAGACGGTATCGCCTTCGCATATATGCCGCACGTCGGCAGGCATGTCATAGGATGGCACGTCATATACCTCCACGCGGTATAGGCTGTCCATTTTTCCGCTCACGAGGGAACGTCGCACGAAGGAGTAGGTGCCGGAGCGTGTGATGGTCATCGAGTCGATCTTGATCTCCGATCCTGTACAGAGCGGAATACGGTGCCATGGCGAGCAGTGTTCTGAGACGATGAAATTGAGTTTGGCGATGGAGTCGCAGCCATAGCGGTTGGTGAAGGAATCGACATAGAGATTGGTCTCCCAATACTCGCGTCCGTTATAGCGGTAGGGCAGTTCTTCGTCTGATACGACGACGCGTTTCTCCGTGATAGTAGGCGTTCTGACGAAGAGGTGCAGGATGATCAGCGTGTCGCATCCGACCTCATGCCTGTAGGTGCCGGTACGGGAGTATTCGACGCCATAGAAGGACCGGCTTTCTCCCTGGCAGATGGTGTCGTATGAAATCTGCTGGATGGTACGCGCCTTGTTGACGGTGATGCGATAGACCGAGTCGCATCCATGGATGGTGTACAGGGTGTCGTAGTAGATACCGGATTTGGAGATATTGATACCATGGATATAGGTGGTGCGGTTGGGGCAGATAGTCATCGTCTCCTGGAAGAAATAGGTGGGATGCACGGTGAGATGCATCCGGTAGATGGAGTCGTATCCCTGTCGGGTGAGGAGCGAGTCGTAGTAAACGCCTTCCTTGAAGAGTTTCTTGCCGTGCCAGTAGAGGGTGTCTTTGTTACAGAT
This sequence comes from Bacteroidales bacterium UBA4333, assembly GCA_002394335.1. Lineage (GTDB taxonomy): Bacteria > Bacteroidota > Bacteroidia > Bacteroidales > Paludibacteraceae > Colicola. Next base: position 64,905 of record DGTP01000006.1, on the reverse strand, counting down.
CTCCTCCTGTTCGTCGAACAGATAGGAGGGGTGTACGTAGAGTTGGAGATGCACGATGGAGTCGCATCCGTAGATGGTCTTGCCGTAGGAAACGTATCCTCCTCCGGTATAGAGTGTTCTGCCGTCGAAGGTATAGGTCTCCCGGTCGGATATATGTACGGTGTCATAGATCTCGTAGGTAGGCATCACCCGTACCACGATACGGAAGATGGAGTCGCATCCGTGGATTGACGGGATGGTGTCATAATAGACACCTTTTTTGTCGTAGAGTTTGCCCCGGTAGTAATACGAACCGGCTTCCGCGCAGAGGTTGATGAATTTCTCCTCATAGTAGGCCGGTGTTATCTCCAAGACCTTGAGGGTGTAGATGGAGTCGTAGCCCAAGGTTGTCTGCAGCGAATCGTGGTAGAAGCCTGCTTGTGTGATCTGTTTGTTGCGCCAGAAATAGGGCAGGTCCGACTCGCAGAGCGTGACTGAATCGACGAAGTGGTAAACCTCTCCCACGGTGAGGTGGAGGCGATAGATATTGGAGTCGCACTGTGTTCCCTGATAGAAGGTATGGTGCTCGAAGACGCCGGATTGGGTGAAGGTATAGGTGGTGTCGGCTATATGCCATACATAGGGTTTGTCGGCACGAGTCTTGCCGGTATAGTCGTAGGTGTATGTCTTCCGGAAGGTGATCCAGACGGTGTAGTCGGTACCGCATCCGTAGCCCTCGAAGATCGTGTCATGATAGAGGGTGTCGGAGGTTATGGTTTTGCCGTTGAACCGGAAGACCTCTCCTTCGCAGAGGACATGGCGTATCTCCTTGTAGCTCATGCGGCTCACTTGTAGGTTGACGCGCCAGATGGTATCCACGTCGGTGACAGAGACGGTGTCGTAGATAGTGGTTTCGTCATAGAGCCATCGGTTGCGCCAGCGGACGGGCAGGTCCCGTTCGCAGACGCGGATGGTGGTGTCGCGCAGGACCTCCTTGTCATAGATAGTGAGCACCAGCTGATAGACCGAGTCGCATCCGTTGAGTTTGGTCTGCAGTTCGTCGCGATAGACACCGGAGTGGGTGAATGTCCTGCCACGCCAGGTGTAAGGCTGCCGGTTAGCCACCGCTACGGTATCGGAGAAGAAGTAGTCCGGCAGTTCCTGTACATGCAGGACGACGACGGAGTCGCATCCGTGTTGGGAACGGAGGGTGTCGAGATACAGACCACCGTGGGTGTAGTTCTTGCCGTTATACTTGAAGCTCTCGCCCCGGCAGATGGAGACATAGCGATCCACATAGAAAGTGTCATATATCTGCAGGTGGAGGGTAAAGACGGAGTCGTAGCCCATGGTGGTGCGCAGACTGTCCTGATAGTCGCCCGATGTCCAATACTGGTGTCCGTGCCATAGGAACGGAGTCTCGGATTGGCAGATGACTTGGTTCTCCTCAAACCGGTAGGTAGGATGGATATTGAGTGTCAGGACGACGACGGAGTCGCATCCGCGTACTGTCCGGAGGGTATCGGTATAGGTTCCGGGAATAGAGAGGAGATGTTCTCTGGTACCGTTAATGTCATTGAGTACCCATCGGTAGGTCTCCCGGTCGGATATGTCCCGGGTGAGGGCGATACGGTACCGTTGGAGGAGGTTGACGGTTAGTTGCATGACCGAGTCGCATCCGTTGATGGTATGGAGTGTATCGTAATAGACGCCCGGCTCGCGTATCCATCGGTTGGCGAACTGTATCGAGTCTCCTTCGCAGAGGTCGTAGATACGTTTCTCGTGATAGGTAGGCAGGGTTTTGACGATGAGGCAATAAACGCTGTCCACTTTGGTGTTGACGGTCTTTAGACTGTCCCAGTAGGTGCCGGCATAGTAGATCTCGTACCGGTCTTTGCCGTTCTGTTTGTGTCCCTGCCAGAGGTAAGGGGTGTTGAGGGGGTTGTTGTCTCCATGGTAGTGTGGTGCACAGATGGTGACCGAATCGACATAGAGATAGCTGGTATCCACGATGGCGTGGAGGACGACGATGGAGTCGCACCCGGTGTTTGCCTTGCTGAGTGTGTCGGCATAGTATCCGGAGAGGGATATGTCGTAGTTCGCCCAATGGAATGGCAGGGTTTTGTCGAGGATATGGCGTGTGATAGTGTCGCAACTGGTGGCGTGGACGATGACCAGTTTGCCAGAGACACTGTCGCAGGCGTAGGTGTCTGTCTTGCCGAACTGTGGTATGGTGTCATAATACATTCCCGGTTGTGAGAGCCAGCGGTGCTTGCCGTCGTGGAGGATGATCTCCACCGAGTCGCCTTGGCAGAGGGTGAGAGTATCAATATGTACGCGCTCGCGCAGGACATGGAGGTGGAAGAAGCGGGTACTGTCACAGTTCCAGTAGATGGAGTCTTCGTATTGTGCCGTCTGATCGTCCCAGTGTGCCCACAGTTGCCGTTGGTTGGGTCCCCAGAGATAGGGTTCGCCAGCCAGGAGTTTGGTCTCGCAGATAGTGTCGGAGTAGTTGCGGGTGAAGGGGTAGAACATGGTGACATTGAGTGTGAGCACGGAGTCGCATCCTTCGGCACGTGGATAGCGCTGTTTATAGACGCCCTCTTCGGTGATGGTCTGTCCCTCCCAGTAGATAGTGTCACCATCGCAGATGGTGTCATATTGTATGGTCTCAAACTGGTACATATTGACCCTAAGAACAATCACGGAGTCGCATCCGTGAACGGTGCGGAGGGTGTCGTAGTAGGTGCCTGTCCGGGTGATGGTCTGTCCTCTCCAGGTGAAGTTCTCCGACTCGCAGACATCCTTGTCCTCATAGGATATATATCGCGGATGGATGGTGAGGTTGAGTTTATAGACGGAGTCTTGTCCGGCTTTGGTCTGCAGAGAGTCCCAATAGACTCCGGACTCGTTGATCTCCCTTCCTCGCCAAACGAAATAGGGGAGTGTGTCGGGTTGGCAGACCTCGCGTGTCTCCGGGAAGAAATACTTGGGGTTGCGGGTGATGAAGAGTATCATGGTCGAGTCGCAACCCTCGGCGGTCTTCTCGTGGATCTCGTATGTGCCGACCTCGGTGTAGGTCTCGCCGTTCTTGGGCCAGTAGAAGGACTGTCCGTCGTTGAGGGATATATGTTCTTCGTTATAGTACGCCTCTTTGCGGATGACGTGTATATGGCATATGGAGTCGCATCCGTGGATGGTTCGGAGGGTGTCATAGTAGTCTCCGGGATGGACATACTTCTTGCCGCGGAACTCCTGTGTCTCGCCCGGGCAGAGGATGATAGCATGGTCGAAGCGGTAAGCGGGATAGACCGTCAGTGTGAGGCGGTAGATCGAGTCCTGCCCGGTGAGGGTAGTGTAGCGGTCTTCGTAGGTGTGTGTGCCCAGTTGGTCACACTCCTTGCCGCGCCAGATATAAGGTGTCTCGGTCTGGCAGATAGCCGTATCCTTGGTGTAGATATACACGTAGGAGAGATAGACAGTGAGCTGGTACACGGAGTCGCAGCCACTGACGGCCGAGGTGTTGTAGTCGAAGAAATTACCGCCCTGGGTGATTGTCTGTCCATGCCAGGAGAGGGACTCCTGGTTGGTGATATAAACGGTGTCGTAGTGGTGGAAACTGCGCTCGACATTGACGATGGTGGTGATGACCGAGTCGCATCCGCCGACAGATAGAAGACTGTCGGTATAAACACCGCCTTGGGTGTAGGTTTTGCCGCCGAAGGTAACGCTTCCGCCGTCGCAGATAGTGAGTGTACGGCTGTAGTCGTAGTAGGGATAGACGATGATGTCCAGCTGATAGACACTGTCTCTGCCGTCCACGGATGAATAGCGGTCATAATAGGTGCCGGACTCGGTGATAGTCTGTCCTCGCCAGGTGAATGCCAGATCGGTTTTGGAGAGGCAGTAGGTAGCCTGTTCTTTGAAGAGATAGGACGGCAGTTCTTTCAGATGCAGATGCCAGACCGAGTCGCATCCATAGACGGTCTGTGTCTGGAAATCATAGGTGCCGGGCTTGGTGTAGGTCTTGTTGTTCCGAGCCCAGACAAACTTACCCGAAGCATCCAGATAGTGCTCCTCAAATCCCTCGAAGGGCATATGGTAGCGGACGAAGATATGCTCCACCGAGTCGCATCCGTTGACGGACGGGACGGTGTCATAGAAATCGCCGGGTCCGGTGAACGACCTGCCGCGGAAGACGATGGAGTCGCCCTCGCAGACATCGACGATACGGTTGTACAGATACTCGGGATAGACTACCAGGTTGAGCTGATAGACCTGATAAACGGAGTCGATCAGTTCGGTGATGAGGTCATCTTCGTAGATATAAGTGGTGTCGATGCGCACCAGTTGCTCGGCGTAATAGGTGTCGGGGGCATAGTATTTCTTTCCCCTCCATTCTGCGGGCATTTGGGATGCACAGACGCCGGAGTCCAGGCGCGTGGTATCACGATAGACTTCGCCCCGTGCCGGAGCCGAAGCGAGCATTGCTAAAAAGATGCCAAAGGTATATAAGAATGTTTTTCTCATGTTGCTTGTTATTGATAGCACATACATCCGTGGTGGAAGCTTACACGTGCCGTGCGACTGCCGCCGATCATATAGGTCAACTTGAATCCTGCATAGAACGGCACTACGCGGTGTCGCTCGGTGAAGGTGTTGAGGTAAGGATATACAGTAGCTTGTGTGGCGTTGGTGGCTGCGGGCTCGATGGCGGGCTGCGGGGTGTCACGGCGGGCGATATAGTTGTTGAGTCCGTACTCGATATAAAATCCTGCTTTGAGAACATGGCAGATCGAGTTGCGTGTAGGCAGGGATGATAGCAGGTCGTATCCCACTTCGCCGATGAGGGAGACGCCTACATTGAGTCGGTTGTGGTTCACGTAGGCGAAGTCATAGTCCTTGTATCCGCGGTCGGGCATGTCGGAGAAAGTGACATTATACTCGGTGTTGGTAGCCGAGAGATTGTATGTGCCGGAGGATTTGGTTTTGGGATTGAGTGCATAACTGAGTTTGGCACCTGCCCCGACATAAAATCCCTGTACATAATAGCCTAAGAGGATGGGGACATCCACGAACTGCCACTGTACTTCGTCGCGCTGGGAGACGCGGTAGTGGAAGACGGCATCTTTGCCCTGGGTGTCCGCCCCTGCGTAGTCGCGCGTATAGTCATCGATGAGAAGGGACGAACGGTGGAAACTGAGCTGGGCGCCGACTGATGTCCAGAAACCGCTGTTACGGAACTCGTATCCGAGTCCCACTGCTCCGCCCACGTTGCCTTTGGAAACGGCATCGGCGGAGGATAAATGCAACATGGAGTAGCCTACCGTACCGGAGACATAGCCGAAATGGTAGTTGTCGCCGGAGAGACCTCCCCCGCTACGGTATTGCGCCTGGGCGGATACGGTACCCGCCCAGAGCAACAATAAGGATATCAGGAGTTTGCGATTCATTATTGGAAGATGAATTTAACGCGCTTGTTCTTGCGACCTAACTTGCCTTCTTTGGCGTGTTGCACCATATAGACCTCGCCGCGGCGGAAAGCCGACTCGGGCAGGGCGTAGGAGTAAGCACCCGTATAGACCTTGATCGAATAGACCTGCCGTCCCGCCGTGTCAAAGAAATAGAGGCGGTCGCCCGTCTTGGGCTCGGTGAGGTAAACAACGCGGGTAGGCGAACTGTAATAGAGACTGTCATAACCGATGGTCATCGCCTTGCCGTCCAGAGGTTCGCCGGCAAGTGTGCGTACCTCAATCGGCTCCGAGAGGGCGGTGAGGTGTTCTTCGCAACCTTTGTCGAGATCGGTACACTGTATCTGGAAGTAGTAGTCGCTTTCGGGCTCGAGGTTGGAGAAAGTGTAGTAGGGATCGGTGCCGTCAAAAGTAGGAACGGTATAGAGTTGCGATCCGCGGTAGATATAGTCGATCTTCTCGGAGATGGTGGCGGTGAAGGCATCGAGTGCGAGACCGGCTCCGCCGTTGTCAATCCAAGTGATACGGAAAGCGATGTAGTTCTTCTCCGCCTCAAAGTCGTAGGAGGCGGTCACGCGTTTGGCTTTGTTGGTGACGATCACTTGGTCTGCCATCTCCCAGTCGGTACCGTTGAACGCCTCTACCTCCAGTACACCGATAGTGTCCACGGTGGAGGTGAAACTGTTGTACCAGAAGCTCATCGAAGTCACCGGGGAGGGATAGGTCTCCGAGGTGATCTGGTCTCCGTGGGAGGTGAATGCCAGCGATTTGGTGCCGTCGGCTTTGGCATAAGTGGTGGTCTGGTTGGTATTGGTTTTCCAGCCGGATTGCAGGACTTTGGCGTTGTCATCAAAGTCCTCAAAGCCTTGTACATACTTGCTCTCGCCTTCCGAACGCTGGAAGAGGGTGAGATAATACAACTCGGCATCCTCTACGTTGCCCCACGTTGCGCGGAAGGAGTAGGGGGTGACATAAGCTATCTCTTTGACCTCAGGCGTGGTGACGTATGTGGGACGCGGTGCATCGCCATAGACAGGAATAGTCAGGCTGGCAGCGCTGGAAGAAACGGTCAGTACACCGTAAGTGGTGGTGCAACTTTTAGCCGTCGGGCGGAAGCTGACCCAGACACGTTGCTCCACAATCGAGTCAGTATTGGGCTTGAGGCTTACGCTTGCCTTCCATGCAGAGCTTGTGAGCGCAGGGGCTTCGTCGCCGATATAGAGGCGGAAGTTGTTGTTTCCGCGCACGGTGATTTCTTCCTCGGGGTCGAGGCTGGCGCCCAGAAGTTCAAAGGATTCGGGAGTCCAGTCAACGATCTGCTTGTTGTCGCTGACGGTAGTCACGAAGTGGAGTTCTTTCTTGTCAGCTTTGAGCGAGGACTTGCCCATGCTGATATAGGTGAAAGTGACGATACCGCCTTTCTCCTCGATGTTGAAGAGCGGCTGGTCGGCAAGGACGGTACCGTTGTGGAGTGTCGGGGTGAAAGTGGTGACAGCCATCGAACCGGGGTAGGGGTCTCCGGCAGTTCCGCTTGCGGACTGGGAGCGTTTCTTCCATCCTATTCCGTTCGCCTCCTCCAAGTGCATGCGCATGAGTGTCGGACCGTTGTTAGGTACGTTCTGCGACCATGCGGATGCGGAGTAGTCGATATGCCATACGAGCATGCCGTGTCCGGGGAGATAAGAGTCCCAGACATTATTACTATTGCGGTTCTCCAGAATGAAGAATTCGGAGGGGGTAGGCATAGTACCATTCATGTTATGCGTTTCTGCCGCAATCAGGTATGCCTCGGTGTGGAACGGCGTAGCAGAGAGGGCGTAGTTGCCCGGCAGGGACAACTGCTTGGGCGTGAGCCAGCCTTCGTACATACGCTCCCAGGCAGAGAAGAGCGGGGGGGTGTTGCCGTTGTTGTTATAGCTTCCCTGGCACATGATATCCCAGTTGCCGACAGTATAGAAGTTGTAGTCGGTGTCGTAGAAGTCCGGTTGTCCGACGACATGTCCGAACTCGTGGCAGAAAGTACCGATACCGCAGCGGGTCTTGCCTGCCGAACCTTTGTATTCGGAGGTGCAAGCGTACGACCCTACGGTTACGCCGTCCAGTTTGAGACTCATTCTGGAGATGTCGCCGGCATGCGGCCAGATGGTGTTGGCTCCGCCTCCCTCAGCCTCGTTGTGACCGGCAAAGAAAATGAAGACGTTGTCCAGCAGTCCGTCATTGTTGGTGTCATAGTCTTTGAAATTGACACCTGCTTCGTGCGCCAGTTGGCAGGCTTCAGCCACCATTTCGGCGGCGTGCTGACTGTTACTGGTGCCGGCATTAGCGCCATAGTATGCCATTTTCTGCGATACGGTGAACGGGCCGAAGCAGTCAAACTGCGGCGAGAAAATGCTATCGGAAGATGCTATGTAATAGTCGCGGCAAGAGCCGGTAGCGCCGTTATGGTCGTAGCCGGTCTTGGTGAGCAGATCCTGGAAATCCTGCCGGGACTGATCGAAAGGCATGTCGGAGAAACCTACCAGCAGTACCAGACTGCGCGGCGATCCCTTGGTGGGGAAAGTGTAGCTTCCGGCAGAGCGTGGCATACGACGGCGTACATTGGCTTTCTTCTGTACTTCGGCGTCGAGAGTTCCCTCCAGAAGTTTGCCCTCCATGGAGGTGATATAAGAGTGGAACTCGTCTCCATGTCGTTGTGCCATCACAGTTGTGCCATCGGGTAAAGTGTACCGGAAAGGAGTGGGATCTGCCGGAACGGCAAACAGCGGAATAGCGACTATCGCTACCAATGCTGAGAGAATATATCTTTTCATAATGATAGATTTTATCAAATTTAGCGTGCAAAGATAACAAAAAATATTGGGATGTGCAAATTTTTTTGCAAGTTTGTGCCGGATGCATAAATTTTAGCGTATTTTCGTGTAATTTTGTGTCCTTTTCCGATTCATTTACGTTACCTCATCGTTACCAGTATGGAGGGTGCGGGGTGAAATGGAGAGCCTATAGACGACAAATCAGGCTGCCCGTGAGAGCAGCCTGATTGTGATGGAAATATCCGATGAGATTATTTCTTGTAGAGACGGTCTGTTGATTTAATGTATTTGCTGAAAGAAGGAAGTTCGTGGTGGATTTTTTTGGGATCACCTAATTTCGGAGTTTCACTTTTATCTTGTAATTGAGCAAGAACTTCTTCCCAGTTTTCGCTGTATAATGTACGCTCCACTTCTTTGAAGTCGTATGGTTCAATAACGCTAGCGAGGTAACCTTCTTCATCTCGTGTTACTTTCAGACCAAAGTAACGATCATCGGAAAGGAAATCATGCCATGCTATCTTGCAAGCCCAAGCAGCTTCTGTTCCTTTCTGTTTATTTGCATCGTAGTATATGCATTGTGTGATGTGGCCATAGTATTGACCGTAGTTATCGCTATACGAGGGTTCCTCAGGGTTGGTGTAGTCAAAATATAGCACCTTGGCACCGGTGAAAGCAGTATTGCGGAGATCCCACAGTACGTCATCAGAGGTTTCTGCTGCGATAAGGGATTTAAGGAAATCGCCGTAGTCATTAACGTTTACGGCACCTGCTTGACCTGCGCCGTGTGCCATTTTTCCTTTAAGGTCATAAATATCAAATCCTCCATGACCAATGTAGGCTCCTACGTCCCCTTGAGTATCATCTGTATATGCTTTTGTAATAACCCAGAAAGTAACAGGAACTTCAATTACCAAACCTGCGCCAGCCCATGCTTTAGCTTCTGAGGAATAGGCAACATTTCCGTCCCAAGCAAGAAGAGTAATTTGACCTAATTGAACATCATATTTTGTTCCGTCTGGCCAAGTGAGGGTGGTGTCTGTTCCCGGAATCATATTCCATTCTTTTCCAAATAATCCCCAATCTGCAATATTAAATTGATTGTAAATAGCATCATCGCTTACAAGTATATAGCAGGTGTCACCTTTTGCACCCTCAGCGCTTACAATGATTTGTGCTTCACCTTCGGCAATGGCGGAAACGACACCAGATGCCGATACTGTAGCTACAGATGCGTCACTGGAAACGAACTTAAGTTGCTGGATTTCAGCGCCAACAGGAGCAACTGTATATCCCAGACGTACTTCTTCTCCTACACTGAGTTCAATCGTCTTCTTTGCAAAGGTGATTGTTACATCATCAGTTGTGGGATTGTTGTTCTCGTCTTTACAGCTTGAAAATGCCAAAGCTGTAACGGCTGCAATAGCCATAAATAAATACTTTTTCATACAATTAAAATGTTGAAGTTAATAAAAATTATACTAATACCTTATTCTTTATTAGGCTTGTGAGTTTTAACATATCTGTTTTTGACATCCCGGAGGTACGGGTTGTAGTACTCCTCGGAAGTCGGGATCTCGAAGGTGTAAACACGTGCTGTGCTCGGATCCAGCTCTTTGTCGCTGCGGAGGTGGTTGTCGCCCAGTGTAACTCTCTCCTGGTAGCGACGGAAGGTCTGCAGAGCATATCCCTCGCCCCAGAGTTCTACACGCCAGTTGTGCTTGATAGTAGCCAGCAGATCTCCGTCAGAGAGATTGTTTTTCCAGTCTTCGTAAACAGACTCCTGTGTCGGCAGAACGCGTTGGTCGGTGATGGCGAAGAGGTAGTTCTTTGCGTTTGTGTAGTCTCCCAAGCGTGCAGCGGCTTCGGCAGCAATGAGGTAAGCCAACTCCAGACGCATATAGACATCGTCGCTGAGCCAGTCTCGGTCGCCGTTCAACTTCTGCGGCAGTTTGGCTGAGTAGAACTTGCCGTCCGGTGCGTACTCGTAGGTAGAAGCGTTCTTCTGACCGGATGTGGCGTAGTTGTTCCACCAGAACTTGCGGATATCCCATGCTTGGATCTGATCGTAGAGGTTCTGGTCAATACCTTTGACATCACCTGCGCCTGCGTAGCTATACGAATAGATATCGCATTGGCCGAAGAAGGAAGCCAAGGAGGTGGTGTTGTCCACCGTTACGTCCTTACCCCAGATCCAGTTGTTGCTGCTGATGTCGTTGAAACCGGTGGTGAGCACTTCTTCGTTAGGCAGCAGTGTGGCTGTGGTCTTGTCGATAGCTTCGGTAGCCCATTTGTAGGCGTTGGTGTTGTCGCCCTTGTTGAGGTAGGAGTAAGCCAGAGAGATACGCGCGATATCGGAGTTGGTCTCAATCTTGTTGGTACGTTCGATACCTAACAGATCGGTAACCTCAAAGATCTGGATAGCTTGCATGAAGTCCTCCTCGATACGCAGGTAGAGGTCACCTACGCTGGCGCGCGGAGCACCCAGAATGGTGTCGGCTTTGGTATCCTGTTCGGTGTAGATAGGTACTGCCAAATCGTTCATGCCAGCGGTGGGGGATACAAAGTAGCGGCTCAGTCCTGCGTAAGCCCAGCCGCGCATCGTATAGATCTCGGCGGTGTACATGAGCATGGTCATCATCTCTTCGGTAGCGTCCGAGTAGTTCACCAGCGCTTCCTGAATCTCTTCTTCCGTGTATTGGGCGTCGATAGCATTGAGTGCTTTGTTACAGATACGGATGATACCGTAGTAGTAGTTCCAGAAGGTGGCACGGCGGGTGTAGGTCTGGCCTAACTCGTCGGTAGAGAACCATCCATAGTTTTGGGTTTTGAGCGCCATATCGCCGGAGAGCAGATCTCCGTACATGTCAAAGGAACGCTGTGCAAAGGCATCGTGTTCTCCTCCGTACTCATAGAGCAGGGTATAAACACCTTTGACGGTACCTTCGGTCACATTGTCCATTCTCTGGTACTGTGCCTCAGTGATACTGCTTCCGCCCGGTTCCTGGTTGAGGTAGCTGTCGGCGCAACTGCTTGCTGCCAGTGTAACGGCAGCCAAAGCGAAGATATAATATAATTTTTTCATATTTGTTTTCAATTTATGGTGTCCGTACTCGTATTAGAAGGTGAACTTGATACCACCTACGATGGTTGACAGCGGCGAGTAGCCGTGGGTGTCAGACGAACCGGTGAAGGAAGTCATCGGGTTGTAGCCGCGGCGAGCCGTTGCGATGCAAAGGTTGGTGGCTGCTACATAGAGGTGGAGCTTCTGCAGTTTGATTTTCTCGATCAGCTTCTTGGGGAAGTTATATCCTACCTGTACGTTGTTCAAGCTCAGGAACGAGTTGCTGGTGAGGAAACGGGTGGAAGCCGTGTTGGCATAGTTGTCATACTTTCCTACGCCGTTCGACATACGGGGGATGTCCAGCGGGTTGAGACTTGTCATATCCACGTTGCCGGCAGCATCCAAGGTTCCGTGTCCGGGGTTGTTCTCCGTCCATGCGTTACGTACGTCCACGTGCCAGTTGTGACCGCCCACCTGCTTGTTGTCCATCAAAGCCATGTAGGTGTAGTCATATCCGTAACCGCCGATCTGGTATGAGCAGGAAGCGGAGAGGGTGACACCATAGACCTCCAGGTCAAATCCGAAACCGCCGGAGAGGTCAGGCAGATAGCTCTTGCCTACATACTGCGAAGCAGCGGTGGTAGGATCGTTGGTGTAGGTGGTTCTGAGGTATTGCTCCGGGTTCTCTACACCATCGTTCTTCTGATCCAGAAGCCACTGGTGGAGCGAGGGGATGTAATTGTACGTTCCGTCCGATTTAGCCGCCATGAAGTCACCGTCACGGGAGTCATAGTATGCCTCGAAGAGCGACTCACCGTTGGTGGGATTCACACCGAGGTAACGGATGGTGTAGTGGTCATAGTAGGAGTGACCCTCTGACATCGCGCCGTTCATCGTCATACGGTGCGGCGTGCCGTCTGCATCGTAGTAGTCGATAGGCATCTGGATCATGTAGTTCTTATAGTGTGCTCCGTTGAGTTTGAAGTCCAATTTGACATTACGCATGTCCACTGCGTGGATATCGAACTGGAACTCCACTCCGGTGTTCACCATCTTGGCGTCGTTGGTAGGGATAGAACTGTATCCGAGCGACGGAGCCACCGCGCGAGGCGAGATCATGTTGTCCGTCAGTTTCCAGAAATAGTCGATCTCTGCATCCAAGTACTTGCTGATAGAGAACTCCAGACCGAGGTCAACGGTGTTGGAACGCTCCCAGGTGATATTCTGGTTACCCTTGCTTGCCCAGAGGTAAGCGATCTGGTCGTTGAGGTTCTCGATGGTGTACATATCGGTGTAGGAGTAGAGGGAGTTGACCTGGTTACCCAACACACCCCAAGAGAGACGCAGTTTACCGTCTTTGAGCCACTCTTTGGCGTCGGAGTTCTCGATGAAGGACTCGTTGGTGAAAGTCCAAGCGGCACCTACCGAACCGAAGTGTCCCCAGCGGTGACCTTTGGCGTAGCGCGAGCTACCGTCGGCACGATAGTTAGCCGAGATGGTATAGCGCTCGTCGTAGGTATAGGTGGCGGTAGCAAAGTATGCATCGAGTGCATAGCGGGTGGAGTTACCGCCGATAGCGTTCATCTTGATGGCGTTACCCAGCTCCAAAGAAGACGGGTCTGCGATGTAGGACTTGTAACCCAGCATATAGTTGGAGTTATAGAGGTAGTTCTCGTGTCCTGCCATTACGCGGACGGAGTGGTCGCCAAAGGTGTTGTTGTACTCCAAGAGCTCTTGTGCCGAAACGGTAAAGAGGTTGGCGCTCTGCTGCTGGATACGACCGATACCCTCTGCGTCACCGTAATACTTGTTGGTGAGGTCGGTATAGCGGTTGTTGTAGTAGTGCAGACCGGCATTGAGGGTGAATTTGAGACCCTTGTAGAGTTTGAACTCCAGAGAGGTCTTGGCGTCCACCTCGTGCTGAACCTGGTTCTCTTTGTCCAGACGGAGCGAGCCAGCAGGGTTGATACCCATACCGAAGGAACGCTGCAGGTCGTTACCGTAGTCGTAGTATGCGAGACCGGTACGCGGATCGGTAGCGATATTACCGTTTTCATCACGCAGATAAACGGGGTAGATCGGCGGAATGGCGTTTACATAGTAGAAACCGTTGTTCATTGCGCCGTCTCCGTTCTGGTCAGGGCTATTCATGTTGGAGTAGGTATAAGCCAGGTTGACATTACCCTTCAACCATTTCTTAGGCTCGAAGTCCACATTGGAACGAACGGTGAAACGGTTGTAGTCGGAAGCCTGGTAGTAACCCTCGTCCATGAGGTAACCGAAGGAGGTGAAGTATTTCACTTTCTCGGTACCGCCGGAGATCTTGATATTAGCGTCCACTTTCTGTCCGGTACGGAAGATAGCATTGCGCCAGGACTCCAGATTCTCATATCCGGTTTTGCGTGAGATGGCATTGTCGAATTTCGGGTTTACGCGACCATACATATCGGTTGGGATAATAAGGTTTTTGCCTTCTTTCTCCCAAAGATTATAACCTACAGGCAGACCTCCTCCGCTATAAAGCATTGTATTGGCTGTGCGGATGGCGGCTTCCTGCCCTTGTCCGGATACATATCGGTTACCATTGTAGATGCTTTGCCAAGCGAGTGTTACGTACTCTTCCGGCGAGGTGATGGCGTCGTAGAGGGGGAGCAGACGCATGTTGGCTCCGTATTTGACATCCACGTCGATCTTTCCGGTCTCGCCCGAAGTACCTTTCTTGGTAGTGATGACAATCACACCGTTGGCACCGCGTGCACCGTAGAGGGAGGTGGCGGTAGCGTCCTTGAGGACGGTATAAGAAGCGATGTCGCCCGGGTCGATAGAGGAGATGTCACCGTCGTAGGTTACACCATCTACTACGTAGAGCGGTGCGGAGCTACCGTTGAGTGAGCCGACACCACGAATACGGATCGTAGCGTTGGTACCCGGCTGTCCACTACCGTTGATGACCTGTACGCCGGCGATTTCGCCTGCCATGGATTTGGACAATTCGCTCGGGCTCTTCTTCTCGATGTCTTCTGCCTGCACGGCAGTAGCGGAACCGGTGTAAGAACCCTTGCTCACATTACCGAAACCGGTGACAACCACTTCCTGGAGCACTTCGGCGTTTTCGGTGAGCACAATTTTCAGATTCTTGCCTGCTGCAACTTCTTTTTTCTCCATTCCAATGTAGGTAACCACCAGGGTCTTGACCGAGGCGGGAACTTCCATTTTGAACTTACCATCGATATCTGTCGCAGTACCGATAGTCGTACCTTTGGCGATGACGGACGCTTGGATGATCGGCTCGCCTTTGGAGTCCACAACGACTCCGCTTACCTCCTTCTGCTGCGCATACATCACCAGTGTTGCTGTCGTGAGCAATAAAAGTGTAAAAAATTTCTTCATAAAATATAATAATTACAGTATATTATTTCCGCATAAATGCAAAAAGCGCACAAAGATACAACTTTTTTTTGATATGAGCAAACTTTTTGTGCATTTTTCCGCAAAAATAGACAAAAAATATGCATTTTGTGCAAAAATTGTCTTCAAGTTGTATAATTATGCACGAAAAATACCAAAATGGATGTTATTCGTATCTGAGGGTGTACAAATTGTCAGGAGAGAGTGTCTCTTGGCTGATTTGGAGTAGTGTCCGGGGTGTGGTTCCTGCTATTTTGTCGAATGTCTCCTGCCACGTAGGAGCGGTTGAGAAATAGAGCATTGATTTCGCCATGGCGAGTGCGGACGCCTCCTGGTTTTGTGCGGCGATAGCCATCTGTCCGCGCAGTTGTCGGAGTGCTTGTCGGAGTGCGGCGTCGCTCAGGGGCGAGGAACAGAGTCTGTCGAGTTCGTCCCGGATGAGTTGTTCGCAGGCGGCGAGATCCTCTTTGTCGCACGCGAAATAGGTACACCAGTAGCCGGTGTCGCTTAGCGGAGTATAGGCGGACTCGACGGTATAGACCAAACCGCGTTTCTCGCGCAGGCTGAGGTTGAGGCGCGAGTTGAGGCTTCCGCCGCCGAGGATATTGTTGAGCAGATACAGGGGCAGTTGGAGTTCGTGTCCCAAGGGATAGGCTTTGGCGCCGAGCATGGCGTGCACCTGATGTGTGTGTTTTTTGTAGGACCGCTGGCGCTGTGAGACCGCTGGCGCTGTAGGAGCGCTTCGCTGTAAGGGCGCTTCGCTGCAGGGCTGCGTTGCAGCAAGGGGGGCGAATGCTTGTTCGGCGAGGCGGAAGATCTTGTCGGGAGAGACATCTCCCTGACAGAATACCACCATACGCGCGGGAGTGTAGTGCGCGCGCACCCAATTTATAGGTGTCTGCGGGTTGCGGCTTATGGCGCGGAGTGACTTCTTTGTGCCGAGAATAGGCATCGCCAACGGTGTTCCGTCGAAGAGGAGCGCCTCAAAATCGTCATAAATGAGTTCGGACGGCGAGTCGTTATAACTCTCAATCTCGTCCAGGATAACAGACAGCTCTTTGTCGGTTTCGGCTTTCGGGAACGTGGGGCAGAGCACCAGTTCGCTGATAAGACGGAGGGTGAGCGTGATATGTTCTACGGGTGTGGCGGCATAGAAAGTGGTTTCCTCTTTGGTGGTGTAGGCGTTGATTTCGCCTCCGATGCCTTCCACTTTGCTGATGATCTGCCGTGCGGAATGCTGTGCGGTACCTTTGAATACGCAATGCTCGATATAATGGGCTATGCCGTTTTCTTCGGGCAGTTCGTGCCGGGTGCCGGCTCCTACCATTACACCGACATAGGCAACGGGCGAGGGCGTCTTTTTATGGACAATTTTGACGCCATTTGGCAAAATATGATAAAAAGTTTGCGTTTTTTCTTGCATAATTCAAAAAATCTTCGTACCTTTGCACCCGTTTTCGGTTACATTCTGCCGAACGCGGGCGGCATTGGCGGAATTGGTAGACGCGCCAGACTTAGGATCTGGTTCCGCGAGGAGTGAAAGTTCGAGTCTTTTATGCCGCACAACGAGTTCTGAGGGGCTCGTTTTTTTTGTGTGACAGCGGGATAGACCGGGTTAGTGTTCCTGTTCTTTTGCTTCGTTCCAGAGGGCGTCCATTTCGGCGAGGGTCATGTCTTTGAGGTCACGTCCCTGCTCTTTGGCGCGGGATTCGAGATAGTTGAAGCGGCGGATGAACTTGAGGTTGGTATGCTCGAGGGCGTTGTCCGGACGGATCTTGTAAAGCCGTGCGGCATTGATGAGTGCGAAAAGCAAGTCACCGAATTCATTTACCATTTGGTCATTTACCATTTGGTCATTTGGCAGAGTGCGCATTTCGGCTTCGAATTCGGCTATCTCTTCTTTGACTTTGTCCCAGACATCTTCGCGTTTCTCCCAGTCGAAACCGACATTGGCGACTTTGTCCTGAATACGGTAGGCTTTGATGAGTGCAGGCAGTGAATCGGGTATTCCGCCGAGGACGGTTTTGTTACCGCCTTTCTCTTTGAGTTTGACCTGTTCCCAGAGGTGACTCACTTCTTCTGCGTTTTTAGCGGCTTCGTCTCCATAGACATGCGGATGACGGAAGATGAGTTTGTCGCAGAGGCGGTTGCAGACATCGGCAATGTCGAAAGACTCTTGCGGTGCACCCTCTTGCGGTGCACCGGAGAAGTTCCATTTCTTCTCCGAACCCATCTTGGCGTAGAAGACGACATGGAGAAGGACATCTCCGAGTTCTTTGCTGATCTCGGTCATGTCCTTTTTGGAAATGGCGGACGCCAGTTCGTAGGTCTCTTCGATGGTGTTCTCTCGGAGTGAGTCGAACGTCTGCTTATGATCCCACGGGCATTTCTCCCGCAGGTCGTCCATTATGTCCAGCAGCCGCCCGAAGGCAGCGAGCTGTTGTTCTCTTGTGCTCATTGTTCGGGTGCGGGGTTAGCGGCTTGCTGTTCTTTCTCTGCTTGCAGCTCCTCGTCGTAGTTATGGAGTTGGAGTTCTCCGTGCTTGTTGAGGGAGGCGTATGTCCACTGGCGGAAGCAGTCGCCGAGGATGATGACGCGGCTTCCGGACTCCAGCTGGAAGTCGAGTTCGATATGGCGGTGTCCGAAGATGTAGTAGTCGCGGTGGTTTTTGAGGCGTTCCTCTTCCTTGGCAAAGAGCACGAGTTCTTCGTTTTTCTCGCCTTTGAAAGGACAGGGGTTGTCGAACTCTTTCTGGCGGCTTTTGGCAGCCCATGTATAGCCGATTTTGTTTCCCCAAGCGGGTGGCAGACAGCGGAAAAGGAACTGCAGGAACTCGTTCTGGAAGATTTGGCGAAGACGCATGAACTTGCGTATCTGAGCCCGGGCTTCGCGGGGGTAGTGGTTCTCCAAGTCGAAGGGCACTATTCCGTCTCCGTGAGCGAGATAGATGGTCTTGCCGTAGCGGCGGATGGTGGTAGGCTCGAAGTGCACTTCCATGCCTGTCATGGATGCGAGTCCTCCCCAAGTCCACATGTCATGGTTGCCTACAAAATAATGTACATGTACGCCCTTGCGCACGAGGTGGCGGATGCAGCGGAAGAGAGGCTGGTATTCTTTTTTGGATTTGTCCTTGGTGTAGTACTCGAACCAGAAGTCGAAGATGTCTCCCATAAGGTAGATGCTTACGGCGTCTTCGCCGAGTTTGTTCAGGAGCTGGATAAACTTCTTCTGATGCGCCCATCCCCGTGTGATGGCCTTGGAACCGATGTGTGCGTCGCTTACAAAATAAATCATGTTATTTTTTCATTTATTTATTTTCTCATTTTCTCATTTGTGCTTTTTAGAGCATTCCGAGTTCGAGTTTGGCTTCTTCGGACATCATGTCTTTGGTCCATTCGGGTTCGAAGACGATATTGACGATGACATTCTCGATACCGTCCACGCTTCCCACTTTCTGGCGGATGTCTTCGACAAGGAAGTCCCCGGCAGGACAGCTCGGGGCAGTGAGGGTCATGGTGATAGTGCATGTGCGGTCATTGATGTCAATGCCGTAGATAAGCCCTAAATCGTATATGTTGACAGGTATTTCGGGGTCAAAAACGGTTTTGAGCATCCTGAGAACCTGTTCCTCTTGTTCTAAGAATTCGTTCATAACAGCACAAATAGCGGTGCAAAATTACTGCTTTTTTTTGAAATATGCAAATAAAAGTGCAGAATTTCAAGCAAAGAGGGGGAAAATAAAGAAAAATTATTCACAAATGTGCATTGCTGATCAGATTTCGGGGTGGTATCGCCTTGCTGTCCCTTCCACGTCTGGTGAAGCATACGATGAGCATTCGATGAGCATACGATGAGCATACGATGGGCATTCGATGGAAGAACGAGAAATGACCGCGATGCTGTAGGACCGCTGCGCTGTAGGACCGCTGCGCTGTAGGACCGCGATGCTGTAGGACCGCGATGCTGTAGGACCACTGCGCTGTAAGAGGATGGGCCGGCATTTGATGTCGGAGCAATGGACGAAGAATAATGCGAAAGGGACAATAGTTGCGGGTTTTTGGAGAAATATGCAAATAAATTTGCGTATGTCGAATATTTTTTGTAACTTTGCGCCCGATTTTGAAGGTAGGACCGCGATGGTGTAAGACCGCTACGCTGTAAGATCGCTGCGCTGTAGGATCGCTGCGCTGTAGGACCGCGGTGCTGTAAGAAAGAGAGAGATTATCAACTTTAAAATATTTGTTATACATGAAAAAGATTTTCACACTGATGGCGGCGGCTCTGTTGAGCACAGTCATGTGGGCAGGGGAGAATGACCTGCTGTGGGATTTTACAGAGGCAGCTCCGAGCGGTAGCCCGGTAGAAATGGCGGGCAATCCCGATGCTAAGTTGTATTACGGAAGCAACATTAATGACGGACCGGGAAAGAACAACGGTCTGTATGGAATCAAACTGAACAGTAGCGGTTATGCTTATTTCACGAAAGCAGCCGTAGCCGGTAAACTGAAACTGACTTACGGTCCGCGCAGCGGCACGAACAAAGCTTCGTTGGAGCTCTTTACATGGGAAGGCGAGACGGCAGCGGCTACCACTTCGATCGCACAGACCGCAGAGTTTGCGGAACTTGGAACAGCGATTGTTGAGTTGAGCGAGACGCAGAACAATATCTATATCAAACGTCTGCTGAACACGGAGACTTGTCTTACCAAAGTTCAGTTTATAGAGAATGTTCCGCGTACGTTCACGGACTTCAAGATAGAGTTCCGTGCTAATCCGTATAAGGTACTTCTGCCGGAAGGCGGCATTCTGCCTGAGGGCGTGAGTGTAGATGGAACAAATTATAACGGCGGTCAGCATGGTATTCAAGGCGGTACGATTACTGTCCCGGTTGAAGGTCCGGTGAAGTTCACTTTGGGTGCATGCCAATTCAGCAACACCCCGATCAATATCAAGAAAGACGGCGTGGATTTTGCTACCTTCAGCAACAAAGCCGCTTGCGGTGAGACGGAAGGTAACTTCGCACAGAACCTGATCTATGTTTATACGGGCGATGCAGGTACACTGACTTTTGAATTGGGAAGCCAGACATATCTGCCTTATCTCTTTGCCGAGGCAACAGAGATTACTCCTTGCGAGGTGATCTACAAAGACCAGAACGGCAAGAAGATCGGTAGTTTTGAAACCTATGAGGGTGCTACGCTGACTACTATCCCCTATGACGAGAATGACCTCCCGGCAGTAGGCGAGGGTAATGTGTTCCGCGGCTGGTTCTACACAAGCGGCAAGAAAGCACAAGAAGGCGATGCTATCACCGGCAACACCACTATCCAGGCAAAGGTTACTCCGTTTGAGACGGCAACTATCGGAAGCGTGCAGACGTATGATTTCGCTTCGGCTATCTTTTATCCGGAGGACCATGAGACCGTAACGGCGAACGGCGGTAGTTATTACAACACCCATGGTTGGTATTTCAATGCCGACGGAAACATCGAGATTCAGGTGGCAGGCAATGCGATTGTGAATGTGACGCTTTGCACCTATTCGGAGACAGGCGACGTGATCTTGAGCAACGGCGAGACAGAGATCGGGCGGACCCGTGTAGTAAAGAACGGAACGGAAGGTGCTACAGCTACACCTGACGGCACCGAGTATTCGTTCAAATATACGGGCGATGCAACAACGCTGACCCTGAGCTGGACAACTAAACAGTATATCCACAAGATTGTGGTATATAATGTGCTGGATTTCCTGGAGAAAGATGAGGAAACAGGTTACTTTATGGTTCCGGCAGGCGACGTGGCATCGTTCCTGTTAGCACTGGTACAAGCAGAAAGCGGCGACAAGATCTTCCTGCCGAACGGCACCTATGACTTGGGCGAGACCGTATTGACGACGATTGCAAAAGACAATATCGCTATCATCGGTCAGTCGATGGAAGGAACGATTATCAAGAACGCTCCGGACGCAATGAAGGAGAGTATCGACAAGACCGCAACGATCAAGATCAACAAGAACGTGAAGAACACGTACCTGCAGGACTTGACGATCCAGAATGCGCTGGATTACTACAAGAACAACAACGGCCGCGCTGTGGCTCTGTGGGATCAGGGAACGCAGACCGTTTGCAAGAACGTGCGTCTGCTGAGTTATCAGGATACGTACTATAGCAACCTGCAAGGAGCCGTGAAGTACTTCGAGGACTGCGAGATCCACGGAACGGTTGATTTCATCTGCGGCGACGGTAGCGTTTATTTCAAGAACAACCTGTTGTACTGCGAGAAGCGTTCGTCGAACGGCGGCGGCAGCGACGCACTGACGGCTAACAACGGTCCTGCAACGGACAAGGGTTATGTGTTCGAAGGCTGTACTGTCAAGAGCGAGTGCCCGACCGTAAGTATGGGTCGCGCATGGAACAACACACCGAGTGTAGCGTTCCTGAATACGACAGTGGACTACAGTGCAGGCGAGTTCAGTTTTGAGAGCGCGGACGGCAAGATCGCTCGTTGGACCAAAGAGCTGATGAACGCCAATGCCTGGCCTAAGTTCGGAGAGTATAACACGCATCTGGCAGACGGAACGGTGCTGACTCCGGCAAGCAATGTGGTTACTTTCGTGGATACGAAGAGCGGCAATGCAACGAAAGACATTGAGACTGTTCTGAGTGCGGAGCAGGCTGCGGCTTACACGATGGAATACACTCTCGGCGACTGGGCTGCAACGGCAAAGGCTGATGCAACACAGGCTGTGGCAGAGGATGATAATATAGACCCCAATGGTATCTATCTGATTGAATGTAAGGAAACGAAAACACCATATATTGTAAAGGGGATAGAGATCTGGCCGGAAGGATGTGAATATACCATCCGTAAAGCCAATGCGCGTGGCGGTTTCGGCTTGAAAGCCGGCGAAACTCCGAAAGAGGGTATCGAGAACACCGCAGTCAGTAATGAAGCAACGAAAATAATCGAAAACGGCAAAGTGTTTGTACTGCGCAACGACGTTAAATACTCCGTTTTGGGAAATATAGTAGAATAATGAAGATTGCACTAATCGGTTACGGTAAAATGGGGCATATCATCGAGGAGACAGCCCTTGAGCGCGGGCACCGCATTGTAGCCCGCATAGACAAAGACAATATCTGCGATTTTGACAGTCCTGTTTTTGCGGATGCCGATGTGGCTATAGAGTTCACCACTCCCACGACAGCAGAAGACAATATTCTGCGCTCGTGGGAGCGCGGTGTACCGGTGGTATGCGGCACGACGGGTTGGGATGTAGAGGGCGTGAAAGCCAAGATGCCGCTTTCCATGGGATTGATATGGACGAGTAACTACTCGTTGGGTGTGAATATTTTGTTTGCGCTGAACAGACGTTTGGCACAGATTATGCATGCGTATCCGGAGTACGCGCCGTCGATAGTGGAGACACACCATATCCACAAGTTGGATGCGCCGAGCGGTACTGCCAAGACGCTGGCAGAGGAGTTGAAGGGCGCGTGCGAACGACTGCACGGCGAAGTGCCAATAGAGAGTATCCGTGAAGGCGAGGTGCCGGGGATACACACGGTGAGTTGGGAGAGCGAAGTGGACAGTCTCTCTCTGACCCACAGCGCGAAGTCGCGCAAAGGATTTGCCCTTGGAGCCGTGATAGCCGCCGAGTGGCTGAAAGGTAAAAAAGGATTTCATACAATGCAAGAGGTATTAGGTTTATGAGTTTTAAGGAGAGAATAGCCAATGTGCCGCTGAAAGGCTGGATAGCAGCCGGTTGCTGGGGAACTCTGTACACGGTTTTTGTGATCTGGGTAGCCTGGGGCGACTGGAAGAGTTTGGGATGGCTGGTGTTACTGCCGCTGGTGGCGGATATGTTCACGACCAAGTATATCAACTACGGTTGGTGGCGTAAATACAAGGACACCAAACCTGCGCTATATACCTTGTGCTCATGGATTGATGCGATTGTGTTTGCGCTGGTAGCGGTGTATTTCATCAATCTGTATATCTTCCAGAACTACCAGATTCCGAGTTCGAGTCTGGAGAAAAGTCTGCGTGTGGGCGATTTTCTGTACGTAAGCAAGATGGCTTACGGTGCGAGAGTGCCCCAGACACCGCTAAGCATGCCTCTGACGCAACACACGATGCCTGCGTGGTTAGGCGGAGGGAAGAGTTATATCGACTGGCCGCACTGGGAGTACAAGAGGTTGAAAGGCTGGACGAGTCCGAAGAAAGGGGATATAGTGGTATTCAATTTCCCGGCAGGTGACACGGTGTGCCTCAAATACCAAAATCCGGACTACTATACCCTGTGTCATGTATATGGCAAAGAGGTGGTGCATGCACGGAAAGACGTGTTCGGCGAGATTGTGGTGCGTCCGGTGGACAGGCGCGAGAACTATGTGAAGCGTTGTGTGGGCGAACCAGGGGACAGTTTGCGTATAATCAACAATATTGTTTATACGAAGCCGTCAGCCATCAGTTGTCAGCCGTCAGAATGGCAGCGTGAGCCGGAGAGAGAAGGGGTACAACTGAACTATATAGTACGTACGGACGGGTATGTGCTGAGCGAGAAATATCTGCTGAAACAGGGCATATCCATTGAGGATCAGCACCGTGTGGAGGAGAATGTGTATATCTTCCCGCTGACGAAAGAAATGAAAAACGAGTTGGCGAAGAACGGGCACATTGTGTCGATTACCGTACAGCCATCGGAGATGGGCGGCGAGGTCTATCCGTTAGGTCATAACAACTGGGATCGCGACAACTACGGACCGATCTATATCCCGAAGAAAGGGGATAAGATCCTGATAACCGAGGAGAACTACTGGCTTTACAAACGCATAGCCGACGCTTATGAGAAAAAGCCGATGAAGATAGGCGAGGAGTATGAGTTTGCGATGGACTACTACTGGATGCAGGGCGACAACCGGCATAACAGTGCCGACAGCCGTTACTGGGGATTTGTGCCGGAGGACCATATCGTGGGAAGGCCTGTGTTCATATGGCTGAGTATCGACAAAGACAAGCACGGTATCCGCTGGGAGCGGTTGGGACGCAAAGCAACAGGCAGATAGTGGTATTACCGATAGCATATATGGCACCGACGGAGTGGTACAGAGTGTATCTGGCGGCTCCGGAGGAAGTGGAGATCGAAGGGCTGGAGTCCTTTGAGAAACAGACCTGTAGGAATCGTTGCACGATTTCAGGTACGAAGGACAAATGTACGATGTACGAAGGGATTATGCTGAGCGTGCCAGTGAAGAAAGTGGAGCATAAGCAACTGACGCGGGACATCGAGATCAGTTACCAGAGCCGGTGGCAACACCAACATTGGATTTCGCTGGTATCGACTTATAAAAACACACCGTATTTTGACTACTACGAGGAGTTTTTCAAGCCGTTTTACGAGAAAGAGTACCGTTTTTTATGGGATTTCAACAGCGAGATACATGAGACGATCATGGCGTTGATGCGGAATGAGAGGCCTTCAGAAGTCAGCCTTCAGAAGTCAGCATTCAGCTATCGGTGTACTGCGGATTGGCGGGGCGAAGATTTGAACCGTTTTTTTGGAGACGGTAAAAGCATATTAGATGAATTGTTTGAATATGGGCCGGAGACAACCGACCATTTGAGATGAAAGAGATTGATTGGAGTAAATTAGGATTTCATTATACCGAGCCGGAGTATATAGTGCGCTCGGCATACCACGACGGCGTGTGGGAAGAACCGTACGCCACAAAGGACAAGTATCTGCATCTGCACGTTTCGGCTACTTGTCTGCAATACGGTCAAGAGGCGTTCGAGGGACTGAAGGCATTCCGCGGAGTGGACGGGAAGATCCGTATTTTCCGCTGGCGCGAGAACGCCAAGCGAATGGCAAGAAGTGCCGAAGGACTGTATATGAAACCTGTGCCGGAAGAACTGTTCGGACGGGCTATCCGTCTGGCACTGGAGAAGAATATGGATTTCGTACCGCCTTACGGCACCGGTGCGACGCTCTATTTCCGTCCGCTGCTGATAGGTACAACGCCGCGTCTGGGTGTGGGTCCGGGAAGGGACTTCGAGTTCATCGTCATTCCTTCGCCGATAGGTCCGTACTATCCGGGTAAGTTCCATTGCACGACGTTTGTTGTCAACAGGCACGTGGACAGAGCGGCGCCGTTTGGCACCGGTCAGTTCAAGGTAGGCGGCAATTATGCGGCTTCTTTCCGGGCAACGGAAACGGCGCATGCCCAAGGGATGGATTGTCTGTTCCTGGATGCCAAGTACCATAAATATATAGATGAGTGCAGTGCGGCGAATTTTATAGGAATCCGGCGAGTCGCCGGAGACAGCCATCCAAGCGGTACGTATGAGTACCTGACTCCGCGGTCGTCAGCTATCCTGCCAAGTATCACGAATGACAGCCTTATGACGCTGGCGAGAGAGAAAGGATACAAGGTGACACGTCGGCATATACGGCTGGAGGAACTGGCGGAGATGAGCGAGGCTGCGGCTTGCGGCACGGCGTGTGTGATCAGTCCGATTGACAAGGTGGTCGATCCTGAGAAGAACAAGATCTATACCTTCGGCACAGAGCCCGGCCCGATATTGACGGACCTGTACCATTCGCTCAAAGATATACAATACGGCAGAGCCGAAGACAAGCACGGATGGTGCGAGGTGATTGAAAGGTGAAAATAAATTAAAAATTAGATATTTATGTTTAAGAATCAACCCAAAGGGCTTTTTGCTCTTGCGTTAGCCAACACCGGCGAACGCTTCGGCTACTACACGATGTTAGCCGTGTTTGCGCTGTTCTTGCGCGCTAATTTCGGGCTTTCGGCAGGAGCCGCCGGAGCTATCTATTCGACCTTTTTGGCATTTGTATATTTCTTGCCGCTGATAGGCGGTATCTTAGCCGATAAGATCGGTTACGGCAAGTGCGTGACGATAGGTATCATCGTAATGTTTTTAGGTTATGTACTCTTGGCTTTGCCGATGGGCGGGGTAGAGAGTGGAAACACCGCATTGGCCATGTGCTTTATGATCACGGCGTTGGTGCTGATCAGTTTCGGAACCGGTTTGTTCAAGGGCAATCTGCAAGTGATGGTAGGTAATCTCTATGACGATCCGCAGTATGCAGACCGTCGCGATGCCGCTTTCTCGCTGTTCTATATGGCAATCAATATCGGTGCGATGTTCGCTCCGACGGCAGCTGTGAAGATTATGGATTGGGCGCAACAGACGATGGGTGTGAGTGTGAATGACAGTTATCACTTTGCCTTCGGCGTGGCTTGTCTGTCACTGGTGCTGAGTATAGCGATCTATTATGCGTGCCGCCCATGGTTCAAGCATGTGGAGAACACCTCGAAGCAGGCTGCCGCCAGCGGTCAGCAGGTGGAGACGCTGACACCGGAGCAGACGAAGAAAAGGATTGTGGCATTGTGTCTGGTGTTTGCCGTGGTGATCTTCTTCTGGATGGCTTTCCACCAGAACGGACTGACCTTGACCTATTTTGCGGATAAGTTCGTAGCCCCTGTTTCAACGGGTATCCAGGCGATGGCATTCGATATTGTCAATCTGGTGATGGTTGCCATACTGGTGTATGTATGTTTCGGTTTGGTAGGCGAAGGAAGCAAAAAGAGCAAGACTGTCTGGAGTTGTATCGGTGTTGTGGCACTGGGAGTGCTGGCCTATAAGTTCCTGAACCGCCCGGCAGAAGTGGCTGTTTCGGCACCTATCTTCCAGCAGTTCAACCCGTTCTATGTAGTGGCATTGACGCCTATCAGCATGGCTATCTTCGGTGCTCTGGCAAAGAAAGGCAAAGAACCGAGTGCGCCCCGCAAGATCGCTTACGGAATGCTTGTAGCCGCCGCCGCTTATGCGGTGATGGCAGGAGGTTCGATAGGTCTTCTGACTCCGAATGCCCAGGAGGCGGCGTTGGCGGCCGGTCAGACACCTGCTTTTGCCGATGCCAATCTACTGATCGGAACTTATCTGATATTGACTTTCGGAGAGTTGTTGCTCAGCCCGATGGGTA
Source organism: Bacteroidales bacterium UBA4333 (assembly GCA_002394335.1). GTDB lineage: Bacteria > Bacteroidota > Bacteroidia > Bacteroidales > Paludibacteraceae > Colicola. Next base: position 38,161 of record DGTP01000006.1, on the reverse strand, counting down.
TCTCTTTTGTGAGCAAAGTGGCACCTCCGCAATACAAGGGAATGATGATGGGCGGCTGGTTTGTAGCCACTGCGTTAGGCAACTTCCTGGTATCGGTTGGCGGATTCCTCTGGGGAAGTCTGCCGTTGTGGCTCGTCTGGAGTGTGTTTATCGGCGTATGTCTCATTGCAGCGATCTTCATGTTCGCGATGATGGGCAAGTTGGAAGATGCAACCAAGTAAAAAATAAAGAACGAATATATGAAAGAAGATTTGATTCAAGCTCTCAACTCGTACACAGAGACCGTAGAGCAGAAACTGAACAGTTTGGATAAGCGTGTGGCAGAGTTGGAGCAAAATCTGCACACCATTAATCAGGAGAACGACAATCTGCGTGGCAAATTGCAGCAGATGGAGACACTGCTGGTAGCCGCTAATCAGCAGATGGTGCAGATGCAGATCGACAACAAGCCGACGGTGTTCCCTGAGCCGAAGAAAGCGGAGGAACCGAAAGTGGAGACTGCCAAACCGGCGGAACCTGTTATAGAGGAGCCTATCGTGGCAGAGCCTGTGATAGAAGAACCTGTAATAGAGGAACCGGTCTTTGACGAACCTGTTATAGAGGAGCCTGTGGTGGAAGAACCTGCGCTGTCGATAGATGATCTGCCGGAGGCTGTTGATCTGGATGACGCAGTAGCCATGCCGATAGACGAGATGCCGGATCTGGTGCCGGTGACAGAACCGGTGGCAGAGCCTGTGGAAGGATCGCTATTCGAGCCTGTCAAAGAAATAATACCTGAGGTGGCTCAGCCGATAGCCGAGCCGGAGGTGACACCGATCCGGGAAGAGATCAAGCCGGAGCCTGTAGCACCTGCCGCTGCACCTCAGCCCCGTGCAACCACGTTGTTCGGTTCTCCTGTTTCGGATATCCGTCAGGCTATTTCTTTAGGTGACCGTTTCCTGTTCCAGCGCGAGTTGTTCGAGCAGAGCGGCGAGAAGATGCAGAAGACATTGGATATGATCAACAAGTGCCAGAGTTATGAAGATGCAGTAACGATGCTGGACAATACCTTCCATTGGGATAAGGAGTCAACGGCTTACACGCTCTTCATGGCGGCACTGCAACGCCGTTTCAGTTGATGTTATACCTTGTTCCGACACCGGTAGGAAATCTGGAGGATATCACGCTACGTGCGATACGCATCCTTGGCGAGGTGGATCTGATCCTTGCCGAGGATACGCGTACGTCTTCGGTTCTGCTGAAACACTACGATATCCACACACCGTTGAAGAGTCATCACAAGTTCAACGAGCATGAGACCTCGGACGAGATGGCTCAGCGGATAGCCAGAGGAATGAATGTAGCATTGATTTCCGATGCCGGAACACCGGGTATCAGTGATCCGGGTTTCATGTTGGTGCGCGCGTGTGTACGAGAGGGCGTAGAGGTGCAGTGCCTGCCGGGTGCAACGGCTTTTGTGCCGGCACTGGTGGACTCCGGTTTGCCTTGCGACCGCTTTTATTTTGAGGGGTTCCTTCCTCAGAAGAAAGGACGTCAGACCCGTTTGGGTTTTATTGCCCGGCAGGAGCAGACATGTATCATCTACGAATCGCCTTACAGGCTGGTGAAGACTCTTCAGCAGTTGGCAGCAGTGTGCGGCGAAGATCGACTGGCTTCTGTCTCGCGCGAGATAAGCAAGGTGCACGAGGATACGCAACGCGGCACACTATCGGAGTTGGCAGCCCATTTTGAGGCGGTGCCCCCGAAAGGCGAAATTGTGATCTGTGTGGCAGGAAATGAAAAATTGAAGACCGGTTTAGAACCGGAGCAAGATAGATTGGAAGATTTGATAATTTGAAGATTTGAGGATTGATGAGTGAAATGAAATCCTTGGCGAAGGACACCGCCATCTACGGGTTGAGTTCGATCATAGGTAAGTTTCTGAACTACCTGTTGGTTCCGTTGTATACCTACGCCTTGGCGCGCACGGCGGACTACGGTATTGTCACCAATATTTATGCATGGACAGCCTTGTTGCTGGTAATCCTTACCTATGGAATGGAGACCGGTTTCTTCCGTTTTGCAAACAGAGAGGACTATGACCCCAAGACAGTGTACAAGACGGCATTTCTGACGCTGTTATGCTCCAGTGCGTTGTTCACCATGCTGGTGGTCGTTTTTCATCAGCCGATAGCCGAGATCTTGGGTTACCCCGATCATTCGGAGTTTGTAGAAATGATGTTTGCCACCGTGGCGATAGATGCTTTTGCCTGCATTCCGTTCGCATATTTGCGGTATCAGAAGCGTCCGATAGCTTTTGCAGCACTCAAATTGTTGTTTGTGTTGCTTAATATCGGATTCAATGTACTGTTTCTGGTGGTGTTGCATAAGACAGATGTGTATTATGTCTTCCTCAGTAATATCCTTGCAACGGTAATCCAGACAGTTTGTCTGCTGCCGATGACGATGCCCAAAGGCGGACAGTTCAGTGCGCAGGTGTTGAGAGAAATGCTCCGCTATTCATTGCCATTACTGGTATTGGGTGTGGCGGGTATCATGAACCAGACATTGGACCGCATTCTTTTTCCTTATCTATATACGGGCGCGGATGCGCAAGCGCAACTGGGTATCTACGGTGCGTGTTTCAAGGTGGCGATGGTGATGATGATGTTCACCCAAGCGTTCCGCTATGCCTATGAGCCGTTTGTGTTTGCCAAGCACAAGGACCGCCAGTCGGTAGAGGCGTACGCCGATGCGATGAAATACTATATCATCTTCTCGTATCTTATTTTGTTAGGCGTGATCTTCTATCTGGATATCTTCCGGTATATCGTATCGAGCGCTTATTGGGAGGGATTGAAGATTGTTCCTGTGGTACTCTGGACATATGTCTTCCAAGGCGTATATTTCAACCTCTCGTTCTGGTACAAACTGACGGACGAGACCAAATGGGGTGCGTATTTCTCGCTCATCGGTCTGGTGATCACGCTGGTGCTCCAGATTGTCGGTGTGCCGTTGATCGGTTATTGGGCAAGTTGCGGAAGCAGCCTTATTTGCTATTTCGTGATCATGCTCCTGTCGTATTTCATCGGTCAGAAGAAAGCCCCGATCCCATATGATCTAAAAAGTATCGGCGGCTACACGGCATTGACGATCGGTCTGCTGGCTGTCTATTACGCCATCCGCATCTATTATGTGTCCAACATGTGGGTACTCATGGCAATCGGTACTGTATTGCTCCTCATCTATCTGTTGGTTCTGACGAAAAAGGATTTTCCCCTTTCCGGGCTACCCGTTGTAGGCAAGTACTTTAGGAATTAAAAAAATATAAATTCAAAATTAAAAATTAGATGTTTTCAGGAATAGTAGAAACAATGGCTCAGGTTGTCAAGATAGAGACCGAGCAGACGAATAAACATTTCACTCTCCGCAACCCGTTCGGTGAACCGCTGAGTATTGATCAGTCGGTAGCGCATAACGGTGTGTGTCTCACAGTGGTGAAGATTGAGGGCGACCTCTATACCGTCACCGCAATGCAGGAGTCGCTGCGGTTAACCAATCTTGACCTGCTCAAAGTAGGCGACTGGGTGAACGTAGAGCGGTCGATGATGATGGGCGGCCGTTTGGACGGACATATCGTACAAGGTCATGTTGATCAGAAAGCCGTTTGTGTCGATGCGCATGAGACCGATGGTAGTTGGTATTATCGTTTCGAGTATGACTCGACCAAAGAAATGGTGGAGCGCGGGTATTTCTGCGTAGATAAGGGTTCTGTCTGCATCAACGGAGTGAGTCTTACCGTTTGTGAACCCGATATAAAAGGGGGCAAAGGCTATGTGTCCGTTTGTATCATCCCTTACACCCACGAGGAGACCAATTTCAAATATATAGAGGTGGGCACGGTGGTGAATATCGAGTTTGACATTCTCGGTAAGTACATGGCAAGATACCTCTCGCAAATGAACCAAATGAGTAAATAAATGAATAAATTGTAAATGATAAAATAGTAAATGACTTTATGGACAAAATCAGTTATGCATTAGGCCTTTCGATGGGTCAGAATTTAGCATCAAGCGGTGTGGAGAGCCTGAACTATCAGGATCTCGCAGCCGGTATTGAAGACGTGCTCACCAAACAGCAGCCGAAAATCAGCTACCAGGAGGCACAGCAGGTATTGAACTCTTTCTTCCAGGAGCTGGAGCAGAAGATTGCCGGAGCCGCCAAGGCCGAAGGCGAGAAATTCCTTGCCGAGAACGCCAAGCGCGAAGGCGTCAAAGTGACCGAGAGCGGTCTGCAGTACGAGATCCTGGAGCCGTCGCTGGGGCAGAAACCCAAAGCCACCGACACCGTACGTGTGCATTACGAGGGTACCCTCATCGACGGTACCGTCTTCGATAGCAGTTACAAACGCGGCGAATCCATCACTTTCCCGCTTAACGGCGTCATCAAGGGTTGGACCGAAGGTCTGCAACTCATGTCTATCGGCTCCAAATACAAGTTCTTCATCCCGTACCAGTTAGCTTACGGCGAGCGCGGAGCAGGTGCCTCGATACCTCCGTATGCAGCCCTGATCTTCACGGTAGAGTTATTAGGAATTGAATAATCATTGATAAAACAAAAAAAAAAGATGAAAAAAATCAGTATTCTTCTGGTAGCTATGATGACGATGATGTCTTGTGGCTACAAAGCTAAAACGATTACTCTTGAGTCAGAAGCCGACTCAATCAACTATGCCTTGGGTGTACTTTTCTCCTCGAATTGTCAGGATAGTACGGAAGAGGGAATCAAAGAGTTTTTGGATGCCGTCAAAGCCGGTCATAACGGAGAGTGGGAAAATATGCCCCAAACGGAGTTGATCGGAACTCAGATCGGTATTAGTGCCGTTGAGTTTGTAGAGAGTGGAATGGCAGGCAGAGCCGATATTACCTTTAACGGAGATATGTTCTTCCAAGGCTTGGTCAATACATGGGAGGGTGACACAACCACCGTTCCTGAATCAGAGATGATGGGTTTCTTCATGAAATCCATGCAGTCGGAAACACCTCAGGGCATTGAGTATGAGGCTAAGAAAGGTTCTTGTCCGGAGCATAAAGCTGAGGTGGAGTTGGTAAACTTCTTTGATTCAATCAACTATATCTTCGGTGCGCTGAACGCACAGCAGTTGAAGACCCAGCTGGCTCAGGGTGATACTATCACTCCTGAGGAAGAGCAACTTGCCGTTCTGGTCAAAGCAATCAACAAAGGTTTGAAGACCAAGGTATATAGCCCTGCTACCTATCTCGGAGGTCGTCAACTTGGTATGTCGATTCTTAAGCTGGAGAAGGACAGTCTTGGTTTCCAAGATCTGGATAACACAGAGGTTAAGTTCGATATCTTGTTCCAGGGAATGATAAACGGCCTCAACGAATATGAAGATATGATGTCTTACGAAGAGGCAGATGAATATATCCATAATCTGAGCCTCAACAAACAATATGGTGAGTGGAAGAAAGAGAACACCCAATGGCTGGAGGCTAATGCCAAGAAGGAAGGTGTTAAGACGACCGCGAGCGGGTTGCAGTACAAGGTAGTGAAAGAGGGAACAGGAGTTAAACCGGAGGTGGTTGATACCGTGCAGGTACATTATGAAGGCAAACTCATCAATGATACGGTCTTTGACAGTTCGTACAAACGTGGCGAGCCTATCTCTTTCCCATTGGGTAATGTCATCCCGGGCTGGATCGAAGGTCTGCAGCTGATGAGCGAGGGTGCAGAATATGAGTTGTATATTCCTTATAACTTAGGTTATGGAGAGCGTGGCTCACAGGGTGCAATTGAGCCTTTCTCAACTCTGATTTTCAAGGTAGAACTGCTTAAAGTTATCAAAGCTAAAGCAGAGGCTCCCCAAGCTGACATTCAAATGGTACAATAATGAAGAAGATTCTTTTATCCATTCTTGTAGTTATGGCAGGTTTGTCGCTTCAAGCGGCAACACCTGCCTTGGCTACGCAAGCCGATTCGCTGAACTATTTCATTGGCATGCTTAACGGCATGCGGATGCGTCAGTCTATCACAACTGAAAACGAGGTGATGCCGGATGTCAAACTGAATGTAGATCTCGTTAAGCAGGGAACGATTGATGGTCTGAATGCTGATACAGTGATGTCTGAGCCGGAGTTGATGGACTATCTGCAATCCCAGTTTGCTATCCAAGAGAAGAAGTTCACGGAGCGCAAGCAGTCGGAAGAGCGCGCTTTTCTGGAGAAGAACGGCAAGCGCAAAGGTGTCAAGACCACCGCGAGCGGTCTGCAATATGAGGTGCTCAAAGGAGTCAAGAGCAAGAATCCGGTTCATCCTGCGGACACCTCCAAGGTGACTGTTCATTATGAAGGCAAGTTGTTGGACGGAAAGATCTTTGACAGTTCTTATCAGCGTAACGAGCCTATAACCTTTGATTTGAATAAAGTAATCAAAGGCTGGACGGAAGGTTTGAAACTGATGCAGGCCGGTGAGAAGTTCCGCCTCTTCATTCCCTATGAGTTGGGCTACGGAGAGCGTGGCGCAGGGGAACATATTCCTCCTTATTCGACCCTTGTTTTTGATGTCGAATTGCTTGAGATCAAATAGCAGGCATTTAAGTTCTTATGGGTGTCATCGCTAAGCAATCTGTCCGTGGAACAATTGTTACCTATCTCGGAATAGGGGTGGGTTTCGTTACTACGTTTTTCGTTCTGACCCGTTTCCTCACAACAGAGGAAATCGGGTTGGCACGAGTGCTTATAGATGCCGCAACGCTTTTTATCGGACTGGCTCAGTTGGGAACGACCAGTTCGATTATTCGTTTCTATCCCTATTTTCATGAGAAAGAGGATGAGACACACGGGTTCTTCTTCTGGACGGTGGCAGTGCCGTTGATAGGTTTTGTGATTTTCGGAATCCTCTACTGTGTGTGTCATGTGCCTTTGGCAGCGTGGTTCGGCGAGAAATCGCCGCTGTTTGTGGATTATTACTATTATGTGATTCCGCTTGCCTTCTTTATGTTGTACCAATTGGTGTTTGAGACCAACGCCAATGTGCTGATGCAGATCGTGGTGCCTAAGGCGGTTCGCGAGTTGTACGTAAGGGTGGGATTGCTTGTGGTGTATCTGTTGTATGCCTTCCGTGTGTTGTCTTTAGATGGCTTGGTCGTAGGCATATGTATCAATTACGCTTTTGCTGCATTCATCAATCTTGCCTATCTTATCTCGTTAAGGAAGATTTCGTGGCAAGTGGACTGGCAGTTTCTGAAGGACAATAAGGTTCTGGTACGCAGGTATCTGACCTACACCGGGTTTCTGATTGTCTCAGCTTTGGCTACTACAGTTGCGCCATTGTTGTCTTCTTTCTTTATCACCGCCAAGATGGGGTTAGACTATACCGGTGTATTTGCCATCGCCACTTATATGGCAGCACTGGTGGGAGTCCCCTATAGGTCTCTAACCGCCATCGCTTCTCCCCAGTTGGCGAAAGCTATCAAGGAGCAGAATAGGGACGAGTGTTCCCGTCTGATACAGCAGGTGACGGGTACCATGTTGCTGGTCGGAGGATTTATATTATTGGCAATATGGGTCAATATAGATTTGATTTTTACAGTCTTGCCTAATGGACAGACATATGCTGTGGCACGATATGTAGTGCTGCTCTTGGGGGTGAGCCAATTGATTTTAGCCACCTTTACTATTTGCCTGACGGCTTTGAATTATTCGCGGTATTATGCTTTCAGCCTCCTGTTGTCGCTGATATTGACAGGAAGTGCGCTCTTACTCAATAATCTTCTGATACCACTTTATGGTATCAATGGCGCAGCGCTGAGTAATCTGATTTCCTATGCCCTGTACGGTATTTTGACAGTGGCTGCTTTGGTGCCGCTATGCCGGTTGAAGATTGTTAATCGCCAGTGGGGATATACATTGTTGCTTCTAACAGTCATTTTTGGATTGAACACATTATGGAATTGCTATATACCGGCTGTTAATGTGTGGGTGGATAGTCTGCTGCGGACAGTAGTGTTGCTGGGTGGCGGACTTTGGATTGCTTATCGTGGGAAATTATCCCCGGAGATTAACCGGTTCATGGATACTTATATCTTAAAACGATTGTTGTGATGCGCTATTTTTTGGAATTTGCATATAGAGGAACTGATTTTCACGGATCACAGTCGCAGCCTAATGCGCTCACTGTGCAGGAGACGATGGAAGGAGCGCTGTCAACAATCCTAAGGCGTGAAGTCCCGCTCACTTTTGCAGGCAGGACGGATGCCGGGGTGCATGCCCGCATGATGGTGGCTCATGCTGACATAGAGGGAGGTGTCCCTGAAAATCTGGTTCTTCGGCTTAACAGTCTCTTGCCCGAATCAATCGCTATTCGTTCTATCCGACCGGTGCAGGAGGATGCCCATGCCCGTTTTGATGCCCTTGCTCGCACGTACCGGTATTATGTTACAACAATCAAGCAACCTTTTGCTTCTCAGATCAGAACACGCGTGGCACCCGGATTGGATTTTGAGGCGATGAATGATGCTGCAACAATGTTGCTCGGTAGGCAGGATTTTGCATCCTTCTGCCGCGTGCATACGGATGTCAAGACCACGATCTGTGATGTCAAGGAGGCCTATTGGACTGTAGAAAATGAGACAGAAGCCTACTTCACCATTACAGCAGACAGGTTTCTCCGCAATATGGTGAGAGCTGTCGTCGGGACACTCTTTGAGGTGGGACGGCATAAGATCACAAAGCAACAGTTCGAAGAAATTATTCAAGCGCAGCGGCGCACGGCTGCCGGACATTCGGCGGATGCCAAAGGCTTGTTTTTGGAGCAAATTACGTATCCGGAAAAGGTTTTTACACACAATTAGTCAAATTCTCCACCTCTAATTCCAAAAAAAGTTGTACCTTTGCACACAAATAGAATAATCAAATATTTATTAGTTATGAAGAACACTATTTCCCTCATCGCTGCAATCCTGCTATCAGTGACCATAATGGCAGCCAAGCCTTGTTATCAGCACATGACGCAAAAAGAAGCCAATGCCCTTGCAGCCACAGCGGCATTTGATATGCCGAAGGTTAAAGTACCGGTTTTCAGTAAGGCTACCTACAATGTGAAAGATTATGGAGCTGATCCTACAGGGCAGAAACTCGCTACGGCGGCCATCCAAAAAGCTATTGACGAGTGTCATGCCAAAGGCGGTGGCACGGTAGTGATACCTGCAGGTCTGTACACCACAGGACCTATTGCTCTCAAGTCGAATGTACGCCTCTATACCGAGCGTAATAGTTTTATTATGTTTACGCATGACTTGAGCCAGTATCAGATTTATGACACATGGTTCGAGGGAATTCCTACCAAACGGTGTACCTCGCCTATCTCCGCCTTCAACCAGACCAATATTGCCATCACCGGTTATGGTGTTTTTAACGGTAATGGCGACTGGTGGAGACCGGTAAAGAAATCCAAGATGGCTGAGACTCAATGGAAAAAACATATCAAGGAAAAAGGCGGCTTGGTAGTCAATAACATCTGGTATCCCGATGAAGCATCAGTTTATGCACAGACGCTTTGTGAAGATCAGAATGTGCCGGTAGTCACTAATTCTTCTGACTGGGAGCGAATCAAATCTTTCCTGCGTCCGGTGATGCTTCACTTTGTGGGCTGCAAGAATATTCTTCTGGAAGGTGTTACCTTTGAGAACTCTCCGGCATGGAATCTTCATCCGATGCTTTGCGAGAACTTGATTCTCTCGGATTTGAATGTCCGCAATCCGTGGTATAGCCAGAATGGTGACGGTGTGGATGTAGAGAGCTGTAAAAATGTGCTGATTCAACGCTGCCAGTTTGACGTGGGGGATGATGCTATCTGCATGAAATCCGGTAAGAACAAACCCGGTCGTGATCGTGCTGTGCCTACTGAGAATGTGGTGGTTGACCAGTGTGTGGTATATCATGGACATGGCGGATTTGTAGTGGGATCGGAGATGTCTGGCGGTATTAAAAATGTGCAAGTGACCAATAACCTTTATATAGGTACCGATGTAGGTTTGCGCTTCAAGTCTACCCGTGGTCGCGGAGGTGTTGTGGAAAATATCTATATCTATAATGTACAGATGTGTAATATCCCGAACGAGGCACTGCTTTTTGACCTCTTCTACGGAGGTAAGGGCGCTGGCGAAGAAACCGAAGAAGAACTGGCTGCACGTATGAATGCAGAGGCACCCGCTGCAAGCGAAGAGACACCGCAATTCAAGAATATCCATATTGAGAACTGCACGGCGTCTAATGTAAAACGCTGTATGTACTTCAACGGTCTGCCGGAGATGAAGATTCAGAATGTCTATCTCAAGGACATCCGCATGCAAGGCGCTGAAGGCGCATTGCTTCGCCAGACCGACGGACTCACCGTAGAGAATGTTACCATTATTCCTACCAAAGGTGAGAAGTTCGTATTAGCTCCTACTGTAACGAATGTCAAGGGCTTGTAACCGGTTTCTGTTTTTCAGCTTTTGGCTGTCTGTGCTACTTGTGGGGTGTACCCCGCGGGTAGTTACTTCTTTCTGGCGAATCGGTACAGATGCAGATTCTGTCCGTGAGGGATATGCTGTTCTCTATGAGGGGAATAAAATGCGCCATTGCTATCCCGTTACCGAGTGGACTTCTACAGATGAGAAGGAGGATGTTTATCATTCGCTTCATCACCACGGTGTAGCAGTGGAGTCCGACAAGATGGCATATCGCATCTATTTTGACAAGAAGCAGACAATAGATGTATATTGCAAGCGGACGCCACGGCTAGAATTGGCACAATCTTATTGGTATCCCAATGACAGTCTGCTAGCAGACGGCTATGGAGACGATATTCTGCGTGTCAGCGGAACAGTAGGGGTGGGAAGTGTCAAGTTCTGGAATGGACAGAAGCAAGTACACATTGAGCCTGTGAGCGAGCGCAGCGAACGTATAGTGAAGCAGACACGGAGCAGTGCTACTATCGAAGTGGCGGTTAAGGACTGGCAACCATGCTCAGATCCTGATACCCCTAATCAGGTAGCTTTACCTATTGAACCTACTAATCAACCGGTGGATCTCTCCGTGCAGTATACACTTCGAGCCGGCCACCGCGACATGCGGTGCGATGTATTTGCCTCTGCACCCATTGAAGGACTCTGCACCGGTGTGCAAACCATTCCTGCAAAAGGTGGGAAAGATACGATTTCTATCGTTCTCCCGAATGGCGTTCTCCTCGCCTCCTGGGGCACAGACTGGCCTGTGAACGATTCGACCAAGTATGCCAAAGAGACAGTTGGCTTGGGAGTTTTCATTCCGAAGGAATATGCCGGCGAACTTGTACGTGACAAACAGAACAATCTCTGCCTGCTCACTAATATCGGCGCGATTCCTTCCTCTTCCATAACAGAGAAGCCCATGAGAATGGGGCACGCACATTTCTATCTTACCGTCTGCGGTGCTACCAAAGAAAAACACCCTGTTGCCACGACAGCAACAGAGTGGATTCAATATCTTCGCCAATGGGCGGAAACACTCAAATAGTTGTTATCTCCTGAGAAGAAATCTTACAACAATTCAACCGAGCGATTTACAAACTTGGCGAGTGCTTCGCCTTTCAGTTGACCGGATGCAAGAAGGGCTATGTCGATCAATTGCTTTATCCGCTCGTCTTCACCTTCCAGTTTATAGATGGTTTTGATTATAGTCTCTTTTGTCGGAGTTTCACCTTCTTTCTCGGCTTTCTTTTCGACCTTTTCTTCTACTTGCTCTGAAGTCTCTTTGTTAATCATTTCTTGAATCAACGGGTGTGAGGTGTTGAGCACGAGGTTGTATTGATCCGGCATTTCACCGTAGAATGACATTCCTTGCTGATGAGCTGCCATTTCTTTCATACGGCGCATGAACTCATTCTGTGTCAGGAATACCGGCAGTGCATCTGCTGCTGCAGCCTCGCAAGTGACTGTGTAGCGGAGTTTCGCTTCAGGAGTAGGGAGAATGCTTTCAAAAGCCTTGCGTAATCCTTCTTTCTGCTCATCGGAGAAGTTATCATTGGCAGTCTCCTCTTTGCGAATCAGGTTCTCAATAGTATCGCTGTCGATGCGCACGAAACGTATCTGTCCTCCCTCGGACTCGCTCATCGCTTTCTGCTCGGCTTGCGACATGATATGGATATCCAGTTCACCATCCATGAGCAATACATCGTAACCTTTCTGTTTAGCGCGCTCGATATAGGTGTAGTGTGCGTCGGCATCGTTTGTATATAAAATTACCAGATTGCCATCCTTATCCGTTTGTGTCTCCTTGATTTTGTCTTTGTACTCGCTTAGGGTGTAATACTCGTCGGCAATGTTTTTATAGAGCGCGAAAGTAACGGCTTTGTCGTAAAACTTCTCGTCGGTGAGCATGCCAAACTCAATGAACATCTTGATGTCTTCCCATTTCTTGATGAAATCCTCTTTGTTGTTCTTGTAGATTTCTGCCAATTTGTCAGCCACTTTCTTGGTGATATATCCTGAGATTTTCTTCACGTTATTGTCCGACTGCAGATAACTGCGGCTGACATTAAGCGGGATATCAGGACTGTCAATCACACCGTGAAGGAGAGTCAGGTATTCAGGAACGATGTTCTCTACCTCATCCGTGACATAAACTTGGTTGCAATAGAGTTGTATCTTATTGCGTTTGACATCCAGATTGCTCTTGATCTTCGGGAAATAGAGTATTCCGGTCAGATGGAACGGATAATCTACGTTAAGATGGATATGGAAGAGAGGCTCGTCCATCTGCATCGGATAGAGTTCGTGGTAGAATTTGTCGTAATCCTCATCTTTGAGTTCCGTTGGTTTCTTGGTCCAGGCAGGATTGATGTCATTGATGATATTCTCCTCGTCCAACTCTACCTGCTTGCCGTCTTTCCACTCTTTTTTCTTGCCGAATGCAATCTCCACCGGCAGGAACTTGCAATATTTCTTCAGAAGTCCTTCGATGGTGGCTTCTTCCAAATATTGGGGAAATTCGTTATTCAGATGCAGTACGATGTCTGTTCCGCGCTCTGCTTTGATGGTATCCTCCATAGTGTACTCAGGATTACCGTCACAACTCCAGTGAACAGCTTTAGCGTCCTCTTTGTAACTCAGGGAGAAGATCTCTACCTTGTCGGCTACCATGAATGCAGAATAGAATCCGAGACCAAAATGTCCGATGATAGCTTCGGCCTTGTCTTTGTATTGCTGTACGAACTCCTCTGCGCCGGAGAATGCAATCTGGTTGATGTATTTGTCAACCTCTTCTGCTGTCATTCCTACACCGTGGTCGGAGACAGTAAGTGTCTTTTTATTTTTGTCGATGCTAACCCGTACACGCAGATCCCCTAAATCACCTTTGGCTTCGCCGACTGAGGAAAGCGTCTTTAGTTTCTGGGTGGCATCCACTCCATTCGAAATCAACTCACGTAAGAAGATTTCATGATCTGAATACAAAAATTTTTTAATGACAGGGAAGATGTTATCCGATGTCACTCCAATGTTTCCTTTGCTCATATTATTAGTGTTTTAATTTTGTCCATAATCTGAACTGATAGTGACAATTCCTGTGCCAAGCCGTCCGCTTCTGCCAATCTGTCAGTTTGTCAAAAGCCAATTGTATAATTCTTCCATATTATGGAAGATCTGATCTGCACCTTCTTCTCTTAGCATCTCATCCGGCAGAATGCCCGTATTGACAGCAATAGTGTACAGCCCGGCTCCCTTACCAGCGCGAACACCCAGCGGAGCGTTCTCCACTACATAGCATTGCTCTTTCTTTAGTCCGGTTCCTTCCCATGCTTTCAGATATGGCTCAGGGTCTGGCTTGCCGTGGGTGACATCGAAAGCGGTTACCATCCTTTCTCTTGTGAATATGCCTGGAAATGAGGCGTTCAATTGATCCAGCAAACTTTTTTGTCCACTGCCGGTCACTACCCAGATGGCGTCACCTCGTTCGTGGAGTAGTTTCAATACTTTATCCACATCCTTCATCGGTTTGGCTCCTCCCAGACGCGCAAAAGCAGCTTTTTTCTGATTGTAAATCTCTTGTGTCTCTTCGTCTGTAGGCTCGCGGTGTGCGTATTTGACTACTGTCTCGTGGATAACCGATTTGCCGGTTCTTCCTTCATTGATATACACGTCCAACGCGGTGAATGGCCAGCCGTGGGCGCGCATGACTTCGCCCCATGCTTCTGCATGAGTTGGCATACTATCAAATAGCACTCCGTCCATATCAAAGAAAAAGGCTTTCTTTTTCCGCCTCTCACCGAAGATAGATGATCCTATTCTGACCATTGTACTGCCACATTCGATAGCCAGAAGATAATCCTCACTCATGCCCATTGATATCTCCGGCTTTGTTGTTGAACCAGCTGGTAAATATGTTATGATTTGTCTGGCAATAGTTGCAGTGTTCTCAAAGCATCGGCGAATCTCAGCCTCATCGTCTGTGTTGGTAGCCATCGCCATCACGCCGCATATGCGGACATGGCTCAAACGCATTCCCTCTTCTTTAATAACCGCTGCCAAGTCCTTTGGACTGAATCCTGTTTTGGTGCTTTCTGTAGCTACATGCACTTCAAGCAAAATATCTTGTACGATCCTTTCTTTTGAGGCTTCTTCTTCAATGGTATGTAGCAGTCGCAGTGAGTCCACAGAATGGATGAGGTATGGATGCAGTCGGATTAGATCACGTACCTTGTTGGTTTGTAAGTGACCGATGAAATGCCAGCGTATATCATTCGGTAATGAAGCCACTTTCTGTTTCAATTCCTGTACTCTGCTCTCACCGAAATCGCGTTCTCCTGCCTGATAGGCTTCTTCGATGGCTTCTTTCGGCTGAAACTTGCTGACACACACCAGTTTAACCCCATTTGGGATATTTGTGCGAATGGCACTTATACGTTCTGCGATGCTTTCCATTCGATATAAGGGGAGATATAGCGTTGAATTTTGTCGTTATATACAGTTCTCAAATCTACCATGATGCCCGATTCATAGACATTAGCCAACTCATCGTTGAGGGCGTTGCCGAAGAACCGGAGATCGTTGGTAAGGTTGAGATAGGCAGAGAACATAGGAGGAATAACTGTTCCTTGTTCGCGTACTACTTTCTGGAGAATATGGAAGTTCTCTTGCGCATCATTTCCTACGAATACCTCTTCTTCTCCTATCAGCTGGGGATTGGAAGTTAGCGGTTTGTAGGGTGCAATCAGTCCTTTCTCTCCTTGATGGTAGCGATTGAGGTATTCGTATATCAGTTCTCTTGCCATTTCCGGATAGGAGGGATAGATCGTTACTTTGCCGATCATGAAATAGATGTCGGGGTTATTATACATGATTGCACCTATACCATCCCATACATTATCCAGCGCGAAGAGCGCCTTCACCCCCATTTCTCTTGTTTGATATTTGGGCTGCACAAATGCCCTGCCGAACTCTATTGTATGGGGTAAATAATCTCTGATAAATTTCTCGGAGTAGTGGAAAAGATGCGCCGAAGTGATATACGGCTGTCCGTTCTTGTCCAGTACAGCCTCATGCCCGAACAGATAGCGATAGCCACTGATGATCTCTTGATTATCGGGATCCCAGACGATTAGTTGATGGTACGGTTTAGCCATCAGATCCATATCGTCGATGTCCATCGCTTTTCCGGTGGCACCACCCCCGTCGCGATAACTGATCTCGCGTAGTCTACCAATCTCGCGCATCGTGTTCGGTGCGTCATGCGAGGTGATATCATATATGAGATTGCCTCCTTTGTTCGACGGGCGGAGCATATGTCCCTCCAATTCGTTGATAATCAAGGATCGGTCAATGGGGTCAATGATTTCTTCCATAAACGATGTTTTTTATATATTCCGCCCACTGCTTTGGTGTACGGCTTTGGTCAAAGGTGGTGTATGGAACAGGCGGTAGTACATGTACTGTGAAATGCTGTCCGTGCGCGCCGTACATCTCGTCCACAAGGTATAACATTTCGATATTCAGTTTGATGCCCAGTTTCTTGCGCCAATAGGCGAGGCGGTAGAAGAACTCGGAGTTATGCCCATCAAAATAGATGGGTACTACATCCCGTTTGTATTGGATAGCTTTCTGCACAAAACTCTTCTGCCATTCCAGATCTTCTATTACCCACTTGCCGTTTTTCTTCTGCTTTCTTGAACATGCTCCAGCAGGAAATGTGAGCATGTCCTGCTCTTTCTCCCATGCTACCTGATACTGTCTGGCATACTCACGGCTTTGTCCGCTGATCTTGCTTACTGGTACCCATAAGTCAGCTATTGGCTCCATATACATCAGCAAGTCATTGACAATCACTCGTAACGGGAGTGTGTCTTTGCCTTGTGCTATTCTGGTGTCGTGTATCATCTGGGCAATAATCATGCCGTCCAGTCCGCCGAGAGGATGGTTCGAGACGAAGATCACTGGTCGCTTGTCCTGCGGAATGTTTTCTGTGCCCTCTATGGATGCGGTACATTGCAGTTCCTCGTTGAGTACTAAGCGAATGAAATCGTAATTCCGCTCCTGAGGATGGTTCCTTAGAAAGCGGTTCATTTGTTCTACATGAGTGATGCGCTCCAGATATCGAACCAAAAAAGACGGAATCCGCACTCCAGGTGCTTTCTGACGTAATATGGCAGGGATCTCAAACTGTAGCATATCAATCTACTGCACGGAACACTTCCAAAATCGGTGATTTTTGCAGACTAATCACTTCGTAGTCAAGATTCGACATTTTCTCTTTGAGATTCTTGAAAGCGAACTCCATCGTCGTCGCTTGTACCAGAATAGTCACTGCTTTGCGCGTCTCTTTGCCGTTATCCTCTACGGTGATTAGTTCCACACGTGCTTTGTACCAGTTGCTCGCCTCCGGAGAAGTGAGCATATCGTAGAACTGAGCCTTTTTGCAACTCACTACTTCGCAGTCGCCGAAGATAAGCGGTTTGATTTCTTCCATCAATCTGTTCTCTACATCGGCACAAGTTAAACCCTCTACCAGATAGGTCTCCTTGACTGCTCCGGGATTATCTTCTCCCGTCTGGCGTTGATAATGAACTTTAATTTCGTAAAATAACATATTTCTGTTGTTTCTATATTTGATATTAAAAATGTGACATTAAAAATGGCATAGATATTTCAGCAATGCTGTCGCCTCTAACTGCTCTGGCAGATATTGGTGATGCAGCGAGTAAATATACACCGGCGACACAGGATTCGATTCAATCACAAGATCCAATGGCTCTTTGTCTCTCTCCATCAGTTGCCATCCTGCCTCAAGCGTGAAGACGACATCGCCTATATGTCTTTTGCCAAGCGATGAGGCAAGCGGCGATTTGGATACCTCAGCTGCTGTATAAGCCGACTGGATACCCTCAAACTCGGTGATAAATTCCGCTACCTCGCGCTGCATCTCTTGAAGAGATAGGTGTTTGCGGTTGATCAGTGTGCGGTTCAGGTACAGCGACTGTCCATAGACTCCTTCTATCCATCGCTCATTGCCGTGAAGAGCCATAAGATAAGTATTAGTCAAGGCTGCCATCCTGTCACAGTCAAACTGAGAGGGATCCAATCCTATCCGCTGAAGAGGAGCAATGCCGATGCCATATACCGGTCTTCCGATCACAATAAAATCTACATTAGCTGTTCCCAGTTTCTGTTGAAGTGTGGTAATCAGTTTTCCCATTTGCTCATTGAGACGGTTATAAGTATCTTCGTGCTCAATCGATTCGATGCGGTCGGATTTGACTGATGTTGGAAGAGTCGTCAGTTCAAGGAGCAGCATATCCGGAACCAAATCTTCGCCAAGTCTCGCAGACTCCTGTAACCGGAGTGCCAGTTGGATAACTTGCTCATTGGCAATGTTGGTGTTGAGAGTGCGTGTCTTATTGGCGTTTATGGTTTGTTGTATCGTCCCTTCCGTGTTCATCTCATCCGCTGCCGAGGGTAGTCCTTTGGTGTAATAGGAGGACGTTACCCACAGGTGGCGTTGAGGGTCAATCCAACAGCAGCCGTTAGCGCCATGTCCCGCCATGATTATCGTTGTGGCAGGCTTGAGACCGATGGCATATACCTGACAGAATTCGCCATACTGCAGTCTCATCAGATCGGTGAGAGTCGGGCATTGAATGGCGCGAGGCGAGAGTTTGAGCGTAGTGCCGATGCCAGCAGCACGCTTGTCCTCTAATGTCATGTGTGGTAACCTGTCCGATGCGTGATAGACATAATCCATGCTATAGCCATGCTCTGCAGGTTGTACGCCGGTGAATATACTTGCAGTTGTCTCATTTCCCCCATAAACGGCAAAAGGATATGAACACCGGCCTGCAGCACCGTGCTCGACCATCGTGTATAGTCCTCCCTCAGACCAGTCATTACGCATTCGCTCTACGCTATACACGTCCAGCCCGTCTGCCAGTATTACTACCGTCAGTTTGGGCATTTTGGCTGTCAGAGGCATAGCCATGCAAGCAATCAGGCACGAAAGAAATAGGTGAGTCTTGCGCATAGATGTATCATTGGGAAAATTAATAATCGCCAGTTGTATCCCACCAGAGGATGAATCGAGTAGTGTACCAGAAAGAATATCAGTCCTGTCAATAGCAGGTAAATTACCACAAAGATGGCATCGTACCACCATGAGAACTTGCCTCTGTGGCGGTCAATACGTGATATGGCGATAGTTAGTATCAAGAATAGTACAGCTCCGAAATACCATGTTTCATACCATGGTACTTTTTTGATTTCAAAGGGGTGAATCGACTGGCTTCTTACCAGTTCCTTGCTGTCTGATAGTGTTGCTCCTGCAACATAATTCATTACCTCCTCCGGCAAGAAGAGGTTTGCTCCCTCTGTCATTGGCTGGTCGGCTCGTTTGCCGAACAGCAGGTTGATTCCGAAGTCTGCCCATGATGAGGGACGCGAATAATGGCTTATAAACTCCCGATAAGTCAGTCCTTGATAACCGCGATAGGTCGATTTGAATTCTTGTCCGAGTACATTCCTGATCAGCGTCAAAGGGCGCGTGGCACAGTTGTCGAAAACGAAGTTATAGAGGTATTTCCTATTCTGTGGTAGGTAGTTCTCCAACAGGGCATCCAGGAACGCTTGCCGTTGTTCCAGACTTAGATTAAGTTCCTGCTCATAGACCTGTCTGTTCTCCAAAGAATAGGCTATTAGAAACTGCTGATAGTCCTCAACACCCAATTCGTAAAAGGTCTCACCCTTGACAAACTTGAGGTAGAAATCCTCCACCTCGAAATCGAACAATCCGTAGTTGAATACCCACTGGATATTCTGTGCCGGATCATAAACGAGCAATGCTGTGTGTCCGTAGCGGGCGTAGAGTTCGTCGCCAGGGGAACAGGTGATAAGCGATATCTTGGATTTCTCACTCAACTGCTGCGCCATTCCCGTCGCTGCTCCGAGAACGAGAAGTATGCTTGTTATCAGTTTTTTATACCACATAAGCTAGTATCATGTTAGGAATAAAAGTACAACATAATCCCAATAGCAGTCCTGCTACTACCTGTAGCGGCGTGTGGGCGTTGAGGTATAGCCTTGCATACATCAGCATCAGTGCTACCACCATCAGTACAAGGGGAAAAACGAGATTTCCCCCGCCTCCTGTCAGATAATAACTCATCACTCCTCCGATCAGTCCTCCCATGCCGGTGAGGTGCGCCGAGATTTTCCATCTGAAGTTGATGAGCATCACAATGAATAATGCTACCGTACCTCCGATAGCAGTAATCCCTACATATCCAGGCACATGCAGTACGCCGATGAGAAAATAACACCAGAATCCGAAACTGCATAGAGTGTATAGGTAGGGCACTGTCCGTTCGCGGGCATCGGCTATATGTAGGTCGCTTACCTTGCCGCGGCGTATCATGATCTTGATAGCCGAGATAGGGATCAGTACCGTCAACAGAAAAGTCATTCCTACACACAGAGCGGCGATTTGCCACGGGAGCATTCCGCCAGCTATGGCTTTCATTGTTGTCGAGAAGCATATCATACCGTACGTGGGCATCAGCATCGGGTAGAGTATCACGCTGAGCATTGTTGCTATGCCATGCAATATGTCTTTGGACTGAATCATACCTCTTTTCGCATTCTTGCTACCGGGATACCCATCAAATCTCTGTATTTGGCTACAGTTCTTCGTGCTACTATCAGTCCTCGCTCACGTAGTGCTTCTACAATCTGTTCATCGCCGAGCGGAGAGGTCTTGTCTTCGCTATCCACCACCTCGCGCAATGCTTGGCGGATGGCACGTGTCGAAACGTCTGTTCCCTCGCTGTCCTTGAGGGATTCGGAGAAGAAGAACTTCAATGGATAAATACCAAAATCAGTCTGCACATATTTGTTATTACATGCGCGCGATATAGTACTGAGATCCATATTGGTGGCATCGGCCAAGTCTTGTAGCACAAGTGGCTTTAGCAGACTCTCATCGCCTTCCATAAAGAATTCTCGCTGAAATCCTGCCAGTGCTGTGATGGTCTTTAGCAGTGTTTCGTTGCGTTTGCGGATGGCATCGATAAACATGGTGGCTGAGGTGATGTTGTTCTTGATAAACCGCACCGCCTCTTTGTCCTTCTTGCTGTCCAACTGTTCAATCATCTGCTTATAGTCATCGCTTACGTGCAGCGACGGAATGTCACCGGTCATTACCGACACTCTCAATTTACCATCGTAGTTCAAAACCTCAAAATCAGGTATAATCGTGGCCGTGTTGCTCTCTAATGCAGTGGAGGTGAAAGCGTTAGTTGGGCTTTGGTTAAGTCGGGTGATTTCGTTTACCGCTGCGCGGAACTCCTCTTCGCTTACACCCAGGGACTGCTGCAATCGTTCGTAATGTCTCTTCGTGAACTCACCATAATATTTAGTCAGGATCTTTGTCGCTAACGTTACAGCCTCTGTCTGCTCCTTGTGTTTGAGTTGCGTCAGCAGACACTCGCGCACATCGGCACTGGCTATTCCGGGAGGGTCAAACTCCTTAATTTGGCCTACTATTTCTGCCATCTCTTCATCCGAGACTATCAAGCTTTCCTGAAAGGCCAGATCGTCCACCAACTGTTCCGTTGTGCGGCGCAGATAGCCGTCATCGTCTATATTTCCCAATACCCACTTGGCGATGTGTCGCTGCGGCTTAGTCATCTTGGTCAGATAGACTTGAGATTTGAGGTAGTCGATCAAACTTTCACCACCGTACGGAATCTCTCTTGAACCACTATCCTCATATCCGCCGCCTTGGCTGCTGTGCGATACAATAGGCTCATAGTCGTCGTCTGCTGCACCGTAATCGCGTAAATCCTGTTCAATATCCTGATAGCGGTCTTCGGTGTCGTAGTCCTCGTTTTCATACGAATCATCCTGAATCTGCTCCAACTCGTTGGGATTTGCTCCTTCTTCGAGCACAGGATTCTCCTGCAACTCCTCGTTGATTCTCTTTTGCAAATCTACTGTTGGCAATTCCAACATCCTTATCAACTGGATTTGTGCCGGCGACAGTTTGGTCTGCAATTTCTGCTGTTGTACAAGACTTAGGGACGACATCTGGACCTGTTCTTATTGGTTTATGAACTCTATTGTTTTTTCTGTGATATATCTGAGCTGTTCTTCATCCAACTCCGTATGCATCGGTAGCGACAGTACACATTCGGCCAGTTGTTCTGCTACGGGGAAGTCTCCCTTTTTATATCGCGGGTCTTGGTATGCTTTCTGCATGTGCAATGGCACCGGATAATAGATCATTGCCGGAATACCGGCTTCTTGTAGCTTGGCGCGCAGTGCCTCACGATCTACATTCTGTAACCGTAAGGTGTATTGGTGGAAGACATGTGTCGATTGTGCCGTCCGTTCCGGTATGAGCAGGTGCTCGTTGTCTCTGAATGCCTTGTCGTAGTATGCTGCGGCACGTTGACGCGAAGCAATATATTCATCCAGATGCGGTAACTTGGCATCCAGTACTGCTGCCTGAATCGAGTCCAAACGGCTGTTCACTCCGATCATGTCATGGTGATAGCGTACCACCATACCATGATTGGCAATAGCGCGCATCTTGCCCGCTAACTCGTCATCGTTGGTGAATATAGCACCTCCGTCGCCGTAGCAGCCTAAGTTCTTGGATGGGAAGAAACTGGTACACCCGATCTGACCTATTGTGCCGGCTTGCTTCTTTTCGCCGTTTGAGAAGGTGTACTCGGCGCCTATGGCTTGGCAGGCATCCTCGATGATGGTTAGATGATGCTCTTTGGCCAGTGCCATCAGAGGTTCCATGTCGGCGCATTGTCCGAACAGGTGTACCGGCACTATCGCTTTCGTCCGGGGCGTGATAGCTCTTCTTACTGCTTCTATTGACATGTTCATCGTCCCCCATTCTACATCTACTACCACCGGCGTCAGGCCTAACAACGCTACCACCTCTGCAGTGGCAATGAATGTGAAGGTCGGAGTGATCACCTCATCGCCGGCTTTCAGTCCAAGGCTCATCAGTGCTATCTGCAGCGCGTCTGTTCCGTTCCCCACAGGGATAACATGCTTCGCGCCTGTGTAACTCTCCAAATGGTGTTGAAAATCAGTCACTTTGCCACCCTTGACAAAAGATGCCGTGTCTATCACCTCTTGGATACCCTTGTCAATTTCTTTTTTGATATGCAGGTATTGGCTCTGCAAATCAACCATCTGTATTTTTTTCATCTGTCGTCTAATTATGTTCTATTAAATATTCTACTGTACTTGGGTGTACGCGCATACGCATGACCTCGCTGTTTTCGCTTCTCACCTCTACAGGCAGAGTCTCCAGAGAGTCGCTATATACGCAATAGGCATGTATGTCGTTGTCGTGGATATTTTTCCAGTGGCTCAGTCCTACGTGTAGCGTCACCGTCGCTTGTTGTGGAAAAAGTCTTACACGGCTGCCTTCCGGTACATTCTTGATCTCGATCGGTACGGTGATTGCTTTCTCCGAGTACCGCTCGGCCACTACCTGAACCTTTACACTCCCTTGTGACAACCGGATACCTTTGGGCGCTATCAGTCCCACAGAAGAGAGGATAGTGTCTCTGGCATCGTCCAGCACAAGGGTCTTGGTCTGCACACTCTCCAGACTGTCTAATGCCTCTTTGGCTCCGTATGCCAGTATTGAACTCTGCATCAGCAGCGGTTCCTCGGCTAACTGGTACTCTGGCGCACACTCGATCTTGTGGTGTAATATTACCGGCACCCGTTTCTGTGTCTGCGTGCGATAGGTGGAGCGGATTATGGACGGACTGATTTTCTGCAGGTTGGTCGTTCCCTGCAACTGCTGCTTGACAGCCGTCTTGAGCGTCTCTGAAGAAATAGTCACTTCTCCTGATGAAGAATGAAACCGTCCCGTGAGGTCAATACTCACCGTCAACGGCGCGTCGGAATACAGGCGTAACCGCGTGCCGGCATCGCGAACCTGTATCGTCAGCCGGTCGGGAAGGGGAGTGTCCAAACTCACCGTACCCGGTATGCCAACATATTGGACCTCTACTGAGAGAGTCTTGTCGTGTACCGAGCGTAACGCTCTGCCGTACCATATAGCTGTCGCTAATGCTACGAAGCATAAGTATGTCAGTACCTCACGCCACTTCATTCCCTTGTGGAATCCCGTATATGCTCTTCGCTTATTTCTGAGCGGATGCTTGTGCATCCTCTGCAGCGATATAGACGCTCTGTTTGTCCACTTTGATGGTCACTTCTTTGGCAACGGTCAGCAGGATGGTATTTTCCTGAATCTCCTTGATCTCGCCGTAGATACCACCGGCTGTTACCACTTTGTCACCTTTCTTCATCTCGTCGCGCTGTTTCTGAAGTTCTTTCTGCTTCTTGGTCTGAGGACGGATCATAAAGAAATAGAATACTACGAAAATCAGAATCATCATAATCCAAAATGACCATTGACTTCCTTGTCCTTGTGCTTGAGTTGCTTGCAGCAAAATTAAATCTAACATAATATTTTTGTTTTAGTTATTATTTTCTCAACTTTCAATTCTAAACCCTCATCCCCATCGCCTTCATCAGTGTCCCTTGGCGTTTCTCGTCTCGCATGATTTCTGTCAGCACCCCATTGATAAAGGTGTAACTCTTGTCCGTCGAGTACTCTTTGCTCAACTCGATATACTCGTTCAACGTCACTTCCAATGCGATATCGTCGAAATGGAATAACTCTGCCAACGCCGTCTGCAGAATGATGCGGTCCATGTATGCTACGCGGCTGGCATCCCAGTTCCTCAGGTGCGTGTCGATCAACTGCTCATAGCGGTCTTTTTCTTCTATGGCATAGCGTAGCAGGTCTTTGGCGAAATCCAGGTCTTCTTCCTGCTTGAACATGGGCAGAATCTCTTGGTCGTCATTCCCTTCTTCTTCGAAACGTTTCAGGGTCTTGATGGCGAAAGTTAGCATCATATCTACATCTACCGTCCAGTTGTTCCTGTCCAGTACTACTTCCATCTCGTCCAAAGCGGAGTAGAGTGCTTCGTTGTAGGGTAGCAACTCGGTGTATATCTTACGCCAGACGCGCTTGTCGTCTTCGTATGTGTTTTTCTCCGCGGACATGTATTCCTTATAATAATCGGTCTCTGTCAGTTCCTTGTAGATCGCTCCCATGGCATCCATGCCGGCTTCCCAACTCAGTTTGTTGTTCGCTAGATAATTGCGAATGGGGCGGTTGTTGAATACTTTCTGGGAAAGGCGGTTGTTTACAAAACGTCTGTTGGCGGTGTATTCCTCATGCATCACTTTGGCGCGCGATTCTGCCGCTTCAATCTGCTCTTCGGCATATTGTGTCAACTCGTTCACCAAACTCAGCAGTAACACATATAAATCATAACTGTCGCTGAAAGATTTCAGCAACTCTTTTTTAGCACTCAACGAAGTCTTGTCTCCGTCTTTGTAATAGGCGTAAAGGGTTTGAATGACCCTCGTTCGAACCAGTGTTCTACTAATCATTATACTAAAAATTCAAAAATATGGCACAAAATTACAAAAAATTTTTGTAATATGCAAAAAAAGTAGTAATTTTGTGGCGTAAAATGAGATAACTAATTATTTTTAAGATGGAAAATCGGAGATTTGAAGACAGAAAAGAGCCTGAAATCGTCTATTCCAAGTCGTTGAAGGCAGGTAAGCGCATCTATTATTTGGATGTCAAAAAAGCACGTAATGAAGATTTGTATCTGTGCATCACAGAGAGCAAGAAGAAGTCAATGGGAGAAGATGAGGCTCCGCAGTTCGAGAAGCACAAACTGTTCCTATATAAAGAAGACTTTGCTCACTTCACGGAAGCGTTACAGGATGTGGTCAAGTTCGTAGAATCGCAGCTCGGTACTATTGATGCTCGTGAGGAGTGGCATCCTGAGACTGAGACCGCAGAAACAGCGTCCGCTGAGAATCCTTCTGAGCAACAAGAGGAATCTAAACGCAAAGGTTTGTTAGGATTCTTTAAATAAAGAAATGCTAATACCCTAAGGCATCCAGAAGCCACCGGCTGACAGCTTCCTTCGATTCAAGGGGGCTGTCTTTTTTGATGCCGTTGATGCCGTAGAGCGTTACTTTGTTGGTATCTACGCCAAATCCGGCACCTTTGTCTTGCAGCGAGTTCATGACGATGTAGTCCAACCCTTTCTTCTGCAGTTTCTTCTGCGCATTGGCTTCCTCATCGTTGGTCTCTAAAGCAAAACCTATTGTTGTCTGCCCGATTCGCTTGCTGCGGCTCAACTCGCCAGCTATGTCTGTATTGGCGTGTAGGAGGAGAGTCGTATTCTCTTCTTGCCGTTTGATTTTCTCTGTAGCGGGCTTTGCGGGGGAGTAGTCGGCTACGGCGGCGGTGAAGATGGCTATGTCCGCACTCGCAAATGCCTCGCGCGATGCCTCGAACATCTCTTGGGCGGATTCTATATCTGTTTTCTGCAAACCCTCGTATCCCTCTATCGTCAGTTGGGTCTTGCCGCTAATAAGTGTCACTTCCGCGCCGCGGCGCAGACACTCGCGAGCGATGGCGTAACCCATCTTGCCGGTCGAGAAATTGCTGATATACCGTACGGGGTCGATCTTTTCTATCGTTGCACCGGCTGTGATCAGCACCCGTTTGCCTTGCATCGTCTTTTTGCTCAGCGCGGCTTTCACTTGCTCGGCAAGAACCTCTACCTCCGGCATCCGCCCTTTGCCGCTAGTGCCGCACGCCAGAACGCCTTCTGCCGGTTCGATGACATGAATACCCTGCCATGAACGGAGAGTGCGGATGGCGTTTTGGGTGGCGGGGTTCTCCCACATCTTGTCGTTCATCGCCGGAGCAAGCACGATGGGCTTGCGGGCGGCGCAGGAACTGAAAGTGGTTGTCAGAGCGTCATCGGCAATGCCGGCGGCGAACTTGCCTAACACATTGGCAGTGGCAGGTGCTACAATCATTATGTCCGCCCACTCCGGCAACGAGATGTGCTCCGTTGCGTGCTCGTTGATGGCACCGAACACATCGCTATAAACCTTGTGCCCGGAGACAGTCTGAAGAGTTAACTCCGTTACAAATTCTAACGCGTGACGAGTCACCGTCACGCGTACTTCTGCTCCCTGCTTCACCAGCAGCCTTATCAGCTCCGGTATCTTGTAAGCGGCTATACCACCGCTCACACCTACAATAATGTGTTTCCCTCTAATGTCCACTTTCGGGCTGTTCGCACCTTTGGAGGCTCTTTTTTTACTTGAGGATGTCGTCACGGTTGGCGGTGCGGTACACCAGTTCACCGTCAATCAGTTCCTGCGTAGCAATCAAGGTGGCTTTCGGCATCCGCTCGTAGGTACGGGAGATCTCTATCTGCTCTTTGTTCTCAAAGGTCTCGTCCAGTGCGTCCTGCGGAATAGAGAAGTCTTGCAGCTTGGCATCCAGTTCTTTTTTGATGGCTCCGCTAATCTGATTAGCGCGTTTGGCTAAGATAGCAATGGTCTCATACACATTTCCTACCGGCTCGGTAAGCTGGTTGAGGTCACGAGTCACCGTGGTCTTGGGGGCTTTTGATTTCTTGTAATCCATATTTTTTGTATTTATCTGTTTATTCTTTTTTTTCTTCTCCGGCTCAGTTCTCCTTGGTTATCTTCTTCATCTCTTTGAGCATTTTCTCTGCTTGGGAGCGGTGTTTCGAATCGGGATAGTCCGTCATGAAGTTGTAACATTCGTCTTGTGTGTCCCGGGCGCGCTCCAAGCGCTTCTCTTCGTAGGACATCACTACCTGGGCGTGTTTGGCTTGTAGTATCAGCCAGTGGAACTCTTCGGCGTACTTCGTGTCGGGGAAGTTCTTGAGCGCATTGCGGCTGATGATCTCGCAACTCAGATAGTTGTTTCCCAGATACGAACCCATATTGTAGTACAGTCTTGCGCTGTAGAGCTCTTTTAGTGCCAGCTTCTCCTGCATCTCGCCCATTTCCGTGTAAGCTTGTTCACTATATGGGCTCTCGGGATACAGTTCGATAAACTGCGTATAGGCTTCGATGGCTTTGTTGGTAATGTCCTGATCCAGACGTGCATCCGGCGAATCCAAATAATAACAATGGCCTAACTGAAACCGTGCCTCGATAGCATATTGTCCTTTGGGGTAGTTGCGGATATAGGCTTCGTAGTATTGGGCGGCGGAGCTGTAACTCTTTTGGCCCATATAACTTCGTGCCAGATAGGCTAATACGTCTTCGCTACGCTCGGTGCCGCGGTAGTAACTGGATATATCTTCCAATAAGGTTTGCGCTTTGGTGTACTCTTTGTTGTTGAAATACTCCAATGCTTTCTCGTATTTCAGTTCAGGATCGCGGGATTTGAGCAATGCTTGATATTCCCCGCATCCGGTCATCCCGAAAACGGATAGTATAATGGCTATGGTGATATATAGTTTTTTCCCTGTGTCCATGTGCTCCTTGTGTGTGTCTTGCAAGTGTTTCTTGTCGTATGCCACGGTTTATTCTATTCCGAGAACGTTTCTGCTTATATTATATTATAGTCTTCTCTATCGCCTATTTGGCTATTTTACAAAATCAGCCTGCAAAATTAGTATTTTTTTTTGATATATGCAAATAAAAAAGATTTTTTTCGGCACTTAATACAGAAAACCGACACTTGGGAGCGGTTTTTTCCTGTCGGACTCCTCGTAGTCCTCTAACCGGCTAATCTGTTGCTCCTCTATCCGTGCTCTTTTGCAAATATATACCGCCCGGCATGTCGGATACCTCTCTCAAAACGGAATAATCTCTGCAGCGAAACCTCCGCCGGGTGCCATGCGCAGGTGCAAAGTATCGGCTGAAGTTACATTCATTCGGTCAATAGTATAAGCATATGGCTTACTCTGCCAGTCGGCATCATCTGCATCCAGGTAAAGCGTCGTTTTATAATTTGCCGTTTGGTCATTTAGAAAGGATAAAGGGATACTTACCTCACGGGCGTTCTCGTCAGTAATACCTCCTATATACCATTTTGAGCTGCCCCTTTCCTGCCGGGCAAAGATACAATAGTCGCCTATTTTCCCATCCAAAAGGATTGATCGCTCCCAGTCGCATGGGACATGCTCGATAAACCGGAACGCCTCCGGGTGCTCCATGTAATGTTCTGGCAGATCACACGCCATCTGCAGCGGCGAATAGAAGCAGACAAAAAGTCCAAGCTGATTCATCAGCGTAGCATGGACACGGGTCGTCGGAATAACGGGATTTTCAAAATGGAATACGCCCGGCGTATAGTCCACCGGACCTGCCAGAATACGGGTATAAGGCAGCACGGTTACATGCTCGCAAGGACTGCCTCCGTCCGCACTCCAGGCATTCCATTCTTGACCGCGAACGCCCTCTTGTGTCATTAGATTAGGATACGTTCGCTGCAAGCCTGTCGGCATTACCGGTTCGTGGTTGTCGATGGCTATATGGTAGCGGGCGGCTGTCTCGATCACTTTGCGGTAATGCCGTACACCCGATTGCCCTTTGTTCCACTGCAGACCGTCTTTCGTGCGGATGATAGGTGCTACATAGCCGGTCTTGATCACATGAATCCCATGGTCGGCATGATACCGGTAGATCGAGTCGAGCTGAGCCTCATAATCGGCTGCATTACCCCCGGTCTCGTTGTGACCTACGATCTGCACGCCTAAACTGTCCGACAGATGCGTCAGATAATCCATATCCCAGTCAGAATAAGGAGTCGTGAAATCAAAGTGCTTCCAGTCTTCCCAGCCTTTGTTCCAGCCCTCCGCTAAGACTGCGCCGATGCCGTGTTCTTTGGCAAAACGCATATATCGTTCCATGTTAGGCGTTGTAGCGCCATGGTTGGGACCCTGTTCCCAGGTCATGGTCTTGATATGCATTCCCCACCAGATGCCCATAAACTTCGTCGGCTTGATCCATGATGGGTCCTCTATGGCGCAGGGTTCGTTGAGGTTCAGCATGATACGGCTCGCTACTAACTCCGGCAGAGTCTTTGTCAGAACCACAAACCGCCACGGGGTCTCAAACGGTGTCTCGATATATGCCTTTATCTCTTTTGTGCTTTTTGCATTGTTCTCTTGTGCATTCATCCACGGCGTGAGATAAGTGCGTACTGCCCCGTCGCTGACATGGAAATTCTGCGCAGGATAGTCGGTTAGTGCTGCTTCATGGAGGAAACCGTACGTGCCGTCCTCAAACTCTAAGGTGACAGGCGAACACAGTGTGTCCTTTGTACTTGGTTCTTGGTCACTTTGTCCCTTGATTGTTCTCTTTTGCCACAGCCCTTCATAATATTCTGTACGCCATGGAATAGACCATGCTTCGGCTCCTTGGGTGAAACGATAGGAGGTCAGTTCCTCGGTGATGGTGAGTTTTGTATTTGTTTCTTGGTCTCCTTGACCCTTGAAATGGTATCGCCATGCCACACCGTCGTCAAACACCCTGAACTCTATGTCCATCAGCATTCCCGACACATGCCTTAGATGCACTGTCATGGTGTTGTGGTGGTCTCTGATCTCGCGCTCTTCGCCCCAGACCGTCTCCCATGTATCGTCATATGAGCTGTGCTCTGTTCCTGTGATCTCAAAACTGTCGCATAATGATACCTCTTTCGTCTCAAATCCCAGTGGCGAAGGGGCGATGATCATCTTATCTCCGCGACTTACACTATAAGCAATGCCTCCGGAGGAAGTCTGCTCAAAACGGAGAGTCAGTCCGCCGTCGGGTGAAGCTACTTGGAGAGACTGGCTACAGGAGATCATAGCCAGACTGATGAGGCTTATTAACAAGCATTTTTTCATGAGTATAGATAGTGGTTTGTTAGTATTGCCAGTTTTTGGAGGTCTTGACCACAAGACTGTCGCCTTGCGCTATAATCAGATAGCACGCCGCGCCGGCTTTCTCTATCATCGGGAGTGCTTTCTCCTCTCCGAGAACCATACATGCCGTTGCCAGAGCGTCGGCTTTCATGCAGTTACCGGCTACAACCGTTGCGCTCAGCAGCGAGTGCTGCACGGGTTTGCCGCTTCGTGGATCAATCGTGTGGCTGCGGCGCTCCTTGCCTTCGTAATAGAAGTTGCGGTAGTTGCCGCTCGTTGCCATTGCTATATCATGCACTTCGATAACCTCTTGGATTTCGTTCTGCACCCCGGTAGAGTCGTCAACAGGCTTGGTGATACCTATCCGCCAGGCATTGCCCTGACTGTTGTTACCCCGCGACACCACTTCGCCGCCTATATCCACCAGCCAGTTTTCTGCACCGTGAGCTTTCAGTACTTCGGCTATCACATCGCAGGCTTGACCCTTGGCTACTGCGCTGGCATCCAGCATCATACGCGGATCCTCTTTGATGACATGATGGTTCTCCAGCCGCACCTTCTGCCAGCCTATCAGCGGCATCACGGAGTCAATCTTCGCCTCTGTGACTTCCTCGCGATGTTTGAACCCGAATCCCCATAAGTTGACCAGCGGCGCAACGGTGATATCAAACGCCCCCTCGCTCCATTCGCTCACTTCCATCGCTTGTGCCCACATTTGCTCAAACCGCGCATCAGTAACGGTGTCGCGATTATTGTTGACGGCGGAGATGACCGACTCTGGATTGAACATGCTAAGCGATCGGTCAAAAGCCTTAAACGCACTGTCTATCGCCGGTTGCAAGTCTGCCGTTCCGTCGTATTGCACCTTGTAATAGGTGCCGAAAACCTTTCCTTCGTTATGGAAATAGGTCTTTTGCAGAGGGCGCTCCTCATACCTGAAGAGCGCCACTGTCAAGAGAATAATTCCTGCCAGAGCAGAAACGATTACGTATTGTTTTTTATTCATCAGAACCAGATGCCAACGCCGATTGTTCCGTTTATTTTCTGCTGATAGAGTTTGTCATCGCCGGCTTCCCAGACAAAGGCATTTTCCTTGTTGAGGTTATAGGGATTGATACTGCCGGAGAGGAAGAGATCAATGGTACAGAACTCGGTCTCAAACTCTTTGCCCAGACGGGCTGCGATATTGGTTACGGCAAAACCCTTGCCGTTCCAGCCGTCATCGTAGTCGGTATAAGTGCTTCGCCATGGTGTCATTCCTACCTGCAACTCTGCCGAGAAACCCAGAGGCAACTCTTGTTTGTAGCCTACTTCGATATAGCTGGACCATGCACGTTTGGCATCGCCCAATAGACCCTCATAGTAGCAGTCGTTGCCGGCTACCATCGTGTACCAGTTGAAATAGAGACCTACCGGACTCAGCACCCCGAAGTCATAACCCAACGACACCTCAGTCTGGCTTCCGCCGTCTTCCTCCAAACCGGAGAAGAATGGTGTACCGCCGAAATAATAATAGTGGGTGGCTCCGAGGTTAAGACCGTAGATGTTCAACGTTGCCAGAAGATCTACCTCCGGCACAAAATAGGTGTTGGGATTGCTTCCGTCCAAACGCTCCGGCTGGTTGAAACGGAACTTCCAGTCACTGGCACCGACACTTCCCCACGCACCGATACGGAAGGATACCTTCTCGTCTGCGGCATCAAAACCTACTGTTGCGTTGGGCTGAAAACTCAAACCACCGTTGTACTGACCACGCCAGATGTAAGAACTGACAATCTCCGCTCCGGCATCATAGCCGAATTTGATCTCTGCCATTACCTGCAGGCTGCTTACCAGCACTGCCATACATAGTACAAGTTTTTTCATCTTTTTACCTTAAATATAATATTAGTTCGTTATTTTATCAAAAAAACTTTCACACCGATATTTCCGTTCAGCTGGGGCGAACCTAACTGATGGTGGCTGTAAACGGCTTCGGCTGCCGTACGGTCCGTCATGAAATACGGATTCAGCATCAACTGCCCCGTCAACTGTATTCCGCAGTGCTTGCTCACCACCCATTTCTTCCAGCACCTCAGGTCGATATTGTTCACCATCGCACCTCCGTAATAATAGGTATAGATGCTTCGCCATGGCGTCATTCCTACCGCCCCGTAGAGACTGAGGCCGTTCTTGAAGGTGTGGGTGTAACTCACCTCTATATACGTTGACCACGCCCGCTTCAACTCGCCTGACTCGTCATAATAACCGTCTTTGGCGCTCACTTTGGTCGCCCATAGAAAACTCAGGGGAATTTTGTCGCTCACAGTGTATCGTCCGCGCACCTCCAGACCATTACCGCCGGAGCCGGGAGGATAGTTGCTGAAATCAAAGAACCCCTTGTTGAAATTATATACATACATGGCGCATATATCCAATCCCCATCGCCTGAAACCGAATGTCAAATCCACTTCCGGCTGGAAGGCTTTGAACCCGTAATCCGGCACGCCTAAATTCCACCACATGTCTAAATAGACGCCCCAGTAACTGATATTGGCACTGCTTTGCAAGGATAGTCCTCCCAAATTCAGTCCGCGCCAGAGATAATTGCTCTCTATTGAGGCAAAGGCGCCGTAAGAGAACTCCTTCTGATGCTTCAACCGCCTGGCAGCAACCGGGTCTGCCGTCTGAATTTCTGTGACCGTATCCGTAGAAATACGCCCCTCCTCTTGCGCGAACGCGCGCGAAGAAAACAGAAAAGGAAGCACCCCGGCTATAATCACCGGAGTTGCCACCTTCCAAAAATTGTTATAGCGCTTCTTCAACGCAATCACAGATTGTTCTTGGCCTCCCACGCAATTCGGAGTGCTACCTCCAGAATTCGGGTGTTGGAGAATGTAACAATGCCGCCCTCAGGACCTGCTTCCATGTGATAGTCTGCAATTCCCTCACCGTTGAAATAGGCGCGCACCTCATCAGCAGTGATATTCAACTCTTGTGCAATAGCATCCATACTGCCGTGAGGCAAACTGTCTTTTACGCTACGAAGGCGATTAAATGTGGTTCTTGTCATAGATTTATTGTTATTAAAGATTGTTTTTTCTAATTGGCGTTGCAAAGGTACGAAAAATTTTGCATATATACAAATTATTTCGTGTTTTTTTTGCTTTGCTGCCGTATTTCCGTGCTCGAGATGTCAAAGTAAGGCGCTCCTTGAAGCAAAATGATGTGCTTGTCCTGGATTTCTGACCCCTTTGTTTCTCCGTGACGCGGATAGACATATATCTCATGATTGGCGATAATCCACTCCCACTCGCGCCATCGGTTCAGAATTCGCAGATTGTCCTCGCCGATGACCAAAACAAAGTTTCTTTCCGGATATTTTTTATGCAGCGCTCTGAGTGTGTTGGCAGTGTAAGTAGGGCGGGGTAGGCTGAACTCGAAATCCGAGACCCGCACTCCTGCAATACCTTGCGTAGCTTCGCGCGCTTGGGCTAACCGCTCTTGCGCGTCGGATAACTCCGAAGCCGGCTTGAGAGGGTTGTTGGGAGACACCATCAGCCATAACTCGTCCAGATCGGTGTGCTCTATCACCCATTTCGCCAACCCGATATGACCATAGTGTATCGGATTGAAACTGCCGCCGTAGATACCTGTCTTCAACACTTATTGCTCGTTTATGATTTCGTCTAACTGCTCGAAGGCGTGCTCCAGACGGTCATTCACCACCACGCGGTCGAAATATTTCATGTCCTCCATCTCTGTCGAGGCTTTGGCGATACGCTTCTCTATCATCTCCGGCGAAGTGTCTCCGCGCCTTTCCAGACGGTTGCGTAACTCCTCGATCGAAGGAGGACAGATAAAAATCGAAGTGGCTCTTTCACCGAGGATGTGCTTGAGGTTGATTCCCCCCTTGACATCTACGTCAAAAAGCACCTGCTTGCCGTCTTGCTCGATGCGCTCTATCTCTTTTTTCAGAGTACCGTAGTATAGACCTTCATACACTTGCTCAAACTCGATGAACTCATCATTGGCGATCCGTTGCTTAAACTCGTCTACCGTCACAAAATAGTACTCCTTTCCATGTACCTCTTGCCCGCGCGGAGCACGGGTAGTGCATGAGATCGATAACTCGAACAGATCGGGGTGTTTCTCCAGCAAATGACGGACCATCGTCGATTTGCCACTGCCGCTTGGCGCACAAAAAATATATATCATAGTTCTGCTTCGGTTCTGAACCGGTTTATAGTACATTCAATACCTGCTCTTTGATCTGCTCCAGGATGTCTTTCATCTTCACCACGATAATCTGCATCTCCGATTGGTTGCTCTTTGAGCCTAAAGTGTTGATCTCTCTACCCATCTCCTGCGCGATAAAGCCTAATTTCTTGCCTACACCGCTTCCGTCGCCGTCCAGCGTCTCGCGGAAGTATTTCAGATGATTGGTGAGACGTACTTTCTCTTCGTTGATATCCAGTTTCTCCAGATAGTAAATCATCTCCTGCTCCAGCCGGTTGCGGTCAATCTGGCGTTTCTGCTCGTCCGCCAGCTTCTCCAGATTCTGCATCAGATGCTCTTTGATCTTCTCTACGCGCGATTGCTCATAGGGTGCCACCTCTGCCAGCAGCGACTCTATGCCGTCAAGCTTCTCGCGGAACATCTTCTCCAGTGACGCCCCCTCTTGGATGCGGAACTGACGGAATGCCTCTATGGCTTCATCCAGAGTCTGCTTCACTACCTGCCATTCTTCTTCTGCTACATCGCTGTCGTCTTCTGTAGCCTTCATTACGTCCGGCAGACGCAGGATCGTATCGGTCAGATCACGGGGCGCGATGCCCAACTCACTCTGCATCGTCTGCAACTCCTGGTAATAATACTGAAAAGCCTCTTTGTTGATCGGCGTAAACCGGTTTTGAACCCCCGATTTGATGTCCTGATAAGAGATCGACAAATCCACCTTCCCGCGCTCCAGTTTTTGCGATACTATATTCCTGATTTCCAACTCTTTATGCCGTAGCTGCGGCGCAATGCGAACACTTATGTCCATCGTTTTGGAATTAAGGCTTCGCAACTCAACAACAATCTTTTTCTCTTTCCATTGATTTTCGGCTCTGCCGAATCCCGTCATTGATAAAATCATAGCTATTTACCTATACAAAATTTACTAAAAATAGTGTTCAAAACCTCCTGACTGCTGATCCTTCCCGTGACTTCGCCTAAGGCTTCCAGACAGTCTTGCAGATCCATCGAAAGCAACTCTCCGCTTAGACCTTCTGCAAGTCCTTCTTTCACCCGCCGTATCGCCTCCAGAGCACGCAGCAACGCCTCATAATGACGGGCATTGCTGATCATTACTCCGCTCGGATGGATCATCTCGTGCGATAATCGTACCAACTCCTCTTTGAGAGGCTCTATCTTGCCTTCTTTGGCCGAGATGCAGATGCCTTCTCTCGGTTGTATGCCGGCGTTGTGGGCAAGATCCGCTTTGTTATATACACGGATGATAGTACCGTGGATATCTGTTTCGTCAAGTTGCATCTCCTCATTCTCCCAGTCGCCGATGACATAGAGGATGATCTGCGCTTTCCGGGCTGCTTGCTGGCTGCGCGCTATACCCATCTGTTCTAACTGATCCTCCGTCTTGCGCAGTCCGGCGGTGTCTGTCAGCCGGAAGAGAATACCGTCTATCGTAACGCTGTCCTCTATCGTGTCACGCGTAGTGCCCTGGATGTCGCTTACAATCGCCCGTTCCTCGCCAAGCAACGCGTTGAGCAACGTCGATTTGCCGGCGTTTGGGGCACCGGCTATCGCTACTGGGATGCCGTGGCGGATCGCATTGCCGCTCTTGAATGAACCGGTGAGTTTCTCCAATGTCGCACTGATCTCTTCCGCCAAAGCTTTCAACTCGCTTCTGTCGGCGAACTCCAACTCCTCATGATCCGCAAAATCCAACTCCAGTTCGATGAGAGACGTGAACTCTAACAGCCTCTCCCGTAACTGCTCGATCTCTTTCGATACACTGCCCCGTAACTGGCTCAGCGCCAGATCTTTTTCTGCTTTGGACTGCGCCGCTATCAGGTCTGCCACGGCTTCAGCTTGAGCCAGATCCATCTTACCGTTGAGAAACGCACGCTGGGTGAACTCGCCTCCGCGAGCCATGCGGCAGCCGCTCTCTATCAGCCATTCCAACAGCTTCTCCTGGATATAAACACTGCCGTGGCAGGATATCTCCACAACATCTTCGCCGGTATAGGAATGGGGCGCACGGAAAACACTTGCCAGCACTTCATCCAACACCTCGTCTCCGCGCCGGATCTTGCCGAAGACTATCTGACCGCCTGCCGTTTCTGCTAAACGCCTGCGACCGGCAAAGAGCCCGTCCGTAACCCGGATAGCATCCTCCCCGCTTACACGGATGACTGCTATTCCGCTCTGTCCGTATGCTGTGGCTATGGCGCAAATGGTCTCCATTTTGACATCTTTCGTGATTTGGACTGCAAAGGTACAACTTTTTTTGCAAATATCCAAAATTTTTACTATTTTTGCACGAAATTTGTAATACCATCTGATATGAAACGCTTCTTATATATCCTGTTGCTCTTGTTTTCGGTATCCTCTCTTTCTGCGCGCAGAAAACCCGAAACGGTCTCGCAGTTCGTGGCTGAGCATATCGTCTATTATGTCCGCGCCTCTGCCGCACAACCGGAAGTGGAGGTGAGGGCGGCATTGCCGGAGATGACGCCTTATGCCGGTTCGCTCGTTATTCCGGACTCCGTCTCCTATAGAGAAAAGCGCTACGCCGTGGTCGCTGTCGGTGATACGGCTTTTAGGAATTGTACCTCCCTGGTCTCTGTCACTCTGCCTGCTACCCTCCATTCCGTCGGCGCCTACGCTTTTGCAGGCTGCACGTCCCTTCAGACGGTCAAAATGCCTCCTGCGATGAGGATAATCCAACTGGGAGCCTTTGAAAACTGTACATCTCTCTCCTCCCTCATTCTGCCGGAAGGACTCAGAGTACTTAATTTTCGCACTTTCTATCACTGCTCTTCTCTTCGGGAAGTCCGCTTTCCGGATTCTCTACGGCAGATAGGCGCTTCCTGTTTCTCGGCTTGCGGGAGCCTGCAGACACTCACTCTGCCGGAAGGCCTGCTCTCAATAGGGGAGAATGCTTTCATTAATTGCCAAAGCCTCTCCGCTGTGCTCTTCCCGGAAGGACTCACCCGCATAGACAGAATGGCTTTTATGAACTGCCCGGCGTTAACCGCCGTCGAACTGCCCAAGTCACTCCGTATCCTCGGAGAGTCCGCTTTCGAGTCTTGTATAGCACTCACTTCGGCTTCCTTGGATGAAGGCTTGGCAGAGATGGGAGACTATGTCTTCCGCAATTGTTACCGCCTCCAACGACTCACTATTCACCCCAAATGCCGCTCTGTGATGCGGAAAAATCAATTTTGGGGTTGTCCTTCTCTGCAAATATACATCCAAGACTGACTATAATACGCGCGCACGCACGCGTTATTTAATAGGTGTAGGATATTTTGATACTCTCTCCTCACCAATCTTATGCCAAATGCGTTTTTTGGCTCATTTTTGAGCAAAAATAATGGGTATTGATTATCAGTGAGTTATGAACTTTTTTCAAAAAAATGCATATAAAATTTGCACATATCAAAAAAAAGCAGTACCTTTGCATCCGCTTTCGCCTCAAAAATAGAGGCTACAGCAAAAACGATCTTTGAAAGTTTGATCAATCAATTGATGTAGTACAAGAACGATAAAAAGTTCCCGTACAATTCAAATAAATCATTTTGAGCTGAGATTAATTATTATTTATTACAACGAAGAGTTTGATCCT
>DGTP01000004.1 GCA_002394335.1 Bacteroidales bacterium UBA4333 | reverse complement strand
GGTTTGCCACAATAATCACGCAGTCTCCCTTGCCCATTTTCACCTGCTCACCGCTATATTTCATTACGCACTCGCCGTCTGTCACGAACACATGCGTGAAATAGTTGCTCAACTTGAGATTGAAGAGAGCTTCAATTCTGGCGCTTACGATGATGCTGTCTTGTTGTAACTCCATATTGAGTGCAAAGGTACTGCTTTTTTACGAAACAGTTGTTACACAATTTACGGCAAATGATACACAATTTGCTGAAAACACTTATAATTTATTTGCCGCACACGCCACGCTGGCTGGACGCTGATGGCACGATAGACAGACAGGACACTAACGAGATACCGTGCCCAAATCTTAATAATCACCAAGCTTGTATTTCTTTTCAAACAAGTCCATATGCTGCTCTCCCCAAACGAGCATGGAGTCAATAATCGGAATGAGCGACATGCCCAGTTCGGAAATGGAGTACTCGCTGCGTGGCGGCAGTTCGGGATAGATGGTTTTGATGACCAACCCGTCGTCCACCAATTCTTTGAGCTGTATATCCAGCACTCGCGGCGTGGCTTCCGGCAGCGCCTTGTGCAGTTCACTCGGACGCATAGCACCGTGGCGCAACTCATCCAGGATGCAGGATTTCCATTTGGAGTCAATCAGACTGATAGTAAGCCTCAATGGGCAATCCAAATCAATGGGTATCTTTCGTTCGTACATAAATTCAAAATTTGCTGCAAAGATACTGCTTTTTTCCGAATTACGCAAGTATATACACAAATTATTCCATACCCGAATAATTTTTCGGTACTTGTGTATATGGTAATATTGTTGTAATTTTGCACCAAATTTCAATCATAACTAAAACACAAACGATTATGAGAGCACCTATTTCAGAGTACAAGGCAGTGGAAGAAGCTGCCATGAAGTTTGTCAAGAGTGTGGCAGAAGGCAACAGCCGTTATGCCCGCGAGTTATTTACCAAAGACGCCGTATTGTTCGGCTATCTGGACGGCGAACTGGAGCACGGCTCCATTGAGCAGTTCTACCACAATGTGGATACCGTAGGCGCAGGCGCGGATTTCAAGGCGCGTGTCGATATCGTGTCTATTGAAGAGACCGTTGCCGTGATTCGCGTGTTAGAGGAGAAATGGGGCGGCCGTATCGACTTCACCGATTACCTGTTGCTGATGAAGATGCACGGCGAGTGGAAATGTGTCGCCAAGGCTTACAACCAGAACTCCGACACTATAAAGAGGTAATCAACAACCACCGGCTCGGTTTGAGTCGGTGGTTGTTAATTTTTCGCCTTATTCTTTGGGTGGAATGGTTTTGATGATTTTGGCAGGGTTACCAGCAACGATGGTGTTGGCGGGAACATCCTTTGTCACTACTGCCGCAGCAGCCACTACGGCGTTCTCGCCGACCGTCACGCCCGGCAGGATAGTAGCCCCTGCCCCAACCCACGCGTTCCGACAGATACGCACGGGTTTGCAGAGGAGGATCTGCCGCTCGTAGAGGTCGTGGTTATTGGAGATGAGTTGCACGTTTGCGGCAATCATCGCGCCGTCCTCGATCGTAATACCGCCGCGGGACATCATCAGACAGTCCGGCATGATCATGACGTTTTTGCCAATATGAACCATGTCGAAGCAGACACCCTTCAAAGGCGGCTGGACGATGGATCCTTCGCCGAGGTTTTCGCCAAAGAGGGCTTTCGTCGCCTCGATATTCTCCGGCGTGAAAGGAATGGTCTGGTCGAATGCAAACAGTTTGCGGCCCTGCTCGATATACGCGGCTTGCGCTTCCGGTGTCGTCACCCGCGGATCTACACGGAATGCTTCCATATTAGAGACTGTCAATTAAGATTTGTTTGATGTCCTGTTCTGTAAGCGGTGCATAGGCGTTCTCCAGTCCTTCGTTGACGGCAATATGATGCGCCATCTCGTCCAAACGGCTCTCGTCAATACCTACTTCGCGCAGGTGCATCGGGATGTTGATGGACTCAAAGAACGCGTAGGTCGCTTCGATGGCCTTGTTAGCAATCTCCCATTGGGTCAGCGAGGGGTCGATGTCAAAGACGTTAATGCCGTATTTGACGAACCGCGGCAGGGTGTGCTCGTTGAGAATATGCTTCATCCAACGCGGTGTGATGATGGCTAATCCCTCGCCGTGTGTGATGTCGTAATAGGCAGAGAGGGCGTGCTCGATGCCGTGGCAGGGCCAGCCGGACTCGCTGTTGCCGAGTGCCAGGATTCCGTTGCAGCCGTAGGTGCAGGCGAGCATCATCTCCGCGCGGGCTTGGTAGTCATCGGGGTTAACGATACACTTGCGGCCGTTCTCCATGAGCGAGCGGAGCATAGACTCGCAGAAACCGTCGTTAAGGAGCGTGGTGTCTTCCGCAAAATACTGCTCGATGGTGTGGTTCATTGCATCGGCGATACCGGCTGCGGTCTGTTTCTTGCTGACCGAGAACGTGTAGGTCGGGTCGAGGAACGAAACGGCAGGGAACAAGTGGCGGTCCATATAACCGATCTTGTCGTTGGTCTCCGTGCGGGAGATGACGCCGCCGCAGTCGTATTCGCTACCCGTGGCAGCAAGCGTGATAATATCTACTATCGGCAGGGCCGCCTGGGCTTTGACCTTGTAGGAAATGAGGTCCCACGGGTCGCCGTCATAGCAGGCACCGGCAGCAATCGCCTTGGAGCAATCAAGTACCGAACCTCCGCCTACGGAGAGAATGACATCCACTTTGTGCTCTTTGCAAAGACGCACGCCGTCCAGTACGGAAGGGTTATATTTCGGGTTCGGCTGAATACCGGGAAGTTCGACAATCTCGAAGTCCTTGAGCGCCTCACGCACGTAGTCGTACAGGCTGCCCGTCTGACCTCTGAAAGCAGGGATCTTCTTAATACTGCCTCCGCCGTAGGTAAGGAGGATTTTCTTGCCGAACGCGCTCATCACTTTCGACAGTTTTGTTACTACGCCTTCACCAAAAATAAGGCGTGTCGGTGTCTGATAATCAAAGTTTTGCATAGGATATATGGGTTAAAATCATTGTTCGTAGCAGTCATTTCATTTTGCGGTGCAAAATTAGATCTTAATAATCGGAAACTTTTGGGAGTGGAGTGTACAGGTGTTATATAGCACTTGCCTCCGACTTGCCTCCGAGATTACTCTGATTTGCCTCCGATAAGTGTTTTATAACTCACTGAAAAACAAGTCAGTGAGTTGCTTGGTTGTATTGTTGTCCGGATACGGGTTCGAGCCATTCGTTGGAGGCTCCGGGTTGCTCCAGGGTATGGATAGCGAGGTGTTGCATCCAGCTGTCGGCGGCGGCTCCGTGCCAGTGTTTGACGCCTTCGGGAATGGCAATCACCGTACCGGGCGTCAGAGGAACTGCGGGTTTGTTCCATTCCTGATACCAGCCTTTTCCGCTGACACAGATGAGCACCTGCACGGCGCCGTGATGGATGTGCCAGTTATTGCGGCAGGAGGGTTCGAACGTGACGTTCGCCACCCCACCCCAATAGGGTTGCAGATAGCTGTTGCCCACGAAATACTGCGCGTAGGCATCATTCGATTTGCCTTGCGGCCAAACAAACGTTTGAGCGCTTGCGCTGTTTGAAGGTTTATTGGCTTCGCCGTTTGAAAGTTCAGCATAGTTCTTCGCCAAACGCCCAGCTTCGTCCAAGAGACCGTTGGCGGCAAGGGCAACGACGATGCCCTGCAACTGTTCTTCGGTCACGCCCATGTTACGTGCTCCGGCGATGTGTGCTTTGAGTTGCGGTTCCACGCCCTGCAGACCGCTGAGTGCCGAGACGGTGACCAGTTCGCGGTCGGCGTAAGTGAGGTTGTCGCGGGCGAAGATGTCTCCGAAGAGATGCGCCTTAAGGTAGTAATCCGTAGCCGGTGCGAAGGTATAGTCGAAGGGTTTGCCGGAGAGTTGCGTCTGCACGGCTGTGCCTTGTTCCAGTGCATCGTAGTCTTCAGGCAGCGTACTTGGTTCCTCTCCCATCAGCACTTTGGCACCTTTGGCTTGGCGGTCAGCGATGACTTGCCGGAGTACGGTCAAGGCATTAAGACTTCGCGGGAAGCCTGTGTAGGCATAGAGTTGCGAGAGTGCTTCTTTGACTTGGCTGACCGTCAGTCCGGCTTCCAATCCGTTGTGGATAGCAGTCTCCAGCGAGACAAGGTCTCCTTTGGCTTCATTGCAGGCGATAGCAGACATATACGCCGCCTGTTCAGTTGTAAAAGACAGGTTCATTTTTTCATTTTCACATTTGTTCATTTGTTTTGGCGCAGCCGGCGAACAGCATTGCCGCTGCGAGCATGGAACATACAATCTTTCGCATAGCAGGTTCATTTGTTTTTTTGGTTTCCAAATCCGACGGCAAAATTACTGCTTTTTCTTGATATATCCGTTACACAAATTACGGCAAAAGATATACAATTTGCAGAAAAACCACCCGAAGGCGGTTTTTCTTGTTCTTAACGCAAGTCGTGCGTGCGTTTAATCGGCACTAAAGCCGGTGCCGTCTTCATCCGTGAAGATGAGCTGTGGCATAACACCCTGCTGCGATGCGCAGATCACCGAGAGCGCCATAATGGGAGTACACTGCACAAGCGGTTCCCTATAATAGTTCTTTTTCATAGAGCCTTTACCTGTTTTTGTATCCTTCGCTCCTCCCGCGAACGGGAGGGGTTTGGGAGAGGTTTCTTATTTTACAATCTGACCTTGTACATTGTACATTGTACCGTTGTACAATAAATAGAGCTGACCATCACGGATGATTTTTGTACATTGTGCATCGTCTCCTTGTACCTTCTCAATGTCCGTTGCAATCCGCTGGATAGGCATCCTTACATGCTTGCGTCCCGGAGCCGGCGCTACAGAGGGCGTGAGGTCGGTGAGATAGGCGCGGTTGGCACCCACAGCATTGCTTCCGTTCGACTGATAGAGTTTGTTGTTGTGGAGGAACCACATGCCGGACGGAACAGTACCGTCGTCAAAGACACCTTGCAGCACGTTTGCCATCGAAGCCGGAGCCGGAGCAGCCACCGTTGAACCGGAGTAGGTGCAGGTGAGGGAGGTAGCCGTAGCAGCAAAGATATATGCCTGACCGGCTGCCAGTTCGGTTACTTCTTCGAGCGTGATATAATCGGAAGTGCGCTCCACCACTTGGTAGAACTCGGCACCGGAGTAGTCGCCTGCCGCAACATCACGCGGCAGACAGATGGTACCATAGTTGCCTACGGTCAGGTTCTCGCGCGTATATGCCGGAGCGACACCGCCGAAATTATCCAAGCAGAAATAGGTAGGCGTAGTGAAACCGTACTCATCCGACTTGGTGGTGAACATACTGAACTCCAGCCGTGTCACGGTTCCCAGACCGCTCAGATCCAACCATTTCCATGTATCCAGCGCATAGTGCTCGGACGCATCCTCGCTGCGGTAATCGGCGAGATAGAAAGTGGTCTCGCCCGTCTTGGCAGTACCGTTATAACCGCTAATGGTCAAGGACAAGTAATCGCCCTGCGCAAAAGCGTCATTGGCGTAGTCTCCATGAAGAACAGCATCCAGCGTATAGGCACTGTTGGTGATATAGAAACCGCTAATGACTTGCGGCTCCGCCGTATTCGTCAGTGTAACCGGGTCGTTGTAACCGGCGAACCATGCGGAAGGCGCGGAATAGTACGCCACGGCGAAGTTGCTGCCCTCATAGGCACCTCCGGCAGCCGAGCGGAACTGGTCGGTCATATAGTTGCCGGTAGCGGTATTTGAGGGGTCGGAACTGATGACATATCCGGTATAAGCGTTATAGAGCTTGTTCGGCACATTGGCAAAGGCGTACGAACCACTATAGAGGTATGCCTCTGTATTGTTAGCCCAAGCGGCATCCACGTATTTGTTGGCTCCGGCAGGCATGTTGTACTCTTCGAAGGTAGCCACCGCCGCCTCTTCCGTTACTTGTACGCGAGCCGAGACATAGCCTTTCTGGTTGAAACGGTCAGTCACGCAGCAGATGTATTCGGTGGTGCGTTCGGCGGTCGTGTTCAAGGTGGCTCCGTTGCCAATCTCCGTTTCGTCATAAGCGGTGTACCATTTGTAGGAATACGGTTTGGCTTGCTCGTATTCGGGACTGACGGTAGCCGTCAATGTGATGGCTGCGTTCTGATCGACAGTCTGCGCAGCAATAGCCGTCACTTGTACCGGACGGAGCGTCCAAGCGGTGGTGAAGGCTTCTGTTGCAGCTACCGCGTCCGCTGCATCGCCCACCGGCGAGAGCAGGAGGACATAGGCCTTGTAGGCGGTCTCCTCGGTCAGGGCGTCGATAGTAACCGTAGCCTCGGCATCTTTTTGCAGCACTACTTCCTGGCCGTCCGCAAGCACGGTCTCTTTGGTAGGAGCGGCAACCGTGGCTGCGAGCACGAGCACCTTGGCGGTACCCATATTATCGGCTTTGAGCACGATGTCAGTTACCGTATCCTTCACGTTCAGCGCTTTCGGGTAGCCTTCCGCCATGACAGGTATTGTCAGCATTGCGGCGTCAAACTCATAGGCACCGATAGTCGGTGTAGTGGCACGTTTCTTACCGAGGATGTCCGTCGTTACAGTTGCAACAGGCGTAGCAGATACGAGGTTGCCTTGCTCTTTGAGCAACAGCAGCGAGTTCGAGGCAAAGACGGCCTGTTCGTTAAGGTTGGCGTCCGCATCCGTTGCGCTGACTGCTGTTTGCCAGGCATCGAACGAGGCAT
The DNA here is from genome assembly GCA_002394335.1 of Bacteroidales bacterium UBA4333. Taxonomy (GTDB): domain Bacteria; phylum Bacteroidota; class Bacteroidia; order Bacteroidales; family Paludibacteraceae; genus Colicola. The sequence goes on along the minus strand of DGTP01000004.1, from coordinate 155,298 downwards.
TGAGGTTATTGATACTACCGCTTGCCGAGTAGAGCGCATTATGGCTGTACGTACCTTTGACGCCGAAGACAGCATTACCCGTTCCGATATTCTGAATGAGGTTGTTCTTCGCGGTCAGAGCCAGATTACTGAAGTTCTCCAGCCAGAGGGCCGAAGCGGAAGAATAGGTTCCGTTGAGGACCAGTGTGTTATAGGTCATATTCACCTCGCGCTGCCATTTGAAGCGCAGACACGAAGAAGCGCTGTTGGCGGAAGTCTCCAACACATAAACGGCGTTGTTATAGATATCCACTACCGTTCCTTCGGCGCAGTTTGTCTGTCCGTTAGTAGCAAAGTAAACCGCATTCGCATAGCCGGTACCGGTGCATTGAATGTTGATATTATTGCCGGCAATCACATAATGACCAGACAAAGCACGGATATCCAACGCACGTGCATCTGTATTCGTAACATTGGTCATAGAAATCGTATTGTTCTCTACGGTGAGGTTATTCATAAAATTGGTGTAGATCACCAGTTTCTCCTGACCTTGGAAGGTATTGTTGCGCACAATGTAATCCGAACGATAGGGATGCGTAGCGTAACTGCCCTGCGTCAGGTTCAATGCATGATAACCTCCGATGAACGTGGAGTTCTCTACGGTAAAGTAATTGCAGTTGGCGTTGTCTGCATCTTCGGAGATAACGCGCACTAACTGCATATTCTGCGAAGTGGAGTTACCGGTAACCGTAGTAGAAAGTACACATCCGTCCATGGTAACGTGCTGACTTTGGTTCTTCAGTACCAGACAAGCCGCATAGCCTGTCTTGTCGCTCTTGAAGGTAATATCTTTGAGCGTCAGCCAATCCATTCCGTTGACGGTCCATACCCCTTCGGTATCGGAAGTCTCGTCGGAGGCGAAGACAACATCGGCGGCGTTGCCGGAAGCGGAACAGAAAGTGACGGTAGCCTCAGCGGAAACACCTGCCACTTCGGGGAGGATAACCTTTTCGGTATAGGTGCCGGCTTCAATCTTAAAGGTTACGTTACCTTCCACGCCCAGTACGCCCAATGCCTCTATGGCAGCGGCAACCGTCGGGAAATCGGAGGTCGGGTTGCTGCCGATGACATAAACGCCGGACATGCCATGTGCCAGTTTGGTCTGTGCTGTTTCGGCGTTGACCGGAACGATGGTATTTGCGCCGGACTTAATGGAAGTCAGGCTGACCGTCATTATATCCTCATCGTCGGCATCCTCCGAAGCGTCAGCCGTTACCCAGAAGTAGTACGTTCCGCGCTCTGCTATTTCATAAGGAGCGGTGAAGACTTGCGAATCGGAGAAGGTTGCCACCTTGCCCGTCTGATACAACTTCGTGCCGTCGGTATATTCGTTGGCAACCACATTGATAGCGTCCACGGTCAGCGGCGTGCGGTCACCCATTACGACAACGGCTATCTGCAGCATCTTCAAGTCTTTGGCTCCGACCGTCTGCATCGCGGAGGCGATAGAGGTCGCTGTTACACTTTCGACGGAGAGGTCTGTGAGGAGGTGCTCGCGAACCTCAAACTCCCAGCCGTCATTAGCCGAACCGTAACTCTGGTCTTTGAAATAAACGGTGAGCGAACCGTCGGCAGCCGAGGAGATGAACGACTGACCTTTATACTTCTCGGGGTCGGAATAGTTATATTCCACCGTAGCATCGGCATCGCCGTCATGGCTCGTGCCATAGTAAATCTTCACGGGTGCACCGGAAGAGAGCTTGTAATTATTAACAAGCACTTCCACGGCATAGCCTTCATGCTCCGGCACGAAAGTAACATAGCCTTCGATATTCTTGGTATAGGCACCGTCCGCTCCGCCGTCATCGTAGAACATAAGGCTGGTACTGCCGATTTGTTTCGTGCCGTTATCGCCTGCTTGCAGAAGCATAATGTTCTTGATGATACGACTTCCTTCGGGGTCACCTTCGGTTACCGTTTGTGCCTCGCCGCTAATCGTCAGTGAAAGTAGGGAGGCATCTACCGTTTGTTCCACAGTCGCATCGGCTTTGATATCCACCGCGATAGAGAACTCGTTGTCGTACTCGTTCAACGTTACAGGAGTGGTCAGCGTGAGGACGGTGGTAGCGGCAGCCGTAGCCTGTGCTACAACCGTTGTGCCTTGCAGCAGATAGACATTGCTGATATTCGCTTCCGTTCCTTTGAGGCTGACACTCATAGCATCCAACGTCAGCGGAGAGAGAGTGCCTTCGGTTTGGATATTCACATTAAGCATAGCCGCTTTCTCCTCGCCGAGACTGACAAGGCGTGTCGAAGCCTGCTCTACTACCGTACTCGTAATCTCCATGTTCTTCGGCGTGTATTCTTTGACCGTTGCGTGCCAGCCGTTACCGGTGTAGTACGACGAAGTAGTATTCGGGTTGAAGACAATAGTCATTGCGCCGTTTGTGGAACGAAGTTGCGTAGGCTTCTTGCCGTTCGCATCTAATTGCCAAAGAATGGCTCCGCTTGTTCCTTCGCCGTCATATACAATATATTTCGCACGCGTGCCGTAAGAGGAAGTAGCGTAATAGACATCGTAATCCGCATAGTCAATCTGTATCACATTGCCTGCGGTAGCGGGTTTGAAGACAACCGTCTGGTCGCATTGCTCATACATATATTTACTGCTGTATTCGCTGGCTACGGTGTGCGTGTATTGCCATTCGCCTTGCACGGTGAAAGTCTGCGATCCGCAAGCCTGAACAGCCTTGTTCTCAATTGTCAGATTGCCAGAAGGATTGGTGAAAGAGGTATAATCCGAACCATTCGTGAAGGTCAGCTTCTCCATGAGAGCATCCACTTTCTCGTCATTGGCAGCCAATGGCTGAATATCATATACCAGCCAGAGATAGTTGTCACCTTCGCGGAAATTGACGCTATTCGTTGCCGTGAGCGTCACTTGATTGCCCGTGATAGTGGCTTCGCCCAACAGAGTGGAGGTCGCAAACGTGTTCTCCTTCGTATAGTAGAGTTTCGCCTTTGTCAGTTGCGCATAGGTGTTGTTCGTGTTGAAAGTCAATGACTGAACAGCCAATGCAGGCTCTGTTTCTGCGGTAACCACCTTGATGCAGGCTACTTGTTTGCCTTCTGTGCCTGCCGATACGGTACCCGTCTCTTTGGTGACAGCCACGCTGCTGACGGTCATAGCCTGCGGAGTGAACTCGCTGACCACCGCCTCCCAGCCATCGCGGAGATTGGAGTCATAGGAGATATTATTCCTATGGGTGATTGTCAGTTTGCCATCCGCAGCCGTGCTCTTGAGGACAATAGCGGTCGTGGTACTCGCCTCGGCTTGCGAGAGTTGCCAGAGCAGGTCCGCCTCATCGGTGGAGTTGCCGTTATAGACCTTGATATAATCTACATAGCCGGTTGAGTTGGCAGCATAGTCGGTATAGAAGACATTGATATTATTGAAGGTCAGTTTGACTTTGCTTCCCTCCGTAGCAGGAGTAAATACCACTTTGCCGTCAAAGCCCTTAACGACCTTGCCTTCCTTGCCGCCTTCGTCGTAGAAGTTCGTGGGCTGGTTGATGGTATAGGTAGCATCGGTCGCCATGAGATACATCGGCTGGACGGTGAGCGTAGCTGCGGTAGCCGCGGTAGTCAGAGGAGAGAAATTATTAGTTGTTTTGATGTCAGTAATAGTCACGCTACCGGTAGCATTGAAAGCGGCACCTGCCTCAATGGTCGTACCCAAGCAGAACTTGTTAGCACCGTTGCCGAAGGCGTACGGCGCGTCCAAGGTAAGGGTATAAACGCCTGCACTTCCGGTTACTGTTCCTGTCAGTTCGGTCAAACCGGCAGTAGAAGCGGCTTGACCTGCGTACAGTTTGATATTTTCTCCTTTGATGACATCCGTATTGCTCGTAGAGAAAGAGATGGTCTCCAGTTTGTCCGGAGACGAATAACCGTCTGTGGTGACGGTCAGACCGGCAACAGCCACATTCTCTTTGCCTGCCCATATATCATCTACCACAAAACTATTGTCCACAGCAGCGCCGGTAATGGTCATAGGGTCTAACGTAATAGAAGAAACGGTAGCCTTCCATCCTTGAATAGCTTTTGCGTATCTATATACATAGCATACGGAAAGCGCACCCGTAGCATCAGCAGAAATATAGGTGAGATTGGTGTATGTACCATCCAGTTTCTCCACTAATTTGTCGGTAGCAGGAAATGCCGATGAGGCGGTGACACCGCTTGTCGAGGTCGGGTAAGTGACACTTGACACATCAAACACACCATTATAAATGGACAGATTGGCAGGCCAACTGGCTCCGTCATTCCGCACATCTATGTTCTCAAACTCAATTTTGATGGAATTGCCTGATTCGGCTGGTTGAAAAATCGTAGTAGCAAAGGAGTTATTGCTGCTACTACTGCTGATGCCCGTGTAACTGTTCATATCCATGAACGTCACGGGGCTTCCGGCACTGACAGTAACTGTCTGATGCCCGAACTGCGGCATGGTTACATTCTCTGCCACAGCTTTGCCGCCCAGCCAACTAAGGGCAAAGGCGACGAAAAGAAGAAATATTTTCCTCATAATACGTATTTTATTTGGTTATTAATTATGATATATATATGCTCGTTATACAATACTTTCCGCACTTCCGGATGGCTATGAATCAATGTATTGCCGGTCGGCACGGGTGCTAAAGGATGCAGATCTTCGCCTCCGCTCACTTCCGTCGAGGTCTCGCCTATCCATCCGCACTGCTGGTTGACGCCCGTCTGCACCTTCACGAAATGGATACCAGGCAGGTTGGCAGGATTGCCTTTCTTATCCACCGCCCAGTCAATGTTGATTTTGTTCGCCGTGGAGTCATTCGGATGGTTGTCGGCATAACCGTAGGCATAGTTATAGAGGATATAGGTGGTGCGTTCCTCTCCAACGGTAGCTTCTGCATTATTCGGCAGCAAGGTACCGGAATAGACCAACTTGTCGGCTGTCTGCCACTTCGGGTAGTAGTCCTGGCGGTGATGTTTGTTCTTGGCAATATACCCTTCATTGCCGTTTTTGTCCCGCCAAAAGATATAGTTCATGTCCGTAATATCCTCAGCTTCATTGGGAACAGGCGCATGGTCGGTCGGACGGAAATACGTTATTTTGTGATTGCGGGTGGAGTGATCGTATTCCGAACCCGCTATCTCATACCAGGTGTCATTGGGTTTGCCATCCGAGTTGGCATCATAACTGACATAAATCACCCCGGGTTCGGCACTGCCTCCCAAAGAGGGATCATTGGGGTCGGCATAGAACGCATTACCCCATATCTGGAAATCATACGCTCCGGCTACATTGACCACCATATGGTCAAAACCCATTACCACATATCCTCCCCAGCCGCCAAGACTGATGGCAGAACGCGTGGTGCCGGAGATATATTCCTCCGCCTTGGCACGCATCGCTTCGGCATCATCGCCTTCTTCGTATCCGGGTATATAGTTGACAAACTGTCCGGGCGCAGGATTGTACTCCCACACGCGCGATATATAAGGAGAAGCGGCACGGGCTTCAACTCCTGTCATTACCAAGCCTGTTGTCCAAGACAACACACCAAAAAGCACAAAGCGGTCTATCGCTTCGCACACGCTACTACACAGCATACGCTTTAAACTCTAATGTGTCAGGTATTCGTTTCATTTATCCGGCGCCCCAATCCACGAGGGCTGTTTGCCGCCTGGCGGCTCACAACGGTTGTTAACCTTTCGTGGCAGGTCTTCCGGCTTGTCTCCCTTGTTTCTACCTTCCCATTACGGATGTAACAGTGGTCGTAAGAACTTGAAACTCAGTTATATAAGACTCACGGCTGCGGGACAGCGGCTGATTTGCACAGCCTTCCCTATTAAGTGCGGTTACGGACCTTGGCAACACGCACACCACAAAATCGTCTGCAAAGGTACTACATTTTTTGCACATATGCAAACATTCGGGCATTTTTTTTAAGGAATAGGATAGATTTCTATTGAAAGGTGAGAATTTGGTTGTCCCAAAGATGGGACAAAAGTGCATGATGAGATTGTCCCAAGGACGGGACAAAAGTGCATGATGAGGTTGTCCCAAGGATGGGACAAAGATGGATAATGCAAAGTCACAGTCTTCTGCCATCAAGGGTGTAGAGTCCTTGCGGGGAGTCGATATAGAGGTGTCCTTCGATGAGGCGGAGCGGTCTTGGTTGTGCTTCGGGCGACGGAGTCTGCTCTACCCCCTCTGCAAAAGGACGGGTATAGCGGTAGATCGGCGGATTGCCGTCATCGGCATCGGAGGTGGTATAGAAGGTATAGTTATCGAGCCAGCAGATGGCTTCGCCCTGCCACTCGTAGGAATAGCATTTGAGCGGTTGCGGCTGCCGTTTCAAAGCATCGGCGACCGACTCTCCCTCCTCACGTTCCCAATAGAGAATCCACGAATAGGAAGCGACGATATTATTATGGTTCTTGATCAGGATATACCTGCCGTCGGGCGATATATCGGCTCCCGTAACGAGGTGGAATCCCTTGTATGGTTTGTTCTTCTCGCTATAGCCGAGATCGGAACGGAGTCCGAGGTCGCAGATATACTCCAGCGTCTGTGTCTCGGTGCCGTAATCCGTGCGGAAAGGCATACGAAAGACCTGGCAGACATCATAATAGACCTTGGTGATGATATAGATCATCTGTTCGCGGTTGTCGTACATCAGCGCTTCGCAGTTATGGTTCTTGCCGTCGGGATAGACAAACTTGATTTGGTTAGGCGTAACGGTCAGTTCGGGGGTGTTGAGAGGATCAATAGCGGGTTCTTCAACCCACACCACCGAATAGTTACCTCCTGTCTCCTCGTTATCGCCGAAAGCGCCTATAAAGAGGTAGTTTTTGCCCTCATAGACGCCTCCAGAAAGGTCTTCCCAGTCCCAGCGGATGGTTTTGCTGAACTTGAGTTTGCAAGCGCGCTCTGCTCCTTTCTCGTCGGTAGCGATGATATATCGTTCGGTTTCGTCGCTCTGCATCCATATATATCCGGGTGTGACGCGTGAGCAGGCGATGCCGGAGACCTCGATGATGTTTTCATTAATATCCAGCGCGCCGCACTGTTTACGGCTGAACTCGGTGTTCCAGGCGAGTGTATCTCCGTTATAAACGAGTTTCGGAGCCGCCGTAGCGGCAACTCCGAAACATAGACACAGGACTGAAAAGATTACTTTTTTAGTCATAGTAGGGGATTTTATCGGATTTCAGTACCAACGGTATTGAAAGTCTTTCCGTCACGAAGGATGAGCACTTGTCCGTCACGGATCACTTTCTGTGCCCGGGTGCCGGTCTCTACGTTCTCGATCGCCGTGTCGGAATCCGGGAGGAGGATCTTAACGTTACGGATAGAGAAGGAACTGCTCTCTGCGACCATCGGGTTAGCCATGAAACCGAGTTTGGTAAAAGGTTTCTCCCCGAAAGCGTAGTTGGCTTCGTCCCAGCACAACTTGGTGGGAAGATAGCCTGTCTTGGACAACCACTCAGCCTGGCTCAACGAGAAGTCATCTGCGTCGTCGTACCAGCGTGCTCCTTCCGAATCGCGCAGATAGATGATAAAACTTGTCCATTCATTCGGTGTCTGGCCTTTGAACTCGAAGCTCATTGAGGTGACAGCCTCCAGATTGTCCAAATCGAACTCCACGCCTGCCCATTCCCAAGCACCGGCGGTGTAGTTTACATTCAGGGCGCCATCCGCTACGGCGAAGGTTGCCGAACAGTTGGTGTAGGCGATCTCCTTAGCTGTACTGAGATCAACCGTAATTTCTCTTGCGTTCAGCGTTACGGCAGCAAAAAGAGCCGTTGCAAAAAGGAAAAACTTTTTCATACTCATGAAAATTTAAAGTTAATAATAAGTAATGTTATTTCGACAACGCGTACATAGCGAAAGCGGCACAGCAGATGCCGGCTATCTGTAGCGGGTTCGGAATGACTGAAAGGATAATCAGCGACAGGAGCACGGTCACCATCGGCGAGAGTCCCTCCATGGGAGAGACGATAACCGCCTTTCCGTAACGGTAAGCATAGACCAGGGTGAGTGCACCGATGGAGTTGAGGATCTGGATACCGAAGCATCCGAGGCTGGTGGATGCCGAGGTCTGCGAGGCAAAGAAAGATGCCGCATCGCCGTTCATGTACCACGCTACGGGGATGAGTACCAAGGCGGAGAGCGCCATCCAAATGAAGATCGACTCTGCGTCCATGGAGTTGTTGGCGAACTTCATGAAGAATCCCTGGATACCCCACGCAAAGAGCACCAGAACGGCAAGCACGATCCACAGCCAACCGGTAACGGGGCTTCCCTCCTGTCCTGTCTCCAGCGAGAGGAGCAGGATAGCCACCAAGGCAACAGCTATACCCGCCATCTGCCAACGCGTAGCTTTCTCCTTGAGGAAGACAGCTGCAAGGGTGATAACAATGACAGGCGACATGGAGATGAACGGATAGATGATATAACTGGGTCCGAGTGTGAGCGCTTTGAAGAGCACCAACTGTCCTCCGGCGCCTAAAAGTCCGACGGTACAGCCGAGCAATGCGGACTTAGCATCGCAAAGGAACTTGCCCTTGTTGATCACCAGCGCCACGATAGCACAAGGAATCATCGACAATGCCCATAAGATATACACTACTGTATCCGGAATACCATTCTGGATCTGATAACCGGAGAAAGCTCCCCAAACACCCCAAGTCACTACCGTGATGAGGATAAACAATAACCAGAGTTTGTCTTTCATAAAACTATTTACGATTTAATCATTTACCATTTATTCATTTATTTGGTCATTGGGTCATTTAACCAACTCGAAATAGGGGAGGCGGGCAAGGGGTACTTTGATCTTGTAGGTCTTGCCGCCTTTGTATAGCTTGCCCTGATCGTCGCGCCAAGTGCCTTTTGGCAGACGTACTTCGCGTTCGAGGCGCGTGTCCACAACGGGCGCAACGAGGTATTTGTCGCCGAGCATGAACTGATCCTTGCAGTTCTCAAAGCCCTGGTGCGGGAAGCAGTACTCCATGCAACGGACGATCGGTTCGCCGGTTTGGGCAGCCTGCCGCGCGCAGGTCATTATATACGGAGCGAAATCTGCATGCAGTTGCGCCATCCGCTGCACGATAGCGAGGTTCTGTCTGGAGAGGATCCGCCACGGCGCCACGGAGAATTGCATCATCGGCATCAGCGCGTGCACCTGTGCGGAGCGGACGATAAGTGCCTGGTCAAACTCATTGTCCTTGATATCCAGGAAAGCGGTGAACTGTCCGCCGCCAATCATGTCCGGGCAGGCATAGGCATAGCCGAGCAGCCCTGCCACGCACATCTGCGGAATGAGCGACTGTACGGCTTCCCAACTATAGTCTTTGTCGCCGAGGCGCTGCACGAGCGGCTGTCCGCCCATCTTCCAGCAGGCGCGGTACTCGTTGAAGGGGAAAGAGAGACCTATCTTCGCCCACGAGGTGGTGTGATCAACCGTCATGGCGGAAGCGTCATAGGCTTTGAGAGGTGCGGAGGCATAGCAGTTGTTGTCGCCGGCATCGAACTTATAGCCGTCAATGCCGTACCGCTCTTGTGCCTTGCGGAGCACGGAAACGAAATAGTCCGCCGCCTCCGGGTTGGTAAGGTCATAGCAAGCCGAATAGCCGTTCCACCAGTTGAGCACTGCCGTGCCGCCGGCAGGGTTTTTGAGGAGGTAGCCTTTCGAATCCAGTTCTCTGAACTCCGGCGAGTCGGCACTGACGAAAGGACAAATCCAGACCATGACTTTGAAGCCCAGGCGATGGAGTTCGTCTATCATCCCTTTGGGATCTGGAAAGCGCTCCGCCTTGAAATCGAAGTTGCCGTAGTAGCGCTGCCAGTTGTCGTCGATCATGAGCACTCCCGGAGGGAAGCCGTTGTCGATAATGGCATGGGCATATTTGAGAATATCCTCCTGATTCTGGTTGTACATCAGCTCGATCCATGTGTTGTACTGCGGACGGGTGAAGAAGAGTGTATCCGGCAACTGTCCGTTCGCCGGAAAATATTTCGCCTGCGCAGCCATGTAAGCATCCCTGAGGGTGTTGCCTGCTTTGACGGTTGTCATTGCCACGGAAGGCATGATCTTGCCGCCAGAGACCGCAAAAGAGAAAGGCTTGTCAGACCACATATACTCGCCCTCCGAGGAGAGGAAAAGCGGCACAAGCTGGTTGTTGGCGTCCTGCGTGTTAAGATCAAAGGAAGCAAGAGAGGTATAGGGTTGCTCATGTCCCAGCCCTACGGAAGCGCCCCACCATGATTGTGCGGAAAGAACCAAGGGACAAAGTACCAAGTACAAGACAAGGACGATTGAACGATTTACGATGTACCATTTATTTACCATTTGATCATTTAATTTAAGAAAACAAACATCGATAATTTATTTTATATTCTGTTATTCTATAGTAATGGTAGCGATGTAGTTATAGCCGGTTTTCTCCTCCCATACATTCTCGTTAGCGAGGCGGATGGAATAGCGCGGATCGTTATGGAGCGTTGGATAAGGATCGGGGAGGTTGAGATAGAGTTTGTATTTGCCCGGAGTGAGGTCATTGAGGCGTGCGGTAAGGGTGAACCGGTGTTCCTCGCCAGGCAGCCAGAAGCGCGGATCAACAGCCGTCTGCGGGAAGATATGTTTTTTGCCGGAGGAAAGATTGACAAAGACGAGTTCCAGATCGCGTTTGTTGATAGGAGCCGCAAAACCGACATTATTCAAGACAAAATAGGCTTTGAAGTCCTCGCCCGCTTTGGGTTGTGGGGTAAGGATTGCCTTGTCGAGGACGAGCCGGTATCCGAGGCGTTTGAGCATCTCGGTCATGGTACCGTCCTTGCGCCACATATTAGTGACTGTCTCGCGGTAGTCGCGGTTGATATAAGTCCAATGGTATTTCTCCATTTCGGAGAGCGCATTGGCTCCATTGGAGAACGAGCACTTCTCGCAGGTCTCGCCGCCCATGAACATATACTTGGTATCCTCAGCCCAGAATGCACGCTCGGCGGCTGCGCTATAGGTTACGCCGAAGGTACCGACATCGTTAGAGGAAGAAACGAAGCAGTCGTTGTGCCCGGCAAGGCGTGCTTTGACAGTAGGCTGGAAGGCTTCGGAAGCATTAAGAGGTGACATAGTCGTGTCGCCGTGCATGGCAAGGTATCGCATCTTGTAGCCCGGTGTACGGAGCGCCACCTGACGGGTTTCGGGCAGGGCACGGAGCACATGCTCCAGCACCTCCCAGCGGGGAACGAAATCAGCATCCTTGGTAGGATTCATCTTAAAGCCTGAGGTGTAATACCACTCGCCCCATGAACCGATAAATCCGCATTGCATGCACATGATGACATCGGCGTGTTTCTGCAGATAGGGGGTGAGTTGGTCAATGTGGCGATGAATCCATTGCGGGGAAGCGTCCCACGGCTTATCCTTGGAGTCCATGCTACTTTTATAGGAGAAGCGAATCACGGCTTTGCCGCCGCCTTCGCGAAGGGCATTCATATTCGTTTCCAAGCGGTCCAAAAACGCCTGGGGTATATCCGACTCCATGTAATCGGTAAGATAATAGGAGTGGAGATAAATGGTCATCTTATTGGAAGTAGAGCGGTTGTTGTTGATGACAGTAGGGTTGGCGCGTGCATCAAGGTCTTTAGAGGTGTAGTATATCTGCGCAAAGACGCCGCGCTCAGGATTCGCGATGACGGAATCGGAAGGAGTGAAGGTAATAGTTGTTCCTTGGGGTTCAGGTTCTGTAGTATTGCAAGCAGTCATTGCCATGCTGAAAGCAAAGGCAATAATGAATAATGAATAATGAATGAATATCTTTTTCATAGCGGTGGAGCTATTATTTATAAAAAACGGTGCCGGTGTGGAGCGGTGTACGTTCCGACACCGGCACCTTCAATCAACATTGATTAAGCTTAATTGTTGTTGTGGGGGTAACCCCAATCGGTCATTAGACCATTTGGGTTAAGATCGACTAAGTTCCGGAAACTTATTTGTCAATCTTAACTTGCAGTTTGTGAGCAAGGCCGGAAGGATCATCGTCGGTAGGCGATGCACAAGGCAGGACGCCAACCGAGCTCCAGTTCTGCTGGATATCGAAACCGATACCAAACTCATCCTCATCCCAAGTAGCAGGAATCAACTCGCGCATGATCTGGATCTCAAAGATTCCATTGATGCACTGGCTGTTAGCAACAGGAAGTTGACCTTCACCTACGATAGCTCCCCAGAAGTCAGAACCATCATGTGTTGTAGACGGGTCCATCCATTCCCAACCGGAGCCACCAACTTCACCCCACCATTTGAAGACTGCAGGATTGAAGACAACCACTTTACCTTCTCTGTAGAGAGCGCCTTCCAAACAAATGTCTGTGTTGGCATCAGCGAACTCATCGGCATAACCACCGGTCTCATCGCTGTTATCGGTGTTCAGATAAACGTGGAAAGGAACTCCGGGGTTATCTTCATTCCCCGGCTCACCGAAGTCAGTAACCGTTTCGGGATCATATTCAACCAGGAGGTTGATATACAATTTATCAACGTAAACTTTTACTTTCTTGAGTCCTAACATTGCCGCGTCATCAGGGCAAACAGTCTCAAATACAAAGTTTGAAGGGAGGTTGTCCCACTCTGCAATAGAGTTATCCTGAACATTGACTTTAGAAACGAAAGTCTCTTCTTCAGGATCTTGCGGATCTTGAGGCTCACCTTTCTTGTCTTTGTCACATGCAACAAGTGCAAGAGCTGCAACGCACATAAGTGCCCATTTCCAATTTGCTTTCATAATAATTTTTGATTTAAATGGTTAATAAAAAATGTTGATTGTTTTTCTATTAGTCGAAAGACCGCTCGTTTCACTCACTAAAAGCCAGAGCTTTGGACGTAGTGTTCTTTGAGTGAAGCGGTCTTTTTACTATTGTCTGTATTAATATCCCGGGTTTTGTTCGATACCGCTTACCGTCCATTCGTTGTTAGGAATAGGATACTGGATATGCGGTTCGGTATAGGGAACAACTTTCCATGGTTGTGCGCCTGCATAGCGACGATCCATGTTTTGTTTGTTACGATAGACATCAAACATCCGGTGTCCCTCGAAAGCCAACTCCATGCGGCGCTCGTCCATAACGATGTCTGCCACATTGTCGTAGCCGTGGAGATTACCTACAGAGAACATTCCTTCGGCAGGGATACCGGCGCGTGTACGGATGACATTAACGTCAGCGAGTGCCTCTGCATCTTTGCCGGAGCGGGCTTCCGCCTCAGCGCGGTTAAGGATTACCTCAGCCCAGCGGCATAACACAGGCGATGAGAGCATCGGGTTGCCGTCCTGATAGCTGAACTTCTTGACAAAGATCATCGGGAAACTGTATCCGGTACGGAGAATCATCTCCGGGGCGATGCGTACAAGGCAATCCATTCCGCCGTAGTTGACATGATACTCGTAGTACTCACCGGAGGGGTCTGCTTCGCCCTTGCCGTTGATCATCCGTTTCTCCACCTCATAAGTAGTGCCGCCGGACTTGAAGGAGTAGTTGCCGGAAGCATCTGCCGTAACCTCGAATTTGAGTTTCACACTACCGGTCTCATCGCTAATGGAAGCAGGATCGGGGAAGTAAGCATAGGTTTTGGTAGAACCCTCTTTGAATTGTTTCCAGAGGAAATCTTTGTAACGAATATCATCCGGATAGCGCTCGTAGAGGTACATCAGAGGATCTGAGGGATAAATCTCGCCCCAACCTATACCGTCCTTGAGATACATGGAACCGATAGAGGACTGTCCGCAGTCGTCCGAAGTCTCGTGAGCGATGCAGAAGAGGGTCTCTTTGGAGGTCTTGGCATTAGCAAAATAGTTCGCGAAATCGGTCTCCAGTTTGGAAGCCGGGTCAGCGCCATTCAGCGCCTCGTTGACCGTAGCGATACATTTGTCATACTCCTCCATATAGAGGTACACGCGGCTAAGTACGCCGAGTGCGGCATCGCGGCTCGGATAACCGGCATTGCCACGAGAAGCACCCATGAGTTCGGAAGCCTTGGTCAAATCTTTGACAATCTGGTCATAGACCTCGCCGACCGGGTTACGCACCGTAACTTCCGAAGCGGTAGAAGTGCGGAGAGGTACACCGAGATTGTCGCGCCCCATCGAATACGGCTTTGCATAAAGCGTAACCAGATGCAGGTGCATCAGACCACGCATGAAATACGCCTCGCCCAAGAGTTGCCTGTTCTCCTGAACAGACTCATCCAAGGTCTCGATGACTGTATTGGTCATGTAGATGATCTTGTACCCCACCATCCAGAGAGTACCGACATTTTTGAGACCGTCGTTCATCATATAGGCGGTAGCCTCATAAAGCGGGTCGGTAGTGTGAGAAGAGAGACAGATATTATCTGCCGGAAACTCGGTGAGTTGGAAATAGTGGCGGGCATAGGTATTACCGGAGGCGTAACCCAAGAACTCTACCTCGTCTTTCATCAAAGCGTAGCAACCGTCCATGATATACTCGGCACCCTTGGCATCCTGCAGAAGCAAGTCGCTGTTCAACTCATCCGAAGGGAAATAATCAAGGTTACAGCTGCTGAAACCCAAAGACAGGACAAGGGACAAAGCGACCAAGTACCAAGTACCAAGGGTTTTGTTAAATATATTCGTTTTCATAATTGTATTGTTTTTTTCTTGTTTATCCAATTATTCAAGTTCATCCGTTTTTTTTAGAACGAAATCTCAATTCCGCCTTGGAAGGTACGGCCTACAGGATAGTTGGTCGAGTACATACCAGCCAGATCATAGGTACTGGTCTCCAGTGTGATTTCCGGATCCATTCCCGAGAAAGAGGTAGCCGTCCAGAGGTTATCTGCCGTGAAATAGATACGGCACTTGGTCATGTGCGCTTTCTTGATCCACTGAGCAGGGAAATCGTAACCGATGGTAAGGTTCTTGATACGGAAATACGAGCCATCCTCGAGGTAACGGGAAGATATCTGGTTGGAGCTCTTGTTACCGTTCAACTGTGCCTTGGGGTGTGTAGCCTCATCGCCCGGCTTGGTCCAACGGCTCCAGCCTTGGCGGGAGTTCTCAATGGAGAGTTGGTTATAACCCAGATAAGCTCCATCGGCATCGGACGAATGGCGGGTGTAGTTATAGATCTTGTTACCGTACTGGAAGTTGGTATTCACATGGAGGAAGATACCATTCCAGCTGAGTTGGGTATTCAAACCGCCGGAGAAGATCGGTGTTGCTTTGCCAACAGCGTGTGCTTTGGTAGCGTTGTAGTCGTTGGTGGTCGTCTTGTTGCCGGCGGCATCCAATACATAATTGCCGTCGCCATCTACAACGTACCACAGCGGGTCACCGTTCTGCGGATCCACTCCTGCCCACTCTTTGAGATACCAGGTATAGATATCCTGTCCCTCTTTGACTTGCTGGGTAACAGAAGAAGCGGTCTGGAGGAATGCCTCGTGGTTAGGCAGCGAGGTCACACGGTTCTGGTTGAAACCGATGTTGAAGCCTACATCCCAACGCCACTTGTTCATATCAATGATATTCGCATCGATCATAAACTCTATACCGCGGTTACGAACCGAACCTGCGTTCTTGGTAACCTCGTAGAAACCGGTTGAAGGTGCTACAGGCACGTTGAGCAACAGCCCCGTGTTGTCTGTCTGATAGAGGTCGATAGCCATGTCAATGCGTTTGATAAACTGGATATCTACACCCAAAGCAGCCATGTTAGCCGTTTCCCAGTGGAGGAACGGGTTAGCCAGACGAGACGGGCTACCTGCCACCTGATTCTGGTAGAGTTTGTTGAGGGCATAGGTAGAGAGGTATTTGTAAGCCGGAATATTGTTGTTACCGGTAACACCATAGGAAGCGCGGAGTTTCAAGAAGGATACGATATTCTGATCTTTCATGAAGTCCTCGTTAGAGATAAGCCAGCTGGCAGCCACGGAGGGGAAATGTCCCACCCGGTTAGAAGGAGCGAAGATCGAACTTGCCTCAGCACGATAGGTAGCGGTAACAAAGTAGCGCTTGTTGTAATCATAGCTTGCCTGGATGAAAGCAGCCCAGCTTGCACCCGGCATCACATAACCGCCGTTAGCAAGCGGTGAAGCCGAGTTCAGTGCATCCACACCATTCGGCATTCCGATACCCGAAGCGGAGGTGTACTCTGTACGCCAGAAGCCGTACTCAAAGCCAGCCATGGCATTGAAAGAGTGCTTATCCCACTGGTAGCCGCCCTTCAAGATATTGGTAGTACCAAAACTCTTGCTTATACCGACATCTTTGCCAATATATCCATTCGGATAGGAAGAGTCGTACGTGCGCGGGTCAATATAAGTAGAAGAAAGCCAGTGGCCTGCGCCAAAGGTGTTGGTAGTGGTGAAATGCAGCCAGTCGGTGAAATGAACGCCTAACTGGAGCACACCGGAGAAGTCGAAGTTATCGGACTTGGTGTAGTTGTACTGGGTTCCGTGGAGGGAGTTCCAAGTCTCCTGACTCCACCATTTGCCACCGTTATCGGGACGGGTGCCACTGGTGATCATCACATACTTGTCCGTTACATTGCCATTTGCGTCGTACTCGTAGGGGCAATCCCACGGCATCTTATAATACGCATCTCCGAGCATCGTCCAACTGGAGGGATAGTCAACGGTAGATTTGTTGAAGTCCACTTTGACATTCATATCCAGCCATTTGGCGATATCGGCTTTCAGAGAAGCGTGTCCGGAGACTTTCTGCATTCCGGTGCCCTTCAATGTACCTTGCTCACCGAAATAGTCGAGCGAAGCATAGTAGCCTACGTGCTCCGATCCACCGCGGACAGCCACGTTGTAGTTCTGTATGACGCCGGTGTGGAAGAACTCGTTTTGCCAGTTATAATCCTGTTGGAGCAGGCTCTTGGGATAAGTAGCGTCTGCAACAACTTTGGAGAAGAGGGAGCGTTGGAATTTATAGAGCTCCTGCGAATCCATCATTTTGTAGTTACCGTACAGTGCCTGCTTGCCACCGACAGTAGCTTTGAGATCCACTTTCACTTTATCGCCTTTCTTACCGGACTTGGTAGTAACGACGATGACACCACCGGCTGCGGAAGCACCGTAGATACCAGTAGAACCTGCGTCCTTGAGGACGGAAATGGTCTCTACATCGTTGGGATTGAAGGTACCTCCCATCACTCCGTCAACCACGTAAACGGGGTCGGAACCTGCGGTGATAGAACCTGTACCACGGATACGGATCTGCGCTGCGTCACCCGGCTGTCCACCGGCGTTGGCTACAGTCAGACCGGCTACTTTACCCTGAAGCATGTTTCCGATATCGGAAGACGTGACATCGGTAAGCGCCTCGCTGTTGACTGTAACGACAGCGGAACTCAGCTCTGCACGTTTGACAGCCGAATAACCGAGCGAAACGACCTCTGCCAACTGGGTAGCATCGGTTTCCATAATAATCTGCATGTCTTTGACAGCACGCAATTCGATTGTTTTGTAGCCGATATAGGACAACTGAAGCGTTGCCTTGTCGGGCACCGTAAGAGTAAAATTACCATCAATGTCGGTCACGGTACCAGTCTGTGTACCTTTCACCAAGACACTGACGCCGATCATGGGTTCTTGACCATCTGCATCAATCACCTTACCTTTGACGTGAATATCAGCAAAAGCCGATACCGCGAACAGAAGGCTGAAAAAGATAGCTACATTTCTCATGGTTGTTAATTATTAAGTGGTTGTTTGTTTTCTGTCGGGTTAGTTAACCTGTATCCTATTTTTCTGTCAGTTTCAAGAGATAGCTGCGCTCAAAGGCGGCTTGGATATTCGGGTTGCTACCGTTCACCTCGAACTCACGCGGCTTGTCCTCTGCATATTCGACAGCCGTATAGGTCTTTGCGGGATCCAGTCCGCGGAGCTCTATTGTACCGTTGAAGGCCGGATCGTCGTCTATATAGAACGCGTAATAGAGGGCGTTGTTCTGACGGATGACATGTGCCTCCGGGTAATCAAATCCCCAAGTATAGAGATTGAGGTATTCGCCGCGGGCGAGGTTGTTCTCCTTGTATATCTTCATCCATTTGCGGACAAGACGCTCTTTCTCCGGGGTCAACTTGAACGGTCCTTCCGTCCAGTCGGGATTGTCCTCCGGGTAAGTAAACTTGGTACCGATCACCGAGCCCGTACCGATCTGGGAAGCGAAATCATTACCTCCGTCGGTGAGTTCCACATGGTCGCCGTAGTAAGCGAGTTGCGGTGCCATAGCGGCGTAGGCTTTGCGTTTCATACGCACCTGACGGGAAGACGTCGGGTCGGAAGCCACCGCCTGGTTGATCTGAGGAACCAGGAAATAGTTGACCGCACATCCGCAAGGGCATACCTGAATAACGGCATCGGGTTTGTATTTGTGCGCCTCGTCGTAGATCTTGCCGAAGTAAGAAGGCATCTGCTCCGGAGCATCCCAAGGGCTATTGAGTTTGGAGTCCTCGTTGTAGTCCGGCAGACAACAGTTGAGGTGCTGACCGTCGATCTTCAGACCGTCAAATCCCCATGTATCAAGGAACATTTTCAGCAGATCTTTCGTATAGGCATCCACGCCCGGATTCACCGGCGAGAGATACCAACTGTCCCACCAAGTGATATACTCGTGCGCCCACTCTTCGGTCTTCAGCAGGTACTCCGGGTGCTCTTTCACGAGCTTGGTATCGGGATCGGCTGCCAGCGGTGCCCACCAGAGTTTGGCTTTCATGCCGCGGGCGTGCACCTCGTCGGTAATATGACGCATGTCTTTATCGCCTCCGGGGAAATATTCGTTGGTATTCCAGTCGCCTTCCGCAATCTGGTAGCCATCGTCTATATCCACCCATGTGAAACCGAGTTCCGCCACCTTGTCCAGCGTACCCAACACCATATCCATCTTAAACGGACGTCCGTATCCCCAAGCACACCAGACAGGTTCGAACGCCTCCGGTTCGGAGGGTTTCATCTGTACGCCTTCATTCGCCTGCATATACTCGGAGAAGGTACGCAACGCATTGAAATAGTCGCCTTTATGGGAGAGTCGGAACGCTTTGAAGCAACGGAGCGTATCGCCCTTTGCCAACTCAACAGGCTCCGGCAGGTCATAGCGGAGCGCCATAGTCACTTTGTTGTCATAGCGTTTCCATTCCACAGGCATGGAGATCATGCGGAGCACCGGTTCAAAGAGACCTATTGCCACACCTCCGTCACGCTGCCAGAGATCGACCATCGGGATACCTCCTCCGTAATCGGAGTTGTTCATGCCAAGGTAGTTGCGCTGCTCAAAGCCTTCCTTGACAGGCAGCACCCAATCGGCGCGTGCAGCGGTGGAAGACGGCTGCAACGACCACACAACGGAATCTTGGGGCTCAATCTCGGTGCGGCAGAGTTCGTATGCCTTGACGGTAACGGGCTCTCCTTCGTTCACGAAGAAAGTCTCTATCACCTCCAGTCCCGGAAACTCATCCGAAGGAGTGACGGTACAATGTTTGGAGACCGACAGTCCACCAGCATGATAAGGGAAGGAAGTCATGTCGGCTTCTGCACAGATAAGACGCTCGGAGTCCTGTTTAGGAGCACATCCGATAAGGAAGAATGCTGCAAGAGCTATGTAAACATATTTGTTTGTCATAATGATGAGCCTTTACGGTTAGCCTTATCTATCGTATATCTATCGTATATCCATCGTATATCCATCGTATCTTAAAGCATATTACTGAGGGTGTTTCCGTCAGGGGAGAGCGAGAGATACACAGACAGCGGTACAACGGGATTAGCGGTATTCGTTGAGGATACGGGCGGCGTTGTCATGGTAGAGTTTTTTCAGCACCTCATCCGGCAGGTTGAAGGCAGAGAGTGCCCAATGGTAGCCATACTCAGGGATATAGAAGTGCTCGTCGTTGGTCTCCAGTACACGTAAGATATTGCGGTACATGTCAGGCTCCATTCCATTGTCGGTACCGAAAAGGATGCGGTCCTGATATTTAATAAGGAACTCACGCGTAGCGCGCGGTGTGTGAGCGGATTCAGCCACACGGGCAGCGATGTCGATGTACATGTTCGGGTACTTGTCGAGCAGGGCGCCGAGACGCGGCAGATCATGGTTCATATTCAAGTAGTGGCAAGCGATGAAGATGGTGTTCGGGTTTTCCCGGACAGCGTTTTCGAAGGTCTGCACTAACTGGTTGTATCCCAGGCAGTTGGTAGTATCTACGTGCCATGTAACGGCATTGACGAGTCCGTCGTTGGTAGCGTCCATCGGGAGATACATCCAATACGGCTCAGCGATATGAATGGAGATCGGCATCTTCAGCTCAGCGCATTTCGCGATAAGGGGTTTGATGCGCGGGTCGTCGATATGAATATCTTTTCCCTCCACCGGGCGGGCATAGAGGTCTCCCTCGCCTTTGTCTCCGAGTTCGCCGACACCGACAGCGCCCATCTCATGGTAGCGAGCCAAAGTCTCGCACGCCTTTTGGATACCGGCTTCGCTCATATCCGAGTAATCGAAGCAACACCAGAAACGGAAACGGTCTTTGTAGGGAGCATAGAGTTCCACGACTTCCTCAAAGGGGCGTCCGATCCAAGAACAATGCATCACAGCGGTGTTGAGGACACCCACCTGATCCATGGTTTTGCACCACTTAGCTATATCTTCAGCCGACTCCACATAGTCGTGTGAATGCATATCAATGATGTCAAACTTTGCCCGCTCGACATACGTAACCGGCAGATTGTCCACCACAACCGGACTGAAATCCTTTAGCAGAACGGTATCCGCAGGAGAAGGGGCAGTTTCAGCCGCTTCGTCAGCTGTTTTAGGAGCATTACAAGCCGCCAAAAAGAGTGCAGCGAGAAGGAAAAGCGAATGTGTTTTTTTCATGACCGTGCGATTTTACATTTTTCCGAGTGCAAAGTTACAACTTTTTTTTGGAATAGTTTATTTACAAATATGTGCTTTATAGCATAAAAAAGAAGAAAAAATGGTAACAAGAACAAAATCAGCGACTTACCATAAGAATTTATACTTTCGGAAGGTTTCGAATCCAAAGAACGAAACGAAATATTTGCATATTTCGAAAAAAAGTATTACCTTTGCAGTCGATTTAGTATCCGTCGTACGCTCCGCGACGTAAAAAAAAGGAGAAGATATTGACATATCATCGCTTTTGCGAACAGGCATATTCCTTTTAATAACCTAAAAAAATTAAAAATACTATGAATACCTCCTCGGCAAAAGAGCGCAGGGCGTATATCCTGCAGTTGTTGGAACAGAAAGAAGAAGTTTTGGTGACGCAACTAAGCCGCGACACCGGTATCTCCGAAGTGACCATCCGCAAGGATCTGACATTGCTTCAGAACCGGCACCTGCTCATCCGTACCCGCGGAGGAGCCATGCGCAAGCCGATGGAAAACACCACGGAGGACACCACGATAGCCAAGAAGCGGATGTTCAACTTCAAGGAGAAAGAGCGCATCGGCGAAGAGGCGGTGAAGATGATCCGGGAAGGGGACTATATCATGATCGACTCCGGCACAACGACGATGGAGGTCGCCAAGCATCTGGAGAAGTTTCATAACCTGCATATCCTGACGAACGCCATGAATATCGCAACGGAGCTGATGCGTTACAAGCGTTTTGACGTCATCCTGTTAGGCGGCAATGTGCGCTCAAACTCGCTGTCAACCGTGGGTCCGCTGGCACTGACGGTACTGCGCAATTTCAACCGGTACAAGCTGTTTCTGGGCGTAGATTCGTTCTCAATAGAGAATGGCGTGTCCACGCCAAATCTGGAGGAGGCATTGCTCAATCAGGTAATGATCCAGCAGGCAGAGAAAGTGATAGCCGTCTTCGATTCGTCGAAGTTCAACAAACGCAGTTACTCGCACATAGCCGACGCAAAAGACATTGACTGTATTATCACCGACAGCGCTATTCCTGCCGGCATTATAGGCAGACTCAAATCTGCCGGTATTGAGGTAAGAGTGGTATAAGAAACGAGCCATTGGAAACACAAACAGAGCGGGCGCCGAAGCGTCCGCTCTGTTTGTAAGCATTTGCCGAAAAGGGCTTAACGGATTTCTGATTAACGATACAGGATTGCGTTATCGGGCAACTTTCTGCCCAATAACGTTATAAACAGCCCCGTCTTTGAGGATAAAGAGTTGTCCGTTCCGTATAAATTTCTCGCCGTTACGGATCGTGCGCTCAGCCTCTACGTTCTCAAATCCAGTCGGTACAGTATGCGGCGTATCGCGTTTGATACGGATCGTGTTATAGACCTCTTTACCGCCGTTTGCATCGGTTTTATAGGTAATAACCTCGATACCCTGTGCGGTGACATTGAAACGGCTGTAACTCGGTGCTCCCGGTTGACCGAACTTAGAAGTGAAGAGATCGAAGAGGTCCTTCACGTTATGGTGTTTGTAGTCAAAGAGGATGTTCGGATCGGTTGTGTATTCCTCTTCCATGAGTGCTCGGTTATGGGGTTCGTAGCGTTTACGGCCACAAGTAGCCCCGATGAAATAGAGCGTACCTTCGTCGGTAGTGAACGTACCACCTTCGAGACCGGTTTTGTTAACCGAACGCTCCCAGCGTCCTGTCGCTTCCTCAGCTACGCGTACGGTATCCGTCACCGAACCCGATACGACTGTCCATGAATCCGGATCCACCGGACCAATCACCTCGTAGCAGTGGTCATGACCCTGAATAGCCAGGTCGATTTCACACTCTTTGAAGATCGGCAGCATGATATGACGCAGTAACGGGCACTCGTCATCGGTGTGATGTCCTGCACCGGAGAAGAGGTTCTTATGCGAGAGAGTGACACGGTATTTGGTATTCGGGTGCTTGGCGATCTCGGCTTTGAACCAGTTAGCGACATCGTTAGTGAGATACGTCGAAGTCATGTTCTTGTCGCTACTACCCTGCGCACGCCACCAGTCTTGGAGCGAATAGACGAGGAAGAGTACATCGCCATAGACGAAGCTATAGGTGATACCTTTGAACTGCGGTTTAGTCTGCGCTGCGTTGGCAAAACCCCAATCGGTATTGAAATGGTAGTCGTAGTTGAGAGACGGACTGTCGTCGTGGTTACCATCGGTCGGTACAAACGCCATCTTATTGAGGGCAGGACGCATTGAGCCTTCGAACCACTGTTCCCACTGCCACTCGGAGTTGGTAGCACCACCTGTATCTGCAAAATCGCCGGGGAAGAGACAGAACTTAACATCCGGTTCGTTCTTCACCACCGCCTCAGCACATTGACGTGCCTGCTCGATATACTCGGCATCCTGGATATGGCTATCGGTCATATAAACAAAGGAGAAATCGCCTTGGTTAGCATCCTTGGTAACAAACTGCGCGATCTCACTCCAGTAATTGCCGTAACCCACACGCCATGAGTACACCGTACCGGGGGTAAGGGATGTCGCCAAAGCCTTGTGGCTGACATAATCGAACTTGGTGTTTCGGGGCAGACCGGCTGCGGTACAGATATCATACTTGGGACTCTCGGATGCCTGAATAGGTGTGTAATGGAGGTTGGCATCGGTTGTCTGGGCTTGTACAGTGATCACACCGTTGGACTCGGTGAAATCCGCTTCGGTCGCATTCGCCATCGGAACCAGTTGTACGACACCTTCGGTAATACCGCCGTTGGTGAACCAGCAGAATCCCATGTTGGTAGCCGGATCACCATTGATGGTAGCGATGGTGTTATAGGGGTACTCTTTGGCTTTCAGTTCGCCGATACGAGCCTGCATAGCGGCTACTTTCCCGGGGATAGTGGGCAGTAAATCCACATTGTCCGGCTCCATACTGTCAATCTTAGCTACCTCTTTCGCCACCAGATAAGGGATGAACGAAGGAATGGTGTAGTCCTCGATATGATACGTAGCCTCCGCTTCCACTACCTCGTGCGGGTATTTAACGGGCGGTTTAGCGGTAATGATGACCGTAGCCGAAGCGGTGAACTCACCGTCTTGGGTTGTCACGCGTGCAGTGGTCGTACCGGGTGCGACACCGGTAATCTTACCATTCTGGATGGTAGCGATATTCGGATCATCAATCGTCCAAGTGACGCGTTTGTTATTGGCATCCGCGGGCTGAACCTGCGCTACGAGTGTACCGGTTCTGCCCTCGATGATCTCAATCGAAGCGGGTGTAATGGTTACTCCGGTAACGGCAATCAACGTAGCGTCCGGATCGAACTCATAAGCACCGAGATCAACTCCTGTACCTTTCGGACGGGTGACACCGAGGATATCAGTAGCGGGGGTTTGGGAAGCATCGCCCACATTGAGCAGTTTAACCGAAGCATCGGTCAGTGAGAAATCGGCATTGGCGACGGCTAATTTCTCGGCATCCGTTTTCGGCACGCCTGCGAACCCTGTCGGGTTCCGGAAGTTCGGACCGTCGGCATCCATGTTATTGGTACTGAGACCGAGGGTGATACCCGATCCTGCGTCCGCGATACTATAGGTACACTTCCCGGAAGCAACATAGTTCACATTCGGTGCATTAGGAGCCGTATTACCCCAGAAGACACTATTCACTACCGTACCCTCAACCCGGCAACCTGCATAACGAGCCTCGACACCGGTGTTGTTGGCTACGGTACAGTTGATGAACACACCCTTGCCGTAGAGACAGCCGTTCTTGGAGGCATGGTTGTTATACACAACGCAGTTACGAACGGTCATGCCGGCACGCGAATAGATCATCACATCGCCCGTACAACCACGGATTACACAGTTCTCCACCAAGACATTCAGGTTCGTTTTATCTTCACCACTGATCGCTGCCGCTTGATCTCCTGCGGTATTATTACAATACTCGAAAAGACAGTTACTGATGATAGTCTGCTCAGTACCGGACGGGTCTATAAACATACCACCGGCTTTCGAACCGCTGGTGTTATTGCGGAAAACGCAATTATTAACCGTCATATTTCCGCGCAGATACATGGCTGCACCACCCCACTCACTATGGTTGGCGTTCCGGAAAACGAGTCCGTCAATCGTAATTCGTTCAGCGGGGTCACCATCATACTTGACCAGCGACCATGTAGTACGACCCGTACCATCAATGATGGTCTCGTATAATTCAGGATCACGAAGCCCTGTCTCAGCATCGTAGCCGCCCAAATAGGTAGCACCACTTTGTGCGGAAATACCTTCGTTATAGACACCGGCAGCGATGAACATGGTGTCACCGACACCGACATCCCAGATAGCAGCTGCGATGTTCGTTTTCGCATTTGCCCATGATTTACCGTCACCATCATTGCCGGTGGGCGAGATGTAGCGATTACTTGCTGACGCGCACAGCGTGGCTATGCCGACCGTCAAAAGTAGTAGAATTCGTTTCATGTTATTGAGATTTTTAGATGATTAGTTATTTCACTTCCTGTCCCAGCGCATTGAAAGTTCTGCCGTCGCGGGTGATATACAGTTCGCCGTTACGCATTACTTTTCCGCCGTTCTGTAATACTGTCGGTTTCCCGACGCCTTCATGCAAGTCGGTCTCGGTGTGCGCTTTGGTACGCACCACGCGCATGGTGTTGAGCAGGCTCACATTTCCCTCGTCGTCATCCGCCGTATAGGAGTTGAACTCCAAGCAGTCGGGTTTCACCGTAATCTTGGTGAAGGTCGGCGCTTCCGGCTGACCGAACATACCGGTGAAGAGATCGAAATAGTTCTTCACGTCATGGTGGTGGTTGTCAAACAAGAGTTTCGGGTCGGTAGTGTACTCGCTCTCCATGCGGGTACGGTTGTGCGGATAATAGCGTTTGCGTCCGCAGGTAGCACCGATGAAATAGAAGGTACCGTCATCGGTACAATAGGTGCCGCCCTTCTTACCGGTTACATTCTTGTTCCCGTTCACGGGCACGTCCTCACGATCCGAAATAGCACTTAGTATCGGCGTACAGTCGTCCGGGTTCACGGGACCTATCACCTCATAGGTATGATCGTGCCCCTGCAGGGCTACATCAATCTCGCACTCTTTCATTACCGGCAACATACAGTGGCGGAACAGCGGCGGTTCCTCGTCTGTCGAGTGGTCGGAACCGGAGAAGAGATTAAAGTGCGCCAACGATACGCGATACCTGGTGTCGGGGTTGTCATGGCACTGCTTGCGGAACCAGCTGCCCACATGATCCGTCAGATAGACCGACCATGTTCTGTTCACCTGGTCATAGCTCTCACGCCAGAAATCCTGCATCGAGAACACCAGGAACAACACATCGCCATATACGAAACTATAGGTGATACCCTCAAACTGGGGTTTCTTGGTGACGTTCAGGTTAAAATAGTTGTCGGTGTTGAAATGATAGGTATAGTTGATATTGGGGCTGTCGTCATGGTTGCCGTCGGTAGGCACCATCGGCATTGCCTTGATCACCGGTTCCATTGCCTCTTCGAACCAACGCTCCCACTCCCATTCGCTGTTATTGGCATCGCCGTCTTCCACGAAATCTCCGGGGAAACAGCAGAACCTGGCTTCCGGTACGGTCTTCACTGCCGCCAAGGCGCAACGCCGCGCCTCTTTGATATAGGTTTCGTTCATTATATGGCTGTCACTCATGATCAGGAACGAATATTCGCCCTGTTCTGCATCCTCGGTGCGGAAGTGTGCAATGTCGCTCCAATGGCCGGTGTAGCCCACCCGCCAGCTGTAGCCCGTGCCCGGAGTGAGGCCGGTAGCCAATGCCTTGTGGGTCTCATACTTATACCGCACACTCGCCTTGAGACCCGTTGCCTTGACAGCATAGGAGCATTTTCCGGTATAGCGGAGCATTTTGGTTGTCTTGGTCGTTGCCGGCACGGTGATAACTCCCTCTCCGGCAAAATCCGCCTCCGTAGCATTCTCTTTCGCTACGATCTGTACCACGCCGTCGGTTATTCCTTCGTTGGTAAACCACGCAAAAGCCATCTGTGTCTTCGGGTCGCCGTTAATCGTAGCTACCATGTTATAGGGTTGTTCCTTCACCTGCAATGCCGCCACTTTGTCCACCAGTTTCTGCAAGTTGGCTTGCGTAGCACTCTCTTTGGCTGCGATTTTTGCCGCGAGAAACTCGGTGTATGAAGGCACCGTATAGTCGGCTGCCTCATACAGTGTATCCGCCAGCACCACCGCCGGATCCAAGTCCGCCGTTGCAGCGAAAACGCCTATTGAAAGGCACGTAATCAACAATAATGAGTAGAGCTTTTTCATGTTATTTATTTTTTAAGGGTTATGGTGTTAAACAACTCTGTCTGCCCGTTCCCCAGCACCTTGAAAGTCTCCAGAAGCAGTTCTTTCTTGCGGACAGTCACCCGTGTATAACTCGGCGCACCGGGTTGTGCAAAAGGCTGTTGGAACAAGTCGTAGTAGTTATCCACCTGATGGATATGCTTCGATGCTTCCATCTCTTCGCGTGTGAGCGGCGTATAACGCTTTGCGCCGCACGTGGCACCGATGAAATACAGCGTACCTTTCTTAGCCGGTTTACGAGTGTCGGGATCTACGGGACCTATCACCTCATAACAATGGTCGTGCCCCTGCAGCACCAGATCCACGCCACATTCTTTCATCACCGGAAGCATCGTCGCCCGCAGGAGCGGTGTCTCCTTGTCGCGCTGGTGATCCGAACCCGAAAAAAGATTCTTGTGCACCAGCCCCACACGCCATGCGGCATCCGGATGAGCAGCCACCTGCCGTCTGAACCATCCTCCCAAATCGCGCTCCAGATACTCGGACTTGCCCTTTTGATAGTCATACCCGCCCCGCCAGAAATCCTGCATCGAGAATGCAATCAGTTGCATATCGCCATAGACGAAGCTATAGTTAATCCCGGCAAACTGCGGACGGACACCAGTCCCGGCATTAAAGGTGGTGTCGGTATTGAAATGGTAGTTGTAGTTCAGCAGAGGAGTGTCGTCATGATTTCCATCAGTAGGAACCAGAGGCATTTGCATCAAGACCGGTTTCAGCGCTTCTTCGAACCAGCGTTCCCATTCCCATTCGCTGTTGTTCTCCGTACCCGTGTCCACAAAATCGCCGGGGAAGACACAGAACCGTGCGTTCTTCTCGTTTTCCGCCACGGCTTCTGCGCACAGACGCGCTTCGTTGATATATTCCCGGTTTTGGATATGGCTGTCCGTCATGTATATGAAACTGAACTCACCCTGCTCCTCGTCCTCCGTCCGGAAATGGCGGTATTCGCTCCAATGCCCGTCGAAGCCCACTCGATAGAGGTAGTCTGTTCCCGGCTTCAGGCCGGTAGCGACCGCTTTGTGGGATACATACCTGAAGGCTGTGTTCTTGTCCAGTTTGGCTTTGGTGAGAATGCCGGAAGTGGAAATGGCGTAGTGTAGCGGAGGTGTAGTCGTAGCATACGCGTCATATACCGCCCGACTGTCGTTTGACCGTCGTTCGACCGTCGGGATTACCTCGACTTTGCCTTCATTCACTCCCTCGTTGGTAAACCAACAGAAAGCCATGCGTGTTTTGGGGTCTCCGTTGATGGTAGCGACGATGCAGTACGGGTCTTCCTTTGGTTGCAGCGGTACGTCGGGGTTGATGCGGTGGGCGATATACGAAGGGATGGTATATTCGCAGGGGTAAGGAACGGGTTCTGTCTGCGGCTCGTAGTTTCTGGGCGAAGCCGGTTTCATCGCAGCAATCCTGTGTGCAGGCGCGCCGATGGAGTAGTCCGCCGCCTGCATGATTGCCTCTTCGGCTTCCGTTACAGGCACTCCTGCGAACGTAGCGGGATCGCGGAAATGGGGTCCGTCTTCCGCTTCGTTGTTTGGGTTCAACCAAGGCTGCTCGAAGAAATGGCTCTCGAAGCCCTCGTCCGCCCGGCTGAGCCCGGAAGTACTCTCGTCCGAGACATAATTGGCGGGATCGACGAAACCATATTCGTTCCGGTTGCCCCACATCGTGCAGGCATAGACCGAGCTCTCCGAATGGATACCTCCGTAGCGGTCGCCGTAGTTGTTGGCTATGATGCAGTGCGTGAGTGTGCCGTCAAAATTAGCCACACCACCGGCATCCGGCCATTCATGCCCGGTAGCCGAGCAGTTATGGATGACACAGTCCTCCAACTGCGCCCCCAGTGCCGAAGCTTCCGGCAGGTTGCCTTTGATGAGGACACCGCCGCACTGTACGCCGCTGCAACCGCGTACCGTACAATACCGCATCTTCACCTTGCCACGCAGCCATGCTCCGCCGCCGCGCTGGTCATGACGGGCGTTCTGGAGCACAAAATCCTCGATACAGGTTCCTTTCTGACAGTCATTCTCACAGCTGACAAGACGTGTACCGAGTCCTTCGCCATCGAGGACGGATTTGCTCTTGTGATCACGGTTTCTGCTCCATGGTTCGTCAGCCACGCAGCCGCCGAGGACCGTGATGCCGTCTTTGAGTACGATACCCTCATGGTACACTCCTGCTTCTACCAAAAGGGTGTCCCCCTCCTTGCAGTTGTCTATTCCCAACCGGACAGAAGCCTGCGCAGTAGCCCATGTCTTGCCATCATCGCCGTCAAAACCATCCTCACGCACATACCACACCGCGGCTGACGCGTTCAGCGCCAGCGCAGCGAAGGATAATATGGCAAGATGTCTCAATGACACAACAAATGGGCAAATGCTAAATGACTACATGGTAAATCCGAACCGCTCTTTGCCGATCCGCTCTACCTCCTCACGATTCGTGAAAGCTGTAGTGCCGCCAGCAGCGGTGGTGTTCACGGCTCCTGTCATGTTGCCGTACTGCTGGCATTTATCCAAGGCGTCACCGGCAGCCAGACGGGTGATAAATCCGCTGTTGAACGAGTCCCCTGCGCCGATGCAATCAACCACGTTCTTGTTCAGCAATGCTGCCTGCATCCTGTCCGGCTCCCCCTTGCGCATCAACAGACTGCCCTTGCTGCCGCATTTGATCACCGCCGCATTGGCGTACGGGCGGATCTTCTCTACGGCTTCTTCCAGAGTCTCACTGCCTGTCAGGTATTTCAGCTCCGTCTCGTTCGGCATGAAGACTGTCAGCATAGGCAGCACCGCCTTGTAGTCCAGATCCCATTGCTCTACCGGATCCCATTGGGTGTCAAGCGAAGTGGTGATGCCGTTCTCTTTGCAGAGTGCTAAAATCTGCATCAAGTCTCTCTTCAGACCACTCTGCATGAAAATCGACGAGATATGGATATGCTTTGCCTCTTTGAACACCTCCGGGTTGATATCTGCCAAGCCCATGAAATCCATCGCTCCCTGGTACGTCAGGTTGGCGCGGTCCTCGTCATAACTCATGCAGATGGTAGCTCCCGTAGCGTATTTGTCCTGACGGATCAAGAAGCGTGTATCCACTCCTTTGGCACGCAGGCTGCTCTCCACCAAGTCGCCGAAGCTGTCGTTTCCGATCATTCCGCAGAACGCCACTTTGGCACCCAGAGCCGCCGCATTGGCGGCAAAAATAGCCGTTGAGCTACCCAATGTAAGGGTCATCTCTTTGGCAAATTTCTCTTTTCCCACTTCGGGAAAGCCCTCTATGTTATTGAGGATCAGATCTACATTCAGTTCGCCCAAGGCGATGATATCAAATTGTTTCATATTACATGTATTTTTTAAAGAACGTAATCGGACTCCAGCCCTTCGGATAGTCGTGCCCCATCTCCGGACCGAAGATATATTCTTTCTGTTCTGCCGGTGTCTTGAGATTGTTGAACGGCACCACGTTTGTCCGCGGCGGACACACATTATCCTGCAGACCGCTGCTTGCCATCACCGGACAGGATATCTTCGTTGCCAGATTCTTGGTATCGAAATAGGAGAGGAAGGTTAACATCTCTTCCGTACTCATCGACCCCTTGCAACGCTTCGAGATCTCCATTGCCAAGCCGCCTATATCCACCGCATCGGCATAGTCGCCCAGGAAGGCGACATTGGCAGCGATAGCGGAGAACGGATAGTCGCTCAGAGCAGCCGCAGCGTAAGTCAGCGCGCCGCCCTGGCTCGAACCCTCGGCATACAGTCTGGTCATGTCGCTTGTCTCGCGGGTAGCCATGAACCGCACCGCCTGCACCACATCCATGAACGCGCCGCGGTAGTAGTAACTGTCCTTGTCGCCGAAATGGTAGGCGAACCAGTCGGAGTCATAGATATTGATACAATCCTCCTCCACGCCGGGATTGCCGGTTGAAGCGGGACGGTTGTTCAGGTACTGGCCGCGATGCGACAGATAGAACTCCGCATACTGCGACGAACCGCCGGAAGGGCACTCGCACTTGGCTTTGCTGCCGGCGGTGTCATAGCCGTAGAAATGGAATATCACCGGGTGTTTCTGACCGTCCTGCGGTTCGCAGTAATAGCCGCGGATCTTCACCGGCTCACCGCTCAGGCCGTCCGGCACCGAGTACATCTCCACCAGATAGACCTTGCGCGCGGCGCTGCTCTTCGACTCGATCTCAACCAGCTTGGGAGCCATCTCCACTGCCGCCAACTGGTCTTTGGCAGCCTGCCAGAACTGCTCGAAATCAGGCTGCATATCCGGCTCCGACACAATCTTGAACGGATCAATGCCGAAAATGAACGAACGTGCGTTCTTGCCGTTCACGAAACAAACGGCGCGATAGAAACCCGGCTCCATATCTTCGGGAGTGGCCATGATATGATCCACCTTGCCGTTGCCGGCGATCTCTACGGAGTCCAGCAATTCCGTCACCAGCTGCTTGCTGTCCGTAGTGATGCGGACTTTTACGCCCACTTTGACTGCCGCGGCGTTCGGGTTCTCGACATGTACCGTGATCTGCGGTTTGCCGCTCCAGACCCAGTTGTCCGTCACCGGCACTGACTGTTTGATGAGCGACAGGTCAGCCTGCCCGACAGGTTCGTTGCGATCTGGTCCCCTTTGCTCGCACCCGGACGCGCCCATCATTAAGAAGGACGCGAGCGCGAGCAAGAGGATGTAGAATCTGCGGTTCATTTCAGATAGTCATTCAGATTGACAATATTGAATGCGTTGTAGTACTTGTCCATGTTATGTTCAATGCGCATCAGCACCACCTCTTCGGCATGGATGCCCAGCCGCTCCAGGTTGTCATACAGCATCTGACGGGCTACCAGCGCTTCCGGCTTCTGCCATATATAGCGGCAACCGGTTTTTACAAGCCATAACTGACGCTCCGGCGTGCACTCCTTGAGATCTTTGCCGACCTCGTCGCCGTGCAGCCATTTCTTCCAGCGGTTCGACTCATAGACGCACTGCCAGAGTACCTGTGTCATGTTACTCAACTGTGCCACCTTGCCCTCTGCATGCAGCTTCTTCTCCTCTTCCTCCAGCTCTGCCAGCGCGTCGTATTCGTTCATCGTGAACTCCGGACCCACGTTCGCAGCACCCATGCCTGCCTTCGGATAGTCCTCGGGGTTGTCCACGTCGTCGGTATAGTGACCCTTGATATAACTGCCGTACGGACGTACCTTAGCCGTCAGCTTGCGGGCTACCTCGGCGTCAAAGAACGTGGTGTGCAGGTCGGTGCCCACTTTTCCTACGATGAAGCATGGCCAGATGTCATCCAGACCGACCTCGTGCAGACCGGCTTTCAGCCCCTCCAGGAAGGTGTCAAAGGTCTTCTCGTCTGCCAGACCGCCGTGAACCTCTTCCGTACCTACCTCGTATGAGATAGGAGCGATATTATGCGCCTTGCGGAAGTCCTCGGCATGCTTGATCAACTCTACCGTGCGTTTTACCACCACATGGATGTCGATGATCTGACCTTTCGGCAGGAAGATATCTACTGTCGGGTCCACGTGAATGAGGTCATAACCGGCGAGGAGAGCCGCCTCGTAACTCTTCTTCACGCCGTCCATAGCGCGCTCGGTGTCCCAACGCTCGATCGACTGTTTGTCTTTGAGCCACGGACCGCCGTGGTCGATCGCTACTACGTACGGACCGGTGTAATGCACCGCTGCCGCCTCACGGGCAAGAATCTTGGTGAACTCAGCCTGCGTCATGCCGGTGTAACCGCCGTCGCAGTCCACCTGGTTCAGCGTCGTTGCGAAATAGATCGGCGAGTTGTTGCGTTTCGCTGCGCGGAACGATGCTTTGATTACTGACAAGGAGTTCGGGCACGCTGCAAACAGCGTCATCGGTACTCCCGTTGCTTTTTTTCTCTCCTCCATCACTTGGAGGATGTTTTCAGTCTTTGCCATATTCGTTTTGTTTAAATATTTGTTAATTATTTATCTGTTTTTCGCTTCACTGCATGGGGATGTTATTCTATCCTTTGTCCGGTAATAGTGTACGTCTTGTTGTTGCGGAGGATGAGAATTTGACTATCTCGGAGGAATTTTATGGTTGGTGTTTGCAGTATGGTTAAGTGCGTAACATCTCCTTCTTCCAATGACACTTCAAAATCCACACGACCGAGAATCAATCCTCGAACTTGGCTATTTTTCATAACAATCATATATGCCCCTGGCATTGTCATATGAATCCCAATCCC
The DNA here is from genome assembly GCA_002394335.1 of Bacteroidales bacterium UBA4333. Classification (GTDB taxonomy): domain Bacteria; phylum Bacteroidota; class Bacteroidia; order Bacteroidales; family Paludibacteraceae; genus Colicola. Next base: position 121,772 of record DGTP01000004.1, on the reverse strand, counting down.
ATATTCAAATTGATTACTATATACAATGCTGTTATCTGCCAGAGAAAAAAGCTGTATATCTGTTTTCCCTTCATATTCATATGGCCAGATAGTAAGACTATGTCCTTCCAATACAGCACTAAAAACCGTTTCATTCAAAAATTGCAGCGTATCTCGTGATGAGGATTCCACACCGGTTATTCCGTCCCATACGGTTAGTTCTGAAGCTTGATAAAGAGATATCTTAACGGGTTCTGCATTGTATTCACATCCATATTCATCTCCGTACTCAGAGGTGTAAATCTGTTCTCCTTCTTTGTTTGCACATAGAATAACCGATCCTGCACCGCCTTCACAATCAATACAATCATAACCGACAGGGCCAGTTTCAAGCCCCACCCCCTCTATCCATATCAGGTCGCGGTGTATAATATCGGATGTGTCGTTGTATTTACAGGTAATCTTTACCACATATCTTTTCGGATTGGAGGATTCTATATCAGCGACTTCCGCGCTTTCAATATAATATGAATCATCCAAATTGCCGCCAAACCATAAATTATCCAGTTTATCACCGACTTTGGCATTAAATGCGTATATCAGAAACTCGTATGTGCTACCTGCCGGAATATAATAAATATCCGCATTGTTACCTTCACGCATAGCACCGATATATTTTCCCTCTTCTTCCAATTGGATATATCGTTGTTCTTCGATAATGGTATCAACTGACAAACGATAATGGAACGTTTGATATACCGTTTCTCCTGGACCCAAATCGCTGAAAACAGATAATATATTCCATTCATCGCAAAGAGATGACAGTTTACTATTATTGGCATGACTAACGCCAGACATGACACCCGCAGTGACTAACAGCAATGTAAAAATAAACTTTTTCATAACAGCATATTTTTCAATCATTGGATACGTACACCGCTAATTGTGTATATTTCTTCTCCACGAACGATAAGCAATTGACCATTACGGACAATTTTTCTTGCGGAAGAACTATTAGACGTGTCATTGGGGGGCGAGGGATATTGGTGGTTTTGTGCAACGCGAGGAGCAGAATAATATGATCTGCCATTATCACAATGCATATTTTTAATATCAATATATACTTCTGCGCCTGCTTCTATACAACATCCACTTGTTAATGTAACACTCTCTCCAGAGAAAACAACTCCAGATTGGTTACCGTTAATATTAATATTTTGAGCAATGATTGGACCACCTCTGTATATCTCAAAATTCTCGTCATCTACATTGATTTGTTGCAAATATAGAGTGTCACATAGAGGATATTGAGGAGTTATTCCAATAAATAATCGTTTCAATAACCATATGTGGTCAATGGCCTATTGTGATTGACCTTGTGGCTGAATCATTCATATATCGTCACTCCTTCTACCACGCGGTGGATGTTTCCGCTTACGGACGGGGCGTCCGGGTTCAGTCCGTGCGCCAACGAAGCATAGAAGCCCAACAACTGACCCACCAATACATAAGGCACAATGCCGTAGAAGTCGGTCTCTGCCTTGCTGTACGGCAGTTCCACCACCAAGTCAGCCTTCACCTCCGGCATCTCCGGTTTTCTGCCCGATATCACGATGATCTGCGCTACCGGCTTGTTGTTGCTGTCCACCTGACGCACCAGGTCACGCTCGTAACGCATGACCTTCTCTTCGTCCGTCATCAGATACACCACGATCGACTTGTCGTTCACCACGGCTTTCGGTCCATGGCGGAAACCGAGGAACGAGTCGAACTTGCAAACCACAGCACCGTCCGTGAGCTCCTGCAGCTTCAGGTGGCACTCCTCTGCGATACCTTTCAGCGCACCGGAACCCAGGAACACACCGCGCTCGAACGGGCGCTCGCCTATCGCGCGCAACTGCTCCTCATAGTTAGCAATCACCGCCTCAGCGTTCTTCACCGCTTTCTCGATCATTGCCTCGTCCTGCTCCAGCGTGTCGATGTGACCTAACATTAGACAGGTCAGCAGCATGGTTGAGAAACTGCTTGTCATCGCCAGGCTCTTGTCGTCTGTCTCTTTCGGCAGCAAGAGCAGCAGGATATTGTCTTTTCCTTCGGCTTGCTTTGCCAACTGACCGTCTTTGTTGCAAGTGATATAGACATGTGCTACGTTCTTGCAGAGCTTGTTTGCCAAGTTTACTGCGCCAACGCTCTCAGGACTGTTGCCCGAACGCGCAAAGCTCACCAGCAAGAGCGGTTTTTCCGAATCCAGCAGATATTCTGCATGAGTAATCAGATCGGTGGTCGGCACAGCGCGCACATTTCTCCAAATGCCGCGCATCACCGGTTCTATCGCATCACCTATAAAGGCAGACGTTCCGGCACCTGTCAAAACGATATCTGTCTCGGGGGTTAAATACTTGTGCATGAAAGCACTGATCTGCTCCTTTGCTTTTAGCAATGCCTGGTGCTCTTCGCGCCACATTTCAGGCTGCTGATGAATCTCGGTGAATGTGTAACTGTTCATAATTATCGTATTTTGTATTATTAGTTTTCGTTTTGGTAAATTGGTTTATTCCCGCCCGGGCTGTGGGCATTATTTCCTAACGCGGTGCAAAATTACTACTTTTTATCGAAATATCCTTATATATATTTATGTTCTTTAGCATGTTTTCGAAACAAGCTATTCTAAAAACTTTATTTTCAACACTTTATATATAACCATCCAACTTCCGTTTATTCTTTCGCAACCTTTCGATTCAGTTGTTTACGGCAAGAAGTCAAATCAGAACCGGGCAAAGGGCAAGCAAGGAATAGAGGTTGTACGGCTTTGCCCTACATTCGAACCTTACAAACCCTTGACAATGGGTAACGAATGACTAAGAATATATAAGAACAACTAACGTTGCATTTTTGAACAGAGCGTTCGAAAAATTGACTTTTATATGTTGTATGAGAGTGGCATAAATGGCATAAGTGGCATAAATGGCAGGACAAAAGAAATTTCGAAACCTTACGAAAAATATTTTTTCACCTCTACAAACACATCCGAATACGCTTATTTACAGCCTTTTAGCAGTCTCTTTGCCTCCTCTGCGCGCAAAATATGTTTTATAACATTTCCCTGCGTACACACGTATTCAACTTATTTTTGTACCTTTGCACACGGTTTTGGAGATTTCGCCCGTTAACACCGGTTTATAACCGCAGCCAACTGCACTTAACAGAATACTAACTTAAAATATAATATTATGAAAAAATTTTTCCTTCTCATCCCCACCCTGCTGCTCACAGTAGCACTCAACGCAGCAGCAAAGCCTGCAATCACCATCGATGGTGACAAGTCTGATTGGGCAGAAGTCCCGATGTTAAGCGAACCCGGTACATGGCCTATGCTCAAAGTTCTTCCTGCCGCAGATGCGGAACTTGGGACAAACGCTTTGGTCTATATGATGGAGAACACAGCTGATTTTGACAACACATGGGCTAAATATCCTACTGAGTTTATTGACAAAGATTTTGACAAAGCTACTAACTTAATTGACGAATATTGGATGTATCCCGCGATGGGTATTGAGTATAAAGCAACTACTGGTGTTAACGCTGGAGGTTGGATAAGTTTCCCTAAAGGTATTTCTTCCGACAATAAAGTCATCGAAATTGGCATGCCAAGCACATATGTGACAGAATTGGGTAGCAAATTTAGTTTTGGCATGTATTACGGAAACGGAGATTGGTTCTTACCGGATAATAACACCTCTAATCATCCCGAGGTCAGCACTAAAAACGGTCTTCTCTACAAGACCCGCTCATTCCAAACTCTGCCTTGCACTGTAGTTGCATCTAACGCCTATACTCATCAAAGTATCGGTGATTGTAATACTGAAATCGATTTCGGCATACGTAATGGTGGACCATGGGGAGGAGATACGGCTCTTTGGGCTGCATTCCCAATCGAACTAACTCAGCCGGCTTTATACGATGTCACAACGAACGTAATTTCTACTAACGGATGGAAATTTGAGTTCTGGGTAGTTAACGTAGAAACAAATGCTATAGTTGCGCATATAGATGCTCCCGAAAGTGATAGATCTCTATCTGAAACCTCTTACAAATTTGGGACTCTTGACTTAACAAATGTTCCCGCAGGAAAATACATGTTAAAAGTAAAGAACCGTACACGATATTCCACAGTAAAATTACAAAGTGTAGAACTTTCATATGCCGGAGGTCATGTAAAAGATATTCCAAGCACGCTCAACATTACTGATGCTATACACAATGGAAAAATCAAAGATGGTGTCATCAAATTTGAGAACGCTACCACAGGTTGGGCCAAATGGAATATCTCTGTCGCTACTGGAACATATTTCGATGTAGCACTATCAATAAAAAATCAATGGGGACATAACCTTACTGTTACAGTCTATAAAGAAGATGGTATTACACTCGCAGGTCAAGTTACAGAAGGTTCAAACCAATATTCTGCCAATGAAGAAGGTCAAACGCTCAACTTGGGAGGTTTGTACCTTAACGCTGGTAAGTATGTAGTTAAAGTTACAAATGCCACAGATGGCTCCGATGCAAAAATCATGAACCTTGCTTTCACATATGCTGGCGGTGCGGTACAAAACATGCCGGGAACGACCAATATTGCTGACGCTTGGTTCTCCGCTAACGGAAGCCGCGCGGATGGTAAAATCTCTTATACAAATATAAGTGACGGATGCTGGGCTAAGTGGAATATCGCTCTTGCAAATGCCGGCAATTACAATGTAACTGTTAACATCTGCGGACAATACGGGCATAACTATTCTGTAGAATTCCTCAAAGAAGGGGAAATAACACCTATCGTTGTTACTAAAAATGAGACTAACTATACAAATGATGCCACCTTATATGCTAACGAATTAGGCAATGTAGAATTAGAAGCCGGTAACTATGAGGTGAAAGTTAGCAATGCTGTGGGGGACGCAAGTTTAATTAGCCTTAAACTTGCATACGCAGGCGGTGGAGTAATTGAAATTCCCGGTTCTATCGCTCTGAATGAAGCAATACTCACTTCTCGCGCATTTATTGACGGTGACGGACTCCATTTCGCAGATGCAGACAACCTTGGTCATATCTCAGAAGAGTATGCCAAATGGAATATCCATGTTGCAGCAGACGGAATATATAAATTCACAGCTAATTGCAACACGTATGGACAATCTTATTCTAATTTAACAATTCAAGTATTGGAAGGCGGAGAAGAAAAATATACCTATACGCCGCAATACACCTATACAGGAGCAAAAGAAATCAAATCACCGGAATGGTTCTTGGAGGCTGGTAATTACGAACTTAAATTATCGAATCCGGCTAACCACTCTAACGGCTACCTCGTTTCTCTTTCCGCAGCCGCAGTAGAAGGTATTCTCATCGTGGACGAGATGGCAACAGATATGCAGAATATTATCGACCTAAACAGTCAGTCGAGAAAACCGCTGCTCAAACGCTCATTCAAAGGTGGCATGTACAACACTGTCCTCTTCCCATTCAATAATGTATCTGAGGCAGAACTGGCAAACATCTTCGGTGAAGGCTACGAACTCATAGAATTAACATCTGCCTCCTTGGAAGGAAGTGTCCTGAACTTGAATTTCAGTCCGGTTGATCTCTCACAAGACACTTACGGCAGACCATATTTGATCAAGCCGACTAAAGACGTGACCAACCCGTTGTTTAATAGTCACACGATTTATAAGAGCACTTCACACCTTGTAAAATCCTGCGACGCTGTTGATTTCGTCGGCTCGTTCATCAAGAGCGAAGTACCGGCAGGCGAGAATAACCTCTTCCTTGGGCAAAACAACATGCTGTACTTCTCACAAACTGCTACTCCTATTAAGGGTACGCGCGCATACTTCCGCGTAAATGTCCCCGGCGGAGCTAACATGGTAAAAGCAGCACGAATTGTTACTTCACAAAACGCCACCACAGACATCAACCTCGTTGAGCAGGGTGTCCAAACACAGAAGATTATGGAGAACGGCCAACTCTTCATCATCAAAAATGGTGTGAAGTACAATGCCATGGGACAAATGGTTAAATAAGCAACACAAGGTATTATCAACTCAAAAATTCTAATCATATGAAAAAAACATATATTTCACCGGCTATCACATTCGTACCTTACTTCGTTGACGCTATTTGTCAAGTCGGTTCGGTACAAGGTAACTCAGATTTACAGTTCGGAGGCGAAGCTTCAGGAGAAGATCCGGCTTACATCCCAATGTAAAACTATAATCCTCACAATTATGAAAAAATCATTCTTCAGCCTTTTATGCTCGTTACTGTGTGCGGCGTTCCTCAACGCCGCCACAGTAAATGTAGCGCCGGGTTCGGGCACCCTCAAAACAGCCATCACCTCTGCATCTGCAGGAGACATCCTTGTTCTCAGCAACGGCACGTACACCGAGTCTTCGCTCAAACCCACCGTCGGTCTTACCATCAAAGCCGCCGGGGGCACCAAGCCTGTCATCTCGCTTTCCAGCCGGTTTGAGATCACAGCCGATTTCGCGTTGGAAGGAGTGACCGTCAACAGTTCTTCTACCGAAACAGTGCGTATGGTTCCAGGTAGCAGCGCTTATGATGTAACCATCAAAAACTGCGATATCAGCGGTTCAACCCTCGCCAAGGTGCTTCGCGTGTACAATACCGACCAGGACAATCCGTACATCAACCGTTTGACCGTGGATGGGTGCTTCTTCCATAACATGGGAACATCGACCCGTGTCATCGAAGCAGTAAAGACTCCGATTCAATTAAAGAACCTCGAAGTCAAAAACAGCACCTTTGACGGAGGTAGCCAGGGAATCGGACGTATCATCTATCTCCATTCCGGATCAGATGATTCCGTCATTCCGCTGCAAGGTTCGCTCACCATCGATCATTGTACCTTCTACAACAGCGTCGATACACGAGGGGTCTATTTGGCTAACATTGACAGAAGTCAGGTGACAAATTGTATCTTCATGAATACAAAAGAGCGCACCGGTGCTGTCAGTTTTGCGATGTATGGAGCCAACTCCGCAATCAGTAACTGTGTCGTTTTCAATGCGCCTATTAAAATCGGAACCGGTTCTCCGCAACAGACCAATTGTGTCGTTCGCAACCCGTTCTTTGTTGATGCGCCTTCCGGGAACTTCCAACTCTACGCCAACAGTCCGGCAGTCCATGCCGGGACAGGTGGTAGTACCATCGGCGACCCGCGCTGGGGAGTTTCTGAGGAGTCCTATAACACCGACAATGACCCGTACGTGCCTTACAAGATGCCGTACTCGATGGCACCGACCACTAACTCGGTCAAGGTATTGTGGCAAATGAATGAAGAAACAGAACCGACCCCGGCAACCGTTTTCTACGGTACCGATTCCACCAACCTCAACATGCAAATCACGACCTCCGACGGTTGGTATGCCAATGGAGAAGGATATGTACATGTCGTTACCCTGCCTAATCTGCAACCCAACACCCGTTATTACTTCACCGTCGGAGCAAATGCAAACCGTCGATGCCCCAAGATTAGCTGGACGAAAACAGCACCCGAACAAGGTACCGCTTACCGTATCTTTTCCATCAGCGATATCCACGGAAACGCTTGTAACAACTGGTCCAACATGCAGGATTTCATCTGCGCCCTCAACTGTGACATCGCTCTTATGAACGGCGATTTCGTTTCCAGCAAGGGAAATGACCGCAACTGGAACAACTACTATTTCAAACCCGGCGAACAGTTCCTCGGGCAAGTCCCCTGTATGTCTTCCCCCGGTAACCATGAGACCGGAGATCCGCGAGGCGTCCGCTGGTCTTCCTTCTACGATTACTTCCATCAGTTCCCGCATGAAGGAGCTTCCGAAGGAGACACCATTGATCCGCGAGGCGAATCTTATTTCCATTTCGTCTATGGAAATGCGGATGTCATCATCCTCAACCTCAATTTCGATGAGTCCAGTCCCAAGTTCCAAAAAGGTTGCAAGCAATACCAATGGGCAGACTCCGTACTAAACGCATGTACGCGCCCATGGATCATCGTCTGCCACCATGTCGGCATCTATACTACCGGTTATCACGGTCAATGGTCGGAAGAACCCAAACAGGCAGCTCCACTACTTGAGAAATATGCAGCGCAGGGAAAACACATCATCTCTCTCTCGGGCGATGACCATTCGTTTGAGCACCTCTATAAAAACGGTGTACATTATGTCCGCCCCGGTTGCGGAAGAGACGCCAACTACAGCCAGCAGAAACAACTCATCGACTATAAGTACTCGTTGTTCTATCGAAAAGTGTCCTGTTTCTCTACGCTCGACATGTCGGCTGACGCTTCGTCTATCCATCTCACCGCCTATGATTCGGTGGGGACTCCGTTCTATACATACGACTTCCTGCTGGAGGGTAATGTCATCAATCCGTCGATTAACATAACCACTCCTTCTTCGGAAACGAACATAGAAGACTCCGTCCTGATACGCTGGTCCGCATACGACCCGGCGAACGACGCCACTATATCGCTCTACTATTCTCCAACCGACGGGGCTACCTCTACTGCAGGGTTAACACCTATCGTCACCAATCTGAACGGGAAGACCGAGAAATATACCTGGCAAACCCGATCTATCATGCCGAAAGGAAAATACTATCTCTATGCAGCCATCACGTCCGGTGGTCAGACCTTTATGGCATCCAACACCGTAAGCGTCAACTTAATGGATGATACCACCCCTCCTCCGGCTCCAAGCGGTTTGACCGGCTATAAGAACAACGGAAAGTATCTGTTGGTTTGGCAAAATCCGACCCGTCTTGTACATATGGACCATTTACTCACGCATTTCGATAACGGAGTGGATAAGATGGTGACCAGTAGTGAAGAAGGGGCTTCTATGCAGATCAGCAATGATAACGGCGCACTCAAATGCGACTACAGTATCACCACTCCATGGACTACCGGTGCTACCGAATACACCTTCGACGTTCCCGCAGACATGCACCAAACCCCCGTCCTGACTTTCCGGCTCAAAGGTAACAGTACTTCTACGGCTATCCGTCTTGTATGTAAGAATCTGTCTAACGGACACGAAGACTGGTGGTACACCGAGAAATTCACTCTCTCCAAAAACACTTGGCAGACCTATACCATCGACTTGCGTACCCTCAGAGCCTTCGATTGGCATGCCAATACCGATGAGCAGAACCGTTGCGAAGCGATCACACAGATCTCCTTCGGTGTGTCAACAGGAACCCCAGTCTCGGGAACCTTCTATCTGGATGACCTGAGTATGGGAGGCGATGTGTATCCTGCCCCGGACTATGCACAAACAGTCATCGTCCGTAACGACAACTCCTTCCCCTCCTCTCCGCAGGACGGAACCGAGATATATCGCGGTACAGAGGAGCATTGTATCGACCAGACAGCTATCGTCGGGCAAGTATATTACTATGGTGCCTTTGCGTCAGATGACCGCAATAACTGGTCTTTACCTGAATCCTGCGCTCAATGGAAATCGGAAAACGTACCGGCAGGAAACGATATAGACATCGTGGAGTCTGATATGCAAACACCGCAGAAGTTTATCCGAAACGGACAAATCTTTCTGCGGCGTGCAAACAACACTTACTCCCTATTGGGTACTAAAGTAGAATAATCTCTCCGAAGAACTGCGGACAATGAAAGTCCGGATTCGGCAAACAAACCGGCTTCCAACTAAGATAGTGGGGCCGTTTTGTTTTATCCGCACATTTGTAGAAATTAACTCTCAATATCTGCGGAAAGACCGGTGTCTGATCTCTAAAGATCAGTTTCAGCGGTATTTTGATCTCCACCTCCCATTCATAGAGACCGTCCTTCTCCTCAAATGCCTCCCGCTTGAAACTGCATCTGCGCTCTATAGACGCCATCTGCTCCTTGCTGAACGGCACCACCCCTTCGTTCTTTCCCGTTCTCCGGCTGCCTACCATCGCTCCGATGCAGTTGGTCTCAAAATTCATATACTCTTGCTCGCCCGGCACCTGGCAGAAGAACTCCACGCACGAGTCCTCCCACACCGGTCCCTGATCTTCCTCCGTCACAGCGCGTAACTGCTCACCCTTCACCCGGAAATGCAGGTCAATCCACTCATGACTGTTTGTCACCTCCACCGTAGTCTCCGGACAATAAGGAAACATCTCCCGCCAGTTGACTTGATTGATTTGAAATAGTTGTGCCATAAATGAAACAATAATTGGTTGATCGTAAATCAAGACAATCTTTTGATTATCGCCTTCATCTCCTCCTCTGCTTTCTCCTGCTCTTCAAACAACCGCCACTGCGCTTTCGTGCGCACCAGGTTATGCTCTGGGTACTGTATCTTATAGTAGGTATCCCCGTTCAGCCAGTCCGTAAAGAACCGAACCGTCTGCATATAACTCAGCAGCCTGCATCCGTACGGCAACAACTCTTTCTCTATATCCGTCAGGAAGGCAGCCTCCTTTAGATACCCGCGTGTGTATGCCTCGAAGATCTCCAGATCCACATGAATAGCATCCAGATCCCTGTCATCTTCTTTTCCGGTATTGGCAGCCGAACGCATAAAATCACCGAAATCACTCAGCACAAACCCCGGCATCACGGTGTCCAAGTCCACTATACAGATAGGTTTACCCTCTTCATCAAAAAGGATATTATTCACCTTCGTGTCGCAATGGTTGATGTGTTTTGGCAGCTTTCCTTCGCGGAAAAGCCGCTCCGCCAGACACATCTCTTCACGGCGGCTGTTGATCGCCTCCAACAGATCCTTGCACGCCTCCAGCCGTTCACGTCTGTCCGCCTTTGCAGATTGTATATCCCTTATTGCCTCATCCAACTGCTGCAAGCGGAACTCTATATTATGGAAATTAGGAATCGACTCGCACAAGGCATCAAACGGCAGATCTGCCAACTGGCATTGGAACCGTCCGAAAGCTTCTCCCGTCAACTCCGCAGATGCCGGTGTCAGTTTCTCTTGCGAGAACGCGTTCTCTATCAGCACGTACACGCGCCAATAGTCCCCTTGCGGTGTCTGGTAATACAACTTCCCTTCTCCGGTCGGCACCAGCTCCAATACCTTGCGTGCGATATCCTTCTCCCCCGCAGCCTCCAGTTTTTGGCGGATATGATTGGTCACCTTGTAGATATTCTGCTGCAAGCCTTCTACATTCTGGAAAATATGATGATTGATCCGCTGCAGGAAATACGATTTCTCGCCGCTCTTCTTCGCGCGCACCACATACGAGTCATTGATGATTCCGATCTTCAACGGCTCCGGCTCTGCCACCTCGTTTGCTATGGCAAAATGTTGCAAGATGTCTTTCATAATATTAACACTTTAACAATTTAACAGCTTAACAGTTTTACCTTCAACTCCTCTATATCCGCCGCCGTCTCCCATCCTGCGAATAGTTCACCGGCTTTGCGGTTCTTCTCCAGATCATCTACATAGATTGTGTGCTCGCCATCCACATGGGCATGCGACACCACATATTCAAAAATCTCCTTGTTCGGCTTCGCCATATGCAGGTAGTGCGAAGCAAACACCTCGTCAAAATACTGCGCCAGATGGTACTGCTCCCAGATCGGATCCCAGTGTAGCTCATTGGAATTGGACAGCAGAATAGTCCGTATTCCTTGCTTGCGCAGCGATGCGATATACGCCAGCCGCTCTTCCGGCAACTCGTCTAACATGCTCAGCCATGCCTCGCGTATGTTCTCAATCGTTGTTCCTGCATAGCAGTATTGCTGCAAGGTCTTCAGAAAATCCTCCGTACTGATATTGCCGTACTCGTAATCGTGCATCAGTTGTTTGGTTGCCGCCGAAACAGCCACCACTCCTTCGCCTTCATCGTCTATACCTAATATATTACGCACATTCTCCTCCCCCATCAAACGCTTGAAATTGGCTACACAGCGGGGCACATTCAGGTTGATAATCACCCCCCCCAGGTCAAAAACCACAGTGTTGAAAACTTTCATTTCCTTATCTCTTTTATTGATATTTGTGTTATTACTTATCTTCTCGCTCCGGTAGCCGAATAGCGTGCCCCGTCCGGCATTTGGATAAAAAACTCCCCGTTCTCTATCACCTTCTTGCAAGCCTTTCCTTCTCCCGCTACTCCATCTATGCCCTCCGGCAATGCCCCCGGATCTTTCGGAGCACTCCTTGATATTGTCACATCCGCCCCTAAGTCATTATACCCCGTCGTGGCATTCCATACATTCTTATTCGCCAAACGGATAGCATAACGCGGATCTTTGGCAATCGACTCATATTTGTCCGGCAGCCATAGATACAGATGATATTTTCCTTCTTCCATGTTTTCCGGAAGTGTCACCTGCTCATTGATCTGGCTCCAGGCACCATTAGGAAGCCAGCGCCGGGGGTCGGCACCCAGCGGAACAGTGACGACAGGTACCTCGCCACCCTCCTTCTTCAGCACCACATACGCCGCACGCGCATTGTACAACGGAGCATAGCCCACATTGCGCAGATGTATCGTCACATTCATCTTGCCTCCAGGAGCCGCCTCGTCGCTGAACTGGCCGTCCAGCAGATTATAGCGGTACCCCATGTATATATTCAGGGTGTCAAACAATCCGCTGCTCCGCCATCTCCTTATCACCGGCATCGCGTAAGTTGACCCGCAGAACGACCAATGGTATTTGCTCATCTCGGATGGCGCATCTGTATATCTCTTCTCTGCCAGGGCATCGTCATCATCTATGTTTGTCTCTCCCCCGTTAGGCACATACAGCGTTTCCTGCGCTATATACTGACGCACCTTCGGATCGTCATCCTTGTCGTTACCGGCATATGTACCCATATTACCCCAGTCGTGCAGGAATGCATCATTATGGCACCCCATACGCGCCCGGACACTGCCGCTAAATCCTTCTGCATCTGTCAGCGGATTGGAATCACCCAGATACTCGGTCTTGATCATGGGGTAACGGAACAGGATAAACCTGTCCTTCGGGGCATTCTCAAACAGATACCCTATCACCTTGCGTCTGTTGGCTGTCACATGCTGAGTCTCGTTGCCGTAGTTCTTCGAATAGTACCATTCGCCCCATACTCCCACAAATCCCGCCTCTAACACATAGATAACATCGGCATTGGCTGCCAGATGAGGCTTCAACTGCTCCAGATGACGCTTCACCCACTCCGGCGTCGCATCCTCCTTGTCACTCTCACGCTCGGTATAGGCGAAGCGCAACACACACTTCAGTCCCAAGTTGCGCAATTCGCTCATGTCGGTGTCAAAACCGTTCAGGACAGCCTCCGGCAGATCCTGGCTCTTGAAGTTTCCGAAGTTGTACAGCACCACCGGCATCGTCATGCAATCATTTTTACCCCAGTTGCCGTCTATGTGGTTTTTCACCCTGTAAGGATTGCTGACCGAGACCTTTCCGTTCAGCTCTTCCGTAAACCCGCGCTCGGGATTTTTGAAGACAGTGGTATTATCCGCCACATAAGTTACTTTTACCGCATTTGCCGTCAGCGCCGAAACTATTAACAAGCTTGCCAAGAAAAGAATTTTCGATTTCATGAGTATTAAATTATTGTTTCTTATTATACGCTGCAAAGATACAATTTTTTTCTGAAATACGCAAGATAAAAATCAAAAATCACTGCAATAACACAAAATTATTTGCGTATATGCAAAATTTGTAGTAAATTTGTAGCCGATTTTGGGATTTTATGCCCTAAGACCGTCACGGCATTTAATATATGGCTAATAAACGAAAAATTATAAATGACCCCGTTTTCGGATTTCTCTCTATTCCGAACGAATTGATTTTTGATGTCTTGCAGCACCCTTATGTGCAGCGGCTCAACCGCATCCGGCAACTCGGACTTTCCTACCTTGTTTACCCTGGTGCACAACACAGCCGGTTCGGGCATTCCATTGGCGCCATGCACCTTATGCAGGAAGCCATCCACTCCCTTCGTCTCAAAGGCGTGGATATCACACCGGACGAAGAAACGTCTGCCATGATGGCCATCCTGCTCCACGATATAGGCCACGGACCTTTCTCGCATGTTCTGGAGCACACGCTTGTAGATGGCATCACACACGAGGACATTTCGCTCATCATGATGTCACGCATCAATGATGACCTCAGCGCCAGATACACAAGTTTGAGCCCGCAAAAGCCCCTTGACACGGCTATCGCCATATTCCGCAACCAATACCACAAACATTTTCTCCACCAGCTTATATCAAGCCAGCTTGATGTAGACCGGATGGACTATCTCTGCCGGGATTCATTCTTCACCGGCGTACAGGAAGGCAGAGTGGCCTCCGAACGGTTGCTCAAAATGCTGGATGTCCGGGATGACAAACTGGTTGTGCAGGTCAAAGGCATCTACTCTGTAGAGAAATTCCTTGTAGCAAGACGGCTTATGTACTGGCAGGTATATCTGCATAAGACTTCCGTAGCTGCGGAGCAACAACTCATCAAAATCCTCTCCCGCGCCAAAGAACTGGCACGTACCCGCCATGCCGAGCTCTTCTGCTCACCCGCTCTGCGCTATTTCCTCTACCAGCCTGTGCGTTTTGCCGATTTCTCCGGTCATAGCGAGGCTCTCGACCAATACGCACTGCTTGACGACACAGACGTCCTCTCAGCCATCAAAGCTTGGATAGGAGGCACAGACACCGTTCTGAGTTGTCTCAGCCGGGCATTTGTGGATCGCAGTCTCTTCCGCGGAGAACTGTTAGATGCGCCCCTTACCGACTCGCAGAAAGCCGAACTCAACCGTTTCTATGCGGACGCCCTGGGTATTACGCAAGAAGAGGCGCAATACTGTTGGTCAGAACATGTCTCTACCTCCAACACCTATTCCGAAAAAGCCGATTCCATCGACATTTTATACTCCGACGGTACCGTCAGGGACATCGCCTCTGCAAGCGAAATACTCGATCTGGCTTCCCTCACACGAAAACCCACAAAACGATACTTGTTCAGGTATCGGATTGACGACTAAAACGATTATCCATTACCCTAACAACCCTATAATCAATGCAATTCAGTGCACAACAAATAGCAACCCTATTGGGCGGAAAACTATACGGCAATGCGCAGGTTCTTGTGTCCGATATTTCTCCGATAGAATCGGCGGAATCTCATCATCTGTCTTTTATCACGGATAACAAATACACACCGTTTATCTCCAAGACACAGGCTGGTGTTATTCTCATTACCGAAGCG
Organism: Bacteroidales bacterium UBA4333; assembly: GCA_002394335.1. Lineage (GTDB taxonomy): Bacteria > Bacteroidota > Bacteroidia > Bacteroidales > Paludibacteraceae > Colicola. The sequence goes on along the minus strand of DGTP01000004.1, from coordinate 106,546 downwards.
CTACTCCGGCCTTCCCTTTTGGAGAATCTCACCCTCTCCGTTCAGCGGGCTGTCATAGCCGTTCCTAACGCGCGCGGAGCGATGGCGCAGTTGTTGCAACTGGTTTCCAAGACCATCAACCCTCCCCGTCAGGGCATCGAACAGCCGTCTTTTATCTCGGACTCCGTTGCCGTCCCCGAAGATGCGTACATCGGCGCATTGGCATACATCGGCAAAAATGTGCACTTGGGCAAGGGTGTACAGATATATCCCCACGTTTTCATCGGGGATAATGTGACCATCGGAGACAATACTATTCTTTATTCCGGTGTCAAAGTGTATTACAACTGCCGGATAGGCGCTGACTGTATTCTTCATTCAGGAGCCGTTATAGGCGCAGACGGATTTGGCTTTGAGCCCGATGAAAAGGGGATAAATCGCAAGTTACCGCAGATCGGAGGAGTCATCATCGAAGACGACGTAGAGATAGGAGCCAACACTACCGTGGATCGCGCCATGATGGGCAACACAATCATTCACAGGAATGTCAAGATCGACAACCTCGTGCAAGTGGCACACAATGTAGAGATCGGCGAATCTACCTTTATTTGTGCACAAGTAGGTATCGCCGGCAGTACAAAAATCGGAGACCATTGTATCTTCACAGGCCAAGTGGGCGTAGCCGGGCACATTGAGATCGCTGATCACGCCGTCTTTGGCGCCCAGTCCGGCATTGCAGGCAACATTCGCAAGAGCGGTACCTACCTCGGTTCGCCGGCTATCGACGCAGGACTTTTCAAACGCGCCTTCGTCGGATTCAAGCAACTGCCGGATATACTCCTCCGTCTCCACAACTTAGAGAAGAATTTGACTAATAACCCTTCATAACATTACGCCCGTGAAACAACATACCTTAAAAGACAGCTTCACCCTCAGTTCCGTAGGATTGCACACCGGACTGCAAGTCACCGCCACATTTCATCCCGCCCCGATGAATTCGGGCATTTGTCTCAGGCGCGTTGATCTGCCCGGCGCACCTTGTTATCAGGCTTTGGCGGACTATGTTTCCGCCACCGAGCGGGGTACCGTTTTGGAACGGGGCAGATGGAAAATCAGTACGGTCGAGCACGCGCTCTCTGCACTATATGCTATGGGGGTCGATAATTGCATCATTGATATCAATGCCCCAGAGATGCCGATTCTCGATGGAAGCGCAAGAATCTTCGTCAACGAGATACAACGGGTCGGCTTGGCAGAACAGGATGCCGAAGTGAAAATCTATGAGGTGAAAGAGCCCATCGAATATATCTCCGAACATGGCCACCGGATGCGCATCGAGCCTTGCGACCACTATGAGTTGGATGTCACCATAGCATTCCAATCCATTCTCTTGCGGGAACAACACGCCACGCTCACCAATCTGGCTGACTATCCGCAAGAGATAGCCTCCGCCAGAACATTCTGCTTCGTACGGGAGATAGAGCCCCTCCTGCGGGTCGGACTCATCAAAGGCGGAGACCTCAAAAATGCACTCGTCATCTATGAGACAGAACTGTCACAGACAGGAATGGACTATTTTTGCGACAAGTTAGGGCAACCCCGACTTGATGCCAAAAAACTCGGTTACCTCTCGCCGCTCAACTATCCCAACGAACCCGCACGTCACAAACTGCTCGATGTCATCGGAGATTTATCGCTTCTCGGCCTGCGTCTCAAAGGCAAAGTAATCGCCTTCAAACCGGGACACACTTTTAACACCCAATGCGTAAGACGCTTACGAAACCAGATTTTATCGGAATAATATACATCTACATAAAATGGCAAATACAATCAGTCCTTTAGCAAGCATTCATCCCGATGCCAAAATCGGCAATAATGTGGAGATCGGTCCGTTCGTATTCATCGATCGCGACGTAGAAATAGGCGATGGCACCGTCATTGATGCCAATGCCACCATCTGCCGTTTCACCAAGATTGGCAAAGACTGCCATGTCTTTCCTTCCGCCGTGATAGGTGCGATCCCCCAAGATCTCAAATTCCACGGAGAAGAGACCTGGACCATTATTGGCGACAGAAATGTAATGCGCGAGTGTTGTACCATCCATCGCGGCACCGCCTCCAAAGGGAAAACCCTCATCGGTAACGACAATCTGATCATGGCGTACTGTCACGTCGCACACGACTGTATCCTCCACAACCATATAATCATGTCCAATGCCACCCAGCTGGCAGGAGAAGTGGAAGTCGATGACTATGCCATCTTGGGCGGAGGAACACTCGTTCATCAGTTCACGCACATCGGCGCACATTGCATGATACAAGGCGGATCACGTATCAACAAGGACATTCCGCCTTTCGTCATAGTGGCACGGGAACCTGTTGTCTTCTGCGGAATCAACTCCGTCGGACTCAACCGCCGCGGATTTTCCATCGAGCGTATTCATGTCATCCAGGATGTCTATCGGCAGATCTACAACTCAGGACTCAACGTGAGTCAGGCTGTCGAGCAGGTGGAAAACTCGATGGAATCGACAGAAGATAGAGATTTGATACTTCATTTCATCAAATCTTCACCTCGCGGAATAGTCCGAGCATAAACGAGAATTAATAAAATCACAACAATAAGATGACAAACAATCAACAAGAAAATGCCACAGAGGCTCGAAGTCTCAATTTTATCGAGCAGATTGTAGAAAAAGACCTCGCCGAGGGAGTCAATGACGGACGTATCCAGACCCGTTTCCCGCCGGAGCCGAACGGATACCTGCACATCGGTCATGTTAAAGCCATCTGCATGGACTTTGGCATCGCCGAGAAATACAACGGCGTCTGCAACCTCCGTTTTGACGACACCAACCCTGCCAAAGAGGACACGGAATATGTCGATTCCATCGAGAGAGACATCGCTTGGCTCGGATTCAAATGGGACAAGATATTCTATGCCTCCGACTATTTTGAGCAACTCTACGAACTCGCCATCCGTTTCATCAAAGAAGGCAAAGCCTATGTGGACGAACAGACCGCAGAGCAGATAGCAGAGCAGAAAGGTACACCTACCGAACCAGGTGTCGCTTCTCCTTACCGCGATCGTCCGGTAGAGGAGAACTTGCGCCTTTTCCAGGCGATGCAGAACGGTGAGATTGAGGAGGGCAAGATGGTGCTCCGCGCCAAGATCGACATGGCTAACCCTAACATGCACTTCCGCGATCCGATCATCTATCGTATCATCACTTCGCACCCCCACCATCGCACGGGACACCGCTGGAACGTCTATCCAATGTACGATTTTGCACACGGACAGTCGGATTACTTCGAGGGTGTCACCCACTCTATCTGTACACTTGAGTTTGTTGTCCATCGTCCGCTGTATGACTGGTTTATCGACCAGTTCTCAGGATCCAACTTCGCCGGTCTCTCTCCTTACGGACCGGACTACCGTCCTAAACAGCGCGAGTTCAACCGTCTCAATATAACCTACACCGTGATGTCCAAACGCAAAATGCTCCAACTGGTCAAAGAAGGACTCGTTGCCGGATGGGATGACCCGCGTATGCCGACTGTCTGCGGTCTCCGCCGGCGTGGCTACACACCGCAAGCCATCCGCAATTTCATGGACCGCATCGGCTACACCAAAGTGGAGGGAATGATCGACCAGGGGCTCCTTGAACACACCATCCGCGAAGACCTCAAAGAGACAGCTCCGCGTATCTGTGCCATCTTCGATCCCGTCAAGCTGGTCATCACCAACTATCCGGAAAATCAGGAGAAACCGGAAATTCTGGTAGCCGAGAATATTGACGGACACCCCGAACTCGGCACACGCGAAATGCGCTTTGGCAAGGAGCTGTGGATTGAGCGCGGCGATTTCCTGGAGCAAGCCGATAACAAGTTCTATCGCCTCTCGCCGGGCGGACGCGAGGTGCGACTCAAAGCATCTTATATCATTCAGGCTACCGGCTGCGAGAAAGACGCCGACGGAAATATCACCACCGTCTATGCCACCTACGACCCCGACTCCAAGTCCGGCACCGAGGGCGGCAACCGCAAGACCAAAGCTACCATCAACTGGATTGAATGTTCCTCTGCCATCGAGGCGGAAGCTCGTCTGTACGACCGCCTCTTTGCAGTCGAGAACCCAAGTGCGGAAGAAGGCGATTTCCGCGATCTCCTCAATCCCGAAAGCCTCAAAGTGGTCAACTGTCTCGTCGAAGGTGCACTCCGCAAAGAGATGCACAAACCCGAATACAAGGACGGCATCGCACAGGTGAACCACTACCAGCTCTTGAAACAAGGCTATTTCGTTGTGGACGAGGACACCACGGACAACCACTTGGTTCTCAACCGCACCTGCTCACTCAAAGACAACTACTTGAAATAACGGCTTAACAGTTTAATGTTTATGCGCACCCGCATAAACCAAAATAAGGAACAGATCTTCTGCGATTGGCGCAAACGATGGGTGCGACTCACGCCGGAAGAATGGGTACGCCAGAATTTTCTCCACCTTCTGGTGGAGGAATACGGCTACCCGGCTTCGCTTATCGCCGTCGAGATGCCTATCAAAGTGGGCGAAGTACAGAAGCGGTGCGATGCAGTCGTGTTCAACCGGCAGATGACACCTGTCGTACTCATCGAGTTCAAAGCCGACACCGTGCCGCTCACCCAGAAAACGCTTGACCAGGCGGTTGTCTACAACCGGAAACTGAATGTCCCGTTCCTTATCCTGCACAACGGACCACAGACCATTTGTATTAATATCCAACCCTCTACAATCACCCCCCTCGAGCATATACCCGAATGGAAGCAATTATCACGCTAAAAGATACACTCGACACGCCTACGTTCTATGGCGTGAACAACACCAATATCCTCTGCCTCAAAAACCAGCATCCGGATGTCAGAGTCGTCGCGCGAGGTTATCAGGTCAAAGCCACCGGATCCGAGGCTGCCATCACCCGTTTTGAGCACTCTCTCCGCCTGTGCGAAGACTTCTGTATCCGTAATAACCGGCTCTCCGAACAGGACATCCTCCTGCTCCTTCATGGCGACAAACCGCACGAAACGGCACAGGACAACCTCATCGTTCACGGAGTGAACGGCAAAAGCATCGTGGCGCGATCTACCAATCAGCAACGGCTGGTCGATGCCTACGAAGAGAACGACCTCCTCTTTGCCGTCGGATGCGCCGGAAGCGGAAAGACCTACACGGCTATCGCCTTGGCGGTCAGAGCTCTCAAAAACCGAGAAGTCAAACGGATCATCCTCTCCCGCCCGGCTGTGGAAGCCGGCGAGAAACTGGGATTTCTTCCCGGTGACATGCGGGAGAAAATCGACCCCTATCTGCAGCCTCTTTACGATGCCTTGCAAGACATGATCCCCCCTGTCAAACTCAACGAATATATGGAGCGTGGTGTCATCCAGATAGCACCTCTCGCGTTTATGCGCGGACGCACCCTCTCCGACGCCGTAGTCATTCTGGATGAGGCGCAAAACACTACTGTTCAGCAACTTAAGATGTTCCTCACCCGCCTTGGTTTCGGTAGTAAGATGATCGTCACCGGAGACATGACGCAGATCGATTTGGCTGCCAACCAGAAATCCGGACTCCGGGACGCTTTGGATAGATTCCGCGAAATCAAAGGGATCTCCATCATCCGCTTCAACGAGAAAGACATAGTGCGCCACCCGCTCGTCGGACGCATTGTGAAAGCATACGAAACAGACTTAACAAGCAATATATCATAAATAACTTCCATACAATGAATCAAATCATTAGTAAACGATTTTTCTCACCCAATGTAGCGGAACTCGTCGTGAAGGCTCCGCTCATTGCCCGTAGCCGCCGTGCCGGCCATTTTGTCATTATTCGTGTGGATGCACTCTCCGAACGTGTGCCTCTCACCATCGCCGGCGCCGACACCGAAAAAGGTACCATCACGCTGGTCGTTCAGCAAGTGGGCGCTTCTACCCACAAACTGCTGGCTTTGGAACCCGGCGAATATATTCACAACGTCGTAGGACCCCTCGGACGCGCTACACGTATTGAGAACTACGGAACGGTCGTCTGCGCCTGCGGAGGCGTCGGCGCTGCACCTATGTTGCCTATCGCCGAAGCGCTCAAGAAAGCCGGAAACCGCGTCGTCACCGTGCTCGCCGCGCGGAATAAAGACCTCATCATCCTCAAGGACGAACTCGCACAGTGGTCTGACGAACTGATTGTTATGACCGACGACGGCTCCATGGGCAAACAAGGCGTCGTGACCGTCGGCGTGGAAGAAGTCATCAACCGGGAGAAAGTGGACAAGTGCGTCACCATCGGTCCGGCGATCATGATGAAGTTCGTCGCCCTCACCACCGCCAAGTACAATATTCCTACCGAAGCTTCCCTCAACACCATTATGGTGGACGGAACAGGAATGTGCGGCGCGTGCCGTGTCTCCGTGGGAGGCAAAACCAAATTCGTCTGCGTGGACGGACCGGAATTCGATGCCCACCAGGTGGACTGGACTGAGATGCTCACCCGCATGAAGTCCTACAAGGCCGAAGAAGCCGCAGCACTGGAGGCATATGAGATGCACGTCGGCAGTCCAAATCAGACTAACGAGACACTAACGAGAGAGAATCGGATCGGTAGTAAAAGGGAGGTACATGTAGGTTCAATAGAGGTTGAGCAATACACGGGTACCCCCAAGGACCGCGTGGCAATTCCCCGTGTACAAATGCCGGAACTTCGTCCCGAAGTGCGCGTCAAGTCCCTGCACGAGGAAGTCAACCAGGGTCTGACCTTCGAACAAGCGATCACGGAGTCCCATCGCTGTCTTAACTGTAAGAACCCGACCTGTGTACAGGGTTGCCCGGTGAATATCAACATCCCCGGATTTATAAAGACCCTGGAGACCGGAGACATCCTCGGAGCCGCGGCGATCATCAAGGAGTCTTCATCCCTGCCTGCTGTCTGCGGACGCGTCTGCCCGCAGGAGAAACAATGTGAGTCGCAATGTATCCACCTCAAGATGAAACACCAGCCAGTAGCCATCGGCTACCTCGAACGCTTCGTCGCCGACTACGCAAATAATCTTACAGCCGAAGGCGGTCTTACAGCGGAGCGGTCTTACAACGATAGTGGTCTTACAGCGCAGCGCTCCAAAATAGCGGTCGTTGGCAGTGGTCCTGCCGGCTTGACTTTCGCCGGAGACGCCGCCAAATACGGCTACGAGGTGCACGTCTTTGAGGCGCTACACGAGATCGGCGGCGTGCTCAAGTACGGCATCCCTGAGTTCCGTCTGCCGAACGCTATCGTGGACAAAGAGATTGACGGACTCCGTGCACTCGGCGTGCAGTTCCATACGGACACGATCATCGGCAAAACCATCTCTGTCAAAGAACTGGAAGAACAGGGCTTCAAAGGCGTCTTCGTCGGTTCGGGAGCCGGTCTGCCACGGTTCATGAATATCCCCGGAGAAAACCTCAACGGCGTACTCTCCTGCAACGAATACCTCACCCGCGTCAACCTCATGGACGCTTCCAACCCCGCTACCGACACGCCCTTGCTCTATGGCAAGAACGTGGCCGTCATCGGTGGCGGTAACACCGCCATGGACGCTGTCCGCACCGCCAAACGCCTCGGTGCCGAGCACGCCATGATCATCTACCGCCGCTCGGAAGAAGAGATGCCGGCGCGTGTGGAGGAGGTCAAACACGCCAAACAGGAAGGCATCGAGTTCCTCACCCTCCACAACCCCATTGAGTACCACGCCGACGAGAACGGACGCGTCTCGGCAGCCGTACTGCAAGTCATGGCTTTGGGCGAACCCGACGAATCTGGTCGCCGCTCTCCCGTGCCCGTGGAAGGAAAAACAGTCACCATCCCTGTTGACCTCGTCATCGTCGCTGTCGGTGTCTCGCCCAACCCGCTTATCCCATCTTCCGTCGAAGGGCTGGAGATCGGCAAGAAAGGCACTATCGTCGTCAACGAACAGATGCAGTCGGCGATCCCCGCACTCTTTGCCGGAGGCGATATTGTACGTGGAGGAGCTACTGTCATACTCGCCATGTCGGACGGAAGGAAGGCGGCGGCTGCGATGCACCAATACCTGCAAAACAAATGATTTTGTAACCTAAAACAACTTAAAAACGCGAAAAAGTAATTAAAATTTGGAGATTTCAATAAATTTTAGTAACTTTGTCGCGTTTTTTTGATACGAGGTTGAGAAAATACACAAAAACACAAAAATATGATTATTGACAAATTGGAAAATGCGGACTGGTACTACGACTGTGTGCCGGGGTTCGAACAATTCATGGAGTTCTTCAACAACAATGACCTCGAAGAACTGCCTGCTTGCAAACTGTACTTGGATGGACAGGACTTGTACGTCAATATTGTGGATTTCAAGGGCAAAGACGAGGACAAATGTCGTATGGAGGCGCACAAGGACTATCTGGATATCCAGATTCCGCTGGGGGACGATGAGACGATGGGATGGAAATCGCAAGTCGATTGTGAAAAAGTAATTCAGGACTACGACGAAGGAAAAGATGTAGAGTTTTATGGCGATAAGGCCACTGTCAAATTCGTTGTGCCTAAAGGACATTTCGCTGTTTTCTTCCCCTCCGATGCACACCAACCCGGCATCGCTCCGGGCAAAGAGTACCGAAAACTTATTGTGAAATCGAAAGTCAACAGATAAAATGACTAACTTCCGCAAACAACTCAAACTGGTGCAGAACGATCCGTATCTGGCGCCATACGAAGATGCTATTCAAGGTCGCTACAACTACGCAATGAGCAAGGAGTTCGAACTCACCAACGGACTCGAACTCAAAGAATGGGCAAGCGGGCACCTCTATTTCGGACTCCATCGCACCCAAAAGGGATGGGTCTTCCGGGAGTGGGCGCCTAACGCCACCGCCATTTATATCAAGGGTGATATGAACGGATGGGAAAAGGACGAACGCTATCGTCTGCAGCCTGTGGGATTCGGCAACTGGGAGGTGGAACTGCCCAAATCCGCCATGAAACATGGACAACTGTTCAAACTCCTCGTCGAGTGGAACGGCGGATGGGGAGAACGCATCCCCAGTTACGCTACCAGAGTGGTACAGGACGACCAGACCAAACTCTTTTCTGCACAAGTCTGGGAAGGCGAATACCAGTGGCGCAACGCCAAGAAGATGACCAAACACCGCAAATCCGGTCTTTTCATCTATGAGTGCCATATTGGCATGTCCAGCGAGGAAGAGAAAGTCAATTCCTACGAAGACTTCCGCATCAACGTACTCCCGCGTATTGCTAATTTGGGATACAACTGCATCCAGATCATGGCGATCCAGGAGCACCCCTACTACGGCAGTTTCGGATACCACGTGTCCAACTTCTTTGCCGCCTCCAGCCGATTTGGTACACCCGAAGAACTCAAAGCGCTCGTGGACGACGCACACGGCAGAGGCATCAGTGTCATCATGGATCTGGTACACTCGCACGCCGTGAAGAACGAACTGGAGGGATTGGGCAATTTCGACGGCACGCCTTACCAGTATTTCCATGACGGATACCGCCGTGAGCACCCCGCTTGGGATTCGCTCTGCTTCAACTACGGCAAGAACGAAGTACTCCATTTCCTGCTCTCCAACTGCCGCTTCTGGATGGAAGAGTACGACTTCGACGGATTCCGCTTTGACGGAGTCACCTCGATGATGTACCTCAGCCATGGATTAGGAGAGGACTTCAACGGCTACGGCTCTTATTATAACGGCAACGAGGACGGCGATGCTATCATGTATCTCACCCTTGCCAACAAACTTATTCATGAGGTCAAACCCAATGCCATTACTATTGCCGAAGACATGTCCGGTATGCCGGGATTGGCTCAACCGATAGCCGATGGAGGAATGGGATTTGACTACCGCCTCGCGATGGGTATTCCCGATTTTTGGATCAAGTATATAAAGGAAGTCAAGGACGAAGACTGGAAAGCAGGACATATACTCTACGAGATGACCAACCGCCGCGAAGACGAGAAGACAATCAGCTACTGCGAGTCACACGACCAGGCACTCGTTGGCGACAAGACGATCATCTTCCGCCTCATCGACTCCGATATGTACTGGCATTTTGAGCACGGACACTCCACTTATATGGTAGATCGCGGAATAGCGCTCCATAAGATGATCCGCCTCATCACCGCCTCGACGATCAACGGCGGATACCTCAACTTCATGGGCAACGAGTTCGGACACCCGGAGTGGATCGATTTCCCGCGTGAGGGCAATGGCTGGAGCTTCAAGTACGCCCGTCGCCAGTGGAGTCTCGTGGACAACCCCAACTATTTCTTCTCCGACCTCAACCGCTTCGACCACGCGATGGTACACCTCCTCACCAAGAATATCACCATCCAGAAAGACAAATACGGAAAGCATCTGCCCTGGGTCATGAAATGGTGGGACAACGAGGGAGACCAGGTAGTGGCGTACTCACGCGGCGAACTCCTCTTCATCTTCAACTGGAACGGACAGCAGTCCTTCACTGACTACGGTATTCTTGTACCCGAAGGCAAATACAAGGTTGTTCTCAACACCGACGCCAAAGAGTTTGCAGGATTTGGGCTCAGCGATGACTCCGTGGAGCACTTCACACTGCACGACGAACTGTATGCACCGGATGGAAAAGGGTGGCTGAAGATGTACCTACCCGCCCGCAGTGCCGTGGTGTTGAGAAGAGAAGAACAAATGAACAAATAGTAAATGACTAAATAGTAAATAATTTTATGCGTGTTATTATTCAACCTTCGTATGACCTGCTCAGTCAGTGGGCTGCGAACTATGTAGCCAAACGCATCAACGAGTTTGGACCGAAAGAAAGTACTCCTTTCGTCTTGGGTCTCCCAACGGGTTCTTCGCCGCTGGGCATGTACCGTGAACTGATTAAACTCAACAAAGCCGGAAAAGTCTCGTTCCGCAATGTGGTCACCTTCAATATGGACGAGTATGTCAACCTCGCCGAAGATCACCCGGAGAGCTACCATAGCTTTATGTGGAACAACTTCTTCAGCCATATTGACATCCGTAAAGAGAATGTGAACATCCTTAATGGCAATGCGCCGGACTTGGTGGCTGAGTGCGCCCGCTATGAAGCTAAAATAAAGAACTACGGTGGTATTCACCTCTTCCTCGGAGGTATAGGTCCTGACGGACATATTGCTTTCAACGAACCCGGCTCGTCACTCACCAGCCGCACCCGTAAGAAAGAACTCACCACGGACACTATCATTGCTAACAGCCGTTTCTTCGAAAACGATGTGAACAAGGTGCCTAAGACGGCTTTGACCGTCGGTGTCGGTACGGTCATGGACGCCCAGGAGGTGCTTATCATGGTCAATGGTCATAATAAGGCACGTGCACTCCAGCACGCAATTGAGGAGCCGATCAGCCACATGTGGACGGTTTCTGCCCTCCAGATGCACCAACATGGAATTATCGTCTGTGACGAGGCGGCTTGCGACGAACTCAAGGTCGCTACCTTCAATTATTTCAAGGACATCGAGCGCAACAACCTCGACCCCGCAACCCTCCTCTAACTTTAGTTCAGATTTGCTACACACAAAAACTCCGGAGAAGATTTCCTCCGGAGTTTTGTTTTCTTCAGCGGCATTCTTGCCGCCGCTAACAGCGTCGCCGTCTTACAGCGTAGCGGTCCTACAGTGTAGCGGTCCTACAGTGCAACTGTCCTACAGTGCAACGGTCCTACAGCATAGCGGTCCGGCTTCCCCCCGTAAGGGTCTTGTAAGGGGTAAGTAAGGGTTTTATCGAGTCACCGATTTGCACATTGCTAATTTTACATCATCCGCTTTTATCGCATCTTTGCGACAACTCATCATCCCCTTTTGTCTCATCTTTGCGACAACTCATCATCCACTTTTGTCCCATCTTTGGGACAACCTTAAAGCCTGCAAAAATACAAAAATAATTTGACATATGCAATTTTTTGCAACCAAAACCTGCATTTTTAACTCCAAAACGGATATATTCTTGCATATGTCAAAAAAAAACACTACCTTTGCACGGAAAAATTGGTCAACAACAAAATTGTCTGTATCGCTATGTTGTATATCTATAATTCTTTATCGAGATTTAAGGAGCCGTTCAAACCCATTCACGAAGGTCACGTTGGTATGTATGTATGCGGTCCTACTGTCTATGGCGACGCCCACCTGGGGCATGCTCGTCCGGCTATCACCTTTGATCTCCTTTACCGCTATCTCACCTATCTGGGATACAAGGTGCGCTACGTGCGTAATATTACGGATGTCGGGCACTTGGAGCACGACGCCGACGAGGGCGAAGACAAGATCGCCAAGAAAGCCCGTCTCGAGCAGCTGGAGCCGATGGAGGTGGTACAATACTACACCAACCGCTACCACCACGATATGGAAGCCCTGAATGTCCTTCCGCCTTCCATCGAGCCGCACGCCTCCGGACATATTATCGAGCAGATCGCTTTCATTCAGCAGATCCTCGATCATGGCTACGCCTATGTCTCCAACGGCTCTGTCTATATGGACGTTGAGCGGTTCGCGCAAGACTTCCCCTATGGCAAACTCTCAGGGCGCAACCTCAACGATATAGTCACCGACACCCGCGAACTGGACGGACAGGAGGAGAAGAAACACAGCTACGACTTCGCCCTCTGGAAGAAAGCCTCGCCCGAACATATTATGCACTGGCCTTCTCCGTGGTCTGAGGGATTTCCCGGATGGCACATGGAGTGCTCTGCCATGGGCACCAAATACTTGGGCGAACGATTTGACATCCACGGCGGAGGAATGGATCTCATGTTCCCCCACCACGAGGCTGAGATAGCTCAGTCCTGCGCGGCTCTCGGACACGAAACGGTGAACTACTGGATGCACAACAACATGATCACTATCAACGGAAAGAAGATGGGTAAGAGTTATAACAATTTCATCACTCTGGAGCAGTTCTTCACCGGAGACCACGAACTCCTCACCAAGCCCTTCTCGCCGATGACGATCCGTTTCTTCATCCTTCAGGCGCACTACCGCTCCACGGTGGACTTCTCCTCGGAGGCGTTAGAGGCTGCCGAGAAAGGCTTCCTACGTATGCAGGAGACTTATGCACGCCTCCTCAAGCTCCAAGCCTCAGCCGAGACTCAGGAGACCATCGCCAAGACCGTTGCTTCCCTTCGTCAGCAATGTCAAGACGCCATGGACGACGACCTCAACTCGCAGGTGGTTATCTCACTGCTCTTTGACTCCGCCCATGCCATCAACACCGTGCACGACGGCAAAGGCACCATCTCTGCAGAAGACCTCAAAGAACTCCAATCCGTCTGGAAGACGTTCGCTATAGATATCCTCGGTTTGCGATTGGAAGGAGAAAACGCCGGTAACGAACAGACCACAGCCGCTTACAAGGGCGCTGTTGACCTGCTCCTGCAACTCCGTCAGGAAGCCAAAGAACAAAAAAACTGGGCAACCTCTGACCGCATTCGCAATCAATTGGCTGCCCTGGGATTTCAGATCAAAGACCGGAAAGACGGCTTCGAGTGGACGCTGTAAGTCTTCTTGAAAGACTTTCTTCATTCTGGAGTTGACGCCCCTGTTGAGGCGTCAACTTCTTTTTTCGCCTTGGGAGGATTGGTCGTGGCTGGTTTGCCTATCTTGGCAAACGCTTTCTGCAAGGTCGGCACATCCGTCTTGTTGGCGTCATACGTCACCTTGACAGTCTTCTTCTCTATATTGCATTCGATATCTTTCACTCCCGGCTCAAACGCAATATTCTTCATGATCTTGTCACAACACCCCTGGCAATGAATGTCCACATAGAAGAGCACAGTCTTCTTGTCCTGTTTGGCATAGATACCTAAAACCGGCAACAATGCCATCATAAAAATCAACAGTCGTTTCATTTCTATATTTCCTTATCTGTATTCTTATTATATCAGCAATAATCCTGTCTGGTATATTGCGAAGGCACACACCCACGCTAACAGCAGCGACTGCACCACCATATAGCAGGCCCAGCCTCTGCCTACCTCGCGCCGCAGGGTAACCACAGTGGCTACGCAAGGGAAGTAAAGCAACACAAACACCATGAACGTATAGGCTGTGAGAGGGGTGAATCCGGTCGATATGTCGCCGTAGAGGATAGCCAGCGTGGAGACAATCGCTTCTTTCGCAGGCAGACCGGTCAGCAGACACACGGCCATCTTCCAGTCAAACCCTAACGGAGACATTACAGGCTCCAGGGCCTTGCCTATCATCGCAAGATACGAACGCTCCACATCGCCGGAAGACTGCGTCGGGAAATACTCCAGAGCCCAGATGATAATACTTGCCCAGAGAATAACGGTGGCTATCTTCTGCAGATAGTCTGCCACACGCTCCCATATATGCGCACAGGTACTGCGCCAGGAAGGCAGTCTGAACTCCGGCAACTCGTTCACCAGATCCTCGTCCGGCTTCTTAAACCACTTGGTGCGCTTCATGATAAGCGCAAACAGTATTCCCAAGCAAACACCTATAGCATACAGGGAAAGCATTACAAGAGCCTTGTGCTTCGCGAAGAATGTATCCACAAAAAGCATATACACCGGCAGACGCGCCGAACAGGACATGAACGGTACCATAAGCATCGTAAGAGCCCTGTCCCGAGGATCCTTCAGATCACGCGCTGCCATGATGGCAGGCACATTGCATCCGAAGCCCATCAGCATTGGCACGAAACTGCGCCCGTGCAACCCCACATGGTGCATAATTCCGTCCATCAGATAAGCCTCACGGGACATATATCCCGTGTCCTCCATAATACTGATGAAAAAGAAGAGAATTATGATATTCGGCAGAAAAGCCAGCACAGCTCCCACACCTTGTATAATACCGTCTATGAGCATCGACGGGAACCAGCCTTCGCCCATCACCCCGCGGCTCCACTCGCACAGCGCGTCTATGCCGCCTGCTATCCACTCCTGAGGATAAGCGCCGAGCGTGAAGGTACACTCGAACACCACATACAAAATCAAGAGCATAATCGGAAATCCCAGCCATTTGTTGGTAAGAACCTTGTCGATTTTCTCCAGACGGGTCTGGTGCTGGTCGTTCTTGGCGTGACGCAGAGTCTGGTTCAGCACACCGTGCACATAAGCGGCATAGGCGGCCTCGTCTCCCAGATCACGGATATGATAGATCGGATGGGCGGTCGACACAGGCTGGGCTGCCGTCGTCTGCAAAATCTGCAACAACTCGTCAATACCCTTGTTCTGCCTTACGGAGACTTGGCATTGAGGCACACCTATCAGGCGGTGCATCTTCTCAAAATCCAATTCATGATCTGTCTCCAACAAGGCGTCGTAACGCCCGAAAGCCATTACAATCTTCTCCTGCTCGTCAATAATATGGGGAGTCAGAAGCAGAGAGTTCTCCAAGTTGACGGAATCCACCACTTGGAGCACCAGATCAAACACATGTCCGTGCAGATCGTCGAGGTCATGTACCTCCGTAAACTCAAAAGGAATGGCTAAAGATTTTGCTCTGGCACTCAATGCACCGGTAAGAGCCGTCTTGCCCGATTTGGGACTTCCTACTACTCCTATTTTTATTGTCTTAGACATGAAACTGACCAATTCGTTTGCGAGTGCAAAATTACGCTTTTTTGCGCATATGCACAATACCTAAAAATAGGGGATTTCAAAAAAGTGACCCCGCTGGGGCTCAAACCCAGAACCTTCAGAACCGGAATCTGACACTCTATTCAATTGAGCTACGGGGCCTTATATTCAGTTAATTTCTTCTTCTGCCTAAATATATCATCACATAATACATTAGCGTTGCCAGCGAACTCAATGCCGCCACTACGTATGTATAGGCTGCGCTGTGCAATGCGTCTGACG
Source organism: Bacteroidales bacterium UBA4333 (assembly GCA_002394335.1). Taxonomy (GTDB): domain Bacteria; phylum Bacteroidota; class Bacteroidia; order Bacteroidales; family Paludibacteraceae; genus Colicola. Next base: position 90,660 of record DGTP01000004.1, on the reverse strand, counting down.
CCATCTCTGTTGTCTCGCGGTCTGTGATCCCTGCCGACTCCAGCCAAGCTACTGCACGCTGACTGGCATTCACCTCAACAGGAAGGGTTATGAACGAGAACAAAGTCGTCAGTCCGAACATTATTATTCCTGCCAGCAACACCGCAGGAACCACCTTGATCAACAGAATTCCTATCAACAGTACCCAGGTCATAACCCTGCTTGAAAAGCTTACCACTGGCACCAATGCCGTACGTAACTGAAGCGGAGCATAGGCATGATTGTGCTGCAAGGCATGACCGCACTCATGAGCCGCCACTGCCGCTGCTGCCACATTGGAACCATGATATACACTCTCCGACAGATTTACCGTCTTGGTGGCAGGGTTGTAGTGGTCGGTCAGAAAACCGCCGGTGCTCACTACCTTCACATCCATGATATCATTGTCCCTGAGCATCTTTTCCGCCACCTCGGCACCAGTCATCCTCAAAGGCACCTCGGAGTACTTCTTGAACTTACTCTCAACGCGCTTGCTGGCAATCCAACTTGCCAACGCTATGACGATGAATAGTATCCAATAATAAACTTCCATAATCAATATAATCGCTTATAACTCCGGCAGACTTTGCATTCCCCATATACGAAGAGCGAAAATCGCTGTAAGTTAAAATTGTTAAACTTATACGCCTTGATGGCGTTGTTCAATACTTTGCTTTGCACCGGTGTTACGCGTCCGCAACGCGTGCAATACATCTGTATAGTATAACTCTTACCGGCCAAGATCTCGTACATCGCATGCTCGCGAGTGGAGTCTCTGTTTACCTTCAACAAAATTCGTGCCTTAATCAATAATTGCAGTACATTATATACCGTTGGCATCGAAATATGTTGTTTTTCGGCAGCTTCTATCAGTTCGCTTGCGGCAAAAGGCTGCGGCAACTTGCATGCCTCTGCCAGTACCAGGTCCCTGGTCGGAGAGCGACGCATGTTATGTTCTTCCACATAGGCGTCCAGGCGGCGTTGCATTTCGCTTGCCTTATTTTCCGCACTGCGAGGCTTCATCACTCTATGCCTTTGATATAAGCGCGGTGCCGCTTGTGTACCTTGTGGTCAAACTGCGTGAAGTTGGCGATGTTCTTGGTGTTGGTCTCCAAGATACTGGTCGTCTCCAGGCGTTTGATCCCGTAGCGGTTGATATAAGGTATCTGGTCCTGGAAGAACAGGGCGTTGATTCCTTTGTCCTGATAATCGGGTCTTACGGCTATAAGCAGAAAACTGAACGAATCCATCTTCTTTGCCCGAAGAGCCTTCAGTATATGATACCAACCGAAAGGCAACAACTGGCCTTTGCACTTGCGCAACGCATCCGATATATCCGGCATTCCCAAGCCTACTCCCACTATCTCGTCCTTCTCATTGACCACGATGGTCACAAAATCAAAATTCAGCAACGGGAAATACATGTTCTTGTAGTAGTTCTTCTGCTTGTCGGTCATCGGCTGGAAATTATATAGATTCTGATAAGCAGTGTCTATCACATCCATGTACTCTATGCCGTACTTGCGCACCAGCTCGCGGGAGTTCTTCACTTTGTCCACATGCACGTGCGAACGTTCCTTTACTATATCGGCGATACGCTCTAACCGCTCCGGACATTTCTCAGGAGGATAAACCTGAAACTCTATCCAGTCGGCTTCCTTCTCCATTCCGTACGCGTCTATGTGTTTCACATAATACGGATAGTTGTACAGCGAAGCCATCACTGCCGGATAGTCGTATCCCTCCAGAAGCAGACCCTCATGGTCAAAATCCGTAAACCCTACAGGACCGTTCAACTGCTCCATGCCTCGGGCTTTCCCCCAAGCCGCCACAGTATCTAACAAAGCACGGCTCACCTCTAGATCATCCACAAAATCCCACCAGCCGAAACGCACTTTCTTCACACCCCATTTCTCATTCGCCTTCCTGTTGATAATTCCTGCTACGCGTCCGACGGGCTTGCCGTCCTTGTATGCCATCCATAACCGATACTCACACACCTCCAAGGCAGGATTGCTTTCCGGGTCAAAACAGTTCATCTCGTCGAAGAACAGCGGCGGACAGTAAAAACGGCTGCCTTCATAGAGCTTGTTGGCAAACTCTATGAACTGTTTTAACTCCCGTTTGGAGTGTATTTCACGTATCTCTACAGACATAAAAATTGTCTTTTTTTCCAAAAACGGCTGCAAAAATACACAAAAATTTTGATATATGCAAATATTTTACTAATTTTGCAGCGAAAAATGGGGCTATCTGGTTTTGACAGCATGTAGAATGGGTATGTAAGCACGTCGAGCACCGAGAATAAGCTCGTTAATCCGGTTCTCAAAATTATAACTGGCAACTATAATGTAGCTCTCGCTGCCTAACCGAAGTACAGTAGGTTACTTTATTCAGGTACAAGGTGCCTGAACGGGACATCGCTCCAAGCCGAGTCTGTGGGCTGAATGGATCAAGCGGTGCGGAAATTCACAGAATAGGAGCCGTAGGCTGCGATGCGGTTCCGAAACCAAAGCAGATAAGCCGTAAGTTGGTAGCCTGGGTCTTGCTTGCGGACGAAAATGAAAGCTGGGATAAGCGTGTAGAAAGCGTATTTGTTCCGTGTTTGGACGTGGGTTCGACTCCCACTAGCTCCACCAACTGACGGATATAGAGCCCCCCTCCGGAGGGGGCTTATACCCCCCCGCCAAAAGCTATTAAAAACTAATATCATATGAAAAAGGAATTTCTTCTGCAAGTCTTTGCAGACAAGTTTGCCGGACAAACCGGTACTGTCTATGCCTCTCCCGGCCGTATTAATCTTATAGGTGAGCACACCGACTATAATGGCGGTTTTGTCTTCCCGGGCGCTGTAGAGCAAGGTATCATGGCGGTCATCCGTCCTAACGGCACGGATACAGTCCGCGCTTACTCTATCGACCTTGATGACTACGCCGAGTGGACCGTTAACGGCCCCAAAGGACCGGAGGCTACCTGCTTCCGTTTCGTCTATGGTGTGGCACGCGAACTGATTGAACGCGGTGTGGCAGTCGGCGGTTTTGACACCGTTTTTGCCGGAGATGTGCCTCTGGGTGCCGGAATGTCTTCCAGCGCTGCGCTGGAGAGTTGCTTCGCTTACGGACTCAACGATCTCTTCGGAGGCTCTATCTCACGCTGGGACATGGTGCTCGCCGGACAGGCTACCGAGCACAAGTATATCGGCTGCAACTGCGGCATAATGGATCAGTTCGCTTCGGTCTTCGGACAAGCAGGCAAACTCATGCGTCTGGACTGCCGCAGCCGCGAGTTCGAGTATTTCCCGTTCGAACCGAAAGGCTATCGCTTGGTGCTGGTCAACTCTTGCGTCAAACACGAACTGGCAGGCTCGCCTTATAACGACCGCCGCCGCTCTTGCGAGAATGTGGCAGCCGCCATTCAGGCGCTCCACCCCGACCGCAAGATCGAAACGCTCCGTGATTGCACATGGGAAGATCTGGAGGCTGTCAAAGCCACTTGCTCTGCCGAGGATATACAGCGTGCCACTTTCGTCCTGGGCGAGAAAGACCGCGTGCTGGCAGTCTGTGACGCACTCGTCAAAGGAGACTACGAGGAGGTCGGCAAACAGATGTACCTCACCCACCAAGGCCTCAGCCGCGACTATGAAGTCAGCTGCGAGGAACTCGATTTCCTCAACGACCTCGCCAAAGAGTGCGGCGTAACAGGCTCGCGTATCATGGGCGGCGGATTCGGCGGGTGTACCATCAACCTCGTCAAAGACGAACTCTACGATGCTTTCACCAAGCGCGCCGTAGAGGCATACGAAGCCAAATACGGCATTACCCCGAAGATTATAGATGTAGTCATTGGCGATGGAAGCCGCAAAATCGGATAATATGTTCTACGAACTTGACAATACGGTGCTTCATGCACAGATTTCCGACTACGGAGCCAAACTCACACGCCTTATCGTCCCCAACGACAAAGGCGAGAAAGCGGATGTCGTACTGGGCTTCAACACCGAGGAGGAATGGCGTACACAGGAGACCTACTTCAACGCTATCATCGGCAGATACGCCAACCGTATTAAGGATGGTATCTTCACCCTTGACGGCAAAACCTATCACCTGCCCGTCAATAACGGCACCAACTGCCTTCACGGCGGTGTCAGCGGATGGAACGAGAAGACTTGGGATGTCGTCGAGCATGACGACCGCCATATAGTCCTGCATCTCCACTCCGCCGACGGCGAAGAGGGCTTCCCCGGTAATGTAGAGGTGTATGTCACCTACGCGCTCACCGACGACAACGGGCTCTCTATCTCCTATCGCGCCACGACGGATGCGCCTACCGTCATCTCCATGACCAACCATGCCTATTTCAATCTCAACGGAGAGACGTCTCCTTCTGTCAGAGACCACCGGCTGCAGGTTCTGGCGGACTACTACACACCGCTCGACGACTCGGCAGCGGCCACCGGCGAGATAGCCCCTGTGGAGAATACAGCCATGGATTTCAGACAGCCGCAACTGATCGGCGACCGCATAGACGATCCGTTCTTCGTTCCCGGAAGAGGTATTGACAACAACTGGGTATTGGACACCAAACCCTCTGCCACACCCCGCCTGGCTGCCGTAGTGAAGGCTTCGGGACGCACCATGGAGGTCTATACCACCTGCCCCGGCATACAGGTCTATACCGGCAACTATGTAGAAAACCACATAGGAAAGGGCGGCACCATGTACCGCCCACAGAATGCCGTCTGCCTTGAGGCGCAGAACCTGCCTGACGCCGTCAATCACGACTCTTTTCCGTCGCCTGTCCTGCGTCCGGGCGAGACCTACACGCAGGAGACGATATATAAGTTCCTATAACGCTATTACAGCTTTTTTCAAGCCCTTGCCACTCAGTGTACCTTTACTTCCCTTGCGGAGGATAAAGGTACATTGACCTGCAAAGGCGTGCATCTTGCCGCCCACGAAACTGTCCAGACAAGCGGCGTCGCCGTTGGCGGCTGCCACAAAGCCTTCCCCTTGGTATTCGATCAGTTGGTCGGCGAAGGGACAAAGGTTTCCTTTCTTGTCCACCACGCGCACGGTAACATAGCACAGCTCTTCGGGGCTCTCGTCCTGATTAGCCCACTCCGTTTCTATATGGTGCGGCTTGCCGGCTGTGCGGATGACCTCGCGCGCCGCCTGCTGTCCGTTGCTGTCGTATGCCACCACCTCGATCTTGCCTTTCTTGTACGGCACGTCAAACCACATTAGCCTGTATCTCGGCAGTAACTCTGGCCGGGGTGCCGAACCCCATTCCGGCGGAGTGAAATCACCCACTTTGGGCATGGCACTCACGCCTTCTATCCGTTCACCGGCTTTGAGTCTTTCCGTCTCTTCGGCGGTGGCGTGGCGCAGGCGTCCGTAACTCTTGCCGTTCACTATCAGTTCCGCCTCAGGATAGGAGGTATAGCAGAACACCGGCACAAGATCGCCCTTCCGCCAGTTCCAGTGCGGAAGGAGATGCAGTGTAGGCGACTGCAGGTTCCATTGGCTGCGGTAGAGCCAGTAGCGGTCTTTGGGCAGCGATGCAAGGTCTATGATACCGAAATAACTGCTATGGCTGGGCCATGCGTCGGTGTCATAAGGCGAAGGTTCGCCCAAGTAGTCGAAACCTGTCCAGACGAACTGACCCAGTGTCCAAGGATAGTCGTCCTGCAACTGGAAGTCCTGCTCCGGCAGACCTGCCCAAGGGCAGTACTCCAAGTCATAACCGCTCGACTGATGGTCGTCATACATCGCAAAATCCTTGATCACTGCAGGCGTCTTATATACGCCGCGGCTGGAGACGGTGGAGGCGGTCTCCGAACCAAGGATCATCTTCTGCGGCAGATACTCGTATGCCTCTTCGTATCGCCCGGTGCGGTAGTTGAGACCCGGCAGTTCGACAGCCGCGCCAAAACCGTTATGGATGATATGCATGGCCTGGTCCATTCCGTTGGTCACAGGGCGTGTAGGGTCTAACTGATGAAACAGGTCCTGCAACTGTGTTACGATACCTATACCGTCCGGCAGCACCTGGTTCCAGACCTCGTTGCCGCTCGACCAGAGCATTACCGAGGCGTTGTTACGGTAGTGCTTCACCATATTGGTGATATCCAGTCTCCAGTAGTCGTCAAACTCCCGGTTGTAGTCATTGTCCGTCTTGCCGTGGTTCCATACGTCAAAAGGCTCGATCATCATCATCATTCCCATCTCGTCGCACAGCTCCACCAGTTCCGGTGCGGGCATGTTATGGCTGGTGCGGATAGCATCGCAGCCCATCTTCTTGAGCATTACCAGCTGGTGGCGCAGGGCGTCCTTGTGTACGGCTGCGCCCAATGGACCCAGGTCGTGGTGGTTGCAGACACCCTTGAACTTGCGGGTCTTGCCGTTCAGTTGGAAACCGTGCTCCGGCGTGTAGCGGATAGAACGGATGCCGAAACGCGTCTCGCGCTCATCGAGAATTTCATCCTCCCTCATCACCCGCGTACGCGCGGTATATAAATACGGTGTCTCAGGACTCCATAGATGCGGAGAGAGCACTTCCGCATTGCCCTCTTTTCCCTCAACAGAGGCTACTACCTTGCCTTCGTAGATAATATCGGTGCTTATCCTGATACCGGCAACCGTATCCGGAGAAATCTCCTCTACACCCTGCTGGAGTTCGACAGCCACATACACCTCCGCGCGTTCGGAGGACACCTGCGGTGTACGTACCAGCACGCCGAAAGTCGGTATATGTACCGGATCGCTCTCTACGAGGTGCACATGCCGGTACAGACCTGCTCCGGGATACCAGCGGCTCTGCTGGGGTTTGTTCTCCAGATAGACATCTATATCTACACTGTCACCCGTAATCAGACCGGGCAGAATATAGCAGTCAAAAGTGTTGTATCCGTACGGCCAGTAGGCTACTTCTTCGCCGTTGACGAATATATCGGCATGACTCATGGCGCCGTCGAAAACGAGGGTGTAGAACTTGTCTTTCTTCACGCCCACACGGGTGCGGTAGTGCCCTTTGCCCATCCATGGCAGACCGCCGCTGCGACCTGTTTTCCAGGTAGGCTCACTCTCGCCGTTCTGTACCACAACCACCTCCTGGAGGTCATTCGCTCTGTCGAACGGACCGGAGATAGCCCAGTCGTGGGGGATGGTCACTTGCCGCCACGTGGTGTCCACGTCCGGCATCTGTTCGGAAGGCTCCTGACGGAACTGCCAGGTGCTCACCAAGGTACTTATCGCTAAAAATAATGCTAACATCTGTGGGGATTATATGGATTACTTGGTTATCTTGCTTAACTCTATAGCAGCCATTATGAGGGGTGCTACGCCTTTGGGGTCATCCTTGCGGATGCGCTCGTGCACATAGTAGGAATAGGTGCCGTCGCGGTAGGGATTACCCCCCAAACCGGCTACGGCGCAACAGTCGATGAGCGAAAGGGTGCCGTCTTCGTTGGTGACGATCTTATACCGCCGGAGACCTTTCATCACCGCCACAGCTTCTTTCTTGTACTTCTTGTCCAAGAGTCCGAGGCGCACGCCTTTAGCCATGGCGTAGCAGTACATAGCCGAACAGGTGGACTCCAGATAGTTGCCCTCCTCGCCCGGACGGTCCGGCACCTGGTACCAGAGGTGTGTCTTCTTGTCCTGCACTTGGAGAAGGCTCTCCATAACGCGGTTGAGGATAGCGGTCAGCCGGGCGCGTTCCTTGGTCTGAGCAGGCATTAGTTCCAGCACGTCGCACAATGCCATCACATACCACCCTTCGGCTCTGCCCCAGGTCTCAGGGCTGCAACCGGTCTTGGGGTCGCTCCACCCCATCTGCCGGCTCTCGTCCCAGCCGTGGTGGTTCAGTCCGTTGGGTTTGAGGGTGTGTTGGTCAACCACGACAAACTGACGTGCCACGTCCGCCCATAACTCGGGACGGTTTTTCCAAGCCGCATAGCGGGCATAGAAAGTGGTGCCGGTGAACAGTCCGTCGAGCCACATCTGATGCTCGTATATCTGCTTGTGCCAGAAGCCGCCTTCCGTAGTGCGCGGCTGTTCGCGCATCTGGTCATAGAGAGTCTCGATGGCGGTCAGGTATTGCGGCTGCGGATTGAGCGCATGGAGCATGATCAGGAAGTTTCCGCCCTGAACGCGATCCATGTTATAGAGGGATTTCTTGTAGGTGAGGATCGAACCGTCTTTGCCGATGAACAGGTCGGCGAAACGCTGTACATGGTTGAGGTAGGCGGTGTCGTGTGTCTCGTTGTAGAGGTCGAGAAAAGCCCTTGCCATCAGCGTCGGGGTGTATTCCCACTTGGGTTTGGCGGCACCGTCGCATGTCCACATTTCGGGGTTGTGTCTCATCTCCGAACGCGCCACGTCTTGCGCCAGCCGGAGAGATTGCTTCTGTACCGAACAGCCCGTAACAGCTGCCATCAAAAGAATAAGTCCGAATAGTTTTTTCATCATTAGATTTTAATATTGGGGTACAAAGGTACAACAAATTTTGGACATATGCAAATAAAAAGGATTTTTTTCTCATAGCAGTATAGAAATACTGCGTTTTTTTGAGAATAGCGAGGGTGCTATGCTTGCATAAGCATCCACGGTATTATCAAACAGGCAGTGCGTCAGCACGAATGAGAAAAAAATCCTTTTTAGATTTGCATATGGTCTGCACGATGCGACTGTACTTTCGAAGGGGTCCCCGTCCCCTTTAGGGCTCCCGCAGATTTTTAATCTGTGGGAAGAGGAGGAAGTGCGGTTGCTTTCCGCAAAATGTCTTTTGCGAGTCGCAACAAGCCACTTCCGACGAAGCGGTAGCGGTTTGGTCTATGCGACCCGATTACCGAACGCGACGGGGGAGGAGGTCGAAGGTACAACAAATTTTGCACATATGCAAGCGTTCGGGCATTTTTTTTGACGGATAGAATGCAATTCTATCTATTTTGTGCGGATAGATAGCGGCTATGCTTGCATAAGACGATATATATACGCGCAAGATAGGGAAGCCGCCGGGGTGTAATCCAAACAATCCCGCGATTGAAGTCGCGGGATTGTTTGGATTACCATGCGCGGAGCGCAGGGATATTAGTCGATCAATGTAACGTCATCAAACGTACCACTCGAAGTGGTGTTGATTGCCATTGAGTCTTGCATGATCTTAGCCGAAGCCAATACTACGTTCTCCGTCTGAGGAGCTATATAATTCTTCTTCATAATTTCTGTCCTCCTATTATTTAACCATTTGACCTTGAGCGTTATATACATTCTCACCGCGACGGATGAAGATCTGACCGTTCTCCATGAACTTAACGCCTTTCTCTACTGCCTCTACGTTCTCAACTGCGGTAGTGGTGTTGAAGCGCATTACGATACGACGCGGAGCGGGGTTGGCGCCACCGGCGGTGTAGATCAAGTATGCCTTTCCAGCCGGAACATCTTCAGTACCGGTATATTTCTTGAACTCGTTGCCTACCAAGAAATAAGCGTCCTCGGTTGCAGCAGTCCAGTTAGCCGAAGCGATGAGTGCATTAGCGCCATAAACGCTGCTGCCGGTACCTGCTGTCAGTAAGTAGGTCTTGTTTGCCTCGCCCTTCACAATCACGCCTTCGCCTGCCTTTACATAGTCCACCTCGGTCATGTCCAAAACCTCGCCGGAGACAGTGCCGGTATAAGCTGTCAGACCTGCCGGAGTAACCAGATCCAAGGTGTTGGAGTAGGAAGCATATCCGTAAGCGTTGGTGGTGACAGGATAAACCTCTTGACTAACAATGCTGAAACGGTCGTTGATGGTGGTGTTTGCAGCAGCCGTGAAAGGTCCGTAGGTACCACCCTCAGTGATCAGTGTCTGGGTGCCGGTAACGGCATCAAACAGTTTGTAGGTTGAACCGACAACACCGGTAAAGGTGAAAGTATAGCTCTCGTCCGAACCGGTACCCATGCCGATTTTAGTACCCTCCAGATTGTTAGTACCCCATTCCAACCACGTGGAATTATTAGCTGCAACAACATAGAGACCTACGGTATTCGGGTTCGGCGAGTCATAACCATTCTCCACGCCATCCGACAAATCGGCTCTTTCGCGTAGAGTTACAGTGCGATTTTCGACATTCGCGGAAGACATGGTGATCTTCACTTTAGCCGTGTAAGTCGCTGCGAATGACGATACCGTCATAGCGCACATACATAATACTGAAATAATTTTATTCATGGTTATATTTTTTAATTGTTGAACATGTTAAAATACTCTTTTACGAGCCTCATACGGTCCTTCTCCTGACGGATTAGTATAGGGAGGAACCCCTGCAGGCACACTTCCGCCGCCGGACATAATGCAGGCACTGAGAGATACGGGTGTCAGCTCCACTTTCGGGGTATTATATAATTGCTTTTTCATATTACTTATGCTTATTTAACCATTTTCTTTCCGTTAACGATATAGATACCTGCAGGAACGGCATTAAAGTCTTCGCCCATATAGATACCGGTGAGGGTATAGATACCTTTGGTAGCAGTTGCGTTCTCTACATTCTCGACTGCGGTCGTGATCTTAGGCATTGCCACTACTTGGAAACGACCCTCTACAGCCGCATTGGCAGGAGCAGAGAAGTGATAGGTATTACCCTCTTTGATCTCAGTAGTTGTACCGGTGAGGTTATCGCGTACACCATAACCCTCCAATGTTACATTTTTGAAACTCAGCGTGTAGGTAGTAGCCTCCTTAGTCTGCATAGCGATGGTGGCATTCTCGATATTGTCAGAAGCCAAATAAGCCATCTTGCCTTCTTGTGCAACAATATATGCGCTCAACTTACCTTCATTCATGAGTTTCAGCACGTCATAACCATTATTAATGTTAGAGTCGAACTCTGCACCCTCATAGAACTTAACCACATCACTCTTGCCGTTCTCGTCAGTAATAACAACCGATGCACGTTGATAGTCTATACCAGTTTGAGTACGACGGGCAGGTGCCGGTGATGAGCTCAGAGCGGTCATAACCGGATTATAGATCAAATTCTTGTAATCGATTGTGTAGCTATCAATAGCACCCATCTTATACAATACAAAAGCCTGCATAGGTTGAATTTGGGTCTGCACGAGGTCGTCATCTTCTACTGCTACCCAAGATACAGGATCCCAACCGTCTCCATCAATATTGTGAATATATACAGTAGAGAAGAGAGTGGATGAATAATTTTCAAAAAGATCCGTTACGAATGCGCGAAGGTCAATGGGGGCTGTGTAACTATTAGCGAAATAGTTCCAGTCTGCTCCAACGAAATTAAGGTTAGCGTTACCATTACCTACCAACTCGCATTTGAAAGTGTATGCAGCACGATTATCGGCATCCATAACATTTGTGGACAGGTTATAGCACTCAAACGGCTCAAAAGCACGATTCTCTGCCTTTGTCATGATTGTCCATTTGTTGTCATTTGCAGAAGTATAATCCCAGCGATAAATAGCAGTCGGGAATGCAGTCGCATCATAAGCGATACCGGCAGCACGGGTCAGACTATTGTTATAGGTCGGAACAGCGAAACGCTGCCATGCGTTGTCAGTTGCAGTCATTTTATATGCTTTGGATTTGAGAACAACGGTTGCTTCAGGGTGCTGCTCTTGTTGTACATATGGCTTGATCAACAGTTGGGAGTACTTTTTATTCTTAGCATCCATTGTCAACTCAATGTTGTCATATGAGCTGGTGATAATATCTTTGTCTGAGATGAGTGTACCACCGGCTTCAACGATAATTTTGGAGGTGGTTGTGCTTCCCATTACAATACCGCCTGCACCTACGCGAAGTGTCTCTCCGTCAGGAACAGTGATAGTGGTGTTCTCAGAAACATACAAGAAGTTATCCGGATCAGCACTGGTAGGGATAACCATACAAACCGGTTTTACTGCATAGCGGTATTTGTTTTTGTAATCTGTTGTGCTGTAAAGAGTGGCATCTTTCATACCATCCGGATCCGGGCATACGTTAGTTCTTGTTGCGCTATTATAACCAGTAATGTTCGCATTGGTATAAGGAACAAGGATTGCTGTATAATTAGCCTTATCGGCATTTTTAGTATTAATCTCAGCCATGGTTGAAGGGTGATTGAGCTTTGTGTCAGCGCCCATCTCATCTTCCGAGAAAATACCACCTTTAATATGCATCTCACATACACCTGCGATCGTTGGGAAAAGATTTCCTACATTGTAGTCACTTCTGCTTTCATCGCAAAGGAAAGTTCCTCCATTGATGTTTACAACCGGTGTTGCACCTTCTGTCTTGTTCCAAATAACTGGCATTTTAACCCAACCATTAACAAGATGTGCAACTGGTCCAACAAAAATACCTCCATCTACAGTTAAGTTACCTGCATTGCAAATGGTAGTTGCCTTATCAACTTCAGCACTACCAGTATTGATTAGTTGTACAATACTGCTACCTTCGCTGATAATATGCAAAGTACCTTGGTTGTAGATGAGTGCATTTTCTTGGATGTCAGCATTAGCATCCGGTTCATCACAAACTTCTTGTAACCCTGGAGCACCATAACCCGGCCACCACGGATCACTTGGGGTGATTTCATCACCATAGTAATAATAGTGACAAGTTGGAGCCGTTGCTTCAATGGTCTGTGTTAGGTTATAGCCATTCAATTTGAGGGTGACGTTTTTGCCAGCAGGAACATGGAATGTAAATGCATCGTTTGCCGTCAGTTCAACAGTCTTTTTCAGCGTAACGACTGCCTCGTCTGTATTCTGGAGGCCATTGATAGCTGCTTGCAAATCGTTGAAAGTAGCATATGGAGTTTCAGTACCTCCATTAACTGACATTTCGGCGATTGTGCCATCCGCCCACGCAGTAATACTACACATTAGCATGAGTAGCGGAATTAGAAAAATTTTCTTCATAATAAAATGTTTTTAGTTAATATTTGTGAGGGTTGCCCCTCGTTAATTAGTTTGTTATAGCAATGTTCGCTTTGAAAGGATGGAAAGGGAAACGTGCTGAACCGGATTATATTTATATATTATAATGGTACACGCACGGGTATGACGCGCACATACGCGCAATAACGCGCGAAGGCACAATACGCCCAAACCCCCGATTACTCAAAATTGCGTACAAAAATAGTTCGGATAGATTGAGCCATCATAATGCGGAAAATGAACATTAGTGCTGCCGAGGAAATGTGCTGACAGCCGGAAAGACGGCAATCATAAGCTTTTAGTTAAATTTACCCTACCCTATGTAACACCTCGGCAGCCTTCTTTTCCTTAAATAACGCGGTCTCCGCGGGAAGAAGAAAAGGGTGCATAAAAATGTAAAAATTCGCCTGCTTTGCAAAAAAAATGTATGCAAAAGGCGAAAAAATATATAAAAAGTAGAAAAAAACAAAGAAAAATTTGGTGGTTCAAAAAAAACGAACTATTCGGTAAGCCACTCAAATCGGGTACAAAAGTACAACTTTTTTATGACATATGCAAATAAAAATGTATTTTTTTGCTATCGCAGTATAAAAATACTGTGTTTTTTTCGAGAATTGCAGGGATAGTGTGCCCGCCTAAGCGTCATAGTATCATCCGGCAAAAAGTGAGCTTGGAGATGAAAACCGACATACAAGTAAGGGGCAAGTAAGGGGCAAGTCAGAGGCAAATCAGAGGCAAGTCAGAGGCAACTCGTGGTTATTTCATGAATTTTGCCGCGAGATATATTCTATCAGGCGTGTGCGCCGGTCTTACAGCGTAGCGGTCTTTTCGCAAGGGTCTTATCAGACTTTTGTCAGACTTTTATCGAGTCAACGATTTCATTTTTGTCCCATTTTTGGGACAACCCCCGCGGTATTCCGCGGAGCTTTCTTCTTCGTTTGCTTCGCGGGTCTTTAGCCCCGCGCCTCCCTTGATTGTTCCTTTCGGTGGCATTCTTGCCGCCGGTCTAAAAGAATGTTTCTTTAATTTTTGATAATTTTTGACTGAAAAAATCCTTTTTTATTTGCATATGTCCAAAATTTGTTGTACCTTTGTGCCCGATTTCGCCGCAAAGCAAGCGAGCCGTGATGGTGGAATAGGTAGACACGAGGGACTTAAACGAACTGATCGAATTTATTAAAAGGTAAAGAGTGCTCAGGCCGAAAGGCTTGAAGTAGAAGCGGGCTAATTCGGTGAATGTGGCAGCCTTAAAATGCCAAGAACGCCGAGCTAAGTGGGAACCTTACGGTAACCTAAATGTGTAGAGACTATACACCCGCAACCTAAGTTCGAAAGAATAAGGTTAAGACATAGTCCAAGCAGTCGTTGAGTGATCAACAACGAATGTACGAAAATCCCTTGGCCAGTGATGGCTGTGCGGGTTCGATTCCCGCTCGCGGTACCAGAAAAGAGAGTTGGCAAAACCAACTCTCTTTTCTTATAAGGAATCGTACATTACCGCGAAGCGGCAAATCGTAAATAAATCGTACATCGTACATCAATAAATCGTAAATCAACAGAAGCTTACAGCTCGTAGTCCACTGCCGAACGGGCTTCCTTGCACCGGAGGATGAAATCCACCACCTTGAGGTGCTCCGGATGGGTGGCATACGTGTTCAAGTCCTCCCATGTGTCAAACGTACACTCCAGACAGATATCAAAATCCGTGTTCTTCGCATTCGGGATATTCACTCCCACCTCCTCCGAAAGCAAGCCGGGCACCAAGGAACGCAAGGCAAGCAAACGCTCCTTGATGATAGCGGCATTCGCAGCTTTGGAGTTACCTTCCGCCTCATCCTTGAGACGGAAGAAAACAACGTGTTTTACCATATCGATACTCGTTTTTGCGGTGCAACATACAATGGCGAAGCCGGTGTGATACCAAACGCATCGTACCACGCGCCGATATGCGGCAGAGCGCCGTTCACACGCCAGCGCCCGAGCGAGTGAGGATCCGACTTGGTGCGCTGCAAAATCTCCTCCGGACGGATATTACCCGCCCACACATTGGCATACGCCAAGAAGAAACGCTGCGCCGGCGTGAAGCCCTTGACCGTCTTGAGACGCTCCTTGGCTGGCTTGGAAGCCTCGTTGTTGCAGAACGCCTGGTAGCTGATCTGGAGTCCGCCGTGGTCGGCTATGTTCTCGCCGAGGGTGAAAGCGCCGTTGGCGTGCACGCCCTCAGCAACCTCTATGCCGTTGAAATAGTCCACCATCACCTGCGTGCGGGCGTCAAAACGGCTCTTGTCCTCTTCCGTCCACCAGTTGATCATGTTGCCGTCCTTGTCGAACTGGCATCCCTGGTCGTCGAAGCCGTGGGTCATCTCATGTCCGATCACCACACCGATGGCGCCGTAGTTGAAAGCGTCGTCCGCACTCATGTCAAAGAAGGGGTACTGGAGAATACCTGCCGGGAAACAGATCTCGTTGGACGAGGGGTTGTAGTAGGCATTCACGGTCTGCGGCGTCATGTACCACTTCTGTTTGTCAACCGGCTTGTCGAGGAAGGACATGCTATAATCCTGCTCGAACTTGGCAGCGCGCATGAGGTTGGCGTAATAGCTGTCCTTGGGGTCGATAGCGAGTGCGGTATAGTCGCGCCACTTGTCGGGATAGCCGATTTTGATGGTGAAAGCGTCCAGTTTCTCCAGGGCTTTCTGCTTGGTTTCATCGGACATCCATGTGAGTGCTTTAATGCGCTCGCCGAGCGATTTCTGGAGGTTATGAACGAGTTTGAGCATGCGCTCCTTGTTCTCCTCCGGGAAATACTGCTTGACATACATCTGGCCTACAGCCTCTCCAAGGGTGCCGTTGACGATACCTACGGCGCGTTTCCAGAGCGGCGAAGGCTCTTTCTTGCCGCTGAGTATCTCCCCGTAGAAATGGAAGTTCTGCATATAGACCTCGTCGCTGAGGTATCCTGCGGCGCCGTCGATAGCCTGCCAAGCGAAGAGTGTCTTGAGGTCTTCGAGCGGTTCGTCAGCAAGCATCTTGCCGCACTCCTGCAGGTGGCGGATCTGTCCCACGGAGATACACGAGGGGGCTATACCGAGTGCCTTGAAATAGGTGTTCCAGTCCACTTCGGGCACGAGCGCCTGGAGCTCGGCGATGGACATCTTGTTGTAGTTAGCCTGCGGGTCGCGGAGTTCGACATTATTGAAGGCGGCGGTAGCCAGTCTGGTCTCGAGACGCAGAACCGTCTGCGCACGCTGCGCGGGAGCCGAGAAATCGAAGAGCTCGAACATCTTCTCCACGTGCTTGAGATACTCGGCGCGGATCATCTTGGTGTGGTCGTCCTGGTCGAGATAATACTCTTTCTCGCCGAGCGCGAAACCTGCCTGTGCCTCGTTGAGGATGTTCATCGAGGAGTTCATGGCGTCGGCATCTACATAGAGTGCCCACAGCCCGTACTCCATAGCGCCGCCAAGGTGCTGCGAGAGCTGCGAGCGGGAGGAGATAGAGGCGATATGCGAAAGGGTCTCGCGGAGCGGCTCGTCCCCCTCGCGGTTGCGGCGGGCGGTGTCCATGGCGAGGTTGTAGAGGTCCCCTATCTTCTGCTCGATCGAGCCTTTGGCATGGGAGTGTTCCGCCAGCTGCTGGATAAGTCCGTTGACCTGCTTGAGGTTGTTCAGTCCCAGTTGGTCGAACGAGCCGAAACGGCTGTATTCATCGGTCAGAGGGTTCGCTTGCATCCATCCGCCGCAGGCATACTGATAGAAATCCTGCTGGGGGTTGGTTTTAGGATCGAGGTTTTCAGTTTTGATGCCGATGCCACGCTGTGAGTGGCAGGCAGTTAAGAGAGTTGCCATAAGCAATAAAGGAAAATAATACTTTTTCATATCAAATCATTATAATAAGTGGCATGTAACAGTAAGTCCTGCCATGACGATGGAGACCATCGACATGAGTTTGATCAGGATATTAAGACTGGGACCTGCGGTGTCTTTGAACGGATCGCCGACAGTGTCACCGACCACGGTAGCCTTGTGGCATTCGGAGCCTTTGCCGCCGAAATGCCCTTCCTCGACATATTTCTTGGCATTATCCCATGCGCCGCCGGCATTCGCCATGAAGACCGCCAGCACAAATCCCGTAGCCAAGCCTCCGATGAGGAGTCCCAGCACACCGGCTACACCGAGGATGAGTCCCGTGAGGATAGGCACGACAATCGCCAGGATAGACGGCAGGAGCATTTCACGCTGTGCCCCGCGCGTGGAGATCTCTACACAACGGGCGTAATCGGGATCGGCTTTGCCTTCAAGGATGCCTGCTATAGTGCGGAACTGCCGACGCACTTCCTCCACCATCTTCTGTGCAGCGCGTCCGACAGCGTTCATCGTCAGTCCGCAGAAAAGGAAAGCCATCATCGAACCGATGAAGATTCCGACGAGCACGACGGGATTCATGAGATTGACATTATATGCCTCCATGAAATCAACCAGTGTAGCCTGAGCAGCCTGAACACCGTTGGGCAGATCTTGTCCCAAGCGGACGAGGGCAATCTTGATCTCCTCCACATAAGAAGCGAGAAGTGCGAGTGCCGTGAGTGCGGCACTGCCGATAGCAAAACCTTTGCCGGTAGCGGCAGTGGTGTTGCCGAGTGCATCGAGTGCATCGGTGCGCTGGCGCACCTCAGCCGGCAGATGCGACATCTCTGCGTTGCCTCCGGCATTATCGGCTATAGGTCCATAGGCATCGGTGGCCAAGGTTATTCCCAAGGTAGAGAGCATTCCTACAGCGGCGATGCCGATACCGTACAGTCCCATGGAGAGGTTCTGCGCAGTGAGTTCCACGGCAAAACCGTTGGCGCAGAGGTATGCCAGGATAATCGCCACACCGACAGTGATAACAGGAACGGCGGTAGAGAGCATTCCTAATCCCAGACCGGAGATAATCACGGTAGCAGGACCGGTCTGCGAGCTCTCGGACACCTTCTGCGTCGGGCGGAAAGTCTGGGAGGTGTAGTATTCGGTGGACTGTCCGATAATAACCCCCGAAAGGAGTCCGACCACCACGGAAAGCGACACCTGCCACCAGAGGGAGGTGCCGGTACCGAAGAGCCAGGCGAAGATACCAAAAGTAGCCACCGCAATAAGACACGCGGCGGTATTGGTACCGATAGCCAGTGCACGCAGCAGTTCTTTCATTCCGGCGTTTTCTTTGGTCTTGACAAGGTATATACCGATAATCGAAAGCAACACTCCGCAAGCGGCGATGAGCGAAGGCGCAAGAACGGCTTTAAGCTGGAGTCCCTCGACCGCCGAGGTGGCAAACGCCGAAGCGCCAAGCGCCATCGTAGCCAGAATGGAACCGGCATAGCTCTCATAGAGGTCTGCACCCATACCTGCCACATCGCCCACATTGTCACCGACGTTATCAGCAATAGTGGCGGGGTTGCGGGGGTCGTCCTCCGGGATATTGTACTCGGTCTTACCTACCAGGTCGGCACCGACATCGGCTGCCTTGGTATAGATACCACCGCCGACGCGTGCAAAAAGTGCCTGGGTCGAAGCGCCCATACCGAAAGTAAGCATGGTAGTGGTTATGGTGATGAGGTCTGCGTCCGCGCCTACAAGGGCGAGAAGACCCGTATTATGCAAAACAAGAAACCAGCCTGATATGTCAAGCAGCGCGAGTCCGACGACCGTCAGACCCATTACGGCTCCCGAACGGAAAGCCACCTGAAGGCCGGCATTAAGGCTACGGCGTGCCGCATTAGCGGTGCGCGCAGAGGCATACGTGGCAGTCTTCATGCCGAAGAATCCTGCCAAGCCGGAGAAGAAACCTCCGGTAAGGAATGCGAACCAGACTATACCATTCTGGAGATTGAAATACGCCATAACGGCAAAGATAGCAGCCAGAACGGCGAAGACTATTGTCACCACCTTGTACTGCTGTTTGAGGTACGCCATAGCGCCCTTGCGGACGTGGGAAGCGATGGTTCGCATGAGTTCCGTTCCCTCGTCCTTGCCCAGCATTGAGCGATAGAAATAATAGGCAAACGACAGTGCCAAAACAGATGCCGCCAAGACGACATACATAATCATTGTTATATCCATATATATTAAGGTGTGTTTTTCAGGATTTCGGGTATGCGTTGCCTTCCCTCTTGCAACGGGGAAGGCAACGCACGACAATTATTAGTCAACTACTACAGGTTGGTACTTAGGCACAAGCGCTTTCATAACGCTCCAGCCGATGAGATAAGCTACGGCACAGATGCAGAACACGATCATGTAAGCTGCCGGTTTGCCGGTGAAGCCTGCGAAAGCAAAGGCGTCGCCTAACCGGGCTGCATGGTCAAAGAGCATACCCGAACCTTTGTTAATCAGGAACGAACCTACTCCGCCAGCCATGGCACCGATACCGGTGATGGTAGCGACAGCCGATTTCGGGAACATGTCACCCGTGGTGGAGAAGATATTCGCGCTCCAGCTCTGGTGAGCAGCACCCACGATACCGATGATGATAGCAACAGCCCAAGGACCATAGATACCGCCGAGCGGCTGTGCGAACAGCGCGAAAATCGGGAAGAACGCAAAAATCAACATCGCACGCATACGGCCTGCATATGGCTCCATGCCTTTCTTCTCTACGAAGATCTTAGGCAAGTATCCGCCAAACAGCGAGATGACCGTCACGATAGCGTACAGCGTGAAAATCAGCGCAATACCCTGCGGGTCGGAAGCCTTGATACCGAACTGGTCCTGGAAATATGCCGGAGCCCAGAAGAGGAAGAACCACCATACGCCGTCGGTCATGAACTTACCGAACGCAAACGACCATGTCTGTTTGTGCTTGAATGCCTCAGCAAACGACATCTGTTTCTCCTCCTTGCTTTCAGCTTTCTCACCGGATGGCTGTCCGTCTCCGGAGACGCTCCGGTCGTCTTGGTGGATATACTCCAACTCAGCCTCGTTCACGTGAGCGGACTCTTCCGGTTTGTCATAGACAAAGATCCAGATACCTGCCCAGATAAAGCCCAGCGCACCGATGATGATGAACGCCCACTCCCATCCGAGGCTCTTGGCTAACAGAGGGATAGTAGCCGGAGCGGCCAACGCACCTACAGACGCACCTGCGTTGAACAGGGCGGTAGCAAACGCGCGGTCTTTCTTCGGGAAATACTCTGCGGTCACTTTGATAGCTGCAGGGAAGTTACCTGCCTCACCAAGTCCCAAGATCAGACGGCAGAACAGGAACAGATACACACTCACCATCGAGATGGTACTAACGATTGTTCCGGTCGCTTCCAACAGTGCAGCCTTGTCTGCTACACCTACGATATTCTCGGTTACCCAACCGCAGCCGGCGTGCATTACGGCACCTAACGACCATACTACGATGGCAATCAGGTAACCTTTCTTCGTGCCCATCCAGTCGATGAACTTACCGGCAAAGAGGCAGAAGATAGCATACGCGATGGAGAACACACCTGTGATGGTTCCGTAATCGGAGTCGGTCCAGTGGAACTCAGGCTGAATAAACTCTTTGAAGGTCAACGACAGAACCTGACGGTCCATGTAGTTAACCGTAGTGGCGAAGAAAAGCATCGCACACATGACCCAACGCCAGTTGGTCATGACAGCTTTTTTAACGTCATTCATTGTTTTTTTGATATTTACGATTTAACTATTTACGATGTACGATTGATGTACGATTTCCCGCTTCCGCGGATTAGGTACGATTGACACAAAGTAACGGCCTTCGTCCTTTATTCCCTTCGTAAATCCTTCGTACATCGTACATTTATCCTTCGTCCTTTTGAGATTATTTGCGGCACGCCGCAATAATGTCAAAACATTCTTGACATTTTGCCGTGACGTAAGCCCAGTCTCCGGCTTTCACCTTGTCGCTCGGGAACAGTTTGCTTCCCATGCCCACGCAGTAAACGCCTGCGGCGAACCATTTCTCCAGGTTCTCTTTCTCCGGAGCCACACCACCGGTAACCATGATCTTCGACCACGGCATCGGAGCCATCAGACCCTTTACGAGGTTCGGACCAACAACGTCGCCCGGGAACACCTTTGTGAAGTCGCAACCAACCTCCTGAGCCGCACCGATCTCGCTCGGTGTGAGGCAACCCGGACAGTAAGTCACGCAACGACGGTTGCAGACCACTGCGATATCTTTGTTAAACAACGGACCAACCACGAAGTTAGCGCCTAACTGCAGGTACAGCGCAGCAGTCGGAGCATCTACGACGCTACCGATACCCAGTGCCAACTCCGGGCACTCAACAGCCACCCACTTGCTCAACTCGCCGAACACCTCGTGCGCGAAATCGCCGCGGTTGGTGAACTCGAAAGCGCGTACGCCGCCCTCGTAGCAAGCCTTAATCACGTTCTTACATACTTCTACGTCCTTGTGATAGAACACAGGAACCATCGGTGCAGCGGCAATCTTCGCCATCACCTGAAACTTATCAAACTTTGCCATAAATCTATTTACGATTTGTTCATTTACAATTTGGTCATTTATTTTTCCATTTGGTCATTTTACCATTATATCATCTACTGCGCCAAATGGCTAAATAGCCAAATGAACAAATAAATGGTACATGGTAAATGACCAAATGGTACTTCCGCTTTATCTTTGAACACGTCCGTTTGCGTTACCACCTGCAAGGCTCAGTACCTCATCCTCACTTACGAGGTTGTAGTCGCCGTTGATAGTGTGCTTGAGCGCCGAAGCAGCTACTGCGAACTCAAGAGCCGAAGCCTGGTCGCCCGGATACTTGAGCATACCGTGGATCAGACCGCCGGAGAACGAGTCACCACCACCTACGCGGTCGATGATCGGGTTGATCTCGTAACGCTTGCTCTGATAGAACTCCTTGCCGTTGTAGATCATAGCCTTCCAGCCGTTGAAGGTAGCGCTGTAGCTCTCGCGAAGCGTCGAAACAACATACTTGAAGCCGAACTCTTTCATCATCTGCTCGAAGATGCCCTTGTAGCCCTCAGCGTTGGTCTCGCCGCCTTCTACGTCTGCATCGGGCTTGAAGCCGAGGCACAACTCTGCATCCTCTTCGTTACCGATACAAACATCCACGTACTTCATCAACGGACGCATGATCGAGATAGCTTTCTCGCTTGTCCACAGTTTCTTACGGAAGTTCAGGTCAACGGAAACGGTTACGCCGTGACGCTTGGCAGCCTCGCAAGCGAGTTTGGTGATCTCAGCAGCCTTGTCCGAGATAGCCGGAGTTATACCGCTCCAGTGGAACCATGCGGCACCTTCCATGATCTTGTCGAAGTCAAAGTCCTTCGGATCAGCCTCAGCGATTGCGCTGTGGGCACGGTCATAGATAACCTTCGACGGACGCATCGAAGCACCTGTTTCGCAGTAGTACAGACCGATACGGTCGCCGCCACGAACGATATAATCGTCCTTCACGCCATAACGACGCAGCGAGTTAACGGCAATCTGACCGATCTCATGTTTCGGCAGTTTGGTAACGAGATAAGCCTCGTGACCGTAGTTGGCGCACGAAATAGCCACATTTGCCTCACCACCTCCGGGAATAATTCTAAAGTGATCAGACTGAATGAAACGGTCTTGTCCTTCAGGACTCAGGCGAAGCATAATCTCGCCCAACGTAATAATTTTAGCCATAGGTTAAATGAATTAAAATTGGTTAATATTGTTGTTAATTATTTTGTTGTTTCTTATTGTTCAATCTTTCGATATCTTTCCTTCTCCCCTTCCCCATCCTTCTTTCCCCGATCCTTCCACCTTTCTCCATCGAATGCTCATCGTATGCTGATCGTATGCTGATCGTATGCTCATCGGGTGCTCTCTATGACGTCATCGTAACATCTACGGCACAACACCCTGCTTTCATCCTTTCACATATTATCATATTGCTTTTTTATCATTTCTCCGGCGCATAAATGAGCCATGAGACTCCGATTCCCAGAAAGGCATAGTTCTTGGGTGAGGAGAGAGCCGGCTCCGAAGCATAGCAGTTAAATCCTGCATAGGCATCCAACTGCCATCGGGGATGCGGAAAGTACATTACTCCGAAATTGAGGTTAATATCATACCCTGTCGAATACCCCGCAACATCCTTATCCACATCACAATCGAAATAATTATAACTCTCCACGTAAAAATTAAAGTGCTCCGTAGGCGTAAAATTCAATGCCAGCGAAGCGAACAAATCGGGTGCAGGCGCCCATTCGCGCCAATGCGTGCCGAAATTATAGCCGAGCGAAAGCCAGTTGGTGATATCACTCTCAAAAAGCAGGTCTATCGAGCCCGATACCGGCAATACCTCTGCGAGTGCGCGCGACACCGGGACTCCGAGATTGAGCATTAGAGAGGTACGCGGTATCCAGCGCAAGTTTTTCTCCTCCGAGCCACCCCAAATCATCAGTTTCGAACCGATTTTGAGCGGCGAAGGAGCATAAGAAGGACGATCGGACAAGAAGAGCGAACCCTCATACTCCAGACGGAGTTCGGCTCTTTTATCCACGCCAAAACGAAAGAGTGTATTCGGCAAAACCAGCTCATGCATACCCGGGGCGTGTGCAACAGCCACCTCGGTCTCCCATTGGATGAGTCCCCGACCCAGAACGGTTGTACCGGTGCCCATGCCCGGTCTATCCGGCAAGACTGCCGTCTCTTGGGCGAACAACCATGCCGGAAGCAGACACAAAGCCAAAACACTATTTCGCAACAAATGCATGATTGCCTTCGTCTCTGCCATCAGCTCTGCAAAAGCTGTTGCCGTGGGGTGTTCCGCCTTTGCTTTCTTTGTCTTCTTGCTCAACTCCGGCTTCGCGCACACCGCAACCCATTCCCTGTTTCCGGGAATCCGCCGTGCATAATGTCTCTGATCCACATTCCCCTGCAAGCTATCCACTATATTCACCCACTTCGCTTTCATTTGCTACACACATGTATTGCTCACGTAATTATTTTTATCTTGAATAGCCTTCGATACGGAATATCTTACTATAAATAAGTCGTTCCTCACCACCTTTGGTAGGCCGGAACCACAATTCAGTACGCGCAGCATAGTAATCCCCCCAAGATCCTTCATCTATAACAAGAGCCTCACTCATATTCTCTGACCACGAACTATTTTCTTTCATTTGATAGATTATAGCTGTATCAGAAGGGAGAATATGGATGTTAGACCTATTTTTTACAACTTTCTCCGATAAGGGGAGATTAGTCGTTGCTTCATACATTTTCAAATAAATATCTCCTTCTTCATCCATCGGAGGTAAATATGCCATATAACGATAAATTCCATTTCCTCCTGTGAGTAGGAACTTGCGCTCACTTATTACACTATCCCATTCTTGCTGAGTACGGTAACAAGAATACCACCCTTCTGCAACATTAGTTTCTTCATATTCCATTCCTTCTGGAATAGGATGACGCTTCCCGAAATTGTCAAATGCCCCTTCCCCCATTCCAGCGAACAGAGATACAATAAATGTATAAATTATCAACAATACACCTATTCCCACGATTCTTCCGGCATTGCGATATTGTTTCTTTATGATGGCAACAACAAAGGCTGCAATAATCAGAAGAGCAAAAACAAGTGCTATACTTAGCACTACACACGTGAGAATAAAATCAATATTATGTTCCCAGATACTAAAGAAAGCAACGGGACAAAGCAGTGCTAATGATACTCCGTACGCAATAACCCAATAAGGGAACATTTGTAGAAACTTGTTTCCTTCGGAATTTGCCTTTATTTGCATACTCCACACTCCGGCTCCTATGAGGAGAAGGATAAGAATGATAATAAATCCTAACATCTTTCTTTTTGCTTTATATAACCCATCGGGGAGCGTTTGTTATCCCCTTTAGTTCTTTTGGTTAATCAAATTCACCACCACTTTGACCATGGTGTCTTTTTCTTCTGTGTGGCTCTCGGCAATCATGAGGGTTAGCGCGACAAGGGTATTATCTGCTATACGCTTGGTGCCATCCTCGCGGTAGAGAATGCCGTTATTATTCAAGAACCACAGGAACAACGTAGCCGCAATACGTTTGTTGCCGTCCGAAAAGGAGTGATTCTTGGTCACCAAATACAGCAACATAGCTGCTTTCTCCTCCACACTCGGATATAAATCCGTTCCTCCAAAGGTCTGATAAATCTGACCTATACTGCTTTTGAACGAGTCGTCTTTTTCGTTGCCAAACAAAGTGCTACCGCCAAACTTCTCACGCAGCGCAGCAATCGTCTGCATGGCATTCTCATACGTAGCATGGAATCGCTCTTCGGGCGTGGTCTCTTTGACGGTCAGCCGCTCGTAATCATAGTTGTCGAGCGTGTCCAGCGCGTACGTATAATCCAAAACGACATCAAAAATAGCCTGCGTCTCATCCACGCTCTCCACCGCCTTGCTTTGAACCGTTCGACCAACTATCTGAACCAACTGCCGCAAATCCGACAACTGCTCACGACGAATCTTCTCATTGATGGCGTAGCCTTTAACGAGATAATCTTTGAGAATCTTAGTTGACCACTGGCGGAATGCCACAGCACGCTTGGAGTTAACACGGTAGCCGACAGATATAATCATGTCAAGGTTATAGAATGGCACTTCACGAGATACCATCCTGTTCCCTTCTTGCTGAACCTGTCGGAATTTCCGACAAGTTGCTCCCTCCATTAATTCACCATCTTCGTAAATGTGCTTTATATGTTCTACTATATTAGTACGCGAAGACTGAAATAATACTACCATCTGTTGTTGTGTTAGCCACACGGTTTCGTTCTCCATGCGCACATCGAGTTGGACCGTGTTGTCTTCCGCACGATAGATGATTATCTCGCCTCTATTTCCAATGGGTTTATCGTTCATATTGTATAGATGCATATTTTGCATTTATACCAACTGTTTCCATTTTGGAACATGTTGGAATTTCCGACAAGTTGCACTTTTTGCAACAACCACCCGCTCACCTCCCTTTGTAGAGAGGCAAGCGGGGTGTGTGAGGGGGATTAGAACTTGAAGTAGTTTTTTGCGTTGTTGTAGCAGATGTCTTCTACCATCTGTTGAACGCGGGCTTTCTCGTAGCCGGTGTACGGGATCATGCCGTTCTCGATGTCGTTGCCGAGAACGTTACAGAGCGTGCGGCGGAAATACTCGTGACGCGGATAGCTCAGGAACGAACGGCTGTCGGTCAGCATACCTACCATGCGGCTCAAGAGACCGAGGTTACTCAAAGCCATCATCTGCTTCTCCATGCCGTCCTTCTGATCGAGGAACCACCAGCCCGAACCGAACTGAATCTTGCCCGGTACCGAACCGTCCTGGAAGTTACCCAACATCGTGGCAATCACTTCGTTAGCGCACGGGTTGAGGTTATAGAGGATAGTCTTGGCGAGGTGTCCTTCGCTGTTCATCTCGTCGAGGAAATGGCTCATGGCTTTTGCTGTCGTGAACTCGCCGATGGAGTCGAAACCGGTGTCTGCACCAAGGGCTGCGAACATCTTGGAGTTGTTGTTACGGATTGCACCGTAGTGGTATTGCTGGGTCCAACCCGAAGCGTAGTCCATCTCAGCCTGCGCGTGCAGGTAAGCGTGCTTGTACTGGCGGATCTCATAAACGCTCAACTCCTTGCCGGCAAGGGCTTTCTGGAAGATGGCGTTGATCTCTGCGTCGGTGTACGGCTCATCGTAGAACTCCTCGATACCGTGGTCGGAGAGACGGCAGCCCATCGACTCGAAGAAGTCATGGCGTTTCTGGAGGGCGTCCACCATATCAGCGAAAGTTTTGATGGCTACACCGCTGACGGCTGAAAGCTTTTCTATATATGCTTTCCAAGTAGCGGCTTCGATGTTCATGCCGGCATCCGGACGCCAAGTCGGCAGCATACGTACCTCTGCGGTCGGATCTTCCTTCACCATCTTGTGCCACTCGAGGCTGTCAGCCGGATCATCGGTCGTGCAGACGAGCTCTACATGGTAGTGCTTCATCAGTCCGCGCGGACAGAACTTCGGGTCGTTGGCGATGAGGTCGTTACACTTGTCATAGATAGCGCGTGCGGTCTCCGGGTTCAGACGCTCCTCGATACCGAAAGCGGTCTTGAGCTCCAGATGGGTCCAGTGGTACAACGGGTTGCGGAAAGTATAAGGAACGGTCTCTGCCCATTTCTCGAACTTCTCCCAGTCGGTGGTGTCCTTTCCGGTGCAGAAACGCTCGTCCACTCCGTTGGAACGCATAGCGCGCCATTTGTAGTGGTCGCCCATGAGCCAGATCTGTGCGATGGATTCGAAACGCTTGTTCTCGGCAACCATCTGGGGGATAAGGTGGCAGTGATAATCGATAATCGGCATCTTAGCCGCATGATTGTGATACAGCTCCTGCGCGGTCTCTGTTTGCAGCAGGAAATCTTTGTCCATGAAAGCTTTCATAAAATTGTTAGATTTTATAGAGTTAAATAGTTATTTATTTTAGCGACTGCAAAGTTACAAAAAAAAAATGACATATACAAAATGTATATGCCACTTTCTTTCATTTTCTCCTCTTTTCGTCAATTTTTACACATACCGGATGTGTATTTTTTATCACAGAATGGGTACCAGTTTCGCCAAAGCGCGTCCGCGGTGACTGATTTGGTTTTTGGTTTCGGAAGGCAGTTGCGCAAAGGTTTTGTCATAGCCGGAGGGGATAAAAAGGGAGTCATACCCAAAGCCTTTTTCCCCTCTTTCTTCGGTAGCCATTTGTCCGCGGACGATACCTTCCACCTGCGTCATCTGTCCGTTTTGGATCAATGTAATGACCGCCCTGAACTGTGCACCGCGGTTGGGGTTGCCTTTCAGTTCGGAGAGTGCCTTGGCACGATTAGCCGCGGGTTCACCAGCCCAGCGCGCCGTATAGACACCCGGTTCACCATTGAGAGCATCTATCTCCAACCCGGTGTCATCGGCAAAAACGCCCGCAATATCGGATAGAGAAACGATAGGGGATTGTTGCGATTCGAGCCAGTTGTAAACCGTTTGGGCTTTGAGGGCGCTGTTCGCCTCCAGAGTGGTGCCGGTTTCTTCGATCTCGTCATGGAAGCCTATATCGCGAAGGCTGAGCACCTCCACATCCGGCGGCATGATAGCGCGTACTTCCTGGAGCTTATGTGCGTTATTTGATGCAAAAACCAGTTTTTTCATTGCTTAATGTATGTATTTTTAATTTGTCCGATGAATTCGAATTGACAGTGCAAAGGTACAGCTTTTTTCGCAAATATGCAAAAATAGTGTGATAAAATGCAAAATATTTGTGTATTTCAAAAAAAAACACTAATTTTGCAGCCGATTTTGAAAAATGGATACGATTGCACACATACGAGCCGGTATAGCGGACGCTTTCAACGCCTACGAAAAGAAGTTTGCCGAAAGCATACAGACGGAAAACGAGACGCTTCAGGAAGTGTTCCGGTATATCCATTCCAAGCGGGGTAAGCAGCTCCGTCCGATACTGGTGCTTTACGCCGCCCGGTTGTGCCACAGCATCACTGACAAGACATTGAGTACAGCGGTGGCACTGGAGTTGCTGCACACGGCGAGTCTGGTGCATGACGATGTAGTGGACGACTCCCCCACCCGACGTGGTGCGGAGGCTATCCAAGTACACTGGACGAACAAAGTGGCCATCCTCTCAGGCGACTATATCTTAGCGCGTGTGATCGGGTTGATCGCCGAGGTACGAAACACGCAGATTCTTTCGATTTTATCGGAAATAGGCAGGGCTTTATCTTCCGGAGAATTGCTCCAGTTACATGCCAACAGCACGATGTGGATCAGCGAGGCACAATACATGCGAATCATAGAGCACAAGACCGCCTATTTGTTTGCAGCCTGCTGTGAAGCGGGGGCGGTTTCCGCCGGCGGAACACAAAGGCAAGTAAGTGCTCTACGCGAGTTCGGAAAGCAGTTAGGCATCTGTTTCCAAATCAAAGATGATATTCTGGATTATTCTGACAGTGACGATCTGGGCAAACCGACGATGAACGATATCCGGGACGGAAAGGTGACACTACCCCTTCTGACAGCCGAGCAACGGGCACCCGAGGCGGAAGCACAAGAGATAAGGCACATCGCGGAAGCGCTGGCAAACAAGGACAGCCATATCAAGAGGACGGAAGCCGAAGAAGACATCAAAGCTTTTGTGATGCGGTTTGACGGAATCGGTTATGCCAACAAAAAAATGCAGGAACACCGACAAAAAGCAATAGAAGCCTTATCCGTGTTCCGCGACTGTGATGCCAAACAGAGTTTGCTAGAGTTACTCGACTACGCCATCAACCGCGTTCAGTAGTTTTTCTTTCAGATTTTCATCGCCGATAGTAACGAGGACATCTTTCATAAACGCGCCGACGAGGAGTTGACGCGCTTTTTCTTTGCCAATACCCCGCTGCTGCATATAGAAAAGTGCGGTTTCATCGAGTTGCCCTGTAGAAGCGCCGTGTGTAGCTTTGACGTCATCGGCGTATATCTCCAACTGCGGCTGTGTACGCATCTGCGCGGTCTGAGACAAGAGGAGGTTACGGTTGGTCTGGTGTGCCTCCACTTTCTGCGCATCCTTGGCAATCTTCAAATCTCCGACAAATCTTCCTCTGGCGTTTTCATCGAGAACAAATTTGACCAACTGTTCCGAAGTTCCTCCACCGACCGCGTGGGTGACATGTGTCTCCGTCATAACGGATTCGTCGCCATGCAGAAAAGCGAGAGCATAGATCTCCGTGCTGCAGTCGGAACCGACTTGCTCAACGGTAATCGTATTGGTGCCGGAAAGTCCGGATTTGCCGGACAATCCGGAGATATTGATGACATGGATCTTCAGGGACGAACCGGCTTCTTGTACGAAATGCAGGTTTGCCGGTTCGTTCAGATACACATGTTCGAAATGTTCCCCTTTATGTAAGACTCTCGTATCCATGTTCCTCCAATTCAAGGGCTAAGGTCTTATCTCCGGTTTTAACGATCTTGCCGTCCGCGAGGACGTGTACGAAATCCGGTACGATATAATCCAGAAGGCGTTGGTAGTGGGTAATGACGATAGACGCATTCTGAGGAGTCTTGAGACGGTTGACGCCTTCGGCGACAATACGCAAGGCGTCAATATCGAGTCCGGAGTCTGTCTCGTCCAGAATAGACAGGCACGGCTCTAACATCGCCATCTGGAAGATCTCGTTTTTCTTCTTCTCGCCTCCTGAGAAGCCTTCGTTCACCGAACGGTTATTGAGTTTGTCGGGCAGTTCGAGAAGTTTTTTCTTCTCTCTCATAAGCGAGAGAAATTCCCTTGCTGAGAGAGGTTCTTTGCCTTCGTAAGCCCTTTTCTCATTGACGGCAGTGCGCATAAAATTGGTCATACTGACACCCGGTATCTCCACAGGATATTGGAAACTGAGGAAGACGCCGGCTCTGGCGCGCACTTCAGGAGGCATAGCAAGGAGGTTTTCTCCTTTCAGGTAAACTTCGCCCGATGTCACTTCGTATGCAGGATTGCCTGTAAGGACGGCAGAGAGGGTGGATTTGCCGGCTCCGTTGGGTCCCATGATTGCATGCACCTCGCCTGCATTAACAGAAAGGTTCACCCCTTTCAGAATTTCCTTGCCTGCAATAGATGCATGGAGGTTTTTTATTTCTAATAATTTACTCATTTTCTCATTTGTATATTTTCTCATTCAAAGCAAACTCATCAGAACTTCGCCGACAGCCTGCAGGGTATTCCGGTCGATTTGCATGAGATTGTCTTCCTGTGTATGCCACCACTCCGGAAAACCGCCTTGCGGCAAAGTGTGGATTATATCCACACAAGGGATACCGAGTCCGCGATGGACATAGAGGTGGTCATCTACAATCGCTGTACCTTCTTGGGATTTGAAGATATCATCATAGCCAAGCGATGCCGCATTATTCCATACCAAGTCAACATAATTGGAGGCTTGGCGCACCGAATAATATTCCTTATAGAACGTAGCACCGGGTGCTCCGACCATGTCTAAGAGTATTCCCCAGCTATAGACTCCTTTTCTCTCCGGCTTTTGTGCCCATAACTGCGAGCCGAGGCACCAAGTATCCGGTCGGTCATTATTATCGATGAAATCGGGCGTTCCCATATCTTCACAATCGAAGAAAACCATGTCGATATTCTTTGCAGATGGTTTGTGCTGCAACTGTCGCGCGATCTCCAGCAGGACACCTACTCCGCTTGCGCCGTCATTGGCAGCCGGTACTCCCACATAGCGATACGCCTCATCGTCCTGATCAGACCATGGGCGCGAATCATAGTGGGTACAAAGCAGGATCCTGTGTTTCGCCTCAATATCTCCAAAGCGCGCAATGATATTACGGACTTTCTGTTTCTCTCCGGCATAATCCTCCATATAGCCTTCCTCTATCTCCACGGAAGCGCCGTATGCATTCAGTTTTTCCGCGATGAAATCGACGCCATCTGCATGTGCATCCGTTCCGGGGACACGAGGTCCGAACGACAGTTGGGTAGCAATATGCGCATATGCCGAATCAGCCGAAAAAGGAGGACGGGCTATTTCGTGACGAGCAGCCTGTGACTGCTTAGCGCCACAAGAAGACATCAGAACTGCCGAAAGGCACAGGATAATATATGTCCGGAATCTATTAACGCTCATTAACCTCGCTGATACTTTGATGAAACTGTATAGCTCTGATAACAGAGGCGATAGCTCCTGCCAAGGACACTTGTTTCACTTTCGGGCAACGTGTCCGATCGAAAGGAAGGGAGTCGGTAAAGAGCAGTTCGTCCAACTCGCTGTTATTGATATTCTCACAGGCTTTGCCGGACATCACTCCGTGTGTAACGACAGCGCGTACAGTGATAGCACCGGCACGTTTGAGGACTTCGGCAGCCTTGCAGAGAGTGCCTGCGGTATCCGCAATATCATCCACTATGACCACATTTTTGCCATAGACATCTCCCAAGACGCGGATTTCGGAAACCTTGTTGAAGTCGGGCCTGTTCTTATAGCAGATGACCATCGGCACTTCTTTATCCACCATGAGGTGCAGTTTCTTGGCGAAAGTGGCGGCACGCTTGGATCCTCCGACATCAGGAGAAGCCACAATCATCTTCTTAAGATTTAGCGATGCCACATAAGGAGCCAGCACATTGGAACCATAGATATGATCAACAGGAATATCAAAGAATCCCTGAATCTGGTCGGCGTGGAGGTCCACGGTGATAACACGATCCGCCCCTGCGACTTGCAGCATATTTGCCACCAGTTTGGCACCGATAGACACACGGGGTTTATCCTTACGATCCTGACGAGCCCATCCGAAATAGGGGATGACCGCTATGACCTTATAAGCGCTTGCGCGTTTGGCGGCATCTATCATAAGAAGTAGTTCCATGAGATTGTCGCTGGAGGGGCAGGTCGATTGCACCAGATAGACAGATTGTCCACGGACAGACTCATCGAAAGATGCAGAAAACTCACCATCCGAAAAATGGTCGATTTTAACTTTTCCCATCGGGCAACCTAACTGTTGGCAAATGCCTTCAGCCAAAGCCAGACTTTGGGAACCGGCAAAAACTTTGAAAGGATTTGACTCCATATTGTGATTATTTCTTAGGTTCGTAAATCAACCTCCCCTGAGATAAGCGGGCTATGTCTTCTGCAATGCGGGCAGAACCGGACTCCTGATCACGATTCCAGACCGTATTTTTCTGTCGCATACATTGCGCGATATAATCCACAAAAGCATCTTGCTGCTCTTTGTCCTCCAGCACGCAGGCATAAGCAATCATATCCTGCAGGATACGACCATAATTGCGCATTACAATAGGAGTAGTTTTTCGACTAAGTTGCTGCATTATAATATTGTATTTTATTTTTTACGAAGCAGGTAAATCATTGTAGGATAGTGGTCGGCATATCCGTTCTGCCAAGCGCCACTTTTGTGGGTACGAAGCGGAGTGCCCTTGTCCTTGCCTTCCTGAACGGTAAGGAATGGTTTGTTGAATATCTGGGGTTTCCAGTAATACCATCTGCCGGAATTAATATCTTCGCTAAGCAGGGGTTCGGAAATAATAATCTGGTCGAACAGATTCCAGCTTCCGTTGTAAGCAAGCGATCCCACACCATTATCAAGGCGTTGCCACATGGTATTAAAGAGTCCTTGCTCTCCCACATCCTCCCGATTTTTCTTGGCATTAAGTACCTCGGCGCAGCTATGATTATAAGGATCGTCGTTTAGGTCACCCATAATAATAATTTTCGCCTTCGGTTCGCGTTTGTAGATAGAGTCGCAAATATGCAGACAGAGCATGGCAGCGGTATCTCGTCCGGGTCTGGAAGAAAGTTCTCCGCCATAGCGGCTCGGCCAGTGGTTCACAATGATATGAATCTTGTCGCGGACGATGGAGCGGTGGTCGTCATCGTACATGTATCCGGAAACGAGCAACTGAAGACGAGTCTTGATAACACCGCCGTCAGCATAGTGGGCTTTCAGTTCGTATCCGGAGACTTTGACCGGACGGAAGGCAGTGGTGTCATACAAAAATCCCACATCTACGCCACGGCGGTCAGGCCCTTCCAACAAAATGGGTTTGTAGGCTCTGCCGTATTTGGTATTGGTTTCAGCGCAGAGGTCATGCAAGCAACCAATATTCTCCACCTCTGCCACGCCGACACATGCGGCTCCGCGCGGATCTTCGTCAGTACCCAGTTGAGAGACTGCATACGCCATATTGCGGATTTTGTTCTCATACTTCATAGAAGTCCAATGCATACCACCGTCAGGCAGGTATTCATAATCATTTTTCCCCTGGTCATGAATAGTGTCGAACAGATTCTCAAGGTTGTAAAAAGCGATACAACGAATACGTTGCTGGTTTTGTGCTTGTGCACCCAAAACGGTAGAGACAGAGATCAAAGCAACCGCTACCAAGAAAGATGTGTATTTCATATGTTTTTCAAATTTGCTGCAAAGGTACAACTTTTTTTGCACATATGCAAGTTTTTTATCACAAATTCTTAATATATTTGTCAGCCTCCATTGCCGCCTTACATCCCGAAGCGGCAGCAACAACAGCCTGGCGATAATGCGGATCAGCGCAATCTCCGGCCGCAAAGACGCCAGGTATATTTGTACGCGGGGAGTCGCCATCCACGATAATATATCCCTCGGCATCGCGATTGAGGTAGTCAGCAAAGAGTTCGGTATTCGGATGGTGTCCGATAGCAAGGAAGAAGCCGTCAATATCTATATGCCGGGACTGTTCATCGGGTTCTCCTTTGCGGAAGATGAGATCTGCCCCCTGCACTTTACCGTCACCAGTGAGCTGCAATGTGTTATGCTCAAAGAGCACCTCGATCTTCGGATTGTCAAGGACTCGCTGCTGCATTATTTCAGAGGCTCTGAGATAAGGTTTGCGGACAATCATATACACTTTTTCACAGAGGCCTGCCAGATAGGAGGCTTCTTCACAAGCAGTATCTCCGCCGCCGACGACAGCAACTGTCTTCTTGCGATAGAAAAAGCCGTCACACGTAGCACAGGCACTGACACCGTGTCCGCGGTAGGTGCGCTCGGATTCCAAACCAAGATACTTGGCACTGGCACCTGTAGCAACGATCACGGAATCAGCCAAATATTCGTCGGTATCCTCTATGATTACACGCTTTGGAGAAACAGAAAAATCCACCTTGGTGACAATACCGGAAACGAACTGCGTACCGAACCGTCCAGCCTGACGACGAAGATCATCCATCATCTGAAAAGGCTCGATTCCATCGGGATAACCCGGAAAGTTCTCCACCTCTGTCGTAGTGGTAAGTTGTCCTCCCAATTGGGGTCCTTCTATAAGAACAGGATGAAGGTTAGCACGAGAAGCATAGATGGCTGCCGTATATCCCGCAGGACCAGAGCCTATGATAAGACATTTAACTTTATTCATAGCAATAGTAATTATCGTGTGTCGTTATTATTTATCTCAAATCTATGATTGTCGCTCCTTTCCGTTCCATCTTCAGACGAGGCTTGTCGGCAGAGAAGCGTGCATTACGGAAATTTAGTTTGGTATATTGCGCACCTTCTTTCACTTCAAGGGAAACAGGCAGCAGACCATCCTTACGGAGTGTAAGAATAAAACGTTGGATACCGGCAGACTGATCTTTAGGCACTAATGTAATCACTTGAGTTTGGTTTGCACCGGTTTTCTCCGATATGGTACAAGCTTTTTTGAGTGCACGCGCATAGAGGATCGGATTTGAGTCAAGCAGTTCTTCTTCGGTAGGAGTAGAGATTGTCATTTCCTTCGAATCCACCGAATAGACAGAGAGGGTCTTACCATCATAAACAGCTTCGGCATTGAAGACGCTGATATAAAAAGTTTTTCCTCTCATGGCTATACGTCCCGCATGGGATTGCGGGGAAGTGGTGTTATCCGCGATAGTGATCGTAAACTGGGACCGGAAGGTAGTAGTATCCATCTTCTGGAGAAAACGATCCAATGTCGTCTGCGCAGAAAGAATGAGCGGCAAACAAGCAAGCAATATGGCAAATATTCTCGATTTCATCGGCTTATTATTATACATTAAGTTGTTGTAACAATGCTTCCAGTTGATCAAAATCCTGAATCAGAACATCCCGTCCTTTGGGTCCCTTGTTAGGTCCGACTATTCCGGCAGCCTCCAACTGGTCAGAAAGTTTGCCGGCACGGTTATAACCGATTTCGAATGCACGCTGCAGGCGCGAAGTAGAACCTTCCTGCTTGGAGACGACATAGCGTGCGACATCGGCGAACATCGGATCCAGTTTCTTCATATCTACGCTACCGGGCGCAAGAGCGTCTCCTTCAGCCCCTTCCGGTATATATTCCGGCAGTTGATAGGGTTGCAGGAAGTGCTGTTGTTTCTCGATGAATTCGACGATTCGATCCACTTCGGGAGTATCCACGAAGGCACATTGTACGCGGGTGACAGAAGCATTGCCTGCATAGAGGGAGTCGCCTCGTCCGATGAGTTGTTCTGCACCTTTAGCGTCCAAGACGGTACGGGAGTCAATCACCGACTGGGTGCGGAGAGCGATACGCGTCGGGATATTGGCTTTGATAACACCGGTAACGATATTTACAGACGGGCGTTGGGTAGCCAAAATCATATGCATACCCACAGCACGTGCTTTCTGAGTGATACGTGCAATAGGCGTCTCCACTTGTTTTCCGGCCTGCATGATAAAATCGCCGTACTCATCGATAACAATGACGATATAAGGCAGATAGCGGTGATGCAAGCTGTCGCCGATCAGTTTTTCGGGATTCAAACGCCTATTGACAAACTTCTCGTTATAATCTTCCAGATTACGGACTCCGGCGTCCATGAGCAGTTTGTAGCGGTTCTCCATCTCTATAACGAGCGAATTGAGGGTATTGATAACCCTGTCACAATCTGTAATCACTATCTGTTCGGGATCGGTATCCGGCATGGCAGCCAGATAGTGGTGCAAGAGCGGTTTGTAGGGTGCAAATTCCACCATCTTAGGATCCACAAGAACCAGTTTGAGTTCCGAAGGATGTTTCTTATAGAGCAACGAAGTCAGAATTGCATTGATAGCAACGGATTTACCGGTTCCGGTAGCACCCGCCACGAGAAGGTGAGGTGTCTTGGCAAGATCAAACATGAAGACCTCGTTGGTAATCGTCCGTCCATAGGCGATGGGCAGACGCATCTTCTTCTCTTCCTGGAATCGTTTGGAAGCCAGCACCGAGTGCATGGAGACCACTTGCGGTTTCTCGTTAGGCACCTCTATACCCACCGTCCCCTTACCTGGCATAGGCGCAATGATACGGATACCCGTTGCGGAGAGAGACATCATAATATCATTCTCCAGATTCTGTATTTTAGCGATACGGATACCCGCTCTCGGCACCACTTCGTAGAGTGTCACGGTAGGACCTACCGTAGCTTTGATGGAATCGATTTCGATGCCGTAGTTACGGAGGGTGGTGACAATACGGTTCGCATTATCCTGCTGCTCTTGCTGGTTAATCACCGGAGCGGACTCGTTGTCGTACACCTTCAGGAGGTCAAGCGACGGGAACTTATAGTGCGACAACTCTTTGCGCGGATCATACGGACCCAGTTTCTCCAAGGGATCCTGCTCCACTTCTTCGGCAGACACCAGTTCGTCCGTTTTGGAGTCCTGGATCTGGAATCCCACCTTGGGGACATCGGGGTCAACAGGAAGCGGAGTAGGATCAGGCAGAACATCCACCACTTCGATGGCAGAGTTGTCCGATACTTGCACATTGAGGAGCGGGTCATCGTCGGTAACGGGCACCACTTCCGGCAACTCCGGCTCAGCAGGGTTGTTTTCCTTAGCCGGGTCTAAAACTTCTATCTCTACGACATCATCGGTATTGGTAAATGTCAAGGACACGGGAGCCTCATCATTGACAGGCTGAATCTCCGTATCCGAAACGGGTTGCGGTTCCGAAGATATTTCCCCGGTTTCATCGGGAGAAGCGAAGAGTTCACCTTCATAGGGCTGTTTGGAAAATTTTCCCTTGATCCAGAGCCATACTGCTTTCACATGGTCGGTGAAATGGGGATCCGCCACGATACAATAGATAACGAGGGTAAGTACAATTATCAGTATCATACCGATGGAATAGACATACGAATACAGCCAGGAAGAAAGCAAGTGTCCGTGGCTGCCTCCGAGCTGAATAAACCAGTGGTTGAGTCCGAACATCGTCTGCGCGTATCCCAGTACGACGGATGTCCACAAGAGCCAGAAGACGGAATGGAAGAACCAGCGCGTACCGCTTGTTTTGGTGATATTGAGCAGTTTGAGTCCAAAAACAAGCAGAAGCAGAATGAGTGCTACAGAGGAGATGCCGAACGAGCCGTTGATAAGCCGCTCTGCAGACCATGCCCCCGGCAGACCGAGAATATTCTGGATTTCGGTGCGCTTGAGTGTTGTATCGGAACTTGACAACAGGGAGTCGTCATGAAAGCCGGTAAAGAAGAAGCTGACGTACGCCACAGCCAAAAAGAAAGCGAGTGCCACTAAGACAGCACCGACCACATAGTGGGTTCGAGGATCTTGGACAAAGGACTTCAGGCGGTAAGAGAAAGTCTCCTTTTCGTCTCTCTCCACATGGATTGTATCCGCAGCCTTTCTCGTGTTGGTTGTATTTGTACTTGGTTTTCTGGGCATAATATTTCAAATTTAGCCGCAAAGGTACAGTTTTTTTCGGAAATATGCAAACAAAATCGTCAAAATCCGCCATTTCGGCAAAATAAACAAATTATATTTGCATATATAATTTTTTTTTCGTACTTTTGCGGTAGATTTCGATGCGTATGTCCGAACAGATTCATCATAAAGGGGTTGTAATGACCATAGAGGGGACGACAGCCCGTGTCTCCATCACCCAAGCGAGTGCTTGTCAGGCGTGCAAAGCCAAATCCATGTGTATGGCCTCCGAGAGCAAGGAAAAAGTGATTGATGCCGTAGCATTGGAGCCATTGCAGCCGGGGGATTTGGTAGAAGTGAGTGTACGCGAGCGTCTGGCCTGGCGTGCGGTATTATTGGGATACGGTGCCCCGTTCTTAGTGATGATGATCGTGATTGCGGGACTGAACTACCTGACCGAATGGGACGAAGCTATTATCGGTACGGTTTCGCTGGTAAGTATTGCGGTATATTACCTGATACTGAGCATGTTCAGCAAAAAGCTGCAGAAGGAGTTCAGTTTCACGGCAAGGAAGATTTGAGAACCGTTATTCCCTGAATTGCAAAAGATTCATTATATAAACTAAAAAACACATAACACATGAAATTGATTCTGATTTCTATTGGAGTGTTGGGCGTTATCAGTGCAGTAGCAGCGGTGTTGCTGTATTATATCAGCCAACTCTTCAAGGTAGAGGAAGATCCTCGCATTGATTTGGTTCAGGCAGTATTGCCCGGTGCCAACTGCGGTGGTTGTGGATTTGCAGGCTGTAGGGCGTTTGCCGAAGCCTGCGTGAAAGCCGATTCGCTGAACGGTTTGTCCTGCCCTGTCGGTGGTGAACCTACAATGGAAGAGGTGAGCAAAGTTCTTGCTCCTGCAGCAGAAAGTTCGACTCCGGCAGCAGGTGCGGCTTCCCAGGAAGTGCGCAAGACCGCGAGTGGTATTATCATCCCCGGTTTCAACGGAGAGATTGCAGACAAGATCAAGCAGTTGCCAACTCCGGGAGCATGTTATCCAAACCTGCTGCGTATGGCGCAACACATTTAGTAATAGAATAAAAAGAGTAAAAGCATATGAATACTTTTAGAATTGGAGGAGTTCATCCCCAGGATAACAAACAGTACTCGGCTCATCTACCTATTACAGAGTGCGCCTTGCCAAAGCAAGCGATTATTCCGTTAGTGCAACATATCGGTGCGCCGGCGCAGGCAGTAGTAGAAGCGGGCAAGAAAGTGAAAGTAGGCGATTTACTGGCAAAAGCCGGTGGTTTTGTGAGCGCCAATATCAGTTCGCCTGTAAGCGGAACAGTGACCAAGATAGACGGTACGACCGATGCTTGGGGAGCTCCGATGCAGGCTATTTTCATTGATGTAGAAGGAGACGAATGGGCAGAAGGCATAGACCGCACGCCGGAATTGGTAAGCGAGTGCAAGCTGGAGCCCAAAGAGATTGTGGACAAGATAGCCGCAGCCGGCATTGTAGGTTTGGGCGGTGCTTGTTTCCCGACTCATGTCAAGTTGCTTCCGCCTCCGGGCAAGACAGCCGAAGTGCTGATTATCAACGGTGTAGAGTGCGAGCCGTATCTGACTTGCGACCATCAGTTGATGTTAGAGCACGGAGAAGAGATTGTAGTGGGTATTGAGATATTGATGAAAGCGCTGAATGTCAAGCGTGCCATCATCGGTATCGAGAACAACAAGAAAGACGCCATCGAGCACATGCGCGAGTTGACGGCAGGCAAAGCCGGCATCGAAGTAAAAGCGCTGAAGCTGAAGTACCCGCAAGGCGGTGAGAAACAGCTGATTGACGCATGTATAGGCCGTCAGGTGCCGAGCGGAGCTCTTCCTATTGAAGTAGGTGCCGTAGTTGACAACGTAGCCACTGTATATGCAGTTTATGAGGCTGTCCAGAAGAACAAGCCGCTGATCAGCCGTGTGATGACCGTAACGGGTAAGGATGTGAAGAATCCGGGTAACTATCTGGTACGCTTCGGAACACCTATTACGGAAGTTATCGAGATGGCAGGCGGTGTTCCTGAAGGAACTGGCAAGATTATCGGCGGCGGTCCGATGATGGGACGTGCCATGAGTCAGATAGACACGATGCCTGCGAACAAGCGTTTGAGCGGTCTGCTCTTCCTGCCGGAGTCAGAGAGTGAGCGTCCGGAACCTGAGAACTGTATCCGTTGTGCCAAGTGTGTAGATGCTTGTCCGATGGGCTTGGAGCCATACCTGCTCTCCAAACTTTCCGCAAACGAGATGTGGGAAGAGGCAGAGAAGCATGATATTATGGATTGTATCGATTGCGGTTGCTGTGTATTCACCTGTCCGTCCCATCGTCGCTTGCTGGATGATATCCGTCCGGGCAAGGCTACAGTAGGAGGTATTATTCGTGCAAGAGCAGCCAAGTGATCTGGAGTTTAGGATTAAGAGATTAAATTATAAAGTTTAAAGATATGAAACAATTGATTGTAGCTCCGGCACCTCACGCACATAGTGGTGATAGTGTTCGTCGCAATATGTTACTCGTCATCTTGGCTCTGATTCCCGCCTATGCTGTTTCGATTGTAGAGTTCGGCTGGGGAGCTTTGATGATGATGGCTATCAGTGTAGCAGCATGTGTATGCTGTGAGTGGCTGCTTAGCAAGTATGTTCTGAAACAGAAACCGACTATTACAGACTGTTCCGCCATTCTGACGGGTATGCTTCTGGCACTTAATGTACCGAGCAACCTTGACTGGTGGATATTGATTATAGGCGCTGTAGTAGCTATCGGAATCGGTAAGATTTCGTTTGGCGGTTTGGGTCAGAACCCGTTCAACCCGGCGTTAGTAGGTCGTGTATTCCTATTGATTTCATTCCCTGCGCAGATGACCACATGGCCCAAGGCTCAAGGTTTTGCAAGCGCTATCATGGGACAAGGGCTGACAGATGCCAACTCAGGTGCCACACCGCTGTATTATCTGAAGAACATGATCAAAGAACATGACGGCAGTGCGATAAACCAGTTGCCGGACTTGATGGATGCTTTTGTAGGCCAGTTAGGCGGTTCGTTAGGAGAGGTCAGTGCACTGGCATTGCTGTTAGGCGGCTTATTCCTTATATGTACGCGCGTGATAACATGGCATATTCCTGTATCGATCCTGGGAACGGTAGCATTATTTGCCGCGATGACCGGTTGGTGCGGAGCACTTCCTGAGGGGATGAGTACTGCGCAGTATGTAGGTTATAGCCTTTGCACCGGTGGTTTGATGCTTGGTGCATTCTTCATGGCAACGGATTATGTAACGAGTCCGATGAGTGCCTG
Source organism: Bacteroidales bacterium UBA4333 (assembly GCA_002394335.1). Taxonomy (GTDB): domain Bacteria; phylum Bacteroidota; class Bacteroidia; order Bacteroidales; family Paludibacteraceae; genus Colicola. The sequence continues at coordinate 49,169 of DGTP01000004.1, read as the reverse complement.
GGGCAAGATTATTTTCGGTATCGGCATTGGCTTTATAATGATGGTGATCCGTACCTGGGGTTCGTATCCTGAAGGTATGTCATTCGCTATTCTTATAATGAACGCGTGCGTACCATTGTTGAACCATATTCGTCCCCGTCATTTCGGTGAGAAGAAAAAAGCATAAGGAGGTAAGACTATGGAAAAATTAGAGAGTTCATTCAAGAATATGTTGCTGAGTCTGGTGACTATCTGCGTAGTAGCCGCAACAGCTTTGGCAGGAATCTATCTGCTGACCAAAGACCAGATCCAGAAGCAACAGAAAGAGAAGCAGCAACAAGCTATTCTCAACGTATTGCCTGCAGGTGTAGAGATTGCCGCTCCAGAGACAATAGACGGCATGGTGATCTACCGTGCGACGCTTAACGGCGAGGCTGCAGGAGCCGCAGTAGAGACGAGTGCCATGGGCTTTGGCGGAGAGCAGAAGATCATAGTAGGATTTGACAAAGAAGGCAAGATCTTCAACTATGAAGTGCTTGAGCACCAAGAGACTCCGGGTCTGGGCGACCATATAGTAGAGTGGTTCAAGAATGCAGACAAGCCCAGTCAGAACATCATCGGGCGTCAAGCTACAGGAGATTTCCGCGTATCGAAAGGTGACGGCGGTGACATAGATGCCATCACGGCAGCCACGATATCGAGTCGTGCATTCCTCAAAGCCATCAACCAAGCTTATAATGCCTATGCAAAGAGCGGTGTGGAGGCACAGAGTGGTGCGACAGAGCAAGTAGAAAGTGACATTGAAGAAGAAACGGAGGTAAAAAATGACTAATGGAATGAAAACATTAACCAACGGCATTCTCAAGGAGAATCCTACCTTTGCCTTGGTTTTGGGTATGTGTCCGACACTGGCCACGACCACAAACGCCATCAACGGAATGTCGATGGGTTTAGCGACCTTGTTCGTGTTAGTATGCTCGAATGTGGTGATTTCGCTGCTGAAGAATCTTATTCCTGACAAAGTACGTATTCCTGCGTTCATCGTGGTGATTGCTACGTTTGTGACGCTGGTACAGTTGCTGATGCAGGCATATCTGACCCCCATCTATGATGTATTGGGATTGTTTATTCCGCTGATTGTAGTAAACTGTATCGTCTTAGGGCGAGCAGAAGCTTTTGCCGCCAAGAACAGCGTAGGTCTGAGTGCTTTGGACGGTCTGGGAATGGGTCTTGGATTCACCCTTTCGCTGACCGTGATCGGCTCTGTCCGCGAGTTATTGGGCACAGGTTCGATTTTCGGAATGAGCATATACAGCGATCATTATGCATCGTTGATTTTCGTTCTCGCTCCGGGTGCGTTTATCTGCCTTGCATATCTGATGGCGATAATGAACAAGATTGTGAAAAAGTGATTTGTAGTTGTAAGTTATAAAAAGATAATTACTATGGAATATTTCTTGATATTTATCGCAGCGATATTCGTTAACAATATCGTATTGAGCCAGTTTTTGGGTATCTGCCCATTCCTTGGCGTAAGTAAGAAAATCGACACCGCATTGGGTATGGGAGCCGCCGTTACATTCGTGCTGACTCTGGCTACCGTAGTCACATACTTGTTGCAGAAATTGCTGGTAATGTGGGAGATCGAGTTTTTACAGACGATTGTATTCATCCTTGTGATCGCCGCTCTGGTACAGATGATCGAGATCATCCTGAAGAAGGTGAGTCCGTCGCTTTATCAAGCTTTGGGTGTCTTCCTTCCTCTGATCACGACGAACTGCTGTATTCTTGGTGTAGCTATCATCGTAGCCGATCCCGCCCAGCTGATGCAGAAGTTGCCGGGAGAGTTGGGAGCCAACCTTCTGACAGGAACGCTCTATGCCTTTGCGACAGCAATCGGTTTTGCGCTGGCGCTGGTACTTTTCGCAGGTATCCGTGAGCAGTTAGCCCTGTCGAAAGTGCCGGAGGCAATGAAAGGAACTCCTATTGCCCTGTTGACAGCCGGTTTGCTGGCCATGGCATTCATGGGCTTCAGCGGCGTAGTATAAGCGAACATAGAAAATCTGATTATCCACGGCGTGCAATAGTAGTGCGTCGTGGATAATCGGCACAAATACGGAAGAGAGATGGAGGTACGAGATATTTTTGCTCTACGCAAAGAAGGGCACATCGAAGAAGCATACGAGTTGATCCGCGAACGATACAAATCGTATCACGGGCACTACACTACGCTATGTATGTTCTGGTGCGCGAGCGACATGCTCCAACTCCATATAGAACAGGGCAATGTGGCAGAGGCGGAGAAGATTCTACGTGCTTTGGAGCGCATGTTGCCCAGCATGAAAGACGAAGAAGTGGTAGGCAACCAGATGGTTAAACTGCGTAAGATAGTAGAAGAAGCATGCAAGACCAAGAAATCATAAAGCAAGCGCAAGCGTGTCTTGACGCCGAAGCGAATGCCATAAAGGAGATGAAAGAGCGTATCGGCAGCGCGTTTGCAGAGGCAGTGAAGGCAATCAGTGCATGCCGGGGGAAAGTGGTAGTAACCGGTGTGGGCAAATCCGGGCATATAGGCTCGAAGATCGCTGCAACACTGGCTTCGACAGGGACTCCGGCGTTTTTCCTAAATCCGCTGGATGCGTACCATGGTGATTTGGGGATGCTTTCGGGCGAGGATATCGTATTAGCGATTTCGTATTCGGGTGCGACAGAAGAGTTGTTGCGGTTCCTGCCACTGATTCAAGCGAAGGGGATACAGATCATCGGGATGTCGAGCACAGAAGACAGTCTGCTTGCCCGGTATTCGTCCATTCATCTGAACATAGCGGTAGCCCACGAGGCAGATCCGCTTAATCTGATACCGACGGCATCGACCACAGCAACTTTGGCGATGGGCGATGCATTGGCTTGTGCTCTGATAGAAGCGAAGCACTTCCAGCCAAGCGATTTTGCAAGATTACATCCGGGAGGGGACTTGGGAAGAAAACTGTTGGGAAAAGTAGAGGATGTGATGTTCAAAGAGAATCTGCCGTTCGTTACTCCGGCAATGAAAATGAGTGACGCCATAGAGATTGTTACCCAAGGGACATTGGGAATAGGTATAGTGGTGGAGCATGAAGAAATGTTAGTTGGCATCATAACAGACGGAGATATACGACGGGCTATGCAGAGGCTTGGGAAAGAGTTTTTCGATACGCCTGTATCCGAAATCATGTCCCGCAACCCCAAGACAATAAGCAAGGATGCCAAGATAGTCGAGGCGGGCGAGAAGATGAACCACTATTCGATACATACACTGATCGTAGTGGAGCCGTCAGAAGTCAGCAATCAGCCGTCAGCCGTTGTGGGCGTGGTGGACTCGTTCTCCTGTTTGCCGGGGACACGGTTTTATCACTGACGAGAGTAGATGGATGGCAAAGGGATGGCTATCGGAAGGCATGCGGGTAGCCGTTGGATCCTATACGGGTTCGGTTTAGTACCTATAATGACTAAAAATCACTAAGAATATATAAGAACAACTAACGCTCGCGTTCTTAGCCACAGGGGCACGATTACTACGGCAAATGGATCGCAAGAGCCATACCGCTTCGCTAAATGGCAAGTGCGACCATTGCCTCCGCTCTCCCCAAAAACGTGCATTTTCTTTGCAAAGCACGATTTTTTCGGGGCCCCATAAAAGAGAAAACAGAACAGGGCGTTCGAAAAAAATAATAAAATGACATTGCACTATTTGCACTATTTGCACTTTGAAGGGCGAAAGTGCAAATAGTGCAGAAAGTGCAAAATAAAAAAATATACAATGAGACAATTGAGACTTTGAGACTTTTGGATAGCAAGTCCGGGAACTCCAGAAGATCCAGACCGCTGCGCTGTACCGGGAATTTACGCCAAATAACCGAAAAAGTAGTAGAGAATAATATAGACAAGAATGAAAAATCCTAAAGTATCCGTAATATTACCGGTGTATAATGCAGGCAAGTACTTGCGTCCATGTCTGGATACACTGGTTAACCAAACATTGCGGGAAATAGAGATAATCTGTGTTCTGGATTGCCCGACAGACGGTTCTGATAGAGTGGTCAAGGAATATGCCACCAAGGATCCGCGTATAGTGGTTGTCAGAAACGAGCATAATCTGAATATCGGCGAATCACGCAATGTGGGACTCCGTGTCGCCACGGGAGAATATATTGGTTTCAGTGACCACGATGACACCCACGAACCGAACATGTACGAAGAATTGTACAAAGCCACCGACGGAGGTACTAAGAAAGCCGTATTCTCCGGCGTGTTTGCCAAACAGATACTAAACAGAACTTCCCTGTTCAGTCAGTATCCTCCTCTGCAAAAAGCATACCTGACGTTGCTGGTACGTGACGGAATACCCCGTTTCTGCGGGCATATCACGCCTCATATATACAACCGATCGTTTCTGGCAGAGAATAATATCCGTTTTGTCGATACCAAAGAGACAAGCGGCGAAGACCGGATTTTCTTAGAGGGAATAATCAGTATTATCAAGCAAGAATACGAAATAGCATGGCTAGACAAACGGCTGTATTTATATCGGTTACACGAGCTGAATGCACATATGCAAGAGTGGTATGGAGACATCCGGCATACATTAAACTTTGTAAAAAAGATGGTTGAGATATCGGTGAGAACGAATTTCTCCGACCAACAGTTGGTTAACCGTCTGTTAGTGAGTTTCCTGATCCAGATGGTTTACACCAGCCACAGGAAATATCACGACGATCAGTATGAAAGTTTGATAAAAGGAGACAAAACGCTGTGCAGCCTGATAGCCAATGCGAAAATCTTACCGCTTCACCTGTCTATCCCCAAAACGCTCTTTGCGCTCAAACTGAAATATATTTGCAAATCATGATCAAATAAGTAAAAACAGGTTATAAATGAACAGAAACATAGCCGTCATATTAGCAGGCGGTATCGGGTCCCGCTTCGGACGCGACCTGCCCAAACAATTCCTCAAAGTAGCAGGAAAGAAAGTGATCGAGCACACAATAGATGTGTTTGAACATAATGACTTGATAGACGAGATAGCTGTTGTCTGCCATCAGGAATACATAGCCGACATCGAACAAATAGTGGTAAACAATCACTACGGCAAAGTGCGCAAGATTTTAACGGGCGGGAAAGAGCGCTATCATTCCAGTCTCTCTGCCATCAATGCCTATATTGACGACAGCGACAATCTGATATTCCACGATGCGGTGCGACCGCTTGTGAACGACCGTATAATCAATGATTGCATAGAAGCTCTAAAAGAATATGACGCTATAGATGTGGCTATTCCTGTGGCAGACACTATCATTCAAGTGGATGACACTGATTGTATCAACGCAATACCCACCCGTTCTTTACTCCGAAGCGGTCAGACGCCACAGTGTTTCAAACGAGGAGTTATAAACAAAGCGTACGAAATTGCCCTGCAAGATCCGAATTTCGTGACCACGGACGACTGCGGCGTGGTACGTAAATATCTGCCCCAAACGCCGGTATATGTAGTGAGGGGCGAGGTCTTCAACATGAAGATTACCTATAAGGAAGACTTGTTCTTAGTGGATAAACTCTTTCAGTTGAAAAGTCAGGAAGGCAGCCAAGATGCCTTGACGGAGAAAACGAAGGAGCAGTTGAACGGCAAAGTGTTGGTCGTCTTCGGAGGCAGTTACGGAATAGGTGCGGATGTGGCACGTCTGGCGCAAGAATGCGGTGCCAAGGTACACTGTTTCAGCCGCTCACTGAACTATGTGGATGTGAGCAATTTTGTGCAAGTGGAGCAAGCGTTGAAACAAGTGTGCGATGCAGAAGGTGCGATACACTATGTGGTGAATACCGCCGGCATCTTGGTAAAAGAAGCACTTGCCACAATGGAGTACGAACGCATTATGCAATCCGTGAATGTAAACATGCTGGGTATTATCAATGTAGCTAAAGCATCCTATCCCTATTTGCAGAAAACAAACGGTTCATTATTGGCATATACCAGCAGTAGCTATACGCGCGGAAGAATGATGTACAGCATTTATTCGGCTACCAAGGCAGCGGTTGTCAATTTAGTGCAGGCATTGGCAGAAGAGTGGTCAAACGATCATATCCGTGTAAATTGTATCAATCCGGAAAGAACCAAAACCCCGATGCGTGTCTCCAACTTTGGAAACGAGCCGGATGAGACATTATTGAAGTCCGAAGAAGTGGCAATAGCCTCGCTGAACACGCTGGTGTCTGATTGCACGGGAGAAGTAATAGACGTGAAACGTAAATGAAGACACTAGCATACATAATCTGTTACCTAATCTATCCCTTCTCTTTTTTAGTTCCGCGCAGTGCAAAGCGCATGGCATTCGGGAGCTACCGAGGAGGTTTCAGCGATAACAGCAAGTATCTCTTTATCCATGCCATCGAGCATTATAAAGAATTGGATTGCTGCTGGCTGTCGGTGAATAGAAAGACTGTCCGATATGTGCGCTCGTTGGGCTTGCCCGCATATTGGGTACTATCGCCCGTCGGCGCGTGGAAAGCGCTACGCGCCAGATACTGGTTCGTGAACTCTTATTCATCCGATATTATGTATTGCCTTTCCGGGAATGCCACAATCGTTAATCTGTGGCATGGGGTGGGGCTGAAACGCTGTGAGTTCAATATCAAAAGCGGCGCTTTGGCAGAGCGTTTTGTGAAACGGACTTTGAAGGAACGGTTTTACCACCCGGAGTCCTTCAAACGCCCCGACTACTTGCTTTCCTCTACTCCTTTTCAAACGGCAATGTTTGCTTCTGCTTTCCGCATACCTGAGAAACAGTGCCTTGAGTTAGGTTATCCGCGTAATGGAATCCTGCAAATGCCCAAAGAACAGGTGCGAAACTTTGTAGCCAAGTATGAACCGAAGGAGACCTTACAACTCATACAAAAGACAGAGTTATTCGAAAAAGTCTATATCTACATGCCCACATGGCGGGATTCCCAAAGAGATGTATTCGTACAACAATTTGATTTGCAAGCTCTTAACGATACGTTAGCGAAACAAAAAGCATTGATGCTTCTAAAACCGCATCCCAACACGCGTACGGAGGCTATCAACGGCTATTCGAATATAATCCTTGTGAGTGCTACTACGGATGTCTATGGAATACTGCCCTTCACGGATGTGCTGATTACTGATTATTCTTCGATTCTGTACGATTATTTGCTCATGCAAAATAAGGAAATTATTTTGTTCTTGTATGATTACAAAGAGTACGTGCGCGATAGAGATTTCTACTATCCGTTTGACGAAAATGTAGTGGGGAAAAAGGTGGCTTCCTTTGAGCAACTTCTACAAGTCATAACTTCCGGCAATTATGTCTCCTCACAAGAAGACAAACAAACCATTCTCCAAAAGTTCTGGGGCGATACTGTCCATATGAACGCGTGCGAAGAAATACTGAAACGCATATGTTAACCGCGATTATCTGCACATATAACCGGGCGAGGTATGTAGGCAAACTCCTGGAGAGTATTGCTGCCAATGATTTGGCTAAGACGGAGTATGAGCTACTTCTGGTAGATAACAACTGCACGGATAATACGCGTGAAGTATGCGAGGCTTTTGCTGCGGCGCATCCCGATGTGATATTCCGATACACCACAGAGCCTGAGCAAGGTCTCTCTGCCGCCAAGAACCGCGGTATCAAAGAGGCAAAGGGAGATATTATCGTCTATATAGACGATGATGCATTGGTGGATCCGTGGTATCTGCGGACTTATGCGGAGTGGTTTGCCACGCACCCGGAGACGATGGCCTGCGGCGGTCCTATCGAACCGCTTTACGAGACCCCCGAACCGGACTGGATGACACCATACACGAAAGCTCTTCTGACCGCTTGGATGAATTACGGAGAGAAAGTGCGTGAATATCCTCGCGGCCGCTATCCGGGCGGCGGTAATGCCGCTTACCGCAAAGAGGTGTTTGAGCAGGTAGGAGGATTCAACACCGCTCTCGGACGCAAAGGCGGTAATTTGATGGGATCGGAGGAGAAGGATATCTTCGACAAGATGCACACGCTCAACATGCAGATACTCTATCTGCCGGAACCGGTACTCCACCATTGTATTCCGCAAGCCAAACTGGAGAAGCCGTATTTCGACCGTCTGACGCTCCAGATGGGTATCAGCGAAAGGCAACGGACTCTCGCCATCAGCAAGTTCAAATATATCAAGCGTCTCTTCTCGGAGGCTGTCAAATGGGGCGGTACGATCGTCTTGCTATGCCTATATACAATCAGTTTCCACCCCGTGAAAGGATGGAAACTGGTAGCATTCCGAAAAAATGTGACGAAAGGATTACTCGGTTTTACTTCTGCCGTTTAATCCAAGTCTTCCACAACGGATAGGTAATTCCGCAAAGCGCTATTATCATCAAGAGAACAGCTACGGCTGTACACCATTTGTCAAGTTGCACCGCTGCCGGGGTGAACTCCATGCGGAGGGAATGTTCCCCTGCCGGGATGACTGCTGCGCGCAATATGTAGTTTACACGGGCAATAGGAACTTCTACATCATCCACATAGAGATGCCATCCGTCAGGATAGTAAACCTCGGAGAAGACCGCCACGCGATCGTGCTTGACGCGGACTTGATACTCCAGTTTGTCCGGTGCATAAGTGAGAAGCGAGACAGCATCGGCAGAATCGGGTTGTGCCTTACAAGTGAGAAGTTCACGGAATGTCTCGTCCGCCACTGCCGTATGATGCAGATCTATGGTATTGAGTGCTGCGCTCTCGTCATCCGCCGTCGGGACAAACAGCACATTATCCACAAACCAGGCATTGCCCATCGCATAGGGGTTCTGAACCGGCTGAGAAGATCCGTCTTGCAGCCCCACTACCGCATAGCGCATATTGAGCATATTGAGCACCGGATAGTCCGCACCGTTCTTCTCATCGGGCATAGCAAAACCATTCGTGCGGAAGATGGTCTGGTAAAGCGGATTCATCTCCGGCATAATATGCGCCTCAATCAGATCCTGGTAGCGACGCAGTTTCGCTGCATGATAGCCACCAATAGAATGGAGACGATAGCTGGTGCGGGAGTCGTTGAAAGTGCTGGTAGTAAGATTAAGGACACGGAAATAGAGGGTTGTGTCCTGCAGGATCTGTTCCTCATAAGGTTGGATCGTGAAATAACTATCGGCTTCACGCTTGGGCACAAACGCCTCAGCACCGAAGAAACGACGGTTAACCGGAACCATGTCCGCCAGAACAAGAAGGGTCAACGCTATATAGAAGACGGTATTAACGCCCGGTTTGGCATTGTTGTCCTTATGGGAATAGGCGAACCAATATGTAAGCACAAATCCCAAGACGACAAAAAGGAGACTTCTCCAAGCATCGGCTTTCACCATTGCGACACGCTCATCCATGATGGCATCCACCAGCCATCCGGGCATCTTGGAAGTCCATTGTTCGTCATAGGAGCTATGCATATCAAACGAACCGGCGAACAATGCCGCATAGAGGCATAATCCGGCCGTGACGGCTCCAGCAACCAAGAGGCCAAGACGGAGTTTTTTCCACTCGACTTTGCCTTCGGCAATACGCTGAATGCCCATGAATGCCAAGAGCGGCATGGTGATTTCCGCGACAATAAGGATAGACTCCACAGCACGGAACTTATTATACATCGGGAAATAATTGAAGAACCACTCTGTGAGCCACATCATGTTCTTTCCCCACGCGAGGAAAATGGACATCAGCGTAGCGAACAGCAGCGCCCATTTATAGGGTCCCGGAACGATGATTAACGCCAAGAGAAAGAGGAAGCATATGACAGCCCCGACATAGACCGCTCCGCTGGTAAAGGCTTTCTCTCCATGATAGGTAGGCACTTGTTTGCAGAACTGCTCGGCATCGTGCTTGGGGACACCTTGGCGGCGAAGTGTTTTGCAGAGTTGCGAATCCTTGCCGACATTATATCCGCTGGCACCACCTTCCCAATTGGGGATAAGGAGCGTCATAGTCTCCGCCTTGCCATAGCTCCAATCGGTAGCATAGGTGAGATCCAGTCCCTCTTTGGAGGTGGAAGTGGTATCATTGACCGAGAGTTCGGAGTGTCCTCCACGCATGGTTTCCTTGACATACGACTGATTGAGTTCCCACCACGAGAGTTTGGTGAGGAAAATCGCCCCCAAGCAAAGTGCTATCACCCCCACGGCAATACCAAGTGCTTTCCACTCCTTATTATATATATGCATGCATAACTCGGCAATACACATCACTCCTATGAGCATAAAGAGATAATAGGTCATCTGGGGGTGCATCACAATGGCATAACTGCCAAAGACCAGCAAAACCGGAACACCCAGCCAATAGCGTTTTCTAAAAACAGCATATATTGCTCCTATGACGGGAGCCAAGCCACCGATAGCATATGCCTTGGACATGTGTCCGGCGGGAATAATGATAAAGAAATAGGAAGACAATCCCAACGCAAAAGCCCCAGCCAAGGAGAGCCACGGATTGATACCAAAGCAAAGAAGCATGATATAGAACCCAATGAAATAGAGCAGGATTGCCGTAACGGGTTCGCCCCAGAGGTTCACCATGAAATTCCTGACGAACGAAGTGGTCATGCCTGTGGAATTACGATAGGTGATCTGATAAGCCGGCATACCGCTGAACATAGAGTTGGTCCAGCCGGTTGGTTCGCCGTTCTGCTCATAATAAGCGAGGGCTTCCTGGGCGCCTCCCTTCCAATTGTTGATATCTCCCTGAAGGAGAACTTTGCCGTGGAACTGAGGTGAACAATACAGCATTGCGAAACCCACAAAGAGTATCAACGCCACCACATACGGCGCAATTTTTTTCCAATCAAATGATTTCATATTATATATAAGATCTAATTTCAACTAATTCCTGACGAAGACGCAACAGTGCTTCGGTAGCACGGATACGCATATCGACTTGGCGGGAATCGTTTTTGAGTTCGCGCCGGATAGCATCTATCCGTGTGATTTTGAGTTCATCCCGGATATACTTGACCCGTTTGATGAACTCGATATTTTCCTTGGTGTAATAGCGATTATTATGTCCGTCTTTCCGCGGGACAAGCTGCTCGAACTGCTCCTCCCAATAGCGAAGAGTAGAGAATGGCAGGTTTGTCATCTCCGAGACTTCTTTGATAGAATAATATATTTTAGAATCAGGCATGGTGTTATTCATCTTCTTCTGTTTCATCTATATTTTCCTGTGCTTTAGGCGAACGGAACTTAGCCGCCTTGCCGGCAGGTAGACAAATGATATTATCTCTTCCGGCAGGAGTGACGCCCTGCAAGTACTGCGGGTTGAGGAGGCGGACGGTCTCTACCGGTGTGCCGGTGATACGGGATATCTGCTGCATTGTATATCGCCGTGTCGTATGCACAGTATCCGACTCGACAGGCATATTGGAGATCGTGGCAACAGGAATGTTATACTCGTCCGCATACTCCAGCACATAATTATACGCCACAAAAATAGGCATATAGACTCTTGTCTGCTTGGGAAGATATGGATAGATCGCCCAGAAATTCTTTTTGCCTCCGGCAGCCTTGATAGCGCCACGGATAGTACCCGAACCGCAGTTATAGGCGGCAATCACTATTGCCCAATCGCCGTACATGCCATAGAGCCGTTTCAAGAGTTTGCAGGCAGCCTCAGTAGATCGGTAGGTATCCAGCCGATCGTCCACATAAGCCGTCCGCTGCATACCAAAAGCCTTACCGGAAGCCGGCATGAACTGCCATAATCCGGCAGCGCCACGCGGGGAGACGACTTTCGGATTGAGTTTGGACTCCACCAAAGTAAGGTACTTGAGTTCTTGAGGGATTCCGTTTTTCTCCAAAATCTTCTCAATAATCGGGAAGTAGTATTGAGCCCGCCCGCGTACGTCGCTTATCATTCCGGGGGCTTTGAGATACCGGCTGATGTACTTCTGGACCTCCTGATTGTACTCCATAGGCACCTCTTTCTGCATTGCTTTGATGCGTTGCTTCACCAGTTCATCCGCCCCCAAGTTCAGGGAGCAAAGAGCCAGTACAATTATATATAGGAGTCGTTTCATTAGAACGTGATAGCCAATTTTAGTTCTGTAGTTCGTTGCGTATAGGTATCAAAATACACTTGCGGCTGAATATTGATTGATAATTCTTCGGAGATATCAAAATCAAACAACTGCGCATCCACATATGCATCAATGAGAGTGAGAGCATAGACAGCCACGGTAGCGACCACCGACAAATCCCGATAGCGGCGGTAATTACTCTGCCGGTTCTTGAGGGTGTTGATATACGTTGAGACGCCTCCCATCCGGGCGATGGTATAGCCTTCGGGCAGCAGTCGGACATAAGACTTGGCAGGATCCGCCTCGTTCACGGTGCCAGCCACATCGTCCAGATAAAGATCTTTGTATGCCGTTTTGTAGTCCGAGTAGCGTCCTTGCATTTTCCCCACCGCGTAGCCGCAGCCCATCAAAGCGCCATAGACGATCGGCAACTTCCAGTACGAGCGGTTGTATATCTGCCCTGCTCCCGGAAGAATGGCTCCCAGCCATACCGCCTTGATAGCGTCCGGTTTGCGTTTCAGGTCTATCATATACCGATACTGTTCCTGCTGCACAGAATCGGGGATGAAGTGAATGGTGTCATTCTTCACTTCCCCCGCCATCATGAGTAGCGGAAACAGCACAGATAATATGAGCAGGAGTTTTTTCAACTGATACGACTTAACAGCTGAGCGAGGTCATCCTCGTTCTCAAAAGGAATAACTATTTTCGAATCCTGTATTCTGACACGCCGGTTGAGGAGCATAGAGAGAGCTTTCTGCTGTTCCGGATAAGGCGCAGTCTTACGTGGTGCGGCAGCCGGTTTGGATTGCGAGTCTTCCTGTACCAGTTCTTCCACCTTGCGTACCGAAAGTCCCTCCTTGAGGATACGCTGATAGAGTTGCAGCTGTTGCTCAGCGGATTTAGAGCCCAAGATGGCACGCGCATGTCCCATGTCGATCCTTTTCTCCTTGATGCCGATCTGAATCTCCGCCGGCAGTTTGAGCAGACGCAGGTAGTTAGCGACGGTAGCCCGTTTCTTGCCGACGCGTTCCGCCATGCGTTCCTGTGTGAGCGAATAGTCATCCATCAGGCGCTGATAAGCCAAGGCAATCTCGATGGCATCCAAGTCCTCCCGCTGGATATTCTCGATGAGCGCCCACTCCATGACCTGCTCATCCTTGGCGGTACGGACATACGCCGGAATAGAGTTCAACCCCGCCAGTTTGGATGCGCGGAAACGACGTTCACCGGCAATGATCATATAGGTGCCATCATCATTTCTACGGAGAGTGATGGGCGAAATGACGCCATGTTCGCGGATAGAATCAGCCAACTCAGCGAGCGCCTCTTCATCAAAATTGCGACGCGGCTGATCGGGGTTAGCCACAATCCGGCTCAACTCGACCTCCGAGATGGAGCTGCCGCCTCTTGTTTCAACATGCGTTGTGTCTATCAGGGCATCCAAACCGCGCCCCAGTCCTGTCATTTTTTTCATACTCATTTACTTCTTTTAATAAGTTCTTTTGCCAGTGCCAAATAGTTTTGCGCACCCCTACTCTGCGCATCATAATCGAGCACACTCTTTCCGTGCGAGGGCGCTTCGCTCAGACGCACATTGCGCGAGATGACGGAATTGAAGACCAGATCCCCGAAATGGCGTTTGACTTCCTCGTACACCTGATTGCTCAGGCGCAGGCGATTATCATACATTGTAAGAAGAAATCCCTCGATCTGCAGAGCCGGGTTGAGTTGGGATTTGATAATCTTGATGGTATTGAGCAGTTTGGCAATTCCTTCCAGAGCAAAGAACTCGCACTGAACAGGAATAATCACACTATCGCTTGCTGTCAGGGCATTGACGGTAAGCAATCCCAGTGACGGAGAGCAATCAATCAAGATATAATCATACTCATTGCGCACCTGCGAGAGGATGCGGCGCATGATAGTCTCGCGATTATCCATATTAAGCATCTCTATCTCAGCACCCACCAGATCAATATGACTGGGGATGATGCTCAGGTTCTTTCGCTCTGTTTTAATGATGGCTGTATGAGGATCGATACCGTTGATCAGGCACTCGTAGATGGTGCTGTCCAGATCTCTCACCTCGACACCCAATCCAGAAGAAGCATTGGCTTGCGGGTCTGCATCGATCAGGAGCACTTTCTTGCCCTCGTGCGCCAGGGAAGCCGCTAAATTGATAGAGGTAGTTGTCTTCCCCACTCCTCCTTTCTGATTGGCTAATGAAATGATTTTACTCATAAATATGTTCTACTATTTGTTTTGACGTTATTTGCTTGCAAGCATAGTTGAAAAAGCGGCAGTGGTTGGTGCCGTGCATGGTACACGGTCTGCATGCCAATTCGCTATGCTGAATTATATCTTCAGGGTTCTGTTTCCACCCCATAAATCCGATTTTAGGGTGTGTGCCGCACCATATACTGACTGCGCGCAACCCTACCAACGAACTGAGATGCTGATTTGCCGAATCCATACAAACCATCCACTCCAGCCGCCGCATCAGTTCCAGTTCTTCCGACAGTTTCAATCTGCCTGCCACACTCTCCACCTGCTTGTGCAACCCCGCCCACTGGCTAAGCATCTCCGACTCCACGGCTCCCGCTCCGAAAAGGAACACTCTGGTATTGGGTTTCTCCGCCAATTTCCGGATCAACTGTTTGGTTACTTTATAGGGCAACATATTGGACTTGGATTTGGCAAAAGGCGCCACTCCCACCCAGTGCCCTTTTTTCTCGCCGAAAAGCGAAGTCACCGAAGCTTGTGCCTCCTTGTTCTCAGGAATAGAGAGGAACGCATCATCCGTCTCCAGTCCCGCGCGCTGAAAAGCAGCCCTGTAGCGATCGAACTCCGTCATCAACGCCTTGCGTCTCTTGGCACCGACAAGGGTCATCCAGCGCTTGCTCCAACGCCCATAGCGAACCGAATACACTTTCACGCCAGAGAGCCTGAGGAAAGCACAAATGAGCCGTGTGGAAAACCTGTCCTGCAGATCAAACACCGCATCCGCATGAATCGCTTCAAGTTGCGAAAGGAGTCGGATCTTCTCTTTTGAGCGCCTCCACTTCGCCTCTAAAAACTCCACATTAGGCAGGCCATAAAACATGGCGCCCAAATCCTTTTTCGCCACTACCACAAACCTATCCTGCGGATATCGCCTCGACAAAGACGAGATCACCGGAACCGTCATGGCTACATTGCCCAAGGTTTCCAATCGTATGATCAGAAAAGTGCGCATCGATTATTTCAAATCGGTTATGAGGCTGAAATCCTGGTCTCCATAATCAAGGTTTTCGCCTCCCATTCCCCAGATGAAAGTATAGTTATGGGTAGCTGCAGCAGAATGGATCGACCACTCCGGCGAAAGCACCGCCTGATTTCCTTTCATCCAAATATGGCGTGTTTCCTCGACCTCTCCCATAAAATGGCAAACAGCCTGATCTTCGGGCACCTCGAAATAGAAATAAGCCTCCATCCGGCGGCTGTGCACATGTGCCGGCATGGTGTTCCAGACACTACCGGTAGCCAGTTCTGTCATACCCATCTGCAGTTGGCAGGTAGGAAGAACCTGATTGACAATCATCTTGTTGATATCGCGCTCATTGCTCATCTCCAGCGAACCCATATGCGCTACCACAGCGTTTTCTTTAGTAACCTTCTTGTTCGGATACGCGCAGTGAGCCGTAGTGGAATTGAAATAGAACAATGCCGGACGAGCGGCATCCAGGCTCTCGAATTTCACCTCCCGGTCGCCTCTGCCGAGATACAGAGCCTCCTTGTAATCCAAGTCAAAGACCTCATCACCGGCTATCACTCTTCCCTTGCCACCGACATTGAATATTCCCATCTCGCGACGGGTGAGGAAATAGGGGGCTTTCAGCGGATCTATCGCCTCAAGAAGCAGGCTCTCCTTCTTCGGCATAGCACCGCCGACAATCATGCGGTCGTACATCGAGTACACCATATGTACCTCGTCAGCCACAAAAAGTGTCGGGATCAAAAAGTCGTTGCGCAGACGCGCTGTGTCATAGTTTTTGGCATCTACAGGATTAGATGCATAGCGAATTTCATAAAATGTTTTCATATTCAGTATTTATTTTAATTTGCGATTTAACGGGAACAACCATGCCAAGTTCACACTCACATCAAGCGGATTGGCATTGCTGTAATAGTCCACCGCTCTGGTGCCAAAGACGCCTCCCAAGCTATAGTTACCACGGATCTCTATCTGGTACACTCCTGCCTTGGCATTGCGATAGTACATCCCCACTCCCAGAGCCACTCCCCAATCAAACGCCTTATCAACAGGCTGATACTGATGATCGGTAGCCTCTCCTAAGATTGTTCCGCTGCTCTTATCCGCCACACAATAGCCTATCTGGGGTCCGAGATTAAAGAATCCACGTACCGATTTCTTACCAAAATAAAGATGCGTCAGAAAGGGTATCTCCAAATAGTGCAGATGCCGTTCATACGTAGCCTCTTCCGAATGCTCGCGCCACCCGCGATGCATATAATTCAACTCCACCTGAAACCCGCACACCTTATGCCCGGCATAGCGGAATACCAAGCCTCCGTTTCCGCCCAATACCACACCATTGGTAAAAGGGGAAGACATATGGCTTACAGAGGGCGAGAAGAGCATCGTGGAGGCACTCACACCTCCGTGCAGGCCGAGGTACATCTCCGGCGCATGCAAACGGGGCTGTGCCGCCATCCGTCCGAGGCCTGCTATGAGCAACAGACATGCCAGAATCCAACGGATATGTCTCCTATTCCCTGTCACTCCGAACGTAAGATTTCAACATGTCCATTGATCTGAGCACCACCCTCACAATACGGCTCAAAATAGATATCCGACTGCAGTCCGGGATAGGTCTTACCCCACAACTGCCCTAAAATATAGCGGGTCAGATCATATCCCAGCAGGTCATAGCGAGGATAAGACACTGCATGGCGGATATTGAAGTATTTTTGCCAGATTTCATCGTATTGCGTCATATCCGGTTCCTGCTCCGTGGTGAATGTGGAGGTATAGATCAGGGGCAGGTTGATCTGCTCCTTCAGCCAGGAGAATACGCCATAGGCTACCAGACTATGAGCGTTTTTCAGCACCTCCGCCTTCCCGATCAGCGCCTTGTTCCGGCGGAATTTATCCGTAGGGAAAAACAAGATATTCTCTGCTTTGGGACGCAGAGCATACACCAGTGAGTCATGAAGGACAGCACTTGTCTGGATTGATGTGCGAGGTATATTATTCCTCACAATGGCATCCCTTAGTCTCCGGTTGTCAGGATCTATGACAGAATCCTGGATAAAGACACAGTTGATTTTCCGGTCGGAAGACAACAAATAGTCTATCAGCGCTTTCTCCTCCTGCTCGATGGTACTATTAAAATACATAAGATAAGGATTCTTACGCATCAGACTCAAATCAGACGACACCGGCAGAATGGTAGGGATCTTATTCTCCTTGATCCAATCGCTCATGAGGCGCACCTGCTCCTCATGAAAAGGACCGATAAGCGCATCTGTGCCATAGAATGCGCTATCCCGCATCAATTGGGCGATCCGGGATGTGTCTGATCCGCTGTTATGCACAAAGAGCTCTATATGCTTGTCCGCATCCTGACGGACATCATAGAGTGCCATCACGACGCCACGATAGAACTCAATCAGTCTTTCCTCCTGAGCCGAAGGAGGTTCATTGCCATTATGGAACGGCATCACCAGATCTATCCGGTAATGCGGAATCATGCTATCCAAGGCGAATGTATCAGAATCCTGTTCCAGTTTAGTTACCTCGCGAGGTACACCTGCCACCGGAATATACAAGACCTCATCCACTTGCGGGCCGCGCTCATTCAGCTGCGGATTAAAACGGACAAGTTCCTCCTCCGTTACATTGAAATTCTTACAGATGCGATATATTCCGATACTCTTCTCTACCGGATATTTGTACACCAAATACCCATCTATCCGCTCCGTTGGATAGTTTACAGTCTGCGCCCATAAGGTCATCGACGCAAGACACACCATCAATGTCACTAATTTTAGTTTCATCTTTATGATTGTTTATCGTGTATATTTCCGTTTTCTCACCACCCACACGCCCAGTGCTATAACAGCCAGGACTGCCAGCGGTATCATCGTACTTGCCAACTGGATGGAGGTTCGTTTTTCGTAAGCGCGTTTGGTATTGAGCAGATGCAGATCCACCTGTTTCTGCCTAAGCCCTATAAGCCCTTCATCATCCGAGAGATAAAGCACTGCATTGACCAGAAAATCCCGGTTCCCGAACTGCATCCCCGAGTATCGGTCATAGCCCACCGGCAAGACCTCACCTTTCTCCACCTCATTCCGGATAATACTGCCGGAAGATACCACTATCTGCTTTGTCTCAACACTCGCAGAACGAATCGGAAGATCCGTTTGAATGCTGTCCGGTTTCATACGATGAGCAAAAATCGAACCAAACTTCCCTTGTAATGCCACAGCGACCGGCAGATATTGGTACTTAAAAGTTGATATATCCGGATTCAGATCCCCCAAATCCACTTCCGCCGGAGTAGGAATAATCCGACTTGAAGTCGAAGTAGCCAGCAGCACCTCCTTGCGGATGCCGTCTTCGCCTCCTACCGGTTCGAGAGGCGAAGCAAAAGAGCAGGACACCTGAGTCACATTTCGTGTGACAGGCGACTGCTGCGATGTAAGCAGCAAGGGGGCATAATGCCAAGGTACCGGCTGAAAATTAGGGACTTCTTTATCCGTCGAGACATCCACCGGTATAGGCAGACACTGCACATCTTGCACCAAAGCCGGCTCCACCCGTACACCATACCTGAACAGCATATCCGCGATATTGAGATCCAGCGGAAGAACAGGGGTAAAGCCGCTGTTAGCCAGCACCTCTCCTGAGAATTGCACACCATTCAGCACCCACAAGATCCGTCCTCCCTGCATCAGATACTGGTCAAGACAATATTTGTCCTCTTCGCTGAACGCTTGCTGCGGGTCGGCTATAACAAGCACCTTGTACGGGAACAACTCCTCCGGCCGCCTTCCCATCGCACCTCTGTCCACCTGAAAATAGTTTCCCAGTGCAGCGGTGACATCTGCCACATGCGCCTCCGGCAACTCCTGATGGCCTTCGATGAAAGCGATCTTCGGGACATCCTTCCGGCGTAATCCATGTATTGCTTCGGCGAAAGTGTATTCCAGATTTTCAATACTGATATTAAGGTTCTCCTCGCCGGAAAGTGTGCGATTGTTATTCAGCAGAGAAACCACCACATATCTGCCCGCACACGCCACCTTGGCATACGGATAAACAGGTGTCTGGGCGGTCTTGCCATCCTTTTGGCGCTCATGCACCAAGATCGGATGCAGATCTTTGGGCAATTTATCTTTGGTCTCATCATATGCATGCCACTTCACCGGCGCCACCACTCCGAACTCATCCAGCATTTCCTGTGTTGCGGAACGGAGCCTTCGGAAACTCGAGTTAAGATCCCCTGACAGATACAACGTGACCTCAACAGGCTCTTCCAATTCAGACAACAGGTGTTTTGTCGGGGCTCCTAACGTGTAGTGCTTATCATCCGTAAGGTCGATACGCACCACGCGCCAATGCACTATCAAACCGGTAACCAGCACCAGAACGACAGCGAGGGCAGATATGATGAAATCTTTACGCTTCATTTATTTCTTCAGCGACTCCAGCACCTCTTGGTTGATTTTCACCTCGTATTTCTTACGAAGCGACTCAATCCAAAGTTTCTCCAAGTAGTCCTGATAGGCGGTGGTCACTTTGCCGCGCTCGTCAGAATAGACCTCCGGCTGTTTGATCACCTTGCCCTTAACGCAGAATACTACCGGGAAATTCTCCTGTGGGGTGTAGTCCGTTTTCTTGTCCTTGAATCCGTACTTGTCAACAGCAGCGTTCTGTCCCTTGGTCCACAAACCGTAGTTGTACTTGGCATAAGTCTCACCGTCGATATTGACACGCTTCTGCATATAGCTGTCAATCGAATCAGGATGCGAACTGCGGATAATCGACTTCATCGCACGGGCAGAGTTCTTATCCCGGCAATAAACGACATAACCTTTGTATCGGGGTTCTTTCCAAGTGAAATCACCGCGGTGCTCCTCAAAATACTTCTCCAGACCTGCGGTATCCTTGCTCGCCTTATCCCATACCTCGCGCAGCGAAACCTCAAACAGCAAGATACCGTCATGATACTCGCGCACCAAGTTAGCAAACTCAGGATACTTCTCCTCCAGATGAGCGTCGGCATAAGCCTTCACCTCCTCATGGCTCATGCTGTCGGGCAGGGCATACTCGCGACGCATTTTGCGCACGAACGCCTTATCCGTCTCGCCCATTCGTTCATCGCGCTGCACGCTGCGCTCCACTTGCGGACGAATACTATCCAGCGGCAGGATACCACGGCGGTCATACAGCATGATAATATGCCATCCGAAATCGGTAGCGACAGGTTCACTCATCTCGCCCGGTTTCATTGCAAAAGCCTGCTGCTCAAAGGGTTTAACCATCATACCCAGGCCGAACCAGCCCAGGTCGCCACCGCGCATAGCCGACCCCTTGTCGTCCGACAGAGCCTTTGCCGTCTCTTGGAAATCAGCACCGTTCTGCAACAAGGTATAAATCGAGTCGATCCGGGTCTTCATCACCGCCTTGAGCGAATCATTGCCACGCGGTACCATTTTCATGATATGCGCTGCGTGTACCTCCTCGTGCGGACGCTCCTCCTCTACCAAGGCTATATGAAATCCGTAAGCCGTACGGAAAACAGGAGTCACCTGTCCTACCGGAGTGCTGTAAACAGCCTCCTCAAAACTATATACATAACGGAAAGGGGTAATCCAACCCAGTTCTCCGCCATTATCGCCTACACTCGGATCGGTTGAGATATTGCGTGCCTCTTTCTCAAAAGCCGCTTTCTTGTCTCCCTTCACTTTCATAAGACGCTTGCGAGCCTGTTCAATGGTCTTACGCGCCGCATTCTCTGCCGAATCGCCGGCATTGAGCGGACATTGAATAGCTATATGGGCAGCACGACGGTCAAAGCGCATGTGCGCATAACTCAGCTGTACCATACTATCGAGCGCCTCGGCGTCCTGCATGTACTTGGGCGTAGCTTGCGCGCGATAACCTGCCAGTTCTTTGAGAAAAGATGCAGTAGTATCAATACCCTGCGCCTTTGCCTCTGCCACCTTCAGTTTGAAGTTCACAAAGAGGTCCACATACTCGTCAACCGTTTTCTTGTCGAGCGTGCTTTCCTGATTATTCTTCTGGTAAATGTACATAAACTCAGATGCCATCACAGGCTCGCCATTGATGGTCATCAACACTTTGTCTTCCTGCGCCATCATAGCGCCGACACTAAGCAAAACTGCTACTAATGTAAATACTCGTTTCATTGCAAAACTTTGTTTATATAATAAAAAGCGTGCAAAATTACTATTTTTTTTTGATATATGCAATTTTTTTTGTACTTTTGCAGCAAATTTTACGAAATAATATGCTTTCTAACTACTTTAATACCGCTGACGTGGAGGCCGTAAGGCAACTGATCTCCTCTGCGCAGCACATTGTTATCATCACCCATATGTCGCCCGACGGAGACGCCATGGGTTCTTCTTTAGGCATGCGCCATTATCTCCGGCACATAGGCAAAACGGAAGTTACAAACATTGTGCCGAACAGTTTCCCGAACTTTTATGACTGGATGCCGGACGCGAACCAGGTATTCGCCTATGACTCAAAGCAAGTAGAAGCCGACATCCGTCTGGCACAATGCGACTTACTGATTTGTACCGATTTCAACGAGCCAAAACGCATCGGGGCACTGGGTGAAAAAATACAGTTTTTAAGTTGTCCAAAGATATTGATTGACCATCATTTGCATCCTTCCGACTTTGCAGATGTCACTCTTTCATATCCCGGTTCGCCTTCTGCAAGCGAGATTGTCTTCAGACTTATCTATGCTTTAGAAACCTCGGTTTCATCGGACAAATCCATTCAGTCGATCTTCCCCGTAGAGGCTGCCGAATGCCTCTACACAGGTATGATGACCGACACCGGAAACTTCTCCTTCAACAGCAATCATCCGGAGATGTACGAGATAGTCGCCCAACTGGTATCTCTCGGCGTGGACAAGGATGCGATATATAACGCTGTTTTCAACGCCTATTCCGCCGACCGGATGAGGCTTATGGGTTACTGTTTGTACCAGAAAATGCGTATCTTCCCGGATTGCCACATTGCGCTCATCTACCTGAGCCGAAAAGAGTTATACCGCTTCAACTTCAAGTCCGGTGACGCCGAAGGGATTGTCAATCTACCGCTCCAGATACGCGACATCTACTATTCCGTCTTCATGCGCGAAGACAAAATCGAGCCGCATGAGCGCGAGAAGGCTAACGGGGCGAAAAGCAAAATCAAACTCAGTTTCCGTTCACAAGGAGACAGGCCTGTGAACATCTTCGCCTCAGAGGTCTTCAACGGAGGCGGACACGCCAATGCTGCGGGCGGAGAATACTACGGGACGCTCCCGGACGCTGTGCAACAATTTCTGGACAACTATCACCGTTATTGTAAAAACGCATAAAAATTAGGTGTCTAACAGAAAAAAAACGCACAAAAATTTGCACATGTGCGTTTTTTTATGTACCTTTGTGCGCTATTTTAGGAAAAACACACAAATATCTTATATAATAATCAAAAAATTAACATTTTTATGTGGTTAAAAGATTCATCTATCGGCCGTAAGTTCGTCATGGCTCTGAGTGGCGCAGCCTTGGTGCTGTTTCTGCTCTTCCATGGTTGCATGAACCTTGCGCTGGTTTTCAGCGAAGAGGCCTACAACACGATCTGCCGTTTGCTCGGCGCTAACTGGTATGCCGTTATCGGCTCGCTGGGTATTGCTTTCCTGGTTCTGGTACACTTCTGCTATGGTTTGTACCTCACTGCCCAGAATCGCAAAGCCCGCGGTAACGACCGCTACGAGGTACGCGGTAAAAAAGAGGGAGTCACCTGGGAGAGTGAGAACATGCTTGTTCTGGGATTCGTTATTCTCGGATTCATCTGTCTGCACCTGTACAACTTCTGGTTCAAAATGCAGTTTGCGGAGCTGACCGGTATCGAGACCGGTATGTTTGACCCGCAGAACGGCGCAGCGTACGTAAAGGAACTGTTCACCACTCCGGTATGGGGTCAGGTGTACTGCGTACTCTATCTGCTGTGGCTCGTAGTGCTGTGGCTCCACCTGAATCACGGTGTAGGTTCGGCTATGACATCCATGGGACTGAACAACCTGAAATGGCAGAAGCGCGTAGAGGTGATCAGCACGGTTGTGGCAACGCTGGTAGTGCTGCCGTTCACCGTAGTAGTGCTGTACTATCTGGGCATGGGAATTGGCATGCTTTGCGCATGAGAATTTGAAAATTTGACGATTTGAAAATTTGAAGATTATGGCAAAGAAAGAAGAGATATTGGACGCTGCCAAGAAGGCGGCCGAAGTAATCAAAGAGAAAGTAGAAGCAGTAGCCGAGCGCGCTGAGGTGAAAGAGGCTGTTGAGGCTGTAGCAGAGGCTGCCAAGAAAGCCGGCAAAGCCGCTGTAGCAGCATCTGAAGAGATAGCTGCTCCTGTAGCAAAAGAGGCTCCGAAGGCTGCCAAGGCCGAAACCAAGGTCATTACTCCGAAGGACGCTAAGATTCCTGAGGGACCGCTGGAGCTTAAATGGACGAATTACAAGAACCACCAGAAACTGGTGAACCCGGCTAACAAACGCCGTCTGGACATCATCGTGGTGGGTACCGGTCTGGCAGGTGCTTCCGCTGCTGCATCCCTCGCAGAGATGGGCTTCAACGTGCTGAACTTCTGTATTCAGGACAGTCCGCGCCGTGCGCACTCCATTGCAGCACAGGGCGGTATCAATGCTGCTAAGAACTACCAGAACGACGGCGATAGTGTTTATCGTCTGTACTACGACACCATCAAGGGCGGCGACTATCGTGCCCGTGAGGCGAACGTGTATCGTCTGGCAGAGGTGAGCAACAATATTATCGACCAGTGCGTAGCACAAGGCGTTCCTTTCGCACGCGAGTACGGCGGTCTGCTTGACAACCGTTCGTTCGGTGGTGCACAGGTAAGCCGTACGTTCTACGCCAAGGGTCAGACCGGACAGCAGTTGCTGTTAGGTGCTTACAGCGCACTGAGCCGCCAGATCGGCAAAGGCAAAGTGAAGATGTACACCCGTTATGAGATGTTAGACATTGTCATGATCGCTGACGAGAACGGCGAGAAGCGTGCACGCGGTATCATCGCACGCAACCTTGTTACCGGCCGCATTGAGCGTTTCTTCGCTCACGCGGTAGTAGTAGGTTCGGGTGGTTACGGCAACACGTTCTTCCTGAGCACGAACGCTATGGCAAGTAACGGTTCGGCTGCTATGCAGATGTACCGCCACGGCGCATATTTTGCTAACCCCTGCTACGCACAGATCCACCCGACCTGTATTCCGAAGCACGGCGACTTCCAGTCCAAACTGACGCTGATGAGTGAGTCGCTCCGAAACGACGGACGTATCTGGGTACCGAAGAAACTGGAGGATGCCAAACTGCTGCAGGCAGGTAAGATCAAAGGACGCGACATCCCTGAAGAGGACCGCGACTACTACCTGGAGCGCCGCTATCCGGCATTCGGAAACCTCGTTCCGCGTGACGTGGCTTCGCGTGCCGCCAAAGAGCGTTGCGACAAAGGCTACGGCGTGAACAACACCGGTCTGGCTGTGTTCCTGGATTTCAGCGAGGCTATCCAGCGTCTGGGCAAAGACGTGGTGGCTCAGAAATACGGCAACCTCTTCCAGATGTACGAGAAGATCGTGGACGAGAACCCGTACGAGAACCCGATGATGATCTTCCCGGCTATCCACTATACAATGGGCGGTATCTGGGTGGACTACGAGCTGCAGACCAGCGTCAAGGGTCTGTTCTGTATCGGCGAGGCGAACTTCTCCGACCACGGAGCCAACCGTCTGGGTGCTTCGGCGCTGATGCAGGGCTTGGCGGACGGCTACTTCGTACTGCCTTATACGATTCAGAACTATCTGAGCGACCAGATTGGCGTACCGCGTATGAGTACCGACCTACCGGAGTTCGCAGAGGCAGAGAAAGCTGTTCAGGACAAGATCAACAAACTGATGGCTATCCAAGGAAACCGCTCGGTTGACAGCATCCACAAAGAGCTGGGTCTCATTATGTGGGACTTCGTCGGCATGGGCCGTACCGCAGAGGGCCTGAAGGAAGGTATCAAGAAGATCGACGCTATCAAGAAAGAGTTCTGGACCAACGTCTATATCCCGGGTGAGGCTAACAGCCTGAACAATGAGTTGGAGAAAGCGCTCCGTCTGGCGGACTTCATCGAGATCGGCCGTCTGATGGCGGTTGATGCACTCCATCGTGAGGAGAGCTGCGGTGGTCACTTCCGCGAGGAATACCAGACACCGGAAGGCGAGGCTCTCCGTCAGGACGACAAGTTCTCTTACGTAGGCTGCTGGAAATACATGGGTGAGGACCAAGAGCCGCAACTCATCAAAGAGCCTTTGGATTACGAGTTTACTGAGAGAAAGACCCGTAACTATAAGAACTAAATGACCAAATGGTAAATGATTAAATCGTAAATAGTTTTATGGATCAGTATATTGATATTAAAGTACGGGTATGGCGTCAGGCCGGACCCAAGGCTCAGGGACATTTCGAGACCTACGAGCTGAAACATGTATTCCAAGGCGCATCGTTTCTGGAGATGATTGACATTCTGAACGAGCAGCTTATTGCAGAGCACAAAGATCCTGTGACCTACGATCACGACTGCCGCGAGGGTATCTGCGGTATGTGCTCGATGTACGTCAACGGTCACCCGCACGGACCAGACAGCGCGATTACCACTTGTCAGTTACACATGCGTAAGTTCAAAGACGGCGAGACCATCACCGTGGAGCCGTGGCGTAGCCGTGCGTTCCCTGTAATCAAGGACCTCATGGTCGATCGTGGCGCGTATGACAAGATCATGCAGGCCGGCGGATTCGTTTCCGTCAATACCGGCGGTGTACCCGACGCAAACGCAATTCCTATTCCAAAGCCAGTTGCTGACGAGGCGATGGATGCGGCTTCATGTATCGGTTGCGGTGCTTGTGCTGCGGCTTGTAAGAACGGCTCCGCTATGCTATTCGTAGCGGCTAAGGTAAGCCAGCTCGCACTCCTGCCGCAAGGTAAGATTGAGGCGGCAGCCCGTGCGAAAGCGATGGTAGCTAAGATGGACGAACTCGGATTCGGTAACTGTACCAACACCGGTGCCTGCGCTGCCGAGTGCCCGAAATCTGTCAGTCTGGCGAACATAGCCCGTCTGAACCGCGAGTTCATCGGTGCCAAGTTTAAAGACTAAGACACCACATTGCGCCTTAGAGCGCTCCTATTCCTATATGGGCAATCTTCGGGTTGCCCATATTTTTTGTTCAAAAAGGATAAAAATATAGTCTTTTTATCAAAAAAGTGTAAAAATATTTGCACATATCAAAAAAAAGCAGTACCTTTGCACCCGCTTTCCGAACGAACGCTTGTTCCAAGGAGAGATATATCGCGGAGTAGAGCAGTGGTAGCTCGTCAGGCTCATAACCTGAAGGTCGGTGGTTCGATCCCATCCTCCGCAACCAAAAGAGACGCCCGAAAGCGTCTCTTGTTTTTTACCCTACCCTCTATCTAATCAGCATCTTATATCGCGCGGTATATACCTCCCGGCAAGGCACGTACTTTGCCCTCCATTTCCATCATCGTCAATTCGGCAGCCACGTCGCCGTACGGCATTTGGCTCTCCATAACGAGGCTGTTGATATGCAAGCCTTCTTCGGCGCTTCGCAGCAGCCGCAGCAAAGCCGAATCGTTTTCCGGCGCGCTGTTCTCCTCCAGCCGGAAAGACAACTGTGTATCTCTCATCTCATTCCAACCCATCTGCTCCACCAGATCGGCGGCAGAATTGATGAGCGAAGCTTGCTGCTTCCGGATGAGGTTGTTACAGCCCCGGCTGTTCATATCATTGGGTCTGCCGGGGAAGGCAAACAAGTCACGGTTATAGTCTATCGCCATCGAAGCCGTGATCAATGAACCGCCTTTCTCCTGCGACTCTGCCACCAGCACGGCATCCGCCATGCCTGCCACGATCCGGTTTCTGGCTACAAAATTCATCTTATCGGGTTCCGTACCGGACATATATTCCGTCAAGATACCGCCGTTCTCCAGTGCTTCAACCGCCACTTGGCGATGCACCGCAGGATAGATCCTGTCCAAGCCGTGCGCCGGAATAATAATCGTCGGCAAGTCGGTCTCCAGTGCAGCACGGTGAGCCGCCACATCGATGCCGTAAGCCAGACCGCTCACGATCGTAACATCCGGGCACACCTGCGCCAACTCCAACACAAACCGGCGGGTGAGTTCTTTGCCCCTCTCCGTGGCGCGTCTTGTGCCTACGACAGACACAAACTTGCCCTTCGAGTGCTGTATGTTGCCTTTCCCGAAAAGCATTACCGGCCGATCGACACAATGCTTCAAGCGCTCCGGATAGTCTTCGTCCAGACAGAAAAAGGTGCTAATGCCATGCTTCCTGACAAACTCCTCCTCACGCAGGGCACGCTCCCACGCCTCGGCTTTCTTTGCCTTGTCCACATAAGGATCGCGCTCCACGTTCTCCCATGCCGCTTCCGCCGACCCGTACTGAGCCAGCATCCGGTGCGCCACATGGCTACGGTAGCGGTAGAGATAAGCCAAAGCCAACTTATATATCATAGCGACGAAGAATTACACCTACCTCATACACGATCCCCAGCCCCACGAGTGCGCCTACGGCATCTGCCGCCAGATCCAGCCATTCGCCGGAACGCGTTTCGGTACAACAGGCCTGCAGCAGTTCTATCAGTCCGCCGAACAGCACTACATAAGCGCCGGAGAGCAGGTATTTGACGCCTCTTTGCATCGGCGCATCGGCGATTGCCCAGACAGCACAGACAGCCAGCAGCATATATCCGGCGCTATGCAGCAGTTTGTCCGAAAACTGCTGTGCAACGCTCACATAAGGTGCTTCTAACAATGAGAGCACCGCAATAGCGATGCTCACAATGACAACCGGAGATTTACAGCTTCTCACCAAAACAGAGGTCTCCTGCGTCTCCCAGTCCGGGAACAATATACTTCTTCTCGTTGAGGATCGGATCGACAGCCGCGCACCACAATGTGACCGGTTCCTCTCCGATGGTCTGCTCCAGATAGTCGATAGCCTGCGGCGTGCCTATCGTACAGCACAGATGGGTAGTCTTGGGTTTGCCGTTTCTGAGCAGGGCGCGATAGCCCACCTCCATCGACATACCGGTTGCCAGCATCGGATCCACCAGAATCAGCGTCTTGCCGTCCAGATCAGGCGCAGCCAGATATTCTGCCACGATCTCCAACTGCTGCTCGCCGTGTGCATTGCGTCCCATCCGGCGGTAAGCACTCAGGAAGGCATTCTCTGCGCGGTCGAACATGTTGAGGAAGCCTTGGTGCAGCGGCAGTCCGGCACGCATAATAGTGCCCAAGACAATCTGATCTGCGACCGTATTGACCTCGGCGGTTCCCAATGGGGTCTTCACCTCTATGGGCGTGTATGCCAATGCCTTGCTCACCTCTATCGCCATCACCTCGCCTATCCGCTCAATGTTGCGGCGGAAGCGGAGAGGGTCGTTCTGGATAGTGACGTCGCGTATCTCACGCAGATAGTTGTTGAGCAGAGAGTTTTGCTCGGAGAGATTGATTACTTTCATATCTTGATTATTGAAGCGATTTAGCGGCTTTCTGCTCAGCTTTGAGGGTAGCGAGGCGCTCTTTGTAGGTAGCCTCAAGCTGCTGGATATCCAGAGCTTTCTGTGCCACCTCGGTATTGAATGCCTGCAGTCTGGACTGCTCGTTCTGGAGGGTGTTTTCCAGTTCGGACATTGAGTTGATGCGTGCCGAAACCTCGTCCAGAGCATCGCCTAACTCACGCTGCTCGCGATCCAGCAGGCGGCGGTAAGCAGTGCGTGACTCCTCGTTCAGATCGCCTTGCTTGCTAAGCGTCTTCTGCTGTTTCTCAATGTTTTTCTGCATGGCTTTCAGCTCGGTCTGCTCTTTGGCGTAGAGTTTCTTGAGGTTGGTAGCCATCTTGGTTGCGTCCTTCAGCGCCACGCCCATCTCTTTGGCATGTTTCTGCTCTGCTTTGAGGGTAGCTTTGGCAGCGTCCAGCTCTTTGCGGCTCTGCTCCAATGCTTTTGCCTGCATCTCCAGTGCCGTGCGATACATAGGCGGCTGCGTCAGATAAGCGTCACGCAGCGAATCGATCTTCAGTTCAGCTATGGTTACATTCACCGGAGTCACTTGTTGAGCCATAGCTACCATGCTTAAGGCTAAGAAGCCTAAAAGGAATACTTTTTTCATAATTTTATCTTTGTTTGAACGTTTATATCTCTTCAAAATTTGTCTCTTTGTATAAATCCGCTGCAAAATTACTAAAAAAGTTGCATATTTGCAAATTTTTTCATAACTTTGCACAATCAATTCGTAATACAATGACAAACGAGCATTATGTTTATCGGCAAACGACCCTCGATTTTGTGACCGCAGCAGCGCAAACATGCCTGCTACTGGAGCACGCTTCCGAGATAGAGAAGGACGAACTCATTGAGCAGTTATTACAACTCCTACCTATATTATACGTACGCACGCGTGCGTTGGAGCCTACGGTGCCGGAACTTGACGGAGAGCCGCAGCAGTTCGTACAGGAGGAGGATTACAATTTTGTGCTTCTGGGCATCCAAAACCTCTTGGGCAGTGACGACACCTATCTCACCGTGCTCACCGAGAACCAGCGTTATACCGACGAACCCTGTATGGCGACTATCTCCGAAGACCTCGCCGATATCTATCAGGAGCTCAAGGATCTCGCCGCCAATTTCCAGACAGGCCAGGAAGCCGTCATGAACGATGCGGTCTATCTCTGCCGTCAGCAGTTCACCAACCACTGGGGACAGAAGCTTCTCAACACCCTTGCCGCCCTCCACGCCTTACAAATCAGCAAGGAGGATTAGTATGAAAGAGAACCACTACACCCACCACATAGCCAAGGATCTGCTCCAATGGATGCCCATCGCCCGTTTTGAGGG
The DNA here is from genome assembly GCA_002394335.1 of Bacteroidales bacterium UBA4333. GTDB lineage: Bacteria > Bacteroidota > Bacteroidia > Bacteroidales > Paludibacteraceae > Colicola. The sequence goes on along the minus strand of DGTP01000004.1, from coordinate 18,845 downwards.
AGAGGTCTTCGTGGTCGATCGTCCGGAGCTTGTTCCGGAAGCCGTAGCCTATCTCCGGCAACAGAAGGTTCTCGGCGTGGATACCGAGTCCCGACCCAGTTTCACCAAGGGTGTCCATTACCCTACCGCCCTTGTGCAGATCGCTACAGAAGAGCGGTGTTATCTTTTCCGGCTCACCCACATAGGCATGCCCAAAGAGTTAGCGGAGATCTTCTCCGATCCCGATATATGCAAAGTCGGTTTGGCGTTCAAGGACGACCTCAACGGCCTGAGACGGAGACGGGATTTCAAGCCCCGCAACTGCATTGACCTGCAGTCCATTGCCGGTAAATACGGCATTCTTGACTTGGGACTGCAGAAGATGTTCGCCATCTGTTTTGAGAAGAAGATCTCCAAGTCGCAGCAACTGACCAACTGGGAAAACTCCCACCTCACGCCCGAACAGGCGCGTTACGCTTCGACCGATGCGTGGGCTACCCTCCTCATATACAAGGACTTGCTCTCTACAGAGCCTCTCTCCAAGAAGGAAGCGGAGGCACTCCGCCGCGCCGATATCGAACGCCTGCAGCAACACCAGCAGGAGGTGATCGCGGCACGCGCATTGGCACAATCACAAAACAAATAACACCACTATGAAACGTATTTTTTCTATTCTCTTCGCAATCGTTATTGCGGTTTCGGCTTCCGCCAAACTCAAGTACATATTCTATTTCATCGGCGACGGAATGGGTTCCAACCAGGTACTGGCTGCCGAGATGTACCGCGCCGAGCTGGAAGGGCGTATCGGGCGTGTCAGCACCCTGATGTCGCAGTTTCCTGTTTCCGGTTCGCTGACCACCTTCTCGGCTTCCAACGGCATTACCGACTCGTCCGCTGCCGGCACAGCCCTTGCTACAGGCTCCAAGACCAACAACGGCACTCTCGGTCTCTCCGCTACAGGCGACACGCTGACCACTATTGCGGAGTTTCTGCAACAACAGGGATGGGCTATCGGCATCATGACCTCCGTTGCCATCGACCACGCCACCCCGGGAGCTTTCTACGGCAATGATATCAAGCGGAGCCACTATTATGCGATCGGCGAACAACTCACCGAGAGCGGTTTTGACTTCTTCGGAGGCGCCGGATTCCACTATCCGCAAGGCAAGAAGGACAACAAACCTGTCAATCTGTACGACCTCGCCGAGCGGAAGGGCTACACCATCGTCCGCTCGTATGACGAGGCGCAACGTCATCTGGCAGACCAAAAGATGATCATGATCCAACCGGCTGACACCGGCAAGACACACAGCGACAATATAGACTATGCCATCGACCGCCGGGCTGAGAACTCCACCCTGCGCCAGATAGTAGCGACAGCCATCCCATTCCTTGAGGGCAAGCACAAACCATTCTTCATGATGGTAGAGGGTGGAATGATCGACTATGCCTGCCACGGCAACGACGCCAGAGCTTCCATAGACGAAGTGTGGGCAATGGACGAGGCGCTCCAAGAGGCGTACGCTTTTTACCTCAAGCACCCGGACGAGACTCTGATCATCGTCACCGCCGACCATGAGACGGGCGGAATGGCGCTCGGCAACTCGGACTATACTCTCAACCTCCAGGTTCTGCAGCACCAGCACTGCTCCGCTTGGGCGCTCACCGAGCAGTTCAAGACCCTATACGCTGAGAGCACCCCCTCGTGGGAGGAGGTGAAAACCGTTTGGCAGAAACAGTTAGGTTTCTGGAAGGAGGTAGAGATAAGTGCGGAGGAAGAGGCCGTGCTCCGTACGGCATACGACAGTTCAGACCCGGAGAAGATTTCCCAGGCAGGTGTCAGCCTGCTTAACCGCAAATCCAAGATCGGCTGGACTTCCGTCAAACACACGGCGCATGCAGTGCCTGTCTTCGCTATCGGCGTAGGCGCAGAGCGGTTCACCGGATGGCACGACAACACGGAGATAGTGCCCCTTATTCATCAATGTCTTGCAAAGCCGAAGAAATGTCGCCGTTAGGCAGCCGTAACTGGTACAGTTTGGCGGCGATCTTCTCTTTCGACCACCGGTTAATGCGGTAGTGGTCATGCACAAAAGCGCGGCAGAAGCGCGCGGTGTCGATGTACCCTTCCGTCTCCAGATGGTCTAATATGTCTTGCTGTGCGCCGGCGTCTGCACCCCATTCGTACAACTTATGGCGCACCTGCATGGGGCACCGTTCCGCACGGGCGCAGTAGTTCTCCGCCTTATTGCGCAATTCGTCCTGTGAGTATTCTCGCTTTTCCATAGATGTCATTGCTGATTGTGATATCCGTATATCCTTCTTCGCGCATCATCCGCTCCATCGCGTTGCTGAAAAGGGGGTTGATCTCAAAGAACAGCACCGGGGCGGCTTTCAGCGCAGCTATCCTCCTGTAGAACAGCAGCGGGTCGTCGTCCGGCACAAAGAGGGCGCGCTCCGGCTCATAGTCCAGCACATTGCTATCCATCTCCGCGCGCTCATGCGCGGCTATATACGGAGGGTTGGAGACTATCAGGTCGTATTCTCCTATCCTGTCGTGCAAGATATCCGCTTCTATCCACTCCACTTCTATGCCGTTGCGGCAACCGTTTCCGCGCGCCACGGAGAGGGCTTCGGGGGAGATATCCAGACCTGTCACATGCCAGGAGGGGTGATTTCTCTTCAGCGCCAGAGCTATACATCCGCTGCCCGTGCCGATATCCAGCACCCGCAATGCACCTGTTTTCCGAGCTTTCGCCCACGCATCCACGGCTTCTACCAGTTCGGCGGTCTCAGGGCGCGGAATGAGTGTCGCCGGAGTCAGCTTCAAGTCCATTCCGCACCACCAACAGTGACCAAAAATGTACTGAACCGGCTCTTTTTTCAACAATCTGGACACAATGATTTGCATATCTGCCGAAAAAGTTGTATCTTTGCAGCCGGTTAGCAGTTCCGTGCGGCTTTTGCCGGTCAGCTCCTCTGCTATCCACCATGCTAATGCACGCGCTTCATCCCTCCCGTAGAGAGGCGACAACTGAGCCGTTATGTCGTCAATAATGGATTTCACAGTGCAAAGGTACTGCTTTTTTTTGACATATACAAAAAAGATTTGAGAAAAAATGGATTACGCCCAATATATCCGTCATTGCATAGAGATCGCACGGCGCGGAGAGTACTATGTGGCACCGAACCCGATGGTAGGAGCGGTGCTTGTTGCCAACGCCACGGGGCAGATCATCGCCGAGGGCTGGCATGAGCGTTTTGGCGAGGGACACGCCGAAGTCAACTGTTTCCGCCACGCCGACGAACTTCTGGCGGAGCAGCCGGACGCTTTCGCTTATGGCGACACCACGCTTTTTGTCTCTCTCGAGCCCTGTTCCCATTATGGCAAGACGCCCCCGTGCGCCAAACTCATCATCGAGAAAGGCGTACGCCGTGTGGTGGTAGGGATGGGCGACCCCAACCCCTTAGTGGCAGGCAGAGGTGTCAGGATGCTGAGGGAAGCGGGTGTCGAAGTGACAGTAGGTATCGAAGAGGCGGCTTGCCGCGAACTCAACAAGCGTTTTCTCTGCCTGCACGAGAAGCACCGCCCGTATGTAGTGCTCAAATGGGCGCAGACCGCCGACGGGTTTATCGACCTGAGAAGGGACAAAGACCGGTGCGCCCAAGCTCATCTGAACGGGGCATTGGCGATCTCGACACCACAGACAAAGAAACTGGTGCACAAGATGCGTGCGGAGAACATGGCAATCATGGTAGGAACCAACACCGTGCTGATGGACAACCCGCGCCTGCTGAACACCCATTGGGAGGGGCGCAATCCGATCCGTGTGACCGTTGACCGCCACGGCGTCATACCTGCTGATGCACGTATCTTCAGCCCGGAGGCGGAGACAATCGTCTATCGCGACAACACCGAGTGGTCTTTTGTGCTTGCCGATCTGGCAAAGAGGGGAATCCATTCCGTTTTGGTAGAGGGCGGCACCACACTTCTGAATACCATCATAGCCTCCGGCATCTGGGACGAAGCGCATATAGAGGTCGCCCCCGAACTCTCCATCGGCGAAGGTGTTCCTGCGCCGCACTTTCCCCTGCCCTCCTCCTTCGAGACTATCGACGGGCACCGGCTTTACTACGTACAGAGACTGCAGGGCTGATAGAGTACAGACCGCAGGCACAGCCTGCTGACAGAGTACAGACCGCTGCGCTGTAGGACAAACAACAATCCCGCGATTGAAGTCGCGGGATTGTTTGGATTACCATGCGCGGAGCGCAGGGATATTAGTCGATCAATGTAACGTCATTAAACGTACCACCCGAAGTGGTGTTGATTGCCATTGAGTCTTGCATGATCTTAGCCGAAGCCAATACTACGTTCTCCGTCTTAGGAGCAATATAAGTCTTCATAATATTTACCATTTAGTCATTTACAATTTACGATTTATTTTGTCATTTGACCATTGTGCCAATTATTTGACCAATTGTCCCTGGAGATTGTAAACCTCGTTGCCGCGACGGATGAAGATCTCGCCGTTCTCGATGAACTTGACAGGCTGAACAGCCTCTGTCTCTACGTTCTCAACTGAGGTAGTGGTGTTGAAGCGCATTACGATACGAGCAGGAGCGGGGTTAGCACCACCGGTGGTGGTGTAGATCAAGTATGCCTTTCCTGCCGGAACAGCTTCAGTACCGGTATATTTCTTGAACTCGTTACCTACGAGGAAATAAGCGTCCTCGGTTGCAGCAGTCCAGTTAGCCGAAGCGATGAGTGCATTAGCGCCATAAACGCTGCTTCCAGTGCCTGCAACGAGGTTGTAGGTGGTGTTAGCAGCACCCTTGACGATCACGCCTTCGCCTGCCTTCACGTAGTCCACCTCGGTCATGTCCAAAGCCTCGCCGGAGATTGCACCGGTGTAGAGTTTAGCACCTGCCGTAGCCAACTTCAGATCCTCGGTATAAGAGAATGAAGCAAAGCCGTAAGCGTTGGTGGTAACAGTGGTTACAACAACCGGAGCTACATAGTTGATTACAAAACGATCGTTGATCTGGTGACGACCAACCTGTGCAGCCTCAACGGTGAAATCATATGTGCCACCATCGGTGATAACTGTCTCGGTATTGGTTACCAAGTCATACAATTTCAAAGTACGACCTTCCAGATCAATAAACTTCAGTGTGTAGTTAGCGTCTACTTGGTTAGTAGCGAATCCGAGAACTTGACCATCGAGGTTATTGGTAACAACATCCTCACACTTGTAAGAATCTACCAAGCCATACAAAAGCACACTTTTACTATTTGAGAAACTCATGAATTTCTCAACATCAGCACCACTTTCATACGCATTGGTATATCCATTGTCTTCATACAGATAGACACTGCTTGACCCTCCGGTTGCTCCGGTGAGTTCAATCTCTACATAAGCAGGGTCTGCCGCAATTGCAAATGCACTGACTACGAGAGCCATAGCAAAAATATAAAACTTTTTCATTGTATAAATTGTTTTAATTTACTTATACTGATATTAAAAGAACACGCGTTTTGGTGCACCCCCGGGTTTTCCGGAAGGAGGAGTCGGTGTTGCTCCATTGTTTGGATCTATACCATCGTTAGAACCGCATAGGATAGATGGTTGAATCATCCCCATTATCTGTGTGTCCGGAATAATATACTTTTTCATAAATCTGATAATATTGGCGGCGCAGCGCCTCTCGGCGCGCGCCCCAAATTGCTTAATGGTTTTTATTTTACAATCTTAACGCCATTAACTACATATACACCAGCAGGCAGGATGTCGAAGTTCTCGCCAAGGTACTGACCCATGATGGTATAGATACCCTTTGCGTTAGCTTTTACCTCCGTATTCTCGGTAGCGGTCGGCATCTTAGCAACCGATATGATCTCGAAGCGGCCTTCTACTGTGCTATTCGGCTGAGCAGCGAACTCATAGGTAACACCGTTCTCGATAGCGATGATTGCACCCGTTGCGTTATCGCGGAGAGCATATTCTTCACCCTCAACGTTCTCAAACGATATAGTGTAAGAAATCTCACTATTGGTCTTCAGGTTGAGAGTCTTTCCTTCGAGGTTGTCGGTAACAACAGAACTGAATTCCTCACCAGCAAGCGTTGTATAGAGATTGAGAGTGTGTTCATTCATGAACTTAACTACATCGTAGCCGTTCTCAAATGCGTCCGTGTTGCTTGCCGACTCAGCGAAGTCAATAACATCACTCTGTCCGTTAGCTGCTGTTACTGTAATCTCCATATAGGTATCTTCGTTGATGGAAGCTACGCGACGACGCGGAGCACCTGAACCACTACCGGTGTTGCCATAACGCGGGTTACCCCAGATAGCAGAACTATAGTTTACGCTTTCGTTTGCGCTATCAGCACCACGCAGACGCATGATGAAGGTCTGCATCGGAGCAACTTCCTTCTGCCAATTCTTCAAACCTTTACCGCTTTGCAACTTGTACAGAGATACACCAACATATTTCTGCTGGTCAGCATTCCACATATAGATTACATCCTCAATCTTGTCGCTCTCGATACCGCCAATCAAGTTGAGCACGCTCATGTAGCCTGTGTAACTGTTACCGAAGAAGTTGAATCCTTCATGTTGGAAGTTGAGTGCTTGATCAGTGTTACCTACGAGGTTGCCCTTGAAGGTATATACAACATCCTGCGGAACATTCAAGTTACCGGTCTCAGTCTCTGCGTCTGTTGCCGTTTCGCCATCATAGTTAATCCAGTTGCTTGCCAACGTCAAAGTATAACCTTGCAGCGGAACCATTTCTTCTACACCAGACAGGTTTTCCCAATCGTTAGCAGAATAGTCCCATGCATAGATATATGTCGGATAGGTAGTTGTTCCAGCAAGGCTACCTTCCTTATCCCAAGAAGTGATAGTTGCAGCAACCGGCATTGCGAAACGATGCCACAAGAAGTCTCCATCAGCGTTACGACCAATCTGCTTAGCCGTCATACGAACGGTCAGGTTCGGAGTCTGGTTAACGGTAATAGCCGGATCCATAATCAATGATGCAGCACCTTCCTCGTTAGCCTCGATTACGATGTTCTCCGGTTTCTCAGTTACGATACCACCCTCACCGATCTGGAGCGTAGAACCGGGCTGAACAGTTACTTGCGAATTGCCTTGTACATCCAGACCGTTGTTTACAACGAGAGTTTGGTTTACTTTGTCCTCGCCGTCCATTTTACCTACAGCAAGAGTCGTTGCAACGTCATCTCCATTGTCGCGAACTTGTACATATGCAGCCTCTGTTGCATTGTTAACCAATTCGATTTTTGCATTTTCAGCATCAGCAGCTTCTACGATGAACGAAGTTGTCGGATTTTCTCCTGCTTCGCTTGTCTCATACTGGCCATTGATGTCATAAGAAACATCACTCTTAGTAACACGGTAAAGGGTTTTGTCACCGTCTTTAACCGTAACAATAGCATATCCAGCCGGAATAATCGGGCTTTGTGCTACAACAGAATACTTGTCGCCATCCATAATCGGGTTGCCGTCTCCATCTCTATTCACAGCAGTTACATGACGATAATACATCGGGTTTACATCATACGTACCACCGGTCATTGTTACACTAAATGGAACGATATTATTATCATTAAGTTCATTGATTGCATATACACTCCAAGAACTATTCTTGAATGTTTCTACGGCTTTTACATTAATATCGGTATAGTAAAAGCCATTCATGTCAATATGTGTATTATCTCCATCAATCACCAATACAATAGGCTCAATGGAAGGTGTCGGTCTATATGTAGCATGTTTCCACTTTTTCCAGTTATTAGAAACAAGAAATACTGATTGCGATTGATCACCGTTAGCAGATGAATTAATATCGCAGTTAGTCAAATTAAGAGTAATGCCGTCATCTTCACAAACCAACGCACCGAAAGCATTAGTACGTCCGCTATGATTATTAGGACAATCGAAGGTAGTACCTATTGCGCTTACACTTGTTCCACGAGAGCCATAGGAACCATCAATTCCCTTAAAATAGAGACCTGCCCAAGCATTAATCTTGGAATCAGTGATTGTTCCAATGTATGGGTTAAACGAAATAATACCATAACTACTACCACCGACATTAATTTCAGAATTAGTCATAGTGAAAGTAGCCGGAGCAGATTGAGCACCACCAATCGTTATACCTTGGCAGTTTCCAGTTCCGGTTGCATAAACCTTCACATTGTCCAAAGTAAGAGAGTTGATTTTACCACGGGTCTCGATAGGACGACCAGATGCTCCGTTATTGCGGATAATAAGGTCTTTAAAGACTACAGAAACAAAGTTACTGCCACCTTGGTTGATAGCGATAGTGGTTGTTTTACCACCACGCGATCCATAACCACTGATTGTATGGTTCTGACCATCAATAGTTACCGATTTGGTAATGTTAATAAGGCCAGTACCATTAGGTGCGTAAGCGATGTCTGCGCCAAGCAAAACGACATCTTCTGCACCAGCAGCAGCTATTGCCTCATTAAGACCTGCTATGGTAGCAGGATGAGCTGCGCCTTCACCACCTACTTTGATGTCAGCTGCCCATGCCATGACGCAAGTACATAGCGTCATGAGCGGAATTAGAAAAATTTTCTTCATAATAAAATGTTTTTAGTTAATACTATGAGGGTTGTTGCCCTCGTTAATTAGTTTGTTATAGTTGTTATTCTTACATTATACTAACGTCGTATTCGACCGTCGTTCGACTGTCGTATTTGAATGCTATTTTATGTTGCTTTCTGTTCACAGATTACACAAATCAAACAGATTTTTTTAGTGGTCAAAAATTACCAAAAATATTCCAACAATTACCTCTTCTTGTTCACTGATTGCACAAATTAAACTGATTTTTTAAGTGGTCAAAAATTACAAAAAATATTCCAAAAATTATTTTTCTTTCTGTCCACAGATTACACAAATTAAACTGATTTTTTCAGTGGTCAAAAATTACAAAAAATATTCCAACAATTATTTTTCTTTATTGTCCACTGATTGCACAAATTAAACTGATTTTTTAAGTGGTCAAATATTACCAAAAATATTCCAAAAATTATTTTTCTTTATTGTTCACAGATTACACAAATCAAACTGATTTTTTCAGTCAACAATTATTCTTTCTTTTCGTACAAATTTTCCTAAAAACTGTGCAGAGAAACCCCTTTTGGCAAAATCGTTGACTCGAGATACCCCTTACAAAACCCTTACAAACCCCTTACATACTCCTTATGCACATCCTAAGATGCACAATCAGGATTAACAGCAGGCGTTCGGAATACAACGAGCCCTACGCGCACGTATGTGTGCACGTTCCGTATATATTACACACGTGAAATCAGCGCATTTTGCGCCCCAAAAGATAGATGTTTCATAAGCTTTACAGTTTGTTTACCCATTTTTTACCCCTAAAATGGTGTACAAAGGTACTGCTTTTTTTTGAAACACGCAAATATTTTTACAAAAAATTGTGTTTTTTTTTGCAAAAATGATATTTTTGGCTAAAAAAATTGTGAAATTGAGTCACTGGTGTCCTATAAAAAAGAACAAAAACATAAAAAACATTTTCAAATCAAATCGTCACGCTTTATTAAGTGCCATTTTATTATCCGGGCAATAATTGCCGGAGCAATAATTTTGGTGCAAAGGCAGTGATGTTTAGGGAAATATGCAAATATTTTTCAAAAATTACGCAAAAATTTGCATATGTGCATTTTTTTCAGTAATTTTGCATCCCGAACCGGTTTAGACCGGAGCAATCAAACATCTTATCTCGTCTATTATGTTTATTATCGGCATTGCGGGCGGCACCGGCTCGGGTAAAACAACGGTGGTGAAAAAACTTATCGAACGCCTACCCAAAGGCGAAGTAGTCGTTATTCCCCAAGACTCCTACTACAAAGACAGTAGCGATGTGCCGGTGGAAGAAAGACAGAACATCAACTTCGACCACCCCGACGCCTTCGATTGGCCACTTCTCGCCAAACACATCAAAATGCTCAAAGAAGGCAAACCGATCGAGCAACCGATCTATTCGTATATCACCTGCACGCGCCAGGCAGAGACCATCCACATAGAGCCCAAAGAGGTGATTGTGGTGGAGGGGATTATGGCGTTGCGCGAGCACAAGATGCGCGAGCAGATGGATCTGAAGATCTTCGTTGACGCCGACGCCGACGACCGTCTTATCCGCGTTATGAAACGCGATGTGCTGGAACGCGGGCGCACCGCCGAAGCCGTCATCGAGCGTTACCAGCGGGTGCTCAAACCCATGCACGAGCAATTTATCGAGCCTTGCAAACGCTTCGCAGATGTGATTGTGCCGCAAGGAGGACACAACAACGCGGCTATCAACATGCTTTCCAAGTTCGTCAAGCAACAATTAAGAGAGAATAAAGAGTAAAGACCGTTCGCGTTGCTCACTGACAGATTACAGATCGCAGGCGCTGCCTGCTGACAGACCGAGTATGTGTTCGTTAAGAGTAATCCTGTCTGTACTCTGTGAGCAAAGCGGTCTATGTTCTGTCAGCAAAGCGGTCTATGTTCCGGAACTTGTTTTGGACATATTTGAAGATCGGGACCTTCACCCTTGGTGGAGGTTATGCCATGTTGCCGCTTATCCAACGCGAGGTAGTGGACCGCAAGGGCTGGATCGACGAGGAGGAGTTTCTTAACATGATCGCCCTCGCACAAGCCGCGCCCGGACTGATTGCCGTCAACTCGGCTATCTTCATCGGCTGGCGCATCGGCGGCTGGAAAGGCGTCTGCGGGGCAGTGTTGGGGGCAGTGTTGCCGTCGTTTCTAATCATCCTCACGATAGCAATGGTCTTCCGCGAGTGGAAAGAACTGCCGGCGGTAGAAGCCGTCTTCAAAGGCATCCGTCCGGCGGTGGTAGCCTTGATTGCCGCACCGCTGGTCAAGATGGCACGCTCCGCCATAGGGGGAGAATTAAAAAATCAAAATACAAAAATCAAAATCAAGGCGGCTCTTCCGCTGTCAGTGTCATTGGCGGCAGCGTTGCTGATCTGGCTGGGAGGCGTCAATCCCGTGTGGGTCATCCTCGCCACCATCGTCATCACGCTCGTAGTACAATCAATCAATAAGGACGAAGGAAAGAATAAGGACGAAGGACAAATGTACGATGTACGAAGGAAAGGAAAATCGTAAATAAATCCCCTCATGCTCTACTTGCAGCTCTTCATATCATTCTTCAAGATCGGTCTCTTCGGCTTCGGCGGAGGGTTGGCCATTCTGTCCCTTATCCAGATGGAGGTGGAGAAATACGGTTGGATGACACAACAGGAGTTCGTGGACATCGTCGCCGTGAGCCAAGTGACCCCCGGTCCGATAGGCATAAACTGCGCCACATACGTCGGCTATACCGCCACCGGCAGTGTCTGGGGAAGCCTGCTCACCACTTCGGCTATTATCCTTCCGAGCCTGATTATCATGCTCACGATCTGCAAACTCTATTTCTGGCTCAGCCGGCGGTTTAACGACAATCCCTATTTTGTTCAGACCCTCAGGATGTTGCGTTTCACAGTCATCGGACTCATCGCAGCCGCCGCGTTGTTGCTGATGAAACCGGAGACATTCATCGACCCCGTCAGTTGGGTTATCTTCGGCGCGGTGTGCATCTTTACCATCCTGCCTGAGATACATAAAAACAGGGTGACCGATCTGCTCAGCCACCCCATTCTGCTTATCATCGCCGCCGGTATAGCGGGATTTGTCATCTACGGTTAACCTACCTGCGCACCGTTTTTCACCGGTGCGCTGACTGTCGTCACCACCAGTTTGCCGTCCGCGTCAACCGCCGAGAGAATCATTCCCTGGCTCTCCTGTCCCATCATCTTGCGGGGCGGGAAATTGGCGATAAACAGCACCTGCTTGCCCACCAGCACCGACGGATCGGGATAACTCTGGGCTATTCCGCTCAAGATGGTTCTGCCGCCCATGCCGTCGTCCAGTTTGAACTGCAGCAGACGCTCCGATTTCTTCACCGGCTGACAATCCAGCACCGTAGCCACACGGATATCCGCCTTGTCGAAGTCATCGATGGTAGTCATCTCCTTGACCGGCGAGGGGCGCCAGTTTTTGAGCGCCTCGGCTTTGGCTTCCGCCTCGTTCTCCGCTTTGATGCGCGCGAGACGGTCCAACTGCCCCTGGATAGCGGCGTCCTCGATTTTCTCGAAGAGCAGCGACACTTCGCCCAAGGACTGTCCTGCAGCGAGGAGATCGATACGTCCCAGATCATCCCATCCGATCTGCTCGTCAAGACGAAGCATCGTCTTCAACTTGGCAGACGAGAAGGGCAGGAAAGGTTCGAAAGCGATTGCCAGATTGGCTGCGATCTGGAGCGAGAGGTGGAGCACCGTAGCGGTGCGCTCCAAGTCGGTCTTGGCGAGTTTCCAAGGCTCGGTATCCGCCAGATACTTGTTACCTATACGGGCGAGATTCATCGCCTCTTTCTGTGCGTCGCGGAAACGGAAATTGTTGAGCAAGTCCTCCAAGGTGGCTTTCACGTTCTTGAACTCCTCGATGGTCTGCCGGTCGTAGTCGGTGAGTTCACCGCAAGCCGGCACCTTGCCCTCAAAATACTTGTTGGTGAGCACTAATGCACGGTTGATAAAATTGCCGTAGATGGCCACCAACTCATTATTATTGCGCGCCTGGAAGTCCGCCCAGGTGAAGTCGTTGTCCTTGGTCTCCGGCGCATTGGCGGTCAGCACATAGCGCAGGACGTCCTGCTTGCCGGGGAAATCCTCCAGATACTCGTTGAGCCACACCGCCCAGTTGCGGGAGGTGGATATCTTGTCGCCCTCAAGGTTCAGGAACTCGTTGGACGGCACGTTGTCCGGCAGGTTGTATCCCTGCGCCTTGAGCATGGCAGGGAAGACGATACAGTGGAAGACGATATTGTCTTTGCCGATGAAATGGATCATGCGGGTGTCGTCCTGTTTCCACCATTTCTGCCAGTCTCCGTATTTGTCGGGGTTGGATTGGCAGAGCTCGATGGTGTTGGATATATATCCGATCGGGGCGTCGAACCAGACATAGAGCACCTTGCCCTCCGCCCCCTCTACCGGCACGGGTATTCCCCAGTCGAGGTCACGCGTCACGGCACGGGGTTTGAGTCCGCCGTCGAGCCAGGACTTGCACTGTCCATAGACATTCGGGCGCCATTCCTTGTGGCGGTTGAGGATCCAGTCTTCCAGCCATCCCTGGTACTGATCAAGCGGCAGATACCAGTGTTTGGTCTCTTTCTTCGCCAGGGGATTGCCGGTCTCGGCGTTATAGGGGTTGATCAACTCGTCCGGCGAGAGCGTGGCACCGCATTTCTCGCACTGGTCGCCGTAAGCTCCCAGAGAATGACAGCGCGGACACTCGCCGCGGATGTTACGGTCGGTGAGGAAATGTCCCGTCTGCGGGTCATAGAACTGCTCGGAGGTCTCCTCCACAAACTGCCCCGCATCGTACATCTTGCGGAAATACTCCGCCGCAAAGCGGTGATGGGTCTCGGAGGTCGTACGCGAGTAGATATCAAACGATATACCGAAATCGGCAAAAGAGCGCTTGATCAGATTGTGGTATCTGTCCACCACCTCCTGGGTGGTAATCCCCTCTTTACGCGCACGGATAGTGACCGGCACACCATGCTCGTCACTACCGCAGACGAACAACACCTCCTTGCCCTTCAGGCGCATAAACCGGGCGTAAATATCTGCCGGGACATACACGCCTGCCAAATGCCCTATATGCACAGGACCATTGGCATAAGGAAGAGCTGCTGTGATTAAAGTTCGATTAAATTGCATACTTTTTGTTATTTTTTGTGGATATTTTGCAAAAAATTTGTATATGTTGATTTTTTTTATTACTTTTGCACCCGCAATTGGTATTTTATGCGTATTTTTGCCTAAGCGAGTGCAAAGGTACTGAAAATTTTTGAAAAATACAAATAAAATCGTGAAAATCGTACAAAGATACTTAATTCTGTCATTGCTGGCTGTGTTCAGCGTGGCTGCGAACGCCCAAATCAAGAACCATATAGGTCTTTGGGGAGAAGTAGGAGAATGGTCATTACTGCCTCAGGCGAGCCAGTACCCCAACAGCCTCGGTGTAGCCGGAGGTCTGGGTCTTATGTACGACTTGCAGTACAAGAAACACCTTATCTTTGACATCGGTGTGGGGGTCAACTACGGGATGACGAGTTTCAACCGCTCCTCCAGTGCCGCCGACACGCTCTTCAACCAAGTGGATCTGCAGGGCGAGAGTTTCAATTATGTCTATCAGATCAACGACCGCCGCGACCAGTACCGCAACATGATGATCCAAGTGCCCGTGATGATCGGCGGACAATGGGGCAGATTCTACGGATTGGTGGGAGTGAAAGCCGGCTTGTCGCTGCTGACCAAGTCTTTCTCCAAAGCCAATATAACCACTTTCGGCGACTATGCTTTCTTCGATGATTTCAAGAGCATGCCGGAGTACCAGTTCTTTGACAATGTGCCTTTTGAGAAGAGTTTCGACGCCAAGTTCCGCTTCAATCTGGACGTCAGCGCCGAGATAGGTCTGCGCCTCGGTTTCCTGACCGACCTGCGCGGCTTCGATGTGCCGAAGAGCAAGGTACAATACCGTCTGGGACTCTTTGCCGACTACGGCTTGCTGGATATTCACACGGCGGACAACAGAACCGCCCTGACCCTTCCGTCAGGATACAATACCGGCGAGACCGCTCCGGTCTATGGAACCCGTACGATGTTAGACAATATCACCATGAACGATGTGATGACCACCAGCGGTTTTGCCAGCGCGGTTCATAACCTCCTCGTGGGTGTCAAGTTCACCGTATTGTTCGAGTTGCCCGAGCCGCGCCAGTGCGTCATCTGCCGCGACCAGAGCCTATTCCGTTCGGCTCCTGTCAAACGCGGCACTAAGATTAACAAGGATTAAGTCCTCCGAGACCTCCTTGATCTGACCGTCGGAAGCAATACTGATTTTTCCCGTTTCCTCCGAGACCACGATAGCCAGCGCGTCGCAGCGCTCGGTGAGTCCCAACGCTGCACGGTGACGAAGACCGTAATGCTGCGGAATATCCTGGTTCTTGCTCACCGGCAAGATACACGCTGCCGAGTGCAGCCTGTCCCCCACAATAATCAGCGCACCGTCATGCAACGGTGTGTTCTTGAAGAATATATTCTCGATCATACGCGTCGATATCCGTGCATCTATACGCTCGCCTGTATCGGCAAACTCCTTGAGATCCTGCTTACCGGCAATCACAATCAACGCGCCCGTGCGGGTGCGGGACATATTACTGCACGCACGCAGGATAGCCTCTGCACGCTTGTCCTCCATAGTTTGTGAAGCCGCACGCAGATGCTTGAACTGCAAGCCCCTGAAGCGCGATCCTATCCGGTAGAACAATGCACGGATCTCCTCCTGGAAGATCACAATCAGCGCCAAGGCTCCCACCGCTATAATACGGTCGAACATCGCCGCCGTGAGGTCCAACTGGAACACAAACTTCACCAGAAACCACACCACTATAAAAGCCAATATCCCCCAGAAGAGGTTCACTGCGCCCGAACGGCGCAACAGCCGGTAACCCTCATACAAGATAGCCGCCACCAACAGGATATCGACTATGTACTTGAACTTGAAATCCAAAGCTAATAAATCAAACATCGCTATTCTATTTTTCCAACATTGTAAACATCTTAACCGTCTCCGCCGCCTCTTTCACGTCGTGCACTCGCAGGATATCCGCTCCGTGCATCAGGGCGTACATATGCATCGCCTGAGTAGGCGCAAGCGCCTCTGCCGGAGTAATACCCAATGGCTTGTAAATCATCGACTTGCGCGACAACCCGACCAGCAGAGGATAGTCTCCTCTCTTCATCTCCCGGAGTGCCCGGTAGTCCGCCTCCGTCGAACCTAAAAACCCTATCCCCGGATCGCATATCAGCCCCGGATAAGAACGCATCCGCTCCGGCAGTTCTCTACCTGTCAGCACATAAGGCACGCCCGTCCGCTGCACCAGGTCATACATCGCCTCGCCGCCACCGGATATGTCATTGATGATCAGCGCCCCGAAAGACTCCAGCGCCCGCCGTGCCACCTCCACCCGGAAGGTGTCAAGCGACAGTACCGCCGCGGGAAAAGCCTCCCGGACAGCCCGCAACGCCGGTTCCACCCTGCGCCATTCTTCCTCCCCGTCCACCGGCTGCGACTGAGGTCTGGTCGAGCAGCCGCCGATATCCAACACCGCAGCTCCCGAAGCCAGCATCGCAGCAGCACGCTCCACCACCTCGTCCTCCGCCACACGGGAGGCGGCGTAGAAACTATCAGGCGTCACGTTGAGAATCCCCATCACCGCGGGAGTAGCCAAGTCCAGACATTGCCCACCGATATTTATTCGCGTCCTGTTCATAAAAATCGGGGACAAAGGTAAGAAAAAAACAACAATTCAACAAGTCTAAAGCGCAAACTGACGCATTTTGGGAGAAAAAAGTTAAATTTTAATGAAAAAAACGCGTGCGCGCTTGCGTATATGAAAAAATAATCGTAACTTTGCAGGCTGAAATTAGTGATTATATACGAAAACTTACTAATATTATTCATATGAACAAGGTAACAAAGCTATTATTGCTGCTTTCTGTGGTAAGCCTGAGTGCTTGCAAGCAGAGTGACTTGAACACCAAGGTTTCCAATACTACGGGTTGGAATTACTTTGACCAGAAAACCACCAATTTCGAGGCGTACGACCATCTGGGTAATGTCAACCCCACCGGTATGGTGCCCATCCAAGGTGGTACATTCACTACCGGTGAGCAAGATGAGTTCATCACCGCTCCGCGTAACAACCTCGACCGTAAGATCACGGTAAGTTCCTTCTACATGGACAAATATGAGGTGACTTGTCTTAACTGGAACGAGTACCTCCACTGGATGGAGATCGTCTTCGGTAAAACCGCTCCGCAGCTGGTGGACGCAGCCAAGCCGGACTCTACCGTTTGGCGTGACGAGCTGGCTTACAACGAGCCTTACCTCGAGAACTACTTCAAACACCCTGCTTTCTCCCACTATCCCATCGTAGGTGTTACGTGGGACCAAGCGATGGCTTACTGCCAGTGGCGTACCGACCGTGTCAACGAGTTGGCGCTGATTCAGGCAGGTGCTATCCAGGCTCCTAATTTCGCAGAGCTCAACTACCGCTGGCCGATCGACACCACCCTCACGGAAGAAGACCGCGAGGCACTGCTCGAAGAGATGCAGGATCCGGAGTGGATTGCCGACAAGGGCTCTATCGAGGAGTGGAACCAGCAACACCCCGGCTATCACCTCGACACCTTGCGCGAACTCAAAGACTTCTCCAAAGAGGAAATCAAGCGCTTCCGCGATGCAGGGTTTGAGCCGCGTCTCGGCACATGGGACACCACTACTATCCTCGTCTGCCGCGTGCCGTACGACTATATCCGTGACCATTTTGTGTTCAACACCGAGAAATATCTCTTCAGCAAAGACTATACGCCCGATTACGGACGCCGTCCGATGCGCGACTCTTACGGCAACAACCGCAAGGTCAACAAAGCGGACGGTATTCTCGTTACCGGTTACCGTCTGCCGACAGAGGCTGAGTGGGAGTTTGCCGCTTATGCACCTGTAGCCGGCGAAGACGGAATCACCGTAGAGGACAAGATATATCCCTGGTCAGGCTACCACCCGCGTGATCTGAGCAAGAAGAACGTAGGCCGCCTGCAAGCCAACTTCGTTCGCGGACAAGGCGATATGATGGGTGTGTCCGGCGCCCTCAACGACTGCTATGTGATCACCGGTCCGGTGAACTCCTTCCTGCCGAACGATTTCGGACTATACAACATGGCGGGTAATGTCAACGAGTGGGTGCTGGATGTCTTCCGTGAGACCTCCCACCAGACCGTTACCGAGTACAACTCCTTCCGTGGTAACATCTACCGCGAGCCGCTCAAAGAGAACGGCAAGTACAAACTCGACTCCGTGGGATGCTTCATGCTGACCTTCACCTCGGACAACGACAAGCGTGACTACAAGGACGGCGACTTCGCCAGCAAGATCGACACCGACTTCCCATTGGACACCATCGGTCTGACAGACCTCGCAGGCAAGAAGATCGACCCGACCGACGTGCTCGCACCGCGTATCACCAAGAAGACACGCGTCTATAAAGGCGGCAGCTGGGCAGACCGCATCTACTGGCTCAGCCCCAGTACACGACGCTATCTGGACCAAGACCGCTGCTCCAACCAGATCGG
The DNA here is from genome assembly GCA_002394335.1 of Bacteroidales bacterium UBA4333. Classification (GTDB taxonomy): domain Bacteria; phylum Bacteroidota; class Bacteroidia; order Bacteroidales; family Paludibacteraceae; genus Colicola. Next base: position 536 of record DGTP01000004.1, on the reverse strand, counting down.
TTTCCGCTGCGCTATGTCCACCGTCGGCGACCAGATCTCATCCCAACCGGCTAAAAAATAACGTAACAACCATAAATCATTATTATCATGAATTTTCCTGAGAATATACGCTACACCAGCGAACATGAATGGATACGCGTAGAAGGCAATGAGGCCTTTGTGGGCATTACCGATTATGCTCAGTCAGAACTTGGAGAAATCGTCTTTGTAGATGTGGACACCATCGGTGAACAGATCGGACAAGGAGAGGTATTCGGTTCGGTAGAGGCTGTGAAGACCGTCAGCGATCTCAACATGCCTGTTTCGGGTGAAGTGCTCGAGTTCAACGAGGCACTCAACGACCAGCCGGAACTGGTGAACAACGATCCTTACGGCGAAGGCTGGATGATCAAGATCAGCATCGCCGACCCCGCTGAACTGGACACCCTCATGGACGCAGCCGCTTATCAGGCTTCGCTCCAATAAGTATCCAAAGATAAACAGTGCGAATAACAGAAAACAGCACCTCACGCTGATGTGACCCCAAAAAGTTGGAC
>DGTP01000012.1 GCA_002394335.1 Bacteroidales bacterium UBA4333 | reverse complement strand
AGTGCTCATGCGCGCTGAGGCTCAAAGCCCCCATTAGGACGCATAGCATAACAATGAAGCGTTTCATAGTATTGTGAATTTTTTTTATTCCTACTAAAATCCCTTTGCAGCAATCCGCTCTAAGTAGCGGCCGTAAGCGGTCTTCATCTCTTTACCCAAAGCTGCCAGCTGCTCTGTACTGATCCAGCCGTTGCGCCAAGCGATCTCCTCGATGCAGCTGACATAGAAACCTTGCCTGTTCTGGATAGTAGCAATAAAATTGCCGGCCTCCAGCAGACTGTCGCAGTTGCCTGTATCCAGCCATGCGAAACCGCGGCTGAACAGTTTGACTTTCAGCGTGCCTTCGTTCAGATAAATCTTATTGAGGTCCGTGATCTCGTACTCGCCGCGTGCGCTGGGCTGCAGATTGGCCGCCTTCTCACATACCGTCGCGTCGTAGAAATACAGACCCGGAACGGCATAATTGCTCTTCGGCTCTGCCGGCTTCTCCTCGAGACTCTTGACTTTTAACACAGTCTCTTTTCCTCCGTGCAGATCAGAAGAAGACTGCTCTTCCTCAAACTCCACCACGCCGTACGCCCGCGGATCCGCTACTTCGTAACCGAAGATACATGCGCCGCCTTTTTGGACACTCTCTACCGCGTCACGGAGCATATGACCGAAATGCTGGCCGTAGAACATGTTATCGCCCAAAATCAAGCATCCCGGTTCGCCGTTCAAAAACTCACGACCCAGCACAAAAGCCTGCGCCAGACCATTCGGCACTAACTGTACTTTGTAGCTCAACTTCATACCGATTCGGCTGCCGTCACCCAACAACTCCTCAAACATCGGCAAATCCCGCGGAGTACTGATTACCAACACTTCGCGGATTCCCGCTAACATTAATGCACTCAAGGGGTAATAAATCATCGGCTTGTCATATACCGGCATGATTTGTTTGCTGATCGCTTTGCTCAACGGGTACAAACGAGTTGCGCTTCCTCCCGCTAAAATAATTCCTTTCATAATTTACTTATACATTTTGCGCCGCAAAGATACAACAAAAATTCCACATACGCAAGGGATGTGGAAATTTTTACACATTAAATGTGTATTTTTTATCAAAAAAGTGCTAAAATCGCCACAATAAGTGTGCTGAACATCAAAACAGGCATCTGTTTGTCTAATTTCTCAGTATGACTACAGACGTACCAGAGGTGCCATCCCCATACCGGAATAATACACAAAACCCACCAGTGTCCATATACGCAAAAAATTGCCAGACAGCCAACCAGCAAAAGCGTCTGATACACTCGTCCGCCCCGCTCGCCCAAGAGGCTCGCAAAAGTGCGTTTGCCGTGTGCACGGTCATTTTGCATATCGCGGATATTATTCAGATTCAACACTCCTACGCAAGGTAATCCGATTGCCGCTCCATACCAAAAAATCTCCGCCGTCAAATTTTGCACCTGCAAATAATAGCCGCCGACCGTACTTAACAACCCGAAGAACAAAAACACTCCTAAATCACCCAAACCGATGTACCCGTAACTGTGCTTTCCAAGGGTATATTTGACTGCACCCACTATTGCAAAGGCACCCAGTAAGAGGAATCCTAGACTTTGCATACTGGCAAGTGTACCGAAAGCGCTGTATATCAATAAGATACCGAACACTACGCAGAGCCCAAAAAACAGCCAAATCATGCCTTTCATTTGCCGTTCTGTGATCTTCCCTGCCTGCAGCCCGTACGCTTCGCGTCCATGCTGCTCTTGGTCCGTCCCTTTTAGTGCATCCCCCAGCTCATTACTGAGGTTGCTTAAGATCTGCAAGCTCAGCGTCGTCAAGATGGCTAACACAAAAATCTGAATACTGACAGCTGATGGCTGACAGCCCATCTCGCGCCATGCCATACCCGTTCCGAGAATGATTCCCGAAACGGACAAAGGCAGCGTCCTCAGACGCAATGATTGAATATACGGATTCATGAAAATATTACTTGTTTTCCTTCAATAATTGCTCTACTAACTCCGGCACACCTTCGGTAGCTTTCTTTCGGATATGGGTGATTCGGTCCGCCCACATACCGAACTCCGGCTGACCCGGATCCACGAAATAAATCGGGCAGTTTTTCGGTGCGTAATGAATCAGACTCGCTGCCGGATAGACGTTCAGACTTGTTCCCACAACGACCATGATTTCTGCCTCCGACGCGATGCGGCATGCCTCATCGAAATACGGCACTCCTTCACCGAAGAAAACGATATACGGCCGTAATAACGAACCATCCGGATGACGGTCGCCGTAGTGTTGTTCCCATCCTTCCAGAGGCACCGTAGCCGTCTCGTTGTTCTCGGATCGCAGTTTGGTGATCTCACCATGCAGATGTACCACATTTTTGGCACCTGCCCGCTCATGCAGATCATCGATATTCTGGGTGATGATGCGGGTGTCGGGCAACGCCTCCTGCAACTTGGCAATCGCCACATGCGCAGCATTCGGCTGGGCTGCCAGAGTGTCCTTTCTGCGGGCATTGTAAAAATCCACGCACAACTGCGGATTGCGCAACCATGCCTCGTGGGTACACACATCTTCGATGCGGTAATGTTCCCATAACCCGTCTGAGTCGCGGAACGTACCCAGACCACTCTCCGCGCTTACTCCGGCGCCGGTGAAGACCACGATTTTCTTACTCATAACCTCTTATTTTAGAAGTGAAACATTTATTTGAATCCAAAGACGAAATACACGGCGGCAATAAGCAGCAGGCATGCTACGAAATGGTTCCATCGAAGCGGCATACCAAAGGCAATCGCTGAGAAAATAACAAAAACCACGAGCGTGATTACCTCCTGAATGACCTTTAGTTGCATCAATGTGAAGGGGCCGCCGTTGCCGTCAAAACCCATCCGGTTGGCGGGAACCTGCAGGCAATATTCAAAAAAAGCAATGCCCCAGGAGAGCAAAATAACCACAATCAAAGGTGTTGCGTTGGAGACAATCCCCATGTTCTGCAACTTCAAATGGCCATACCACGCCAGCGTCATGAAGACGTTCGATGCTAATAGTAATAATATAGTATATAAAGCATTCATATATAGTAGATTATATTTTCGGTAGATATTCTTTTTTGATATTCGTCATGGCGGCGTACATCGAGTCCATTGCTTCGGGATTAAGCGCCTTGATCTGCGCCACCAGATTTTTCACTTTTGCCCGTGAAGAAACATGCTCGAACGGACACAACTGTTTCTGTTTCTCGTACCCTCGCATCTCTGCGTAGCGAATCAGGTCTGCTTCTTCAATCAACGCCAGCGGCCGGATGATCTGTAGCGGCATCTTCTCTAACTGCAGAATAGGCGGCATCGTGGCATAGGCGCCCTGAAAAATCTGATTCATCAGCAGTGTCTCGATGATATCGTCCTTATGATGCCCAAATGCAATCTTGTTGTATCCCAACTCTTGCGCGACGTTAAATAACTCCTTTCTCCTATACCAAGCACAGAGAAAGCACGGATTGTCGATTTCTCGCGGCGTTCTCCCTTCCCTTAAGGGAGGGGCCGGGGGTAGGCTTACATCCCTCACAATCAGCGGCACACCTGCTTCGTCGCAGAACCGCTGCAGATAACTCATGTCCGAGATATATGCCCGCTCTTTAACCCGCACATGCAAAGCCGTGACCTGAAAACGCGGTTTGTAGATCTTGGCTCGCCGACCCAGCAACTCGACCAATGCCAGACTGTCTTTGCCTCCGCTCAGACCGATTAGTATATGGTCTCCGTCTGCAATCAGACCGTAGTCTGCACAGGCTTTATGAAACCGTTTGGTGAGACGGTCCCGTTGTTTCTCAAGAGCTATTTGTTCCGGCGTTTTTTGAGGCATAACAAGCTTTTTTACGTTTTGCGACTGCAAAGTTACAAAAAAATTTGCACATATCAAAATATTTTACTAATTTTGTAGCCGATTTTGTAAATATCGCAAAAATACATACAATGAAACACACATTTGTTTATGTTGCAGCATTGATGTTGACGGTTAGCATCTTTGCGAAAGCACAGGAGGAGACGAACGCACAATTCGTTCGTTGTGTTGCGTTTTACAACTTAGAGAACCTCTTCGATACCATCCATGACGAGGGCAAGAATGACTACGAGTATTTGCCGGACGGTGGTATGAAGTGGAACGGACTCAAGTATGAGAACAAGGTGAAGAACATGGCCTACGCTGTTTCGCAGTTGGGCACCGATTATGATCCCCGCGGCGCTGCATGTATCGGTGTAGCAGAGGTGGAGAATATAGGTTGTTTGTATGACCTCTGCGCAGAGGCAAACAGCAAATATGGTCGTCGCCTCAAGCCGATTTTGATAGAAGGTCCTGACCGCCGTGGTGTGGATGTGGGATTCCTTTACGACACCGTGCTCTTCAAGCCCACCAAGACAAACGGCTTTGAACTCAAAGCACACTATGCGGACGGAGGCGTGATCAAGACCCGTCTGCAACTCTGTGTGTCGGGTTACCTCATGGGAGACGGAAAGCCGGAGAAGATCCACGTCATTGTGAACCACTGGCCGAGCCGTTACGGAGGCGAGTTGTCAAGTCGTCCGGGACGTGACACTGCCGCTATGCTCTGCAAATCTATTTGTGACTCGATCTATCTCAAGGAACCAAGAGCGAAAATTATCATTATGGGTGACTTGAATGATGATCCGTATAACCACAGCTGCAAAGAAGTGCTGAAAGCGCGCAAGTACCGTGAGGAGGTGGAGCAGCAGGGGTATTTCAATACCATGTGGCAGATGCTCGACCGCGGTATCGGTTCGCTGGCGTACAACGGTTCATGGAACCTCTTTGACCAGATTATCATCAGCGAACCGCTGATGAACGAGAAAATAGAATCCGGCAAATGGACCTACTGGAAGGCGCAGATCTTCAACAAGCCTTTCTTGACCGTCCAGGAAGGCAAAGACAAAGGTACTCCCTTACGTACCCACAAGGGCGGCGTATGGCAGAATGGCTACGGAGACCACTATCCAACAATGATTTATCTCATCCGCAAGAAATAACAAATGGCAAATGACCAAATTGTAAATGACATGATTTCTCAATTGAACAGGAATACATCTCCCATTATGATGCGCAACTACGGACGCATCGTGCAGGATATGATTGCTTACACAGCGACCCTGCCGGAGGGAAAAGAGCGCGATGCGCTGGAGATTTATATCGCACAATGTATGCGGCAGCGGAACCTGGTGTGGAACAGAGACCAGGAGTCGGGTATCGGACGTGTGAAAGAAGACATTCTCTTCCTCTCCAAAGGAGCGCTGAAGTGTGACTCAGAGGCGTTCAATCAACTCTTTGCACAGCCGGGAGCATCCAACAACGGATCCAAAAAAAGAAAAAATAAATAATGGAATCGTCTAATCAGTTCAAAATCTTCGCCGGCTCCAAAGGCATGGCGTTGGCTAAAGGTATTTGCCAAGAGCTGGGTTGCCAACTCGGCGCTTTGCATGTCGATCGTTTCTCAGATGGTGAGTTTTGCACCTATTTTGAGGAGTCTGTTCGCGGAAAGTCTGTTTATCTCGTACAATCAACTTGTCCCACCAGCGATAACCTCATGGAGTTATTGCTGATGATTGATGCGGCCAAACGCGCAAGTGCGTACAAGGTGATTGCTGTCATCCCCTATTTCGGATGGGCACGCCAGGACCGCAAGGACAAACCCCGTGTCTCTATTGGCGCTAAACTGGTAGCAAACATGTTACAGACGGCAGGAGCGGACCGTGTCATCACTGTGGATCTGCATGCCGACCAGATCCAAGGATTCTTCGACATCCCCGTGGATCATATTTTTGGTTCGAATGTGCTGGCTCCGTATGTAGCTTCGCTGAACCTGAAGAAACTGATTGTCGCTTCGCCGGATGTGGGTGGCTCGAAGCGAGCTTCTAATTTCGCGAAGAAACTGCATATCATGACCGACCGCGAAGTGCCGATGGTGATTTGCTACAAGCATCGCCCTGAGTTCAATCAGGTATCCGAAATGCGCATCCTGGGAGATATATATGGCAAAGACGTGGTCATCTTTGATGACATGGTGGACACCGCAGGTACACTCTGCAAGGCCGCAGAAATAATGAAAGAAGGTGGTGCCAAGTCTGTACGTGCAGTAGTCTCTCACGCAGTTCTTAGCGGTAGCGCTTGCCAGCGGATAGAGGAGTCGGTTCTGGAAGAAGTCGTTTGTACGGATTCGCTTCCGATAGATCCCGCTC
>DGTP01000001.1:103402-145902 GCA_002394335.1 Bacteroidales bacterium UBA4333 | reverse complement strand
TCAACACTATTTAGGAAAAGTCATCCTTTATTTTCAAGGTCTCCCAACACTTTCTAAAGTCTCAAAGTCTCAACTATCTCATGTTTATTTTTTGTTTGGCACACTTGACACTCTTGGCACTCTTCTTGAATTTTATAGGACTCAACTATGCCAACTATGCCACTTGTGCCATGTCAAATTTCTTTCTCTTGCGATCCATTTGCCGATTGCGACGTTAGTTGTTCTTGTATATTCTTAGTCATCCGTTACCCATTGTCGACACTATCTGCTGTCAATTACCTGTCATTCACGTGAACGTCTCAAATGGGTGTTTGCCTTTCATTCCTCTTTCCTCAGCTGCCTTTGAATGACGGACTGCACATATCTGTCCAAACGCAGGTAGATATGTCTTTTGCCTGTCTTGCGCTCGATAGGTGCATCCGGCTCCGGCTCGTTCAACTGGGCATGCCAGCGTTTGCTCCATTCGGCTTTGCGGACGGGGTCGGCAAGTTCCTCCAACGCCATCGTCATAGAGCGGTGGAAGATAGAGGTGTTGCGTATCTCACCCTCACGGAGAGGATGCGTCTCATAATCACGGGGCTTGGCTACGAAATAAACCTCCTCTGCTCCATAACCCACTATCACTCCTTCCTCATCGCGGTAGGTCTTGCGTCGTCTGATCAAACTCTGTTGCGGTTTCATGCTATTCTATCAGTCCATAAATTTAACAAATTAAACAGATTTTCTTCTTAGTCCACAATTATCAACAATTAAAGACAATTATACAAAAAATCCCATCTTAACAATTTTCCGACGTTTGCCGGATCGTTGTTAAGATGGGAATATATCACTGCCTAAACCTAAGGTCACTCAAAGCAGGTGGTTCCGAACATCAAAAAACGCGGATCTCTTCTTTTGCTTATCCGCTTCTTGAGGTCGTAGGAAAAACCCGTAATGTCGAATAAGCAATGCAGAAACCCACGCTGCGTATAGAAAAAGCCACGCGTGTACCCGATTGTACGGCACACGTGGGCGCAGAAATACGCCCACGGGCGTCCACTCGCCTTGTTTTCGAACATTACCTCTGAAATTTCCTACGTTTCAAGAAGTCAAAAACAAGCGTTAGCAAACGCTTTATAATATGTCTGCCTCCCCCACGCCATAGCATCGTGCAGACACCCCTGCGTGAGTTTGCGGGTGCAAAGGTACAACATTTTTTTGACATATGCAAGAATTTAATTGTTTTTTTGAATTTTGACCGGTAATTTGGCACAATTCCGATTGCATTGGCAAAATCGTTGACTTGAGATAACCCTTATAAAACCCTTATTTAACCCTTACGAGACCCTTATACACCCCTAAAGCATATACCCTTCGGCTTGATTTATTGGCAAAAATGAGTGGAGATTATGCTATTTTGTCAGAAATATATCAATTAAATTTGCGTATGTCAGAAATTATTCGTAAATTTGCACCCAAATTTGCGCGCGTGTAACTTGCGCATATGAATATAACTATCGTGAAGCAATGAAAAAGAGTGAATTTACCCAAGAAGAGGAGCAGATGATCCAAGAGGAGTTTGAGCGCTTGTTGGAGGTGTATGCCAAGACTCGGTTCGGAAGAAAAGAGGAGTTGATTCGTCACGCTTTTGCATTTGCGCACAAAGCGCATTACGGCGTGCGGCGACTAAGCGGGGAGCCATATATCATGCACCCCTTGGCGGTGGCACGCATCTGCGTAAGTGAAATAGGGCTTGGCAGTACTTCCATCTGTTCCGCCCTGCTCCACGATGTGGTAGAAGACACTGACTACACGGTAGAAGATATCCGCAATCTGTTCGGTGATCAGATCGCGTTGATAGTAAAGGGTCTGACCAAAATCTCCGGCGGGATGTTCGGCGAGCAGGCATCGGTTCAGGCAGAGAACTTCCGGAAGTTGTTACTGACGATGTCTGAGGACATACGCGTAGTGCTGGTGAAGCTGGCAGACCGGTTGCATAATATGCGTACCTTAGGTTCGCAGCCGCAAGACAAACAGTACAAGATAGCCGGTGAGACACAATATATCTATGCGCCGTTGGCACACCGTCTGGGTCTGTTCCCGATCAAAACGGAGTTGGAGGATCTGAGTTTCAGATACCAGCACCCGAAAGAGTACGCAGAAATACAGAACAAGTTAGAGGCGATCAGGGATGCCCAGATGAAGTTCTTTGAAGAGTTTTCCGCTCCTATCCGCGAGAAACTGAAGAACATGGGGTACCAGTTTGAGGTGAAAGCGCGTATCAAGAGCGTGTATTCGATCTGGAACAAGATGGTGACAAAGCAGGTGCCGTTCGAGAATGTGTATGACATTCTGGCAGTGCGTATTATCTTCACGCCTAACGAGTCGCTGTCGGAGAAAGACCAGTGTTGGATGATCTACTCAGCCATCACGGAGATCTACCGTCCCCATCCGTCGCGTATCAGAGACTGGATCTCGACGCCAAAGGCCAATGGCTATGAGGCGCTGCATATCACGGTAATGAGCGGCGACGGCACATGGGTGGAGATACAGATCAGGACAAAAAGAATGCACGAGTTGGCAGAGCGCGGTCTGGCTGCCCATTGGAAATATAAGACGGGCGACCATGACGACTCGCAGATAGAACGCTGGTTAAGCGGCACCAAAGAGGCATTGAGTCATCCTGAGAGAGATGCGCAGGAGTTTGTAGATATCTTCCGGAACAACCTGTTCGTGAAAGAGGTGTTTACTTTCACCCCGACGGGCGATGTGAAAGTAATGCCGCTCGGAGCTTCGGCATTGGATTTTGCCTACATGATCCACTCGAATCTGGGCGACCATTGTATCGGCGCGAAAGTAAACCATAATCTGGTGCCGCTGAGTTACCAGTTGAAAGCCGGAGATCAGGTGGAGATTTTGACGAGTGCATCCCAGCACCCCGAAGCGCAGTGGCTCAAATGGTGTATCACAGCCAAAGCACAGAGTTGTCTGCGCGCCTATTTCAAGCGCGAAGAGGCACGATATACGAAGCACGGCGAGCAGTTGTTCCACGATGCCTTGGACATGTTGGGCGAGCGCGAGAACGAAAACAAGGCGTTGCACAGAATGCTGAACCACTATGATCTGACTACGCCTTACCAACTATACCGCCAGATCGGGCAAGGAAATATCCAACTTGACAACTTGGAGGAGATTATCCGCAAGAAATGGTGGAAGCGATTGTTGAGTTCGGACAAGGATCAGCCTCAGATAACCGAGAACGAGGAGAAGCCGATAGTCAAGCCCAAGAAAGGCGAGCCGCATGCCATCGTGCTGACGGACGAAAATTTAGGTACCAAATATCACCTGAGCGACTGTTGTCATCCTATTCCGGGCGACCTTGTATTAGGTTATCTCGCGCCGGACGGCAAGATGCATATCCATAAGATTGACTGCCCGGAGGCACAGGTGCTGAAGAGCTCGTTCGGCAAGCGTATCTACTCTGCTACCTGGAACACCAACCGCGTTCAGTCGTTCCTCGAGACGATTGAGATAGAAGGAATAGATAAGTTTGGCGTGCTGATACAAGTGCTCCAGACGATGACGGAGAAATATCATATAAACATGCACTCGATCAATATCGAGTCAAACGACGGGATCTTCAAAGGAAGGCTGCAAGTATATGTGTATGACCGTGCCGAACTGGACGAGTTGTTCAAAGACCTCAAGAAGATAAACGAGATAAAAGGAGTGAGGAGAATAGAGAATTAACCGTCTCTAAGGCTCCTGAACCGGACAAAATACGGAATAAACAAGAACGAATAAAAACATTAAACAAATTACATACAAATTACATAAAGAAATGAAAAAGATTTTTGCAATGCTCTCTATGGCTCTCGTAGCAGTAGCCATGATGGCTCAACAGCCTGTGATTACGTTTGAGAAAACAGAACATGATTTCGGCAAGATCAACGAGGCAGACGGCCGCGTGTCGGTAGTGTTCAGTTTCAAGAACGAAGGTATGTCCGCATTGATACTGAGTAATGTACGCGCCAGTTGCGGTTGTACTACCCCATCCTGGCCCAAAGAGCCGATCAATCCGGGTGAGACGGGCGAGATCACGGTGACCTACAATCCTAACGGTCGTCCGGGACATTTCTCCAAGACTATTACAATCACCAGTAATGCAACCGAGGCTACAAAGAAGCTGTTTATCAAGGGCGAGGTTATTCCGAAGCCTGCTCAGCCGGCTCCTAACAGCTATCCGGTGAAGATGGGTGCGCTGAGCATGAAATCGCAGAATGTGAACTTCGGCACTGTCAAGAAAGGACAGGTCGTAACCCGCGAGATCGAGTATGCAAACAAGACAAACGAGCCTGTAAACATCGCCATCATGATGGACGGCACCAAGGGCTTTGATGCAGACGTGACGCTGATGCAGGTGAAACCCAATGAGACAGGTAAAATGTTGTTGAGCTTCAGCAGCAAGGACAACAAGACTTACGGTCCCGTGGAGATGAGTGCATACGTCATCGTGAATGACAAGATCGTGAAGACCGACGAGTATAAAGTGACGTTAAAAGGCGAGGTAGTAGAGGATTTCAGCCAGATGACCACCCAGAAGCGTCAGACCGCTCCGGCTCTGCAGATCCCGACAACTGTTGATTTTGGCGTAGTGGCTGCCGGTAAGAAGAATATCAAGAAGCATGTAGCATTCACAAACAATAATGCAGACCAACTGATTGTCCGCCGCATTTACAACGCCAACAAACATCTGCAGTGCTCTGCCAATGGCAAAGTGAACGGCGGCAAGAAGGGTACGTTTACCGTTTCGCTCAATACCATTGACGCAAACGGCAAGCCGTTGACGGCAGGACAATACACCCGCCAAGTAACGCTCTATACCAACGATCCGCAACGTTCAAAGACTGTGATTACTATCAAGTGGACAGTTAAATAAGTATGGTACACCCCGAGAACGACGAACAATACAAGGGACTGAAAGTGAACGGAGGCGTGGAAAACCTGCCTTCTGTAAACCCCTATCATACATTCCGCCGCCGAAAGACAATACTCTCGGCAGATGAGTATTTTGAAGGAATCAGACGGGGAGATCTCACTGTTCTGAGCCAGGCTGTAACGCTGGTGGAGAGCAACCTGCTCTCTGATCAAGCCATTGCGCAAGAAGTGATAGAGAAATGCCTGCCCTATGCAGGCAACTCTATCCGCTTGGGTATCACAGGCGTGCCCGGAGCCGGCAAGTCAACTTTTATTGAGGCTTTGGGTACGGAGTTGTGTAAGATGGGTAAGCGTCTTGCAGTGCTGGCAATCGACCCCTCGTCCGAGCGCTCCAGAGGATCCATTCTGGGCGATAAGACGCGTATGAACGAACTCTCGGCAGAGAACAACGCTTTTATCCGTCCCAGTCCATCGGCAGGTTCGTTAGGCGGTGTAGCGCGCAAAACCCGTGAAACCATAGTGCTCTGCGAAGCTGCTGGATTTGACACCATTATGGTTGAGACGGTAGGCGTAGGACAGTCAGAGACGGCTGCGCACTCGATGGTGGACTATTTTCTGTTGCTCCAAGTGACCGGAACAGGCGATGAATTACAGGGAATAAAACGCGGTATCATGGAGATGGCAGACGGCATTGCCATCAACAAGTGCGACGGTAATAATATTGAACGCGCACGCGCCGCGCGTGTAAGTTTCAAAAACGCCTTGGCTCTTTTCCCGCCTCCCGAATCGGGCTGGAAACCGGATGCCTTATGCTGTTCGGCGATAGACCATACGGGTGTGTTGGAGGTTTGGAAAAACGTAGAGGAATATATAGCGTTCACGAAGAAGAACGGCTATTTTGATGCGCAGCGTACACAGCAGGCCAAGTATTGGATGTACGAGACAATCAACCAGGCATTGCTGGACGGATTCTACAAGAGCGAGGATATGGAGCACCGTATCGAAGTAGCAGAGAGACAGGTGCTGAACAACGAAATAAGCAGTTTTATAGCTGCTCACAATCTACTAAGTTATTATGGCGGAAACAAGAAGTAAAAAGAGCAAGAACACGACTACGATCATCAAAGTAGGCGCCAATGATTTGGGCAAGTTGCCCCCGCAGGCACCGGAGTTGGAAGACTCGGTGCTGGGAGCGCTCATGATAGAGAAAGAGGCATACATGATGGTAGCCGACTTGTTGCGTCCGGAGTCGTTCTATAAGGATAAAAACCGTCTGATATTTGAAGCTATCCGCGCCTTGGCAGCCAAAGAGCAGCCGATAGATATCCTTTCGGTAGCGGAGAAAATGAAGAGCCAGGGGACATTGGAGGAGGCTGGCGGCGTGAGTTATCTGAGCGAACTGACCGTCCGTGTGGCTTCTACCGCCCATTTGAGGTATCATGCACAGATCGTAGCGCAGAAATCAACGGCGCGCGACCTCATCGCAATGGCTGCTCAGATAGAAGAGGCTGCCTATGACGAGAGCAATGATATCGAAGATCTGTTAGGCCGCGCCGAGGCAGGTGTGTTTGAGATTTCGGAGAGATCCCAGAAACGCGATGTGACGCAGATCGACCCGGTAATACAGGAAGCACTGCAGCGTATCGACAAAGCGTCACTGAATGAGGGCAACATCTCCGGAGTGCCATCCGGTTTCACGGCGTTGGACAAGATCACTTCTGGTTGGCAGAACTCCGACTTGGTGATTATTGCAGCCCGTCCGGCAATGGGTAAAACCGCCTTTGTGCTCTCGATGGCTAAGAATATAGCGGTTAACTACAAGAAGCCGGTAGCGATGTTTTCGCTGGAGATGAGCAATGTGCAGCTGGTGAATCGTCTGATCATGAACGTCTGCGAGATCGAGGGCGACAAGATCAAGACCGGAAAGATGACCAAAGAGGAGCGTAAACGGCTTGACACCAAGATCAACGAACTCTATAATGCCCCACTCTATATAGATGACACCCCTTCGCTTTCGGTGTTTGAGTTACGGTCGAAAGCCCGCAAACTGAAGAGAGAGCACAAAATAGAGCTGCTGATCATCGACTACCTGCAGCTGATGAACGCACAGGGAATGCAGTTCGGTTCCCGCGAACAAGAGGTGTCTATCATCTCGCGTAACCTGAAAGGTCTGGCGAAAGAGTTGGATATACCTATCATCGCCCTGTCGCAGTTGAACCGTGGTGTGGAGAGCCGTACGGGTGTAGAAGGCAAGACTCCTCAATTGAGCGACCTGCGTGAGTCCGGAGCCATTGAGCAGGATGCCGATATGGTATGTTTTATCCACCGCCCGGAGTACTATCACCTCTACAGCGATGAGAAGACGGGTAAAGATTTGCGCGGTTTGGGACAGATTGTAGTTGCCAAGCACCGTAACGGTGCTACGGACAGCATCTGGCTGCGGTTCAGAGGCAAGTATGCCAAGTTCCAGAACGAGAACGAAGCAACCGATGACGACTTCCCGATGACGCCCGTTGACAGCGAGAACAATAGTATCTCCATTGCCTCTCGCATGAATACGATGACAGAAGACGGCGCCCAACTCAACAGAGATGAGGTTCCTTTTTAGGAAAAAATAAATAAACAAGATATATAATGCAAAGAACAGAAGTAAAAGACGCACTCAGGTGCACGAACTACGGCGAGAAGATCAATGTTCGTGGCTGGGTTCGTAGCCGAAGAGGCAACAAGAATGTATCCTTTATCGCCCTTAACGACGGATCGACTATCAAGAACATCCAGATAGTAGTGGATCTTGCGAAGATGGGCGAGGAGCAGTTGAAGCCGGTGACGACCGGAGCCTGTATATCTGCAACAGGTGTATTGGTAGAGAGTCAAGGTGCCGGTCAGACAGTAGAGATCCAACTGACAGAACTGGAGGTTTATGGAACAGCCGATCCTGAGAAGTATCCCCTGCAGAAGAAAGGGCTTTCGATGGAGTTTCTGCGCACGGTAGCGCATCTGCGTCCCCGTACCAATACTTTCGGCGCCGTGTTTCGTATCCGTCATAACATGGCAATGGCAATCCATACGTATTTCCATGAGCACGGATATTTCTACTTCCACACACCGCTGATTACTGCTTCGGACTGTGAAGGAGCGGGTCAGATGTTCCAGGTAACGACCAAGAACCTCTATAACCTCAAGAAGACGGATGACGGTCAGATCGACTACAGCGATGACTTCTTCGGCAAGATGGCGGCTCTGACGGTAAGCGGTCAGTTGGAGGGCGAGTTGGGAGCACTGGCATTAGGAAAGATCTACACGTTCGGTCCTACTTTCCGTGCAGAGAACAGCAACACTCCCCGTCACTTGGCAGAGTTCTGGATGATCGAGCCGGAGGTGGCATTTATCCAGAAAGAGGAGTTGATGGATCTGGAAGAGGACTTTATCAAATACTGCGTTCGCTGGGCATTGGAGCATTGCATGGATGATTTGGAGTTCCTGAACCAGTATGTGGACAAAGGTCTGATAGAGCGTTTGAGATCTGTGATTGATACCGAGTTCGTGCGTCTGCCTTATACCGAAGGAATCAATATTCTGCAGGAGGCTGTCAAGAACGGCAAGAAATTCGAGTTCCCTTGCAATTGGGGCGATGACTTGTCGTCAGAGCACGAGCGATTCCTGGTAGAGGAACACTTCAAGAAACCGGTTATCATGACCGACTATCCGAAGGAGATCAAAGCATTCTACATGAAGATCAACGAGGACGGCAAGACCGTACAAGGTACCGATGTTCTCTTCCCGCAGATAGGCGAAATCATCGGAGGTTCGGTGCGTGAAGAGAGTCTGGACAAACTGAACTCGGAGATCGAGCGTCGCCGGATACCAATGAAAGATATGTGGTGGTATCTGGATACCCGCCGTTTCGGAAGTGCTCCGCACGCAGGTTTCGGCTTGGGCTTTGAGAGACTGATGCTTTTTGTTACGGGCATGCAGAATATCCGTGACGTCATTCCGTTCCCCAGAACACCTAAAAATGCAGAATTCTAATAACTATAAATTTAATACCACTATTATGAACAAAGTTCTAACAATGCTTTTGGGTCTCATGCTGACTGTCTCAGCCATGGCTCAAACAACGTTGCGAGGCAAAGTGATTGATGCCGGAACCAACAGCCCGGTGGCTGGTGCAAAGGTGCTTTTAGGCGGTCAAAACATTGCCACCACAACCAATGCAGAAGGTGAATTCCAACTGCTGTATCTGGATGCGATGGACGAAGAAGTGATTGTTGAGGCAGAAGGCTATGTCGGCACTATCGAGCTTGTCCTGTTGGAAGAGAACAAGACTGTCGAGATGCCCGCTATCCAACTCTCTCAGGACATCGCCAAGCAAACGCAAGACGAGATTTTGCTTAACCTGACAGAGGAAGAGATGAACGATGACGAAGGCCGCTCGCAGTCACAAGCCTCTTCATCGTCAGCTTCAACGGATGTCTTTAACTCCACAACTTCTTTTGCCTGGTCCACGGCGCGCTACCGTAACCGTGGTTATGCTTCGACAGCGGAGACCTATTATATAGAGGGACTGCCGTTCAACTCAGCCGAAAGAGGACAATTCAACTACTCTGCAATGGGCGGACTTAACGATGCAAGCCGCTACAAAGAGGTTGTAAACCCGCTGGAGGCTACTGCTTTCACTTTCGGCGGTTTGGGACAATCCACCAACTACCTTATGGGTGCGAGCCGTTATGCACAAGGATGGAAAGTAGGTTTAGCCGGAACCAACCGTAACTACAAAGCCCGTGTCAATGCCACTTATGCTTCGGGCGTAATGGCAAACGGATGGTCGGTGATAGCACAGTTGGCGTACCGTTTCTCACCGTACGTGGATAACAAAGGTATCATCGGCGAGGGTATCAAATACTACTCATTGGGTTATTTCCTCTCTGCAGAGAAAGCATGGAAGAGCGGAAACCGCCTTCGTCTGATCACTTTTGGAGCTCCTACAGAGCGCGGACAGAACGCTGCTGTGACACAGGAGGTATATGACCTGACCGGCTCAATCAACTACAACCCCTATTGGGGATATCAGGACGGCAAAGTGCGTAACAGCCGAATCGTCAAGTCATATGACCCGACGTTGATAGCTGCTTTTGACCTCAATATAGACGAGTATAACAAGATGAAGTTCGCTGCCGGATACCACTACTCTATGTATTCCAACTCGGCGTTGAACTACTATAATGCACCGGATCCCCGTCCGGATTACTACCGTAACCTGCCTTCGTTCTTCTGGGACGGACAGATCAATAACCCTAATAATGAGACAGCTGCCGGGCAGCTCTTTGACGAGAACGGTCTTCACTATCAATGGGGTAACTTCATAGGGAAAGATATGAGTGGTCGTAATTTGGGTACAGGAGTGGTGGCAGACGACGGCTATCTGATCGGTCCCTCGATTGATCCGGCACAATATAACAATCTGGTGCACTTGTGGCAGACACGCGACAACAAGACTACTCAGATTGACTGGGACAACTTGTACGCATCGAATATTGCCAACAATGCCAACAACCCTGCCGGTGCTGCGCGTTATTTCGTAGAGCGCCGCCACAATGATATTCAGGAAGCTTCGGCAAGTATCAATTATCAGAACACCAAGTTTGCACACCTGAAGATGACGGCCGGCTTGGAGGGACGCTTCTCGCAGGGTATCCACTACAAGACCATCGATGATCTGCTGGGAGGAAACCAATGGATTGACATCGATGCTTTTGCTGACCGGGATATCAAAGAGTTGGCATCGAACAGCGGCTTTACACAAGCAGATATAGAGAACGTCCGCAAGAATGAGATCCGTGAGGGCTACGATAATATCATCACAGCAAACGGACGCCGTTTCGGCTATGACTACCGCATAAACATGGGTAATATGAAAGCGTGGTTCCAGAACGAATGGAACTTCTATGAGGTAGATTTATACTATGCGCTGCAACTCAACTACTCATCTATGCAGCGTACAACGAACATGCACAACGGTCGTGCATGGTATCTGACCACTATAGCGCTCCAAGAGGATGAGAAGAGAGGTACAGACAACTACTGGAAGTACCTTGGCAGAAAGGCGCTGCAAGACATGACAGACGGCAAAAACACTAATGCCGGAAGCACCTTGGTAGGCGAAGCGCACCATTTCCTGGATCCTGCTTTCAAACTAGGCGCTACCTATAAGATCAACGGACGTAACCGATTAAAAGTGAATGCTCTTGCTGAGACACGCGCGCCTTATGCCCGCGACGCTTATATCTCGCAGCGTATTCATGACCGCGTAGTAGATAACATCTATACACACGATAATGCCAAATCACTGCATGATTTCTATGCCGCAAGCGAGAAAGTTGTGTCTGCAGACCTGACCTATGAGTTCAATTATCCAATCGTTCGCGGACGTGTGACTGGATTCTTCACCCAGTCTTGGAACGGAACAGAACTGAACGGCTACTATGATGACGAGGCTCGTACGTTTGTAAATCAGGCAATGACCGGTATTGACAAGCGTCACATGGGTATCGAGGCAGCCATAGCAGTTAAGTTAGGTACCTATTTCACTTTGACTGGAGCCGCTTCTGTAGGCGACTACCGCTACACCAGCGATGCCTTGGCTGTCACCTCTGCCGAGAACGGAATGCCGATGACTCAGGATGTAGTGACCAAAGACCTGATTTTCGAGACTCAGGACCGTGTGCTGCTGAAGGGTCTGAAGTTGGCAACGGGTCCGCAAGCCAATGCCAGCCTCAAGTTGTCTTTCTTCCACCCGAAAATGTGGTTTGCAGACGTAACGGTTAGTTACCATGACTGGAACTACCTCTCTGTAGCTCCTTCGCGCAGAATGCAAGGTCTATATACCGGCGAGCGCATAGATGGTAGCAGTGTTAACGGTTGGTTCGGAGACAGTTATGCCAATGCTATCAAGACCGATGACGGTCAGGCTTTGCGTGTGGAAATTGATCCGGAAACCGGAGACCCGATATACGGGAACGCAGTTCTGGACGACAATGGAGTGCCTGTACTAAAGTATCCGTATAATGTAATGACAATGCAGGAGAGTTTGTCGGCTACCAATCCGCTGAACCGTTTCCTCATTGACGCATCGGTAGGTAAACTGATCTATCTCAAGAACCGTCAGTCGATATCGATCAACTTGAGCGTTACCAACCTGACGAACAACACCCACTTCAAGACTGGCGGTTACCAGCAGGCACGTTTGCCTCGCGCCGTTCGTCAGGGAGCTAAGGACTACCAGAACTCAGTAATCACCGCTAATGCCTGGAAATATCCTTCCAAGTACTACTATGCATGGGGTGTGAATTTCTTCCTGTCTGTAACATATAAATTCTAAAAGCAATGAAAACTACTAAATATCTATTGTACTTTGTACTTGGTACAGTTGTGCTCTTCCTTGCGTCCTGTGAGCCTCGCGCCCTCAATGAAAAAGACGTGTTCTTATCCGAGGAGCAGGTAGCCGAACTGACCGCCGATGGTACGGTTTACCATTTGGATGATTTTCTGGATAAATTCATGACCGAAAGAGGTAATTTCGCCAGCGATACCTGTCCTTATCGCGAGCGTTCCTATGACGCTACGCATGAGTTGTATCTCTATTCGGTAGATACTATTCCAACCAATGGCCCGGGCATCTATATCCGCGGGCGTATTACAACGGATGACTATGCCGGTAACTTTTACAAGGCTATGGTAATCCAAGAGATCGTTAACGGTGAACAGCAGAATTTGCGTATATCGGTAGATTTGGGTTCAAGCCATGGTATGTATCAAATGGGACAAGAGATTATTATCCGTTGTAACGGTTTGGCAGTGGGACGCTATGCTAACCAGCCACAACTCTGTATCCCGTCTTATAACAACAATATCTATGCAATGAACGCAAGCCAGAAAGTAGGCTGGTGTCCGGGACGTATTCAGGGTTCGGTTTTCCGTCGTGCTACCCACATGATCGGTTTTCCGGAAGTAAGCAAACTCAAATATGATGATTTGACTCTCTCTGATCTCTACCGCGACATCGATCTCAAGCCTACTCCCAACGAGTCAAGTATGCGTTCACTGCGCAAGGCAGACGGACGTTTGGTTATTATTCGCAATGTACATTTCACAGGAGAGTTTGACAACAACGGCTCACTGGCTAAGTGCGACACCTTGCACCCGGACAGTTCGTCCAATGCCAATGTCTTTGCTCCTACAACAGATAACATCGGCTATCCGCAATCGCGTGTACTGGCAGACGATTATAACAACAAGATCATGTGCTCGTCGTCCGAGTATAGTAAGTTTGCCTATTTCTATATTCCCGGTGCAGACCGTCATGGTGTAACCAACTGCGCTAACTATGTAGGTTCTGTTACAGGTATCTTGGGCTGGTATCTGGATAAAGCCTCTACGATGGCTTCGAACGGTTTGACCGGCTACGAGTGGTCGGTGACACCACGTGGTATCCCCGGCATTGGCATCGAAGATGTCATAATGCAGCATAAGACCACCGGCGAGAAATGGGTGCCGGAGGAATACGACCCGAAACAGAAATAAATGTCTTGGATTGATTTAAGCATAGTTATTATCCTCGCAGGATGCCTGATTATGGGTTTCCTGCGGGGATTTATCAAAGAGGTGATAGGTATCGTCTCTGTAGCAGTGGGCTTGTATGTATCCCGCATGTTTGGCAGCGATGTATCTATATGGATCACTGATGTGTGGGAGTTACACCCCGCCATCTCCGAGGCTTTTGCCTATGCCGTGGTGTTTGTGGTGATCAGTACTGCTGTCTCTTTGGGGGCGCGACTGCTCTCAGAGTTGGTACAAGCGGCACATCTTAGTACTCTAAACCGTCTCTTAGGCGGGGTGGCTGGGTTTGTCAAAGGGTGTATTGTGGTGCTGGTAGCAGTGTTTGCCATCTCAAAATTGGACGAGTTCAAGCCTTTTATGTCCGAAGACACCAAAACAGGGTCTCCACTCTACTCTTCTACAATCAAACTTTCTCATGATTGTCTATCTATCACTCGGAGCCAATTTGGGGGACAGGGAGAAAACGATTAATGAAGCCATTTCGCTTTTGAGCCGCAGTGGTAATGTTTTTTGTCAGTCTCATTTCTATTACTCTGAACCTTGGGGATTTGAGTCAGAACACCCGTTCTGCAACTGTTGCGTTGGAATAAGAACAAATCTTGCTTTGTTCGCCCTGCTTGAAGACACCCAAGCCATTGAACGTCAGTTGGGCAGAACAGCTAAAAGCCGTCCTGCAGCTTCTTCGGATAAACCTGTTTATGCAGACCGCTGCATAGATATTGACCTCATCCGTGCATTTGACGAAAAAGGCGACGAGATATTCATCTCATCGCCGACACTTACCATTCCTCATCCTTTATGGGAACAACGGGATTTTGTCGTTGTGCCTCTTAGGGAGTTATTATTGGATTAAGACATACAATTTGGTAGCTTTTGAGGTCGGATAAATGAACTTGATACCCATTCCGTATTGATGTTCAGGAGTCTTAACCCCATTAGGGTCCGCCAATTCCTCGTCATTTATATCATAATATCCGAATTTGCCACTAATAATAGTCTGATTCCACAAATCCTGCCGCCAAATTTTGTTCTCGCCGTATTTGACGTCAATGGTATTGTTTTCCTCCACCCAATAAAGATGGGTGTTGTCAATTGACTTGGCAGCCACGGGACTTTGGATCAACTCGGCGCTACCGTCTTCATAGAGATAGACAGTCTCGGATGAGCCGTCTTCCCATGATGCTACATATATATGCCCTGCTGCAGGAGAGATGACATTTTTTTTCTCGCAGCCTGTAAAGAGCACTGTGCCCAAAAGAATGGCTGACAGCATACATATCCAATTAGAATGTTTCATATATTTGTGATTTAGCGGATGATTAGTTTCTTGGTGTTCCATTGACCGTCATAAAAAGCTTTGAGGAGGTAAACGCCATTGGACAAGCCGTAGCGGGAGGATATCTGCTGTGCAGAGACAGCATCCATCTCACCCTCAAAGATTGCTATCACCTTACCTGACATATCAATCAGGTAGAGCGTTGTTTCTCCGTGCGGGATTGAAGGATCGGAAATCAGATCCTGCGCCTCGAAGGGATTCGGTATATACGGCAGGATATGCATCTCCCCCTCCTCTTCGGATACCGTACAAGACGGCATAGTAGTGAACTCCTGAATGGTTCGTACCAGCATATCATTGAGGTGTTCTACCTTGAGAGAATCGGTAGATGGCTTGATATGAGAGTCACCGATACCTGAGTCGTCAGTCAGGAAGAAGGAAGTACCATTGGTAGCCAAAGCTATTTCCCGCATCAGCAATTCTGCAGATTTATCCAGACCGCTGCATACCACGGGAACGATACGCACACCCATTGCAGAGGCATTGAGAATCTGTTCGTGAAGCATTGCAAGCGTTGCCGAATCCTTGTGGCAAGGTGCATCAAGCACAAGGAATATAATACGTGCACGGGCTTCTTCGTTCCAACCTGAGACATTAAGCGCAGCTTTGAGCGCTTCGGGAATAGCCTCTTCATAGTCGCCTCCACCGTTAGCGTGCTGTTTGTCGATAAACTGCTGGGTGGTTTCTATATTGTCTGTGAGACGCGAGATACGGGTGAGATAGTCATCGCTATAGTCACGATAGAAGACTGCTCCGGTACGTATCTGCAGGTTTTCGACTGCATTCTGCGAGCGACGGATGACATCCTTCATTTCTGCTTGCAGGTAGTATATCTCATCGCCCATGGAACCTGTGGCGTCCACTACAAAGAGGACATCGGCAGTCTCGCTTGCCTCGCATGGCTCGTCCAAAATAATATGGTTCAGACCTTCATACCAGTCTTTGGCATCGATTACTTGGTTATCTACGCGGATCTTCAGACCTGCGTGTTTGCCGCAGAGGTTATTGCTGATTAGCTGATACCAAAGCTCTGCTTTACCGGTGTTATCGGTCACTGCCTGATAAATTGTGTTACCTGAATGGTCTAGCAAATTAACGGCGCGGGATACTATCGGAAAGCCTTCTTTGTTGGTCACCTGCACCGTATAACGATGGCGCGGCACAATGCGCCAGAGAGAGACATGGTCTTTTAAGGTGTCGTCTATGATAGACGGCCACTGATACCATTTGGCGAAATCGTTAACCTCCCCGGCAGTCAGTTTGCCGGCGGAGATATTATTACCTGCCTTTCCATAGGCTATCGGAGCTGAAACTTTCTCATCCATCAATTCTGTTTCTGCTTCCATGGTCTCCATAAGAGCAATGTGGTCAATAGACTTGGAGGTATAGGTGCGGGGCGACATACTATAAAAAACAACTCCGTCGGACGAAGCATAACTTCCAAGTTTCGGTCTCTTGGTCTGTTTCGCAGGCAGAGGAGTTAATGTCACCCAGAGAAGGGAATCCTTACCGTTCCAGCGCATTTTGCGGGATTTATACCCGTCAGCAGAGATGCGAATCCATTGGTTCTTAGTCATCATCACAATTGCACGCCCGTCAACCGAGGTGGTATAACTCTTACGCGAGCAGAGATTCTTAACGGAGGCTTCGGGAATGAGCGAATTAGCAGAATCCGCCACTACAACCGACACTCTCGCTGCATAACTCGACACCGAAAGGAAGAGAACAGAAAATAAAAATAACACTCGTTGTTTCATATTCTGAATAATTTGATTTTGTCTTTTAATGAGCAAATTCTATGCCATAGGACTTTTTTATGGTACATTTTTTTACTAATCAGCAAAAATATGGATATAAAATTTGGTAGTCTGTATTTTTTTTATTATCTTTGCATCGGATTTCTAAGTTTAAGTAGTAGATGACACTTTTTATACAGATAATGACACTCATCGGTTCCGTGGCAATGCTGATGTACGGAATGAAAGTGATGAGTGAAGGCTTGCAGAAGATGGCAGGTAGTACACTGAGCAATGTGCTTGGCAAAATGACCACCAACCGTTTCACGGGTGTGCTGACCGGAGCCTTTATTACAGCAGCTATCCAGTCATCTACTGCCACGACGGTGATGACCGTCAGTTTCGTATCTGCAGGAATCCTTTCTTTGGCTCAGGCTATCTCTGTAATCATGGGTGCCAATATCGGTACAACCTTTACGGCGTGGATTATGGTGCTGGGAGGCGGTTCGTTTGACTTGCGTTTTGTGGTTTATACAACGATTATTCTTGCCGTAGCACTGATCCATTATCGCAGGAATACTGATTTGGGCGAGTTCCTGTTAGGTTTGGCGCTTATGCTACTGGGGCTGACAACGCTTAAAATCAATGCTTCTGAGATGCACCTGGATCAGATGGCACCGGTGCGCAATTTCTTCGTGGCGACCTCGAGTTGGGGTTACGGCAGTTATTTCCTCTATTTGCTGGTAGGTGGCATATTGACTTTTGCGGTACAATCTTCTGCTGCTATCATGGCTATCACAATGACACTCTGCTCCACGCATGTGTTACCTATTGACATGGGAATAGCACTGGTTCTTGGAGAGAATATCGGTACGACTATAACCTCTAATGTGGTTGCTCTGTCCGCATCTGTACAGGCACGCCGCGCCGCTATGGCGCACTTGGTGTTCAATCTCTTCGGCGTGGTGTGGGTGTTATGTGTGTTCCGTTGGTTTGTTGGCGGAGTGTGCGAGGTATGGGGCGTGGAGTTCACTCCGGGGGTTCCTTCGGATGTCTCGCCAGACAAACTGAATGCCGTTTTGGCAACTTTCCATACCTCGTTTAATATCATCAATACGATGATTTTGATAGGTTTTGTGCCCCTGTTGGAGCGTCTGGTGACGATGATTATTCCATCGAAACCGGAAGAGAAACTTACCGACAGCCAGTTGCATTTTATCTCAGGAGGACTGATGTCCACATCCGAGTTGTCGATTCTGCAGGCATGGAAAGAAGTTCACGTCTTCGCTGTCCGAACCCAGCGGATGGTAGGCATGATCCATGAGTTGCTGAACGAAGAGGATGAGGAACTGTTTGAGAAGATAGCTGCCCGTATTGATAAATACGAGGGTATATGCGATAATATGGAATACGAGATAGCACAGTACCTGAACCAAGTAGCAGACGGCAGGCTCTCCGAACTGTCCAAACGCGAAGTACACAAAATGCTGCGTATCGTTTCAGAGTTGGAGTCAGTGGGTGATGCCAATTACAATCTGTCTCGTTATATCCGCCACAAACATGATAGTAAGATTGAATATAATGAAACTCAGAACAAGAATATAGAACTGATGATTTATCTCGTCTCCGGTGCCGAAGCCAAAATGGTAGAAGCTTTGGAACGCGTGAATATCACAGAAGATGAGTTTCTTGAGATGACCAACATGGAAAACGAGATCAATAATTTCCGTGATGAACTGAAGACTCGCAACATGCAAGACATTACAGATCATGTATATGACTACTCTACCGGAGTGAATTATATGGATATAGTGCTCGAAATGGAAAAGATGGGCGACTATATTATCAACGTAGAGGAGGCATTGTACGAACATAAACACGACAAATAACATAGATGGTGCTTTTAGCTACAATCGGTAGCCAAAAGGTAATAGGGAAACAGGTGTAAATCCTGTACAGACGCGCTGCTGTAAATCTTATTGACCGTACCCACGGCATTTCTGCCACAAGCCACTATTCCTCAGGGAACGGGAAGGCGGTAGAAAGAGACAAGTCAGAAAACCTGCCATCGAAGATTTTTTAGCGTCACTCTCGCGGTACAGAGTAATGAGGCAAATACGTAGAAGTTCATACATATTATTCTTTTTTCTTTTCGCACCTATAGGCGTGCGGGCTTCTTTGACGGAGGAGTCCGGCGACAGCATTCGCCACAAAGAGATGGACGAGGTCGTGATTACCGCTCGTGCACTGACCAAGGATGTCATTGTACCGCAGAGCCTGAAAGGTGCCGAACTGGAGCGGCTTAATGCGCTATCAGTAGCGGATGCTTTGCGCTATTTCTCCGGTGTCCAGCTTAAGGACTACGGCGGTGTGGGTGGTATCAAGACTATTAATGTCCGCTCGATGGGTAGTCAGCATACAGCTGTCTATTACAACGGTGTACAGTTGGGCAATGCCCAAAACGGGCAAGTGGACTTGGGCAAATTCTCGCTCGACAACATGGAGGAGATTGACCTCTACCATGGTCAGAAATCCGATATCTTCCAGTCGGCTCGGGAGTTTGGCGCAGCGGGTAATGTATATCTGACGAGTAGAAGGCCGTATTTCAAAGATAACGAGAAAGTCCATGTGCACGCCAAGATGCGTTGTGGCAGTTTTGCTTTGGCCAATCCCTCTGTGGGTGTGGATATAAAGCTCCGGGACGGACTGTCTCTTACCATGGATGCCGAATATGTCTATTCTGACGGCAAATATCCTTTCCGATACAAGCGTGTCCTTCCCAACGGACAGACAGCCTATGACACCACAGCTATACGCCAAAACGGCGACGTGAATGCTATTCGTACTGAGGTTGGAATACATCACTATTATCGCAATACGGGTTTCTGGCGGATACACGGATATAACTATTATAGTGAGCGGGGGGTGCCTGGAGCTATCGTCAATAATGTCTGGCGAAATGGAGAGCGCTTATGGGACAGAAATAGCTTTGTGCAAGGGCAGTGGCAGGACGAGTGGGGAAGATGGCAGACACGCGTGCTCCTTAAATATGCCAACGACTATACCCATTATAAGAACTACGACGAGCGGCTACTGCCTTCCGATAACGAATACACCCAGCAGGAGGTCTATCTCTCGTTTGCCAACAAGATACAGATATTCAAGTGGTGGGATCTGTCTGCTGCGTATGATTTTCAATACAACACATTGAGGCGTGACAACTTGCTGCTCGTGGATAACGGGCATCCCCTGCGAGAGCATTTTGATCGGCATAGTCATTGGCTCTCTGCCGCTACAGCGTTTAACTTCCGGGAGTATTTGCGTTTGCAGGCATCTATGCTGATGACCCATGTACAAGGAACGAAGGGACTAAGTTCCCGAGATAAAGGGACAAACAAAAAGCCCCGTGTGACACCGGGCGTATTTCTTTCGCTGCGTCCCTACCCTGCCATAGACCTTAGTTTCAATGCCTATTACAAGCAAAGTTACCGCTATCCCACTTTCAACGACCTTTACTACACCGACCTCGGCAATGCCGATCTGAGACCGGAGTTAGCCCGCCAGCATTCTGTCGAACTGGCGTATAAAACCTCTCTCCCGTCTATCAGCGGGACGGAGCACCGGGGAGAGAAGTCTTCGATCAGCGCAACGGTCTCCTACTACTACAACCGCGTGACGGATAAGATCATCGCCTACCCCAAAGGGCAGCAGTTCCGTTGGACGATGCTCAATCTGGGCGATGTGAAAATCAACGGTATTGATGCAAAAGCCGACTTATCACTCTCTTTGCCCCTGCGTTTCACCCTCCGTACACGCTTGAACTACACCTACCAGACAGCTGTTGATCTCACTTCGCCTTCAGATGTCTATTATGGGCACCAGATTCCGTATATCCCCTGGCATAGCGGTAGCGCCGTTGCGGGATTGGACTGGGAGAGCAAACGAGGCGACCATTATGGGCTGAACTACTCCTTTATATACGTAGGCGAGAGGTATTCGCAGCAGGAGAACAGTATATATAACTATGTACAACCGTGGTACACCCATGATCTGTCTTTGTATGGGGAATGGAATATCCCTACTTGGAACAACCGTACCACATGGCTCAAAGCCAATATAGAAATCAACAATCTGCTCGGGCAGGACTACGAAGTGATACAAAACTACCCGATGCCCAAACAAAATATACGATGCACTGTAGCTGTAAAATATTAAAATCATTCAGCATTTGTTCACTTGCTATTTGCTCATTTTTACTGACTTCATGCCGGGGGGACGAAGTCGTTTATCCTACTATCGGCACACAGGTCACAGAGGAGGTGCGCCAAGGAGGATTGTATGTCTTATGCGAAGGAAACATGGGTACCAACAAAGCCCGTTTGGATTATGTCAATTTGGAGTCGGGCACGTATTACAGCAACTGGTACGGTGCACAGAACCCCAATCAACTCAAGGAGTTAGGCGATGTAGGCAATGACATTCAGCAGTATGGCGGCAAACTCTATGCCGTTATCAACTGTTCGCACAAGGTGGAGGTGATGGATTTGCAGGCAAGACACATTGCCCAGATAGACATTCCCAACTGCCGGTATATCACTTTCTATGGAAACAAAGGCTATATAAGCGCCTATGTCGGCTCAGTGGCGGATGGAGACATGTTAGGTTCGGTATTTGAGATCGATACCGCCACGATGGCTATCACTCGTGAGGTGAAAGTAGGTCATCAGCCGGACGAGTTGTGCATTATGGAGGATAAACTCTATGTCTGCAACTCCGGCGGATACCTGCCTAACAGGTACGACTCTACCGTTTCGGTAATCGACCTGCATTCATTTAACGAAATAAAACAGATCCCTGTAGGACTCAACCCTACCCGGTTGCGTGTGGACAATCAGCACAAGTTATGGGTCTGCTGCCAAGGAAACTACTACTCTGTCAAGCCCTCTGTAGCCGTAGTAAAAAACGGAGAGGTCATCCGTCGCATCGAAACCCCTTGCGCCAATATCGCTATTTATGGAACAACGGCTTATGTCCTAGATGCGGAAAACAAGAAACTGCGCCTGTACTCGACCGATAATTTTAGCGAGCAAGAGTCACCCTTCGACTTATCAAAATACGAACACCCTTACGGATTGCTGCCTACCGAGGACGGACTATTCCTCACCGACGCCAAGAATTATGTCTCGTCCGGC
Source organism: Bacteroidales bacterium UBA4333 (assembly GCA_002394335.1). Lineage (GTDB taxonomy): Bacteria > Bacteroidota > Bacteroidia > Bacteroidales > Paludibacteraceae > Colicola. The sequence goes on along the minus strand of DGTP01000001.1, from coordinate 124,102 downwards.
GTGTTGCACTGCCTCGGTTATGACGGCAAGGAGAGGTGGCAAGCCAAAACCGGAGATATTCCGGGACATTTATGCCTCATCAACCGGGCATACGAGTTATACGAAACAAAATAATATATTATCATTAACTTTTATCAACAACAATTCAAAAATGAAAAAACAACTATTTTTGGTAGCTGCATTGGCATTGGTTTTTGCAGCTTGTGAAAAGAAAGAGGAACCCCAAGTAACGGTTCAAGTAGCAGATTTTGAGAATCTGGAAATTGCTTCCGAGAGTGTAATGCACCTTACGGAAACCGGCTTTATCACCTCCGGAGATTTCCAACTCCAGCAAGATGTTTCGACTTCGGAATGGGGTACCTATTATTTTGGCAATGTACCGACTAACCTGACCTCCAGCGAGTACAAAGGCGACTTTCAAAACGACATGTCGACAGCCGGTGGTGCTCACAGCGGCAATAATTTTGTCGTATGGACGGGCTCTTACACAGGTTTGGATATTGTTAGACTCAACACAGCTGCCGAAGTTCCTGGTATGTATGTCTGCAATACTCCTTGGGTAGTAGATGCCATTCTCAATGGTGACGGTATGTCGGATGACGAAGGTGCTCCCTTTGGTGAGAATGACTACTTTCTGCTGACTGTCACCGGTTCGCTTAACGGCAGTGCTGTCAACAGCAAAGTGGAGTTCTACTTGGCTCAGGGAAAAGACTATGTAAAAGACTGGACTTTTGTTGACCTGAGCACTCTTGGCACGGTTGACCAGCTCCAATTTGCTCTTACCTCTTCCAAGAAAAATACTCATGGTATGACCACTCCTGCATACTTTGCACTCGATGATCTGGGCGCAAAAGCACCGGCTAAGTAATCGAAAAGGCTTAATACTCGAAAAAATCGCACATAAATTTGCACATGTGCGATTTTTTTTGTACCTTTGTGCCGCATTTTGTGCATTAAAACGGATATAAAGAATAATTAGATATGAGTTTTGTAGAATTAATTACTAAGATTTTTGGCAACAAGGCGCAAAAGGACATGCGTGCCATCCAGCCTTACGTAGAGAAAATCAAGGAGACCTATCAAGATATCGACAAGCTCTCCAACGATGACCTTCGTGCACGTTCGCAAGCTTTGATGGAGCGTCTTCAAGCGGCTGTCAAAGATAAGAAAGAGCGGATTGCCGGACTCAAGGCGTCCATTGACTCGCTGGAGATCGACAAGCGGGAAAAAGTCTATGACGAAGTGGACAAACTCGAGAAAGAGATTAAAGAAACCTACAAGCAGGAACTGGAAGCCATCCTTCCTGAGGCTTTTGCTATTGTCAAGTCCACAGCACGCCGTTTTGCCGAGAACGAGAAAGTGTGCGTTACAGCAACTCAGCACGACCGCGATCTGGCTGCCGATGAGCGTTATGACTTCATCGAAATAATGGGCAATACGGCTGTCTATTACAACCACTGGACTGCCGGCGGCAACGAGATTACCTGGAATATGATCCACTACGATGTACAGCTCTTTGGCGGTGTTGTACTGCACCAAGGCAAAATCGCCGAGATGGCTACCGGTGAAGGTAAGACCCTTGTTGCCACCCTGCCGGTATTCCTTAACGCGCTCACCCATGAGGGTGTACATGTAGTGACTGTCAATGACTATCTTGCCAAACGTGATAGCGAGTGGATGGGACCGCTCTATATGTTCCATGGCCTGACTGTTGATTGTATTGACAAGCACCAGCCAAACTCGGAGGCACGCCGCAGAGCCTATGCCTGCGATATTACTTTCGGTACTAACAATGAGTTCGGTTTCGACTATCTCCGTGACAACATGGCTATATCGCCACTGGACTTGGTACAGCGCGGCCATAATTTCGCTATTGTGGACGAGGTGGACTCCGTCTTGATTGACGATGCCCGTACACCGCTTATCATCTCAGGTCCTGTGCCCAAAGGCGAAGACCAGATGTTCGACGAATACAAGGATCGCGTGGAGAGACTGGTAAAGATGCAAAACAATCTCACCACCAAACTGCTCATTGAAGCCAAACAGAAGATGGGTTCGGACGATCCCAAGGAGCGCGAGGAAGGCGAGTTGGCACTCTTCCGTACATATAAGGGAATGCCTAAGAACAAAGCCCTTATCAAATACCTCTCCGAGACCGGTGTCAAAGTGCGTCTGCAGAAGACTGAAGAGTTCTACCTCCAGGAGAACGAGAAGAACATGCACATCGCTACTGACGAACTTTATTTCGTTATCGACGAGAAGAACAAGACTATCGAGCTGACCGACAAGGGTATTGACCTCATGACCGGTTCTACAGAAGATCCGCAGTTCTTCGTCCTGCCGGATGTGGGTTCGGAGTTGGCAGAACTGGAGAACGAAACAGGGCTCACAGCTGAGCAGAAACAGCAGAAGAAGGACGAGATAATGACCAACTACTCCGTCAAGTCAGAGCGCGTACATACCGTTCACCAGTTGCTCAAGGCCTATACGCTCTTTGAGAAAGATGTGGATTATATCATTGATGGAGGTGAGGTGAAGATTGTCGATGAGCAGACCGGTCGTGTAATGGAAGGTCGCCGTTGGTCGGATGGCTTGCACCAGGCTGTAGAGGCAAAAGAGAATGTGAAGGTCGAGGCTGCTACACAGACTTTCGCTACTATTACCTTGCAGAACTATTTCCGTATGTATAACAAGCTCTCAGGTATGACCGGTACAGCCGAGACCGAGGCCGGTGAGTTCTGGAATATATACAAACTGGACGTGGTAGTCATTCCTACCAACAAGCCTATTGCCCGCATAGACATGAATGACCGTATCTACCGCACCAAACGCGAGAAATACAATGCCGTCATCGACGAGATCGAGGCAATGGTCAAAAAGGGAAGACCGGTATTGGTAGGTACCACCAGCGTCGAGATATCGGAGTTGCTCAGCAAGATGCTCAACTTCCGTAAGATCAAGCACAATGTCCTCAATGCCAAGTTGCACCAGCAGGAGGCACAAGTGGTAGCCGAAGCTGGACGGACAGGTGTTGTGACGATTGCTACGAACATGGCAGGTCGTGGTACGGATATCAAACTCACCGACGATGTTAAGAAAGCCGGAGGTTTGGCAATCATCGGTACCGAACGACATGAGAGCCGGCGTGTGGACAGACAGCTGCGCGGTCGTTCAGGCCGTCAGGGAGATCCCGGTAGTTCTGTCTTCTATGTATCGCTGGAGGACGATCTGATGCGTATGTTCGGTTCGGAACGGGTAGCCAAGATCATGGACCGCATGGGTCTGCCGGAAGGAGAGATGATCGAGCACTCCATGATCTCCAACTCTATCGAGCGTTCGCAGAAGAAGGTGGAGGAGAACAACTTTGGTATCCGTAAACGCCTTATCGAATACGATGACGTGATGAACCAGCAGCGTAATGTGATCTACGCCAAGCGCCGCCACGCTTTGATGGGTGAGCGTATAGGCGTAGATATCACCAATATGATCTGCGACTTGGCAGAGAACCTGATTCTCAACGCCCGTGACACCAAAGACTTCGGTTCGCTTGAGTACAATGTGCTGGAGGTCTTTGGTATGGATATGCCATTCGACGAGAACACTTTCTTCACCGAGCGTGAAAACCGACTGGTGGAGCGATTGTCTGAAGCGGCTTTGGAGACCTTCAAACGCCGGATGGATACAATGATCAGGACTGCTAATCCTGTTATTCAACGCGTATATGAGGAAAAGGGTGCACAGTTTGAGAATATCAGTGTACCTATCACCGACGGCAAACGCGTCTATAATATCGCCGTTAACCTCAAGAAAGCAGCTGAGAGTGAGTCGAAGGAACTGGTTCGTGAGTTCGAGAAACGCATGTTGCTCTTGATCATCGACGATGAGTGGAAAGAGCACCTCCGTAAGTTGGACGAACTGAAACAATCGGTACAGAATGCTTCCTATGAGCAGAAGGATCCGCTCTTGATCTATAAGTTAGAGTCGTTTGGTATCTTCCGTGAGATGTTAGACTCGCTTAACCGCCGTACTATCGCTATGCTCTTCCGTGGACAAATCTACAGCCAGGAGCCGGATCGCGTACAGCAAGCGCAGCAACAGAGGCGCATGGATATGTCGCGCTACCGGATGCAGAAAGACGCCGTGCAGCAGGCTGCACTCAGAAGCGGTCAGGCAGCCGCTGCGGGACGCGACACACGCGAGCAGCAACGCCAGATGCCTATCCATGTAGAGAAGAAACCGCGTCCCAATGACCCGTGTCCATGCGGAAGCGGTAAGAAATACAAACAATGCCACGGCAAAGCCGGCGTAGAAACAATCTGACAGCCGGCATCAGGAACACAGTTCTTCCAAACTGTTCCACCGCAAAATAGCATCATGGCCGTAATGCCATATATTGGCTTTGATTTTGCTGAGAGCCACCTCTTCACCGAGGTGGCTTTTTGAATAGAACTTATCGGCGTAGCAGATTACTTTCTCCTCGATGCTTTCGGGGCAATAGTTCTGTTCGGGCGGTATAGGCAGTTCCTGACAGATGATCTGCTCCAGAGTTATTCCTGTGCCGGTATGGCGTTCTGCTACCAAGGCGTGTTTAGGCAAACCTTCCCTGCGTAGCAGTTCGGCGCCCAAATAGCCGTGTTCGATATAATGGTGTGAACCCATACAGTAGATTTTAGGAGCATTGCAATAGATAATACCTATGTCATGCAGCATTGCCGCTTCCTCTACAAACTGCGGATCCACCACCCCGCTCTCCACCCATTCCTGATGACGGGCGACGATCTCAAGAGCCCGGTCGGCTACCTGCCGGCTGTGCGTCAACAGAATATGCCGTAACTCCGGAGAGTCTGCGTAGTATTTGTCTATGAGTGCTAAATAATCTACCACTGACCACCAATTATTTTATCCATGCAGCCCGTTGAGAAAAGATTTGGCATCCATCCGTTTCTTTCCGGGCACTTGTAACTCCAAAATCCGCACCGCTCCTTCTTTACAAGGAACGATGATATCTTTTGTACTCTGTGCTTCGCACCCTTGCAGTGCTTCTACGTTATAAATCTTCACATTCTCGAACTCCTGTCCGTTGATAGTGAGGTTTGTCCACGCTGTGGGATAAGGACTGAGTCCGCGAACGAAATTATGAACCTCTCTGGCGGTCTTTTCGGCAAAGCGTATCTCGCAGTCTTCTTTGAAGATCTTGGGTGCCGGAAGCATTTGCGCCACCTCCTCCTGAGGCTTTGTCGGCAGCGGCTTTCCGCTGTTCTCACAATCAATGATCAGATCCACCGTACGTGTCACCAGCCCTTTGCCCAGCTCCATCAGGCGGTCATGAACCGAACCCACATTCTCGTCTTCACCGATGGGGATTCGTTCCTGCAGAATAATGTTACCTGTGTCGATCTCATGTTTGAGCATGAATGTAGTGGCGCCTGTTTCGGCATCGCCGTTGATCACAGCCCAGTTGATCGGCGCAGCACCACGGTACTGCGGCAACAGTGAGGCATGAAGATTGAATGTCCCCAGTCGCGGCATTGCCCATACCACCTCCGGCAACATTCTGAATGCCACTACTATCTGCAGGTCGGCGTTGTAAGAACGCAGTTCTTCAACAAAGGCTTCATCCTTCAGTTTCTCCGGCTGCAAGACAGGGATATTCACCGAAAGGGCGTAGTTCTTGACATCCGAATACTGCATTTTGTGTCCGCGTCCTGCCGGTTTGTCGGGCATCGTTACCGCCGCCACTACATTATATCCGCCTTCTACCAACGCACGCAGCGAGGCCGTTGCGAACTCCGGCGTGCCTAAAAATACTATTCTCAGATCTTTCTTGTTCATTTTGTCTTTGTTCTTTTATCTTTGACGGAAGCGGTCTTTTGTCCGTTCTCCCGGTATTTCGGGTCGAGGCTTTCCGGCTGTTTGTCCACCACCGGCAGCATCGGTCTTCTATAGGCGCGTATCATAAGCCAGGTGCCTAAGATGACAAACGGAATGGACAGGATCTGTCCCATATTAAGCAGGTGCCCTGCCTCAAAAGCTTCCTGGTCGTTCTTGATAAACTCCAGCAGGAAGCGGGTAACGAAGACTATGTTGAGGAAAGTACCCAGAAGCAGTCCTTCGCGTCTGCGAGCCTCGGTGAAGAAGTACATGGGCCAAGTCACAGCCATGGCTACGAGGCAGTATAGCATCTCATATATCTGTGTCGGATGGCACGGCTCGGTCTGTCCGTCGCGGACGAAGACAAATCCCCACGGCAGATCCGTGGGACCGCCGTAGATCTCGCTGTTCATGAGGTTACCGAAGCGGATGAGCGTAGCCGTAATACAAACACCTACACAGAGCCTGTCCAAAATCCATATCCATGAGGTATGGAACTGCGGGTAGCGGCTGTATTTGTACTTATTGAGGAGCATTGCCGCGATAATCAGACCTATTGCGCCGCCGTGACTTGACAAGCCTCCTTGCCAGATCTTCAGCAGCCAGAGAGGGTGTTCGATATAAGGGTTGCGGTAGTTGATTGTCCAGCCGAAGAGCTGTATCGGGTCGTTGGTCAGGTACCACTCATAGAACCAGCAGTGACCCAGCCGGGCACCGATAATAACGCCGGCAGCCATCCATGCGAAGAGCTGGTCCGGCCATTCAGCGGGGCAGTTCTCGCGTTTGTACATCTGCTCGTTTACCTTCCAGCACAGATAGAGCCCTATTGCCCAAAGTATGCCGTACCACCGCACTTCCCATGAACCCAAGTGAAACGCCACGGGATCCACATTCCAGATTATTGCATCTAATATCATTTTCCCCAATTCAGTTTTGTCCGTAGTGAGTTAAGAAAACTGTTCTCGCCTATCTGCACCAGTTTGACGGTATAGCGTGCTTTCTCTATATGCAGTTTGATCTCGTCGCTGAGGATCATCGACCGCCCGTCCACCGAGATCAGGTAGTTGCCGTAACGGGTGCTTACTTTGAGGTCGAACTTCCAGTCGTCCGGCACCACCAGCGGTCTGACAGTCAGACTGTGTGTGGCGATCGGCGAGAGTACTATCCCCCGTGACTGCGGCACAAGGAGCGGTCCGCCGATAGAGAGATTGTAGGCGGTACTGCCTGTAGGGGTGGAGACCACCAGACCGTCGGCATGGTAGGTGTGCAGTTTCTCGCCATTGACCTTCACCTCAATCGAAATCATGCTACTGAAACCCTGTTTCATGATAGCCACCTCATTCAGGGCGTTGGGCGAGAGGATGAGTCCCTCTTTGTTGCAGGAGACCGTAATGAGCGAGCGCTGCTCTATCGTATATTCACCGGCAAGGAGCTGTGCCAGAATCTGATCCACATCCTTGGTCTGCACATCTGCAAGAAAACCGAGGTGTCCGCAGTTGATACCAAGGATAGGTATATTCTTGTCCCCTATCGTGGCAGCAGTGGTCAGAAAAGTGCCGTCACCGCCTACCGACACCGCAAAATCGATCGGCTCGCCGTAGATATTCTCAGGCTGCTGTTCGCCTTCCCAGTCTTCGGGGAAAGCCGGCAACTCGCGCATGTTCAACTCCTGCCGGATCTCCTGCGAGAGAAGCACATTCACATTATTGCGTTTCATAAACTCCAAGATGTGAGAGACCTCAATCATCGTCTCCGACTTGGAAGTATTGCCGAATAAAGCTATTGTCATGTTCTCAAATAAATTGTCCTATGTAACTCCGCCATGCGAACTCAGGAAACAGTTTGCGTAACTGGAAGGCCTGGAAGGTCAGTCTCTTCAGGGTGTACCATTTCTGTTTGAGTCGTCCTTTCTCCGGGCGTGAGTACGGATAGTAATACATTGTTTTGCCGAAGTATTGCAGTTTGGGTTCACGCCCGCAGTGTCCGTCTTTGACGAGCTGGCGGTAGAGCTGTTCACCTTTCTGCTGACAGGCGTCGTCGTATAGCATGCATTCCTCGCGCGGCAGACCGATCTTATTGACCACCACCCATGCAAAGGTGCGCCAGATATCGAGCATGCTCATCCGGCGAAGAAGTTTCTCCAAGCGCGGTTCGAAGGCTTCGCGTTCGCGTGCGTCAAGTTGTTTCAATGCAATAGCCCAGTCGGCGAGCTGGCGCAACCCTACTCCGCTCGACTCGAAATGGTGCCAGGCGTGCATCAGTATATAGAGCGCGTCAAACTCCTTGGTAGGAATAGACACTTCGGTCGAGCCGACTGTAAGTTGGCGCGGATGAGCCATCTCTGCCTGTGTGAACTCCTGGAAGGCGGCATTGGCTTTGGGCATCGAGTGAAACTCCATCGCCACGCGGTGCATCTCGGCGGCGAGGTCTATCTGCTGATCGACCACCATCGTGAAGTGCAGACCTGCATGCTCCTCGGAGAACCAGTAGGCTTCGGGATAGGTCTCTTTCATGATCCTGATCATCTTGTCGTAGTTCTGCTCGCCTACATACATATCCACATCGCCCGACTCCCGCATATCCGGATTGGGATACAACACCGCCATCGAGTAGCCTTTGATCAGCACCGGCTCAATGTCATGCTTCCGCATGAGGGTGACAATATCGGTCAGCAGGGTGTTCTGTCTCTGCTGGCGTTGGAGCGACTGGAATATCTGCAGTTTCTGCTGTGCGGCTTCATAAACCGGCAGCTTGTGGTTGAGTGCCCAAACGGCAGCCATATGGTGCAGCTGCTGGCGGCGCAGTGCATACCAGAATTCGCGTTCCAGCAATACCGAAGGGTCTATCGTCAGTGCCTCGTCCCAGATCATGGCACGCAGGAGTGCCGTTATTTGCTCAGTGTATCGTGACATAAGCGTGCAGCGTCTGTGTCAGGTAAACAATCGAGGTGATACATCGGTACGGTCTGGATGATCTGCGAAATCGTATCGTAGAGTGCGTCCATCATTTCCGGCTCTATCTTCAGTCCGCTGGAGGACGAGAGCATATACGCGTAGGACTCCGGCAGTTTCATCCGGCGGATCTCGTTCTGCGGAGCCTGATCGAGTTTCACTATACCCCGTACGGGGGCGGACAACTGCTTGTAGCAAGGCGTCTTGCCGCTCCATGGCGAACCATATACGCGCACCTCGCCGGAAGCCAGGAGACGTACCACGGGGTTGTCATCGTTCATGAGAACGGCATCCTCATAGGCTTCCTGCCATAGCCGCGAGTGGGTCGATTTGCCGGTGCCGGAGTGACCTAAGAAGAGTTGCCCGAAGCCGTCTTTCATGATCACCGAGGCATGCATCTCCAGGGTGTGGAGCGTAGCGGTGCGGAAAGCATAGAGCAACATAGCCGCATTATCAATGGCAAAACGGGTGGCTTTCTGTTCGGGATGGATATACAGTTCGGCTTTCGAGAAATCGAGCGCCGCCTCCATCTCCATGCAGACAGGGCTCTCTTTCCACATCGATACACGGAAGAGGCGTTTCTCTGCATCCCGATAGACCTCGATGCGCGGCATGTCATCGTCCGAGGTGTCGGTGAAGACATGAGTCATCTGCTCATACGAAGCGAGAGGGCGATCCACTATGGTCAGTGTATAGAGCGGATCTCCCTCCGAGACCTCAAAAGGAGCATAGTTGGTCAGTTGGTCTAAGATTTTCTCCTCCATCGTGAAGGCGAAATGATGGTCAGCGACTTTGTATATACGGGTAGTAATCATAGTTTAGCAGCTTTCGAATTGACGTAGGAAACGAATATCGTTCTCCGAGAACAGACGCAGGTCTTTGACGCGGTATTTGAGGTTGGCAATGCGTTCAACTCCCATGCCGAAAGCATATCCGGAATAGACCTTGCTGTCAATGCCGCAAGCCTCCAACACGTTCGGATCCACCATGCCGCAACCCAAGATCTCCACCCAGCCGGTTCCTTTGCAGAACGAACAGCCCTTGCCGCCGCAGATGTTACAGCTGATATCCATCTCCGCACTCGGTTCGGTGAACGGGAAGTAGGAGGGACGCAGACGGATCTGTGTATCTGCGCCGAACATCTCTTTGGCGAAATAGAGCAATGCCTCTTTGAGGTCGGCAAAGGACACGTTCTTGTCGATATAAAGCCCCTCCACTTGGTGGAAGAAACAGTGTGCTCGGGCTGAGATGGCCTCGTTGCGATAGACGCGTCCGGGGCAGAGGACACGGATCGGCGGTTTTTGGGTTGTCATCACACGCGTCTGTACGGAAGAGGTGTGCGAACGGAGGAGGATGTCGGTCGGTTTCTGGATACCCGGCTCTTTCTCGATGAAGAATGTGTCCTGCATGTCGCGTGCCGGGTGTTCGGGCGCGAAGTTCAGCAGTCCGTAAACGTGCTTGTCGTCCTCCACTTCCGGGCCCTCGGCTACGGTGAAACCGATACGTGAGAAGATGTCCACTATCTCCTCGCGCACTAACGAGAGGGGGTGCCGTGTGCCCAATTCGATAGGATCGGGCGTACGGGTGAGGTCGAGCCTGTCTGCTTTGGCGCTCTGGGCCTCAAACTGCTCACGCATCGTATTGATCGATGTCTCGGCTTTTTGTCTGAGGGCGTTGAGTGCCTGTCCCAATTCGCGTTTCTGATCGGCGGGGACTTCACGGAACTCGTTGAACAACGTTGTTATTTCGCCTTTTTTGGAAAGATACTTGATCCGCAATGCTTCCAACTCGTCGGCATTGCTTGCTGACATCTGTTCTACCTGCTCAAGCAGGTCTTCGATGCGTTCTTTTATAGCCATACTGATTCTAATTTATTAATTTGCGTGCAAATTTACAACTTTTTTTGCACATACGCAAATAAAAAAGGATTTTTTTCTCATAGCAGTATAGAAATACTGCGTTTTTTGGAAGAAACAGAAATCTCATCATGCATTTTTGTCGCATCTTTGCGACAACCCAAATTACATTGAGACAAGAAAAATCACCCCTGCCAAACGATTTTCGCCCCAAAACCTTGCACAAGTCAAAAAAAAGTTGTACCTTTGCACCCGAAAGTTGCAAAGACTAACAGAAATGAACTTATCAACGCTCATAAAACAATACTTTTCCACATCGGAGAATGATGTCACGATTGATGTGTTTGACGAGAAAAATATTTACGATGTTTACCATCGTGTCGTGAGTGTATTGACACAGCATTTAGACATTGAGACCACGGTGTTGGAGGCAATGAGTTATTGCTTTTATGAGATATTGATTAGAGGAGTTATGGTAACATTCAGTTTTAGAGAATATGGAGAAAATCTCGGCACGCGCCCTTCTTTAGGTAAACGTGTGCGTGAGCAGTTAATGCCGTTGTTGGAACAAGACGAGCGCGTTGTGCTCGATTTCACAGGCGTAAACGTAGTGAGCAATTCGTTTGCCGATGAGTGCATCGCCAAACTGCTACTTACCATGCCGCTTTCCGAATTGAAAAGCCGCACCACTTTTCGTGGTCTAAATCCGATTGCTTCTGAGAGTGTCTTAACTGCACTTCAAAGACGACATCTTGTAACGGCATAAGATTTTGTGCGTCTATATAAGATGATGAATGCATCGGCAACGTCCAACGTCAACTGATGGCAAAATAAAATACGTCCCTCTCCGAGACGCTAAACCGGAGAAAGACAAGCGCAAAGCGTTGCGCATTGACATATTATATTATTAACAGCGTTTATTGACGCTTTGTGCTTGGCACCTTTGAATCCGGAAAATTCAAAAACTTTGAACCAAGGCAATGCAGCAATAGATGTCTGCATGTATATGTATGTATCTACCTAACGGGTGGATTATATCTATATACAGCGTGGCTTCTGTGTTGCTTGTTCGGTTCAAAAGGCAATTTCCGGAGCCTAAAGGTGCGGGACAAGTAATTTGGAAGTCCCGTTTTTTTATGGCCATACACAAAGCTAACATGTATGGACATGAAAACAAAAGACTTATTATTGCGTTGCACAAGCTTGCTATTATTGGCTCTCATTTTGCTGTACCCGAACGTAATGTATTGCATCGCCAATAATTCCGGCATCAGTTACATTGTAACAGGCATCATCTTCTTATTGCCTATAGTTGCGTTAGTTGCGCTCATTCCTCAAAGATGGCTCTATTGCGTAATAGCCTCTTTGCTAACGGTCGTTTCTATTACCGATTTGACGATGGTTGATTTATACAAAGATTACCTGTTGGCAGGAGGCATAATATCCACTATAAAAACAAATCCGCAAGAAGCCTATGAGTTCTACCATACAAATCTTGGAGAAGTACTTCATTGGATTCCGCTTATAGCATTATGTGTAGCCTCGTGCTTTTTATATCGCAAGCCTGTTTCTTTCCGCAATACTTTGGTAGGAATTGCATTTGCATTCTTAATTCCTGCTGCATTTATTACATACAAATTACATGTTTTCTATCACAACAATCCGTTTACTTTGCGTTATTATATGGATAATCGCGTGTGGAATCGTCCGCCATACAATGTCTATTATCAGTCATGGAATGCATATATTGATTTGCAGCGGCGCAAACGGAGAGCCGAACCGCAAAGTATGGGCGCTCACCGCTCATTACAAACAGACAAGCAAGAAATCTATGTGTTTGCAATAGGTGAATCTTTGAGGTACGATAATATCTCTTTGAACGGCAAATATCATCGTTCTACTACGCCTCGGCTTGAGTCTTTGCAAAATCTTGTTCTGTATGACGATTACTATTCGCAGGCTTGTCTGACCATGTATTCCGTACCGCAACTGGTTTCCCGTGCTACGCCGGAAAACTTTGAACTCAACTATGTCGAACGCTCGATAGTAGAGCCTTTCCGCGAGTGTGGATTCAAAGTGTTTACGGTTGTCAGCCAGACAAATCTGCTCTCGTACGAAAAGTATCTTTCCGACGGAGTGGACTCCCTAATTATTGTACCCAATATTGTAAAGGGCGGAGAGATTCTTTCGGGAGACAAAACAATCGTTCATATCATTGATTCGCTGGCTCAACAGCACAACAAACTGTTTGTAATGACGCAATTTCTTGGAAATCATAGTTTCTTCAGCAATTACGAAAAAGAGTTTGAATGGTACAATCCGAACTCTAATAATTGCCCCGCCTCTCAAATCCGCGATAGTATGATGCTTATCAATGCGTACGACAACAGCATCCTTTACACGGATTACATTCTATCCTCGATTATTGAGAAGATTAACCGTCCTGATGCCATCTCTGCATTTATGTTTGTTTCCGACCATGGAGAAAGCATTGGAAACGGAGGAGTTGGACACGGTGGAAATTGTGCCGCAACGATTCAGGAATACCATGTGCCGTACATCTTCTGGTGGTCGGACGAATACGAAAGAACGTTCCCTGACAAGATTGCCAATGCCAAACAGCGCAAGTCTGCTAGATTGAATGGCGATAATATCTTTTATTGCTTGTGCGACGCTGCGGATATCGAATTGGCAGAACAATACGCCAAGCCTCAATGGAGCATTCTCTCTCCTTCATTTGAAGAACACGAACGCCTCATCCTCGTCCCCGACGGAAAAACCTGTCTCCACGTAGATAAATAGAACATACATGGGCAATCTTCAGGATTAGCGTTAGCGGTCCAGAATCTCCGGATTTTCTGGTCTCCCTTTCGCTTTCTCAATCCCCCGATTTATCGATCTTCCAGTTTGACTCTCGGCACATTTGCCAAGCAATATTCATTCCAGCCTGCTTCACCTCCGAGCAGGCTGGCTCTTTCTATTAGCAGAACACATATTTTTGCGTGAATCAGTGAACCAGTGAATCCTAACAACTGACCTTTGTCATATAATTTTTTGTTCTGTCAGTATTGTCACTTTTGTCAGTTCCCCTCCTTTCGTTTACTTTGGTTAAATTGTGAATGGTTCTAATTTTGGATAATTTTTGACTAACCAAACGGACAATACTGTCAATACTGACATCTCTTTTTTTCGAACGCTGTGTTCGAAAATTCAGCGTTAGTTATTCTTATATATTCTTAGTGATAGTTAACCATTTCCGACCCTATTACCTACCTATTGTCTACCCATCTCAGTTCAATGCCGGCTTCATCATCCACTTTTGTCCCATTTTTGGGACAACTATTTTTCTTTCCGTTTGTTCCCTTCGGCGGCATTCTTGCCGCCGTTATATTTCAGATTTCGGCTCTCTGATGGCTGACGGCTCCCCCCCTCCCCCCCCGCAAGGCTCTCGTAAGGGGTTTGTAAGGGTTAAGTAAGGGTTTTGTAAGGGGTATCTCGAGTCAACGATTTCTATCCAACCCTGTTTGTAGTACCTTCGACCTCCTCCCCCATAAATGGGGACCCCTTCGAAAGTACAGTCGCATTGTGCAGCCCATATGCAAATATGAAAGGATTTTTTTTCTCATTCGTGCTGACGCACTGCCTTTTTGATAATACCGTGGATGCTTATGCGAGCATAGCACCCCCGATATTCTCAAAAAAACGCAGTATTTCTATACTGCTATGAGAAAAAATCCTTTTTAGATTTGCATATGTCCAAAATTTGTCGTACCTTTGTACTCGCAAATGACAGGAACACAATAACATATAAATATAAGAGTTTTTTTACAATGAATAAGAAAGTCGTTATTTTGTCCACTTCACTCCGCACAGGCTCGAACAGCCACGCGCTGGCGGAGCAGTTTGCCGAAGGCGCCAAAAGCGCCGGACATGAAGTAGAACTCATCTCCCTCCGCGGCAAGGAAATCAAGTTCTGTATCGGTTGTCTCAAATGCCAGGAGACAGGCGCGTGCGTCTTCAAAGACGACGTGCCGGCTATCATGGACTCCGTTCTTAACGCGGATGTCGTCTGCTGGGCGACACCTATTTATTATTACGAGATGTCGGGTCAGATGAAGACCCTCATCGACCGCATGAACGCCATGTATCCGAAAGATTACCGCTTCCGCGACATCTATCTGCTGACCACCGCTGCAGAGGACGAACCCTTTGTCCCCGAACGCGCCGAGAGCGGTCTCACGGGCTGGATAGACTGCTACGAGAAATGTACCCTCAAAGCCCACCTCTTCTGCGGCGGTGTCAACGACCCGCGCGAGATAGCAGGCAACGCCAAACTGCAAGAAGCATACAACCTGGGCAAGAACATTTAATGCAGCCGAAGATCCTACATATCCGTTCGGTCAATGACTACGCGCGGTATATCTCCGCGCCGGAGTTGCATCCGCTCGTCAGCGTCATTCATTATGACGAACTGACGGCGATGCGGCACAGTCTGAACAGTTATGAGGTCTATGCCATGTTCCTCAACGATGGCGAACTGCCCGAACTGACCTACGGCACCCTCCAGTACACCATGCCGCAACACACCCTGATGTGCGTTGCGCCCGGACAGATAGGCGGCAAAGAGGACGCCGGCGAGATCATTCACGCCAAAGGCTGGGCGCTGCTCTTTGACCCCAAACTGCTGCATGACACCTTCCTCGGCAAGCAGATGAGCCGGTACCGGTTCTTCAGTTACAACACCTCCGAACCCCTGCTCATGACCGAGGAGGAGAGAGGCATATTAGTTGATTGTCTGGAGCATCTACGGGATTCCTTCGTACATGGTACATCGTTCCTTGGTACATCAAGCGACTTGTCGCTTGTTGCCTCTTGGCTGTCGCTCATCCTCGAATATTGCCTGCGTTTCTACAGCCGTCAGTTCAAGATGCAGAGCACGGGCGAGAAAGGTTTGTTGCATCGGTTGGAGACCGTTTTGGATACCTATTACGACCGCGGTCTGCAAGCGGAACAAGGACTCCCCACCGTCAGCTACTGCGCCTCGCAACTATGCCTCTCCGCCGGTTATTTCGGCGACCTCATCCATGAAGCAACAGGCGACACCGCCACGGCGTTCATACATCGCTATATAATCCGCCGCGCCAACGAGTTATTGCGGGCAGGTGACAGTGTTTCTACCGTAGCCTACGACCTCGGTTTCCAGACCCCATCCCATTTCTCGCACGTATATAAAAAGGTCACCGGTTTTCCGCCCTCGGCGTATAAAGGAGACTTTCTCGAAAACAGGCAAGTCTTTCCTAAAATCAGATAATTGTATGTCGTGAAAAAGCAGTAATTTTGCAGCGTCAAAATTAAAGCAAACAGTATTAACCATTCAAAAAACGTACAATTATGGCACAGAAAATTTTAGTAGAGACATGGGGCGATTTCGGTAAAATCGAGAACCTCCAGGAGATTATGCCCGTAGAAATGCAGATGGCGTATGACCTGCGCGACAAAGGAGTCATGGATCACCTGATGGTCAAAGACGGACTCAAAGGCGCGTATATCCTCTACAACCTGACGGACAAGAAAGAGGTAGAAGCGCTGCTGAAGAAATTCCCGTTGTACCCCTATTTCGAGCGCATCGAGATGACACTTGTTGAACAGAGTTTTTAACACATGAAACGTATTCTTACTATCCTCTGCGCACTATGCGCAATCATCACCACAGGGTCTGCCAAGACCCTTGTGGCGTATTATAGTTACACGGGCAACGCACGCGCTATAGTGACCGAACTGACGAGCCAAATCTCTGCGGACGTAGTGGAGATCCAGCCGGCGGAAAAGGGACTCCATTACGAGGCGAACAACTACGCCCTCGGTACGCAGCTGCTCAACGCTATCCAAGCGAACCCCAACAACGCCGCTTCCTATCCGGCGATTGACCCCGTGAGTGTGTCGGTAAGCGATTACTCCACCGTCATCATCGTCACGCCCCTTTGGTGGAGCCAGATGGCGGCAATCATGCAGAGCTATCTCTTCCAAGTCGGCGCAGACTTGGAAGGCAAGAACGTCGGACTCATCGTCACGTCCGCTTCCAGTAGCATCAGCGGCGTAGTGGCGGACTGCAAGAGATTGGTGCCGGACGCTAACTATCTTTCCGAAAACCTCTGGATTAACAACTCCAACCGCGCCAACATGCCTACCCTCGTTGCCAACTGGGTAGAAGCCTGCGGACTGAACCAAAATGACAATAACGCTATGCAAATCAATGTAACCATCGGCACCAAGACCTTTACCGCCACACTGGCGGACAGCGAGACAGGCAAAGCCTTTGCGGATCTGCTGCCGATGACGGTGACGATGAACGAACTGAACGGCAATGAGAAATACCACTATCTGGCTTCCTCCCTACCCACCGACTCTTACCAGCCCGGCACGATCCAAACCGGTGATCTAATGCTGTACGGCAACAACTGCGTGGTACTGTTCTACAAGACCTTTAGCAGCAGTTACTCATATACACGAATAGGCAGTTTTGATGATCCTTCGGGTTTGGCTGAAGCACTCGGTTCCGGCAATGTCTCCGTGCGGTTCGAGAAAAGCACAACCACTGAAAACCTCACGCCGAATGTACAAAGGAACAACGTGCCATGTACAAAGGTGATTGAAAACGGGCAAGTCTATATCCAATACAAAGGTCAGATGTACGATGTACAAGGACAGTTAATCCAATAACCGATATATGAAAAAATTAGTCACCCTTGCACTCGCGGCATTTATGCTTGCGGCGTGCAACAAAACAAATGACAAAATGGTAAATGAACAAATGGTAAATGAGCCGTGGGACAAAGTGTTCCAACTCAGTGAACAAGTAAGTCACAAGAAAGTGACGTTTGAAAACCAATACGGCATTACTCTCGTCGGCGATTTATATACGCCTAAGTCTGTCAGTGAAACGGTCTGTCAGCAAAGCGGTCTTCCTGCGCTTGCTGTCTCCGGTCCCTTCGGAGCTACCAAAGAGCAGTCGTCCGGGCTCTATGCCATGAAGATGGCGGAGCGCGGGTTTATCGCTCTGGCTTTCGATCCGTCCTTTACCGGCGAGAGTTCGGGTGAACCGCGCAGAACGGCTTCGCCGGATATCAACACCGAGGATTTCATGGCAGCGGTAGATTTCCTGTCCAAACAGCCGGAAGTAGACGCCAACCGTATTGGTATTATCGGAATATGCGGTTGGGGTGGCATCGCCCTCAACGCCGCGGCTGCCGACCCGCGTATCAAGGCGACGGTAGCTTCCACTATGTACGACATGACCCGCGTCAGCGGTAACGGTTATTTCGATTCCGCTGACACCGAAGAGGCGCGTCACGAAGCCCGCGAAGCCTTGGCTAAACAGCGCCTTGCAGACCCGCCAGCCATGGCTGGCGGCGTGATAGACCCATTGCCAGACGATGCACCGCAGTTTGTCAAAGATTACTACGACTACTACAAGACCGAGCGCGGCTACCACTCCCGCAGCGGTAACTCCACCGACGGATGGCGCGTCATCGGTACGCAAGCGTATGCCAACAGCCGCTTCCTCTATTATATCAACGAGATACGTTCTGCCGTTCTGGTCATGCACGGCGAGAAGGCGCACAGCCGTTATTTCGGCGAAGCGGCTTACCATTACATGGTGGACGGCAAAGCGGAAGGCTACAAGGCGGTCGTTGCCCCGAATCCCGTTCCCGAGAACAAGCAACTGCTTATCATCCCCGGTGCAACTCATTGTGACCTCTACGACGGCGGATTTACCGAACCCGCCGGACATGGCGAACCCAAGAACCTCATTCCGTGGGACAAGTTAGCCGATTTCTTCCGTAAAAATCTATGAGAAAGACCCTTGTCCTTGCTGCCGCAATAATGCTCATCGGCTGCTCAAAACCAAATGACGAAACGAGCAGATGTGAAAATGCCCTTGTTGATTACCATGCCCACGCCATTACGGATTCGTACCGGGAGTTGGTAGCAAAGCACGGCATGTCGTTGGACGAAGGATTCCCGTTACCGCAGTGGAGCGTGGAAAACCATCTGCAGATGATGTCAGAGGCTGGCATTGAACGCACCATCCTCACACTACCTGCACCCCACCCTTATTTCGGTGACCAGACAGAGTGCAACGCCGCCTGCCGACGCTTCAATGAAGAGTTGGCGGTGCTTTGCCTTACTTCTAACAGCGATAGCGGTCTAACTTCCAACTTCTCGTTCGCCGCTACTTTGCCGTTGCCGGATGTAGATGCCGCTATCGCGGAAGCCCGGTATGCCTTGGACACCTTGGGTGCGGTGGGCGTCAAACTGGCGACGAACGTCTATGGGCAATACCTCGGCGACAGCGTGTTGGATCCGCTGATGGCGTTCCTCTCCGAAAGGCAAGCCTTGGTCATTCTGCATCCGCACAAGCCCTCGCCGGTGAACGAGGCGGTCATGACCCAGACACCTTTAGCCATGCAGGAATACCTTTCGGAGACCACGCGGACGGTCTGCAATATGATCAGCCGGAATATCTTCGCGCGCTACCCGGGAATGCGTGTCATTGTGCCGCACGCCGGTGCCTACCTGCCGATAGCGATACCCCGTATGCGGTCGCTTTATCCGGTCATGCGCAAGAACAACTTGGTCGGAGAAATAGACTTTGACGCAAACCTCAAGAGCCTCTATTTTGACTTGGCAGGCTCGCCTTCCGACGAGACCATACAAGCCCTGCTGACCCTCACCACACGTGACCATTTGGTTTACGGCACGGACTTCCCATATGTCGCACCCCAAGTTATCAAAAACAACGTAGAACGAATGAAACAATATCTGTCAGTCGCTCAAAGCGACGGTCTGTCAGCCAACGGCGGTCTGTCTTCTGTCAGTCCGCAAGACGGTCTGATCGTCCGCATCGCGGAGATAGAAGTCAATGACGGCTATCTGGAGCAGTACCTCGCCGCCGCGCATAATGTCGGCACGAAGTCCGTAGAGACCGAGCCGGGTGTGATCTGTATCTTCCCCATGCAGGTCAAGGAACAGCCCAACACCATCCGCATCGTGGAGATATATCGCGATTCGGCGTCCTACCAATCCCACCTCCAAACCCCGCATTTTCTTGACTACAAACAGGGCACGCTGCACATGGTCAAATCGCTCAAACTGGTAGATACCAACCCCTTAGCCCCCGAAGCCATGCCCCTTATCTTCAAGAAGCTATAGCAAAAACGCCCTTTTCCGCCCGATTTTTGTCTCCAGCCCTTGCATATGTCAAAAAAAATCCGTACCTTTGCACCCGAAAAGCAATTAATCGCCTATGGCATAAAACAACAGACAAACAACATATAAAATAAGCATTTGCTTTATTAAGGATTCTTTCATTCTTCCACAACTTGAAATGGTTTTCCTGAATATCGCGAATGTTCACACACCAGTGTGGACTTTCGGCGTATATTGAAAACCATGGGAGTGGAAGCCCGAAAGAACCAATATATTAACAGAATGTTTTACTCACGACATGAAACATCATTTACTTCTTAGCCTACGGGCACGATTACTGCTTCTTGCGCTGATGGTAAGCGCAACAACTCTGTTGGCAGAAACCGTCAAGTTGAACGGTCTGTATTATTCGTTGGGAACGACTACGGCACAAGTGGTTAAAGACCAGAGTTCGGACAAGTCCGTTTATAAAGACTACACAACGGTTACTATCCCTGCGTCCGTGACATACAACGGCTATACGTATCCTGTAACGAGTATCGGGACAAGCGCGTTTGAGGCATTGACGAATCTGCAATCCGTTACTCTGCCGACATCTGTCACCACTATCGGAACGGACGCTTTCTACGGCTGCACGAAATTAGGCTCCGTGAACTTGGAAGAAGGTCTGACGACTATCAACCTGCGTGCGTTCTATAACTGCCACCTGACGGAGATCACTGTTCCGAGTACGGTTGCCTCTATCGGCAATGCCGCTTTCAAGGGCAATCCGACGACCACGATTGTGTGGAAACCGGCAGACTGCTCTATCG
>DGTP01000001.1:0-103282 GCA_002394335.1 Bacteroidales bacterium UBA4333 | reverse complement strand
TTTGCGGACGGCGTAGAGGTAGTGCCGGCATATATCTGCAAGAACATGAGCCTGTTGGATACAATCGTGCTTCCGGCTTCGGTCAACAGACTGGGTCAGTATGCTTTCATGAATTGCACGAACCTCAAATCCATTAACTTGCCTGCAACGCAAAAGACACTGCCTGTCAGTTTCTTGGAGGGCTGTACGTCGTTGGAGTCCATTGAACTACCTGCGACTTTGACCACTATTAGCGCAGATGCTTTCTACGGCTGCATGAAATTGGCGAACGTGAACTTGGAAGAAGGATTGACGAATATCGGTCTGCGTGCGTTCTACAACTGCAAGCTGACGGAGATCACTATTCCAAGTACGGTTACATCGATTGGTAATTCCGCTTTTAAGGGCAACCCGACAACTACGATTGTCTGGAAACCGAAGAGCTGTACAATCGGTTCGGATGACAGCGCACCGTTCTATAGCACCAATTCGCAAGTGACGTCGTTCACGTTCGGCGACAGCGTGCAAGTAATTCCGGCGTATTTGTGTAAGTACATGAAAATAGAAAGTATTGCTATTCCGGCTACCGTGACCAGCATCGGACAAAGCGCTTTCATGTATTGCACGAACTTGAAGCATTTTGAGTTCCCACAGGGTATCAAGACCGTGGCAACCAGCGTGTTGGAAGGCTGTACGGCATTGGAGGAAGTGATCATTCCATCCTCTGTGACCACCATCAATCAGGACGCATTCTATAACTGTTCTGCTTTGCAGGCGATTCGGAATTATGCTTATACGCCGCAGACGATTACCGAGCGCGTGGTGAATAATGTAAACAAACAGACCTGTATTCTCTATGTGCCGATGGACTACATCGACCTCTATCAAGCCAAAGCGGTCTGGTGCGATTTCATCAATATAATAGGTGTGGCAACCGATTTGCAGTTTGAGGAACAGACGGTGCAAGTAAGTTATCTGAAACAAGACGAATCGCTCCATTACATGGAGGCGCAGAAATGGCAGATCCCGCACGCTCCGCGTATTGAGGGATTCACGTTCCTCAAATGGCAAGTGCTACCCGGCGATCTGGCGGAAGGAATTGTGCTGCAAGCCGTGTATGAGGCGAATACTCCGACGGAGGCTCCGGCTGTCTATACCAATCCCGCCAACCCTGCCCAGAAACTCATCCGTAACGGAAACGTGTATATCCTGAGCAGCGAGAAGGTATATAGCGTCATGGGGCAGGAAGTCAAGTAAAGGTATAGCAACCCTATACGATGAGCAAGTGGCTGAAAGGTCACTTGTTTTCGTTATATGGAATCTTAACAATCATATACTTTTGCGTTTAGTTGCCCGCACACGACACGTTGACGGGACGCTGACGAGACGATAGACCGACAGGATACCGATGAGGTTCCGTGCTGAAATCTTAATAATCAGCAATTACAGGAAATCAGGCAAACTTTTCTGCAATTTGTGCTTGCATATGTCAAAAAAAAGTTGTACCTTTGCACCCAAATATGTGCAAATATATCAAAAATCAAACAATATGAATATCCTTATTCTTCAAGCTTCGCCAAGAGCGAAGGGTAACACCGCCTGGATGGCGGAAGAGTACAAGAACGCAGCAGAGGCTGCTGGTCACAAGGTAACCCTCGTCAATGTGTCGCGCAAGCATATCGCAGGCTGTCTGGCGTGCGAGTACTGTCACGGCAAGGGCAACGGTGCGTGTATCCAGAAAGACGACATGCAGGAGCTCTATCCATTGATGGCGGAGGCGGAAGTGCTGGTTCTCGCAGCACCGATCTATTATTTCACTCTCTGCGCACAGATCCAAGCGCCGATTCAGCGAATGTACTGCGTCAATGCACCGGCTAAAGTAAAGAAGATGGCACTTCTCTGCTCCTCCTATTCGCCGAACGTCTATGACGGTGCTACCGCTGAGTTCCGCGACATCTGCAACTACTGGCACGCAGAGAACACCGGCATCGTAACCGCCAAAATAGACGAACAGAAGACTGACGCCACCAAGCAGAAAATCGTAGAGTTGGTAGCTAAGTTATAATAACACACCGGCTAACACACCTCTTGGCTATGAAAAATGCGTCCTTTGGGGCGCATTTTTCGATTTAGAGTTAAAAACAAAAGTTTTTTTTGCGTATGTGCAAAATTATTTGTATATTTGCACCGAAAATGCGCTTTATGCGTATATTGGAACCGAATCGAATAAAATTAATATAGAATATGGAATTATCAGAACAAGAACAAGTACGGCGACAGAGTCTGCAGACCATGCGGAACATGGGGATTGACCCCTACCCTGCTGCCGAGTATGAAGTGACAGGCTATTCAACGGATATCAAAGCCGGATTTGTTGACCGCGCAGAAGGAGAACCGGAACCGGATGCAAAATGGTTTACGGGCAAACAGGTGCGTATTGCGGGGCGTTTGATGTCCAGACGTATCATGGGAAAGGCTTCTTTCATCGAGATCCAGGACTCCAAAGGACGTATTCAGGTATATGTCTCCCGCGATGACATCCAGGCGCCTGTTGCCGAAGGCGAAGAAGCGACTACCATTGAGCAGAAAATGTACAATGTGGTATTCAAGAAACTGCTGGATATCGGCGACTTCATCGGCATAGAAGGATTTGTTTTCCGCACACAGATGGGCGAGATTTCCGTGCATGCCAAGAAGCTGACGGTGTTGGCAAAGAGCCTTCGTCCGCTGCCTATCGTCAAATACAAAGACGGCGTGGCATACGACGGATTCAACGACCCGGAGCAGCGTTACCGCCAGCGTTACGTGGACCTCGTGGTCAACGACGGTGTGAAGGACACGTTCCTCAAACGCGCGACGATCCTGCGCACCATGCGTCAGGTCTTCGACGAAGCGGGTTACACCGAAGTAGAGACCCCTATCCTGCAGCAGATTGCCGGAGGTGCTTCCGCCCGTCCGTTCATCACCCATCATAACTCGCTGGACGTGGATATGTACCTCCGTATCGCTACGGAGTTGTACCTGAAACGACTGATTGTCGGCGGTTTCGAAGGCGTGTATGAGATTGGACGTAACTTCCGCAACGAAGGCATGGACCGCAGCCATAACCCGGAATTCACCTGCATGGAGCTGTACGTACAATACAAAGACTACAACTGGATGATGGGTTTCACCGAGCAACTGCTGGAGAAAATTGCGATTGCCGTGAACGGCACGACCAAGGTCAAAGTTGGCGAAAATGAGATTGATTTCAAGGCTCCGTACCGCCGTCTGCCTATCTTGGATGCAATCAAAGAGAAAACGGGCCTGGATCTGGCTTCAATGGACGAAGACGCCATCCGCGCAGAGGCAAAGAAACTCGGTGTGGAAGACACCGAGCACATGGGCAAGGGCAAACTGATTGACGAGATCTTCGGCGAGACCTGCGAGGGCACGTTCATCCAGCCGACTTTCATTACCGACTATCCGGTAGAGATGAGTCCTCTGACGAAGATGCACCGCTCCAAACCTGGTCTGACCGAGCGATTCGAGCTGATGGTGAACGGCAAAGAACTCGCCAACGCTTACTCCGAGCTGAACGACCCGATTGACCAGTACAACCGTTTCGTGGAGCAGATGAAGCTCGCGGACAAGGGCGATGACGAGGCGATGGTAATCGACCATGACTTCATGCGCGCACTGGAATACGGTATGCCGCCTACCTCCGGTATCGGCATCGGTATCGACCGTCTGGCAATCCTCATGACCGGACAACCGACCATTCAGGAAGTGCTGCTCTTCCCGACCATGCGTCCTGAATAGTTGAGAGTTTAGAGTTCAAAGATGAAAGTTGAAAGTTCTCTATGCAGAAAAAAATAGCTATATTAGGTTCAGGCTCATGGGCTACTGCTCTTGCCAAACTGGCATTGACGACGCAAGAACAGATCAACTGGTATATCCGTCGTCCGGAGATGATCGAGGAGTTTATGCTCAAAGGCAAAAACCCGTCTTACCTCTCGGCTGCCAAGTTTGACACTTCGCATATACACTTCTCGTCGGATATCAACGAAATTGTATCCAATTCGGATGTACTGATTCTGGCAATCCCATCCCCTTATGTCAAGCAGTCACTCACCAAGATCAAGCGCAGTATGGGGCGGAAAATCGTCATCTCTGCCGTAAAGGGCATGATTCCCGAGGAGAACACCTTGGTGACCGACTACCTGAACAAGCGTTTCCGTATTCCGCATGAGCAGTTAGCTATCATAGCCGGTCCGTGCCATGCGGAGGAGATTGCGCTGGAACGCTTGTCCTACCTGACAATCGGATGTAAGAAAAGGGAAACCGCCGAACAAGTTGCCCCGATCTTCCAGACCGAATACTGCCGTACTGTTACCAGCACCGATGTCATCGGCTTGGAGTACAGTTCGGTTATGAAGAATATCTACGCTATCGCCGCCGGAATGTGTCAGTCGCTCCATTATGGCGACAACTTTCAGGCGGTGCTACTCTCCAATGCCATCCAGGAGATTCAGCGTTTTGCGTCTGCCATCACTCCGATGCCGCGTAATATAGATGCAAGCGGATATCTGGGAGATGTTTTGGTGACCGCTTATTCCAAATTCTCCCGCAACCGCCAGTTCGGTCAGATGATCGGTATGGGATATTCGGTCAAGGCGGCACAAGTGGAGATGGAGATGGTAGCCGAAGGATATTATGGTACGCAGGCGATACACTTGGCAAACAAGCGTGTTCAAGCGGATATACCTATTGTAGAAGCTGTCTATGACATTTTGTATAATAGGATGTCGCCCACGCTCGTGATTAGAGATTTAACTCAAAAATTACACTAATAGAATGAAAATTACATTAACAAATGCTGCAAGTTTTGTACCTGCAGGCAGTTTACAAGAGTTGGCAGCCAAAACGGCTGCTTGCAATGAGTTGTTGGAGAACGGCCAAGGTGCCGGAAACGACTACATTGGTTGGGTTCACCTGCCCTCCTCTATCACGGATGAGTTCTTGGCAGAAGTACAGGCGTCCGCTGATGAACTGCGTCGCCGCTGCGAGGTAGTAATCGTTGCCGGAATCGGAGGTTCATATCTGGGTGCCCGCGCTGTGAATGAGGCGTTGAGTTCGTCTTTTGACGCCTTTGTAGCCAAAGACCGCAAGAACCCGTACGTAGTGTATGCGGGAAATAATATCGGAGAGGATTATCTGGCAGAACTCATGGAGTTCCTTGCTGACAAACAGTTCGGCATCATCAACATCTCCAAGTCCGGTACTACCACCGAGACCGCGTTGGCTTTCCGTCTGCTGAAAACCATGCTGGAGAAACAGGTGGGCAAAGAGGAAGCCAAACATCGCATCGTAGCCGTAACCGACCGCGCGAAAGGTGCGCTCCGTTCGCTGGCTACCAAAGAAGGATACAAGACTTTCGTTATTCCGGACAATGTGGGTGGCCGTTTCTCGGTACTCACACCGGTGGGTCTGCTGCCGATTGCAGTTGCCGGAGGCGATATTAAGGCACTGGTACGCGGCGCACAGGACATGGAGAAAGCTACGGACGTCAAGGTGCCGTTTGCCGAAAACCCTGCATGCCAGTATGCCGCAATGCGTAACGCCCTCTACCAGAACGGAAAGAAGATCGAGATCCTCGTTAACTTCAACCCCAAGCTGCATTATTTCAGCGAGTGGTGGAAACAGCTTTACGGCGAGAGCGAGGGTAAAGACCACAAGGGCATCTTCCCTGCTTCAGTCGATTTCACAACCGATCTGCACTCAATGGGTCAGTGGATCCAGGACGGCGAGCGCACGATCTTCGAGACCGTAATCTCTATCGAGAAAGCCAACAAGACCGTACTCGTACCGACAGATGAGGAGAACCTCGATGGACTCAACTTCCTTGCCGGCAAGCGCGTGGACGAAGTAAACAAGATGGCAGAGTTGGGAACACAACTGGCTCACGTGGATGGCGGTGTGCCCAATATCCATATTTCGTTTGAGAAGATTGACGAGTACAATATCGGTCAGTTCATCTATTTCTTCGAGCGCGGATGCGGTATATCCGGATACATGTTAGGCGTTAATCCATTCAACCAACCGGGTGTAGAAGCATACAAGAAGAACATGTTCGCGCTGCTCAACAAACCGGGTTATGAGGCAGAGTCAAAGGCTATTCAGGCACGCCTCGCCAAATAAATCAAGGATACAGGAACATGATCAAAAGAAAATCGGCACTCGTCAAAGTGCCGATTTTTGTATCTGTAATCCTATCAGGCGGTCGTACCGTGCACCGAAAGGACGATAATAGACATATATTGCATATTCGTTCTCTGTCTGCCAATAACTGCCTTCCGTCCGCTGGGTGGTGACCGGAGAAGACCCGTTTGTACTTGGCACTTGTGGAATCTTTGGCACAAACCAGTACTGGTAGTCGTATCCGCCTTGTTTGACCAGAGCATTGAGATAATAGCACCGGTGTGCTTCGTCGTATTCCATTCTGTTAGCGGAGCTCATCCGGTTCTCAAACAGATCGCCGCCTACATATACAGCGCCGTCCAACCATGGCGCTTTTACCGGCAGTTCCCAATGCACCCACATATATTCGGCTTCGGTTTCCGGATCGTTAGTGCGCTCGGCGTTCACCAAATACTGCCCGTTGGCGTCAAACTCATGGATATACTGTTCCCCGCTTTCGTGCAGTTCGTCGGGCATAAGGAGGGCGTGATAGTCGTTGTTGAAGAAAGCAATGCGGTCGATATTGGTGCCGGCAAGATAGGTGGAGTAGCTGTCAAAATGACGATACTCGTTACCGCCTTCGAAAATCAGTTCGCGCTTGTTTACGTAACGGAGCCGGCTGCCCTGGATATAAGTCGGCTGAGTCAGGAGCACCGGATTGTCCGTCCGGTTGTTCTGTGTCACTACAATCCTGTACTCATTCGGATCACGTACCCCTAAGGCAGACACATCGGTTTCAATTTCCAGCTGCTGAAATCTGCCGTTGGTCTCGATCTGTGTGTCGTACCGGATAGAGGAAACAATCTGTGCCAATGCCTCCGTCACTACGAAATCCACCTCGCCGATCACTTTATCCCGGTTGTTGTCCTCGTATATGCTCAGGCGGTAATAACCGCTTTTGGTCAGTTGCATGTCTTCGTTCGGAAAACGGAACCTGTAATGCGTGTACTCGCGGGTGGTATTGACAGAGTGCTCGTAATCGTTAATATCGCCTGTTGTAAATCCCTGCAGATATTCGCTATTCAGAAGATTTTCATTCCATTTCATCAATCCGTCTTTGGCCGATGCGGAACAATCCATCATCTGTACCCTATAGCTGTACATCTTCACATCGTGGCTCATCTCGTCAAAAGATATCAGCAAGCAGTTCTCCTCATCGCTGCCGTCCACTATACCGTCTTTGAGCACTAAGAACGGACGCTCCACGCGGATTCTTCCGCCTATAGCGTTGGCGTCGGCTAACAGCTCCGCCTTCAGGGTCTTGATGTGGGGATTAAGAATACGAGTAGAGACCTGAGCTTGCATGCCCAGAACCAACACCATTGTTCCTATTATCAGTCCGATATATCGTCTCATACCTGCCTTGTAATTCGGTTTTCGACTGCAAAATTACAAAAAATATACCATTCTGCAAAATATTTTAACAAAAAATTTGCATATCTCAAAAAAAAGCAGTACCTTTGCACTCGCTTTCGCCAAAAGGAACATTGTTAATGGTTCAATGGCTAATGCCTTGCCACTGTGGCTCAGTTGGTAGAGCAACGCATTCGTAATGCGTGGGTCGGCGGTTCGAGTCCGCCCAGTGGCTCAACAAAAAGACTTCCTGTCCGGAAGTCTTTTTTTGTGATAGGATTGCTATTCTATGGTTGCCGAAATTACTCCTCTCGCTTTATGCTCGCGCCGATGGCGTTGAGACGGAATTCGATATCTTCGTAGCCACGGTCAATCTGGTCAATATGATCGATGCGCGAGGTGCCTTCGGCAGACATCGCTGCAATCAGCATAGCTATACCGGCACGGATATCCGGCGAAGTCATATTATTCGGCTTCAGTTTGCGAGCGTGATCGTGTCCGATGACCACTGCCCTGTGCGGGTCGCATAGAATGATCTGCGCCCCCATGTCTATCAGCTTGTCCACAAAGAAAAGACGGGATTCGAACATCTTCTGATGAATGAGGACAGAGCCCTTCGCCTGGGTAGCAACCACCAGAAGAACCGAAAGCAAGTCCGGAGTCAATCCCGGCCATGGCGCGTCTGCCACCGTAAGAATCGATCCGTCGAGGAAGGACTCGATCTGGTAATGCTCTTGTGCCGGAATAACCAAATCGTCACCGTCTTCGTCAATACGGATCCCCAGTCGGCGGAATGCATCAGGAATAATACCAAGATCCCTAATGCCTGCCTCTTTGATACGAAGTTCGGAGCCGGTAATGGCAGCCATGCCGATAAACGAACCCACCTCAATCATATCCGGAAGCAGTTTGTGCTGTGCGCCGTGGAGAGACTTGACACCCTCTATGGTCAGGAGATTCGACCCCACTCCGCTGATTTTGGCTCCCATGGCATTGAGCATCCGGCATAGTTGCTGGATATAGGGTTCGCAAGCCGCATTGTAGATGGTTGTCGTGCCTTCGGCAAGAACAGATGCCATGACGATATTTGCCGTTCCGGTAACAGAAGCTTCGTCCAAAAGCATATAGGCGCCTTTGAGGTGTCTGCCGTCAAAACGATAGGCGAGCAGACTCTGGTCATACGTGAAAGTAGCACCGAGATTAACCATTCCCTGGAAATGGGTGTCCAGACGGCGGCGGCCGATCTTGTCACCACCGGGTTTGGCATAGGTCACCTCACCCAAACGCGCCAAAAGAGGACCGATAAGCATTACAGACCCACGCAGTTTGTTGCACTTCTTGAGAAAATCGGTACTACGCAGATATGCAGTGTCAAGGTTAGCTGCCGTAAAGGCGTACTTGCCTTTGGCGAGTTTCTCCACAGTAACACCCATCGATGCAAGGAGATCTATTAAGTTATTGACATCCAAGATATTAGGAATATGGTCGATAACAACTGTCTCGCGTGTGAGCAAGACTGCGCAAAGGACTTCGAGAGCTTCGTTTTTAGCCCCCTGCGGGGTGATGGAACCATGGAGTTTGTGTCCGCCTTCTATTACAAATGTAGCCATAATGCTATTTACGATTTATTCATTTACCATTTGGTCATTTATTGAACCATTTGACCATTATATATAATTCACTTCGGGGTGAATATCTATATTAAATTTCTCTTTGACACTTGCGCTGACTTGTGCGGCAAGAGCGATTATGTCTTCCGGTGTTGCGTTATTGGCATTGACGATAACAAGCGGCTGTTTGGGCCAAACCTGCGCGCCGCCAAGCGTCTTGCCTTTCCACCCGCATTGTTCGATGAGCCAAGCAGCCGGGATCTTGACAAGATTCGAAGATTCAAAGACTTGAGGATTTGAGGATTTGACTTCAAAATGCGGCATGTCGGGGTATTGTTTCAGCAATTCGTCAGCTTGCTCTTCAGGGATGAAGGGATTCATGAAGAAAGAACCGGCAGAACCTGTTTCGCCAACTGTCGGAAGCTTTGCCATGCGGGTTTGAATAATCTCCTCGCGTGTCTTGGACGCATCGCCCGGTTTGACCTTATAAACGACCGAAGTGACAATATATTTGCCTTTTAGTTCATGTTTGAATATGCTGTCCCTATAGCCGAACCGGCACTCTTCATTGGTAAAGACGCGTTCCTCGAGGGTCTCGACATCTATGGTATTGACACGTAGAATAACATCCTTTGCCTCAACGCCGTAAGCACCGACGTTCTGCACCGCCGATGCGCCTACTTCGCCCGGAATAAAGCTCAGTTTCTCCAAGCCACAGTACGCCATATCGGTCAATTGGGCGATGAGGTCATCAAGCCTTAAACCATTCTGCGCCTCAACTGTCTCGTCATCAAGGAAGCGTGCACGCGCCATGCCTGAGTGCAGGATGACTCCGTTGAAATCACGGGTAAAAAGCAGGTTGGAACCTTGCCCGATATGTAGTATTTGTTCTCCCTTATGCTCTCTAAGTACTTGGCGCAACTCATCCAGTGAATAGTACTCGACGAACAGTTTCGTCTTGACATCCATACCAAAGGTATTGGGGATATTTACCATTTGTTCAATTAACATCTGGGCACTTATTTAGTCTATTGAAACATATTATATACAACAAGCATCCGATGGCATTCTCCAGTCACCGCGTGGCGAGAGACTGACTGTCATCACTTTAGGACCGTCCGGCATGCAGGAACGCTTGAACTGCTGTTGGAAGAAACGGCGCATAAAGACATCCAGCCAGTGGGAAATCGTTTCCTCGGAATAAGTGTCTTCGAACGCTCTGACAGCCATATAAAGGATTTTCTCGCGGGTAAATCCGAAGCGAAGATAATAATACAGGAAAAAGTCATGCAATTCGTAAGAACCTATCTTCTCCTCCGTAAACTGTGCTATCTGTCCATCGTCGGTAGTAGGCAGCAGTTCCGGCGACACAGGTGTATCCACAATGTCGAGCAGGACGCGCCGGATATGTTCGTCAAAGAGATTTTCCGCTGCATAGGTAACGAGGTATCGCACTAATGTCTTTGGTATATCTGCATTGAGTCCGTACATTGACATCTGGTCGCCTGCATAAGTAGCCCACCCCAGTGCCAGTTCGCTCAAATCGCCGGTGCCGACAACAAAACCGTTCATCTGGTTCGCTATGTCCATCAGCACGAGCGTACGAATACGCGCTTGCGCGTTTTCATAGGTAACATCGTGGGTATCAAGATCGTGAGATATATCGGACAAATGCTGGGTTGCCATCTGCGCAATCGGTATCTCCCGGATGGTGATACCAAGCAGTTGCATGAGTTGGAGGGCATTCTCGTGGGTTCGGTCGGAAGTGCCGAATCCGGGCATAGTAACACCTACTACCCGTGTGCGATCGTAACCTAACTGGTCTGCCGCGATGACAGATGAGATGAGAGCGAGTGTGGAGTCCAAGCCTCCGGAGATTCCTATCACTACGGTCTGCGCTTTGGTATGCTCCCAACGACGCATCAATCCTCCTGTCTGGATTGAGAAGACGTCCATACAATATTGGTCTTCGTCGCCTTTCTCCGGTAAGAACGGAGAGGCAGAGAAATGCCGATGGATAGGTTCGGTCAGGTCATTCTCACGCTCTATCGGAGCTACATTAATATGCCGGTAATGCCCCTGTTTGTCCTTGGAGAAATTGGTATTCCGCTGCCGGTCGGTACGGAGCCGCTCGACATCTATCTCCTGAATAATCATGGAACTCACGCGTTGGAAGCGGTCTCCCTGCGCTAACATCTCTCCATTTTCGGCAATATAGGTAGAACCGGAGAATACGACATCCGTAGTGCTTTCCCCCACTCCGGAGGAGGTATATACATACCCGCAGTGTACGCGCGCCGACTGTTGGGTGATCATCTGCTGGCGGAACTTATGTTTGCCTACAACGCAGTTGGAAGACGAGAGGTTGAAAATCAGTTCGGCTCCCTGGATTGCCAATTGTGTCGAAGGAGGAAGTGGCGACCACAAGTCCTCGCACACCTCTATACCAAAAGAGAAATGACGGGTAGTGAACAGCAGATCCATTCCGAACGGCACATCGCCACACCAGAGGTCAATAGTCGGAATACGAGGCTCCATGCCGTTAGGCGTACACTCGCGAACGGCTCTGCCGGACGTAAACCAGCGTTTCTCGTAAAACTCGCCGGTGTTAGGCAGATTGATTTTAGGTACAACACCCATCACCTCGCCGTCGGTGAGAACAAAAGCGCAGTTGAAGAGGTCATTGTCCACCTTCAGCGGCGCGCCGATAAGAACGATAATCGCTTTGCCACGGGTGTATGCGCAGACATCTTCCAACGCCGCCATGGCGTTCTGTTGCAACTGCTGGGTGAAGAACAAATCGGCACAAGTGTAGCCGGTAAGAGTCAACTCCGGAAAACAGATGACTTCTACGCCTTCGCGCACTGCTTCGTCGATCTGGCGCTTGACTTCTTCGGCATTGTACGCACAATCTGCTATGTGTACCATCGGCACCGCTGCAGCCACTCTCACAAATCCAAAATTGGTATTCATAAAATCAATTATGATTAAATCATTTGCACAAATATATTTTAAGCGTACAAAGTTACTACTTTTTTTGCATATATGCAAATCAAAGTGTTTTTTTTTCAAAAAAGCACAAATATATTTGTATATATCAATTCTTTTGCGTATCTTTGTACGCTAATTGTAACTATAGATGAAAATGAGACGATTTTATTCGCTTTGTCTGGTATTGACAGCAGTTCTTGCAGTCTTTGGAGAAGTGCATATCAGTATTGCAGACCCTGAAAACTGGAGTGCGCAGGATTTGTTGCCGTACGTTGGTCAGACCGTTGTTTTTGACCAGCCGATGGTAGTAACCTCCAATGCTTCGTCGTATAGCTATCAGGTATCTCCCAGACGGATTTTCCAGCCTACCAATCAGGAGTTGCCGGGCACAGCTGCCTATCGGAATCTCATGAGCAAGAACGGCAACGGATACGTGTCGATGTCCGGCGTTAGCGGATATCATCGTTGCGGCGAAAGGGTGTATAACCTGAAGGCGAAAATCAACACTACTTCATCCATTAGCTTCATCAGTGGTACATGGCGCGGCAACACGCGTGCCGACTTGGAAAAGGGGATACCGGATTTAGGCGACTACCGGTTATTGGTGTGTACGATGAATCTGGAATATTATCTGGTGACGGATTTGGGCAACGACAGAGGTCCGTATAACTCCTCCGAACACCAGAAACAACGCACAAAAACCATCAAAGCACTGAGTAAGATCAATGCAGACATATACGGTTTAGTGGAGATTCAGCAAGGGCAAGGTGCGCTGCAAGAAATAGCAGACGACCTGAATGCCAAACTGCCAGGACGCCGCTACACGATTATCAATGACGGCACTTCTGCCAATGGTTCATACACCAAGTCCGGCTATATTTACGATGCCAACAAGGTAGAGCCGGTCGGCAAAATGCTGGAAAACGACGAAGCGGTGAAAGGCCGCAAGAAAATGCTCTGCTTCAAGGAGATAGAGACCGGGGAGACTTTTATCTTCTCCGTCAACCACTTCAAAGCCAAATCAGGAACGGCTTCCGGAGCTGATGCCGACCAAGGCGACGGACAAGGTATTTTCAATGCCACTCGTACGCGGGAAGCCCAATCGGTAGTGGATCATTATGGCAGATACAGAAAGAGTTTGAACGAAAACGACATTCTTGTCATGGGCGACCTGAACGCCTATGCCAAAGAGGATCCGATCAGGGTGTTCGTCAATCATGATTTTATTGATTTGCACCGTGCTTTTCATGCCGACTCGAGTTACAGCTATGTATTCAGCAACACTGCCGGATATTTGGATCATGCCATCTGCAACAACTCGCTTTATCCGCAGATCACCGGCGCAGCCGCTTATACCATCAACTCGGACGAAAATGACGGCTATACGTACGACAAATCGAACGACAACACGATGTTCCGTTCCTCAGACCACGACCCCGTACTGGTGGGGCTTAAACTGGACGGCACACTCAGCTATGACCCCTCGCCGGGAATCAACACCTCGGAGATTTTATCCGGTACAGCCGACCAACTGGTGATCAGGAACTGCTACCGCGAAAAAGGAGGCAGCTATTATGCCATTTATACCATCAACGGTCTGAGACTGGCTTTGGAGCCTGTCACTTCGGCAAACCTTGAAGTGGATCTGCCCAAACAATCGGGCGTATATATCTGCTATCTGTATGTGGATAATCAAGTGATTCAACATAAAATCATTGTTCCCTAATGGATTTGTTCTCACAAATAGAAGCGCCGGAGCGCGAGGAAATCAAGCGTCTCAGAGAAGAGTTGGAAGATGCCAACTACCGCTATTATGTGCTCTCTCAGCCTACCATGACTGATCGGGATTTTGATGAAAAGATGCACCGGTTGCAAGCCTTGGAAGCACTCTACCCTGACATGTTTGACCCCAAGTCGCCAACGCAACACGTGGGTTCCGATTTAGCCGAAAACCGGAAGACAAAAGAAAAAAGCGGCAAAACTTTTGAAACGGTTGAGCACAAGTACCCGATGCTTTCGCTGGGCAATACCTACTCGCGCGAGGAGATCGAAGACTGGGTAAGGAAATTGCCGCAAGGTGTTGAGATTGTCTGTGAGTTGAAATACGACGGATTGTCCATCTCGCTGTGGTACGAGCACGGCAGATTGACCAAAGCCGTGACCCGTGGCGACGGACAGAAAGGGGACAATGTGATTGCAAACATCAAAACCATCAACTCCATTCCATGGAAGATTGAAGGAGCGGATATACCTCCTTTCTTCGAACTAAGAGGCGAAGTGTTGCTTCCGTGGGCGCAGTTTGAGCGGTTGAACAAAGAGCGTGAGGAACAAGAAGAACCGCTCTTCGCCAACCCCAGGAATGCCGCTTCCGGCACGCTCAAACTGCAAGACTCAAAAGAAGTGGCGCGACGCGGACTGGAAGCCTATCTGTATTATATGTTAGGCGAAGATTTGCCCGGCAAAACGCATTACGGACGGCTGATGGCCGCCAAGCAGTGGGGATTTAATATCAGCGATGCCATCAAGGTCTGCCACTCGGTGGACGAAGTAATGGCATATATCGAGTATTGGGATACAGAACGCAAAAAACTGCCGGTCGCTACGGATGGTATTGTGCTCAAAGTGAACGACTTGCAGCAACAAGCGGAATTGGGATATACCGCCAAATCTCCCCGTTGGGCAATCGCCTATAAGTTCCCTGCCGAGAAACAGCTGACCCTGCTCAAAGCCATTACTTATCAGGTCGGCAGAACAGGTATAGTGACGCCTGTAGCGAATCTTGAACCGGTGCAACTCAGTGGCACTACGGTCCAAAGAGCCACATTGCATAACGAGGATTTTATCCGTTCGCTTGACATTCGTCCCGGAGATCGCGTATGGGTGGAGAAAGGCGGTGAGATTATTCCGAAAATTACGGGAAGAGAAGAGCGCCCTAT
The DNA here is from genome assembly GCA_002394335.1 of Bacteroidales bacterium UBA4333. GTDB lineage: Bacteria > Bacteroidota > Bacteroidia > Bacteroidales > Paludibacteraceae > Colicola. Next base: position 88,194 of record DGTP01000001.1, on the reverse strand, counting down.
AAGCAGACCTTATGCTGACGTTAAGCAGCTCTTGGATAGCGCCGGATATACCTTCCCGACCGTCTGTCCCGAATGCGGCACGCCACTTGTCAGAGTGGAAGGCGAAGCCGCTTGGAGATGCCCGAACGAGAAAGACTGCCCGCCGCAGATGAAGGGCAAGATCGAGCATTTTGTAAGCCGCAAGGCAATGGCAATAGACGGTTTGGGAGAAGAGACGATAGATCTGCTCTTTGAGCAGGGACTACTCCACTCCATAGCAGATCTCTACGACTTGAAACCCGAAGAAATCGCCCGCCAGGAGCGCTTGGGCGAAAAATCGGCACAGAATATCATGGACAGCCTGGAGGCTTCCAAGCAAGTGCCGTGGGAGCGTGTGCTTTTTGCATTAGGCATCCGTATGGTAGGTGAGACAACGGCCAAAAAGATTGCACGCCGTTTCCGCTCGATTGACACTTTGCAATGGGCTACAGCCGAACAGCTGTGCGGGATAGAAGATGTCGGGCAGCAGATAGCCGATAATATCATTGCCTATTTTGCCGATATGGACAATCTGCAGATTGTACAGCGCTTGCGTAACGCCGGATTGCAGATGGAAGCCACCGGGGAAGAACCGGAGAACATATCGGATATTCTGGCAGGCAAAAGCATCGTTATATCCGGCGTGTTCGCACAGCACAGCCGCGACGAATACAAGGCGATGATCGAGGCTCACGGCGGCAAGAACACCGGTAGTATTTCGAAGAAAACAAGTTTTGTTCTCGCCGGAGAAAACATGGGGCCTGAGAAGCGTAACAAAGCGGAGGCACTATCTATTCCGATGATTTCGGAAGAAGAGTTTCTGCAGATGATACAAGTGCCAATATAAAAATGCGTAAATGTGAAAATGTAAGAATATGAATAAGATTAATGCATTCATTTTTCGGTTCTTCCAGCGCCGACAACCAAAACGAACCACTCGTTTTCCGCATTACGACCAAGTGCGGAGCGTGCTGGTGATATACGAGAGCGACATTTTGGAAAGCAACCAGGTCGTAACAGACACTATTCGCCGCCAACTGCTGGCAGACGACAAAGATGTCGTGTTGTTGGGATACGTGCGCAAAAAAGAGATTACCTCTCCCGTACTGCCCCAGAGCCGTGTCTTGGGACAAAGAGACCACAATTTCTTTGACATACCTCGTGCAGAGTTAATCGAATCGCTGCAACGACGCGAGTACGATCTGCTCATCGATTTAACACAGGAACCCGTTATTCCGCTGCAATATATCACCATGTATGCCAAAGCTCAGTTCAAAGCGGGCATGAAGCGCGATAACGGTCTGCTCGATTTCATGATTGAGACCGAGCCGAAGAATAATCCCTTGTTCTTGTTCCAGCAAATTATCTATTTCTTAAAACAGATTCAAAGCAATGACTGATAATCGGTTAAAAGGTTTAGGAACGGCATTGATTACGCCGTTTGACAAAGAAGGCAAAGTGGATTATAAAGCCTTGGATAGCCTATTGGAGATACAAATAGATGGTCGTGTGGATTATATCGTAGTGCTGGGAACAACAGGCGAAGCCGTGACCTTGACTCCCGACGAGCACCGTGCTGTAAGAACGCACATCGTCGAAAAAATAGCAGGCAGAATACCTCTGGTATTAGGTCTCGGTGGCAATAACACCGCTGAAGTGTTACAACGGATCCGTGACTGGAGTGAGGAGCTGAAAAGAGATTATGCCGCAATCCTGTCCGTCTGCCCGTACTACAACAAACCTACACAAGAGGGATTGTTCCGTCATTTTGACGCCATAGCCAAAGCAAGTCCTGTACCGGTTATACTTTATAATGTGCCGGGAAGAACGGGCGTGAATCTACAGCCGGAGACGGTTATGCGTATATACAATGCCAATCCTCATAATATCTGCGGAGTGAAAGAAGCAAGCGGCAATGTGGAGCAGATCAAGCATCTGATTGAACTCTCAAGCCAAACCGGTCTGATGGTCATTTCGGGCGATGACGGTATTGCGTGCGAATTGATGCAAGCCGGAGCTGCCGGACTGATTTCGGTAGCAAGTAATGCCTTCCCGAAAGAGTTTGGCGCAATCGTCCGGGAGAAGAACGAAGCACTGCAGAAACAGTTTGACGAAACCGTCCGACTGCTTTTCAAAGACGGAAATCCTGCCGGAATAAAGACCGTTTTGGCACAGAAAGGACTGATTGAAAACGAGTTGAGACTTCCCTTGGTGCCATGCAGCGAAGAAGTGCAACAGGCTTTGGCACAGATTTTGAAGCAAGGCAAATAATATGAAACGATTATACGTATTAATAATATGCGTGCCCGCACTCATGTGCACATACGCGCAAGAGAAGATAGAAATGTTTCCGTTTGGTAACATGGATTCGTGGGCTGTAAGGCGTATCAAAGAATCGCTCATTATTGGCGGCGATTACAAGTCCCTGTACATGATTGCACCCAAAGACAGCGTTAATGGCATTAAGCCTGTACCCAAATGGGGCGCTTCGCCTTGGGGAAGCAGTAATGCCTACGCCAAAGTGATGGGCGTGGAGACGGTTTCGGTAACGGTCAAACCTGAGAAACGCGGTAGCGGTTACTGCTGTAAAATGCAAACAGAGTTACAGTCTGTCAGTTCGGTAGGACTGGATATCAAGACCTTGGTAACCGGTTCTATTTATACCGGCAGATTAATAGTGGATCCTGTCACACTGGAGTACTCCTCCAAACCCAATTCCGCCATTGATATGGGTGTTCCGTTCAAGAAGCGCCCGAAAGCACTTATTCTGGACTACAAGGCACAGATTATGAATAGCGGAATTGTGTTTGCCAATGCAGCCGCCTCGGTAACTAAAAAAAGCGGCAAAGATGCGGGGCAGATTCTGTTGTTTCTACAGCATAGATGGGAAGAAAACGGACATATATACGCTTATCGTGTAGGCACGGCTACAGAGCACATTACCCACTCCACCTCAGGCTGGATTAACAACCACCGGCTGAATATACGTTATGGGGACATTAGCAAACAAAGCGGTTTCCAGCCATGGGAAAAACTGACTAAGACGCAATACCGTGCGCGCAACAAGCAAGGGCGGATGGTATATATCGAGGAGCGAGGTTTCCGTAATGACGTTGAGCCGACGCACATTATTATCATGGTATCTTCCGGTTCTCAAGACCCCTTCTCCGGTTGTCCCGGTAATACTGTGTGGTGCGATAATATCCGCTTGGCATACTAACATGAAATCCGAAGCCATAACATATAATACATAACACGTAATACATAATGCATAACACATAAAAAAAAGACCCGCCAAAGCGAGTCTTTTTTCTTTTGTAAGAATGTCGTCTTATGCTTTTTTAGCTTTCTCAACGATAACTTTGAAAGCAGCCGGCTGATTCATAGCGAGGTCAGCGAGCACCTTGCGGTTAATGACGATACCTGCACGCTTCAGAGCGCCCATCAACTGGCTATAGCTCAATCCCTCGAGACGAGCGGCAGCGTTGATACGCTGGATCCACAGAGCACGGAAGGTGCGTTTTTTGTTCTTACGATCGCGATAAGCATACTGGAGACCTTTCTCCCAAGTGTTTTTGGCAACTGTCCACACATTTGCGCGTCCACCAAAATTGCCTCGTGTGAGGCTCATGATCTTCTTACGACGGTTGCGCGAAGCAACGTGATTTACTGATCTTGGCATAGTTGTTAAACTTTAGTTTTGGTGGTTAGACAATTAGCGGAGCAGAAGCATCTCGCGTACCGAACGGATGTTAGCCTGGTCAACCAGAGCTACATGGGTCAGATTACGTTTCTGTTTCTTTGTTTTCTTGGTCAGAATGTGACTCTTGAAAGCGTGCTTACGCTTAATTTTACCTGTTCCGGTAAGAGTAAATCTCTTTTTTGCACCGGAATTAGTCTTTACCTTTGGCATTTTGTTAAAAAATTTATTTAGTTAATAATAAGCCCGGCAGGCAGCACATTTAACAAGGTAGGCCTCCGAACTGTTATCTATTTTATTTCTTAGGAGCGAGGAAAAGGATCATTCGTTTACCTTCCAGCTTCGGCATTGCTTCCGGTTTGCCGTACTCTGCCAAATCGTCTGCAAAACGAGCCAGTAACAACTCGCCCTGCTCTTTGAAGACAATAGAGCGGCCACGGAAGAAGACATATGCCTTCACCTTGTTGCCCTCTTGCAGGAAACCTTGTGCATGCTTCAGTTTGAAGTTGTAGTCATGATCATCCGTCTGCGGTCCGAAACGGATTTCCTTGACCTCCATCTTCTTTTGGTTAGCTTTGGCTTCCTTCTCTTTCTTCTTCTTGTCGTATAGGAACTTCTGGTAGTCCACAATGCGGCACACCGGCGGCTCGGCATTGGGAGAAATTTCCACCAAATCCAGATTCATATCGTCAGCAAGGCGTATTGCCTGCTGGTAAGAGTAAATGCCTTGCTCTACATTGTCGCCAACGAGACGCACTTCTCGAACACCCACGATCTTGTCGTTAATACGGTGTGGGTTTTCTTTAATCACACGCCCGCCGCGCGGACGTTTGTTTGGAATAGTTCCTATAGTTTTTTCCTCCTATAAAATAGTTAATAATCAAAAAACGCACAAAATTACTGATAATTTTTGAAATACGCAAATAAAAAGTGTATTTTTTTAGATTTTTCGGCTTTTTGTTGACACAAAAACCCTATTTTGTTGTCTGAAAGGTATATAAATTTGCGTAATTCAAAAAAAAGCAGTAATTTTGCATCGTGTTTGAGAAATCAGGCATAATGCTTATTGCAAGCAAAGAAAAGAGTAAAAGTTTTTGGTTGGATACCACTGCACGTGAGTGTCGTGGTATCTTTCTTTTCTCCATTGAATTATGAATTTTTCAATGCCTTCAAAAATCGTTGACTCGAGATAATGTCGATATAATATCGGTTTAATATCGATGCAATACTCACGCAACCGCTACGCTGTAAAATTTTGCATTAGGCGTAGCCGGTTACACAGTATACAGAGGTAAAAAAACAAAAACTCTCAACTCTTTGTAAATTGTTCTGATTTCCATACCAAATAATTTGCATAATTCAAAAAAAAATTGTATCTTTGCACAAAATTTCAAAATCGAAACGCAAAAGCTATGGAATGGAGTGTTCGTTTATCAGGCCAGCTAAAGGATGAATTGATAGTAGGAATGTATTCGGGAAGTATTACTAATATACCCGATCTGTTTTTAGGTCCCTGCTATGCCGTACAGTTTCTGACCAAAGGAGAATTGCTGGTAGAAGTCAATCAAAACCGCTATTTGCTGCAAGCACCTTGCGGCCATTTTGTGATGACAGACCACCAGACAAGGCTGATAAAAGCGGGTGATGATTGCGAGATATACGGATACGCCTTTGCGCCGCAGTACGGAGAGGAACTGAACCTCAATATTCCCCGTTCCGTATTAGCGCGTCTGTACACACGGCCCGTGTGGGATATTGATAAGGAGAGGATGCAAAGTATCATCCGGTATTTCGAACTCCTCAAAGATGTTATTCCTTCGGGGAACAGACCGGTTATTTCTCATTTAATGCGTTCGTTCCATTATTTTCTGGCTACTGATTTTTCGCAGGATACTTATCAACGCGTTCCCCTCACCCGTGCAGAGGAGATTGCCGGCAGATTTTTGTCAATGGTAGAGAAAGAATGCCGCAACCATCATAATATCGACTGGTATTCGTCCGAAATGTGCCTGACTACCAAATATGTAGCCAATGTGGTAAAACAAGTTACCGGCAAACCTGCCGGCAAATGTATCGACGAAGCAATCATGCGTCAGGCTTGTTCGCTCTTGCAGACCACCCCGCTCTCCATCCAGGAGTTGTCCAATAAATTAGGGTTCAAAAACCAGTCCCATTTCGGTACATTCTTCCGTCGCGAGGCAGGAATAAGTCCCAAGGCGTATAGAATGCAGCACTAACGCCACTCATACTGCAAAGACACTTAATCCACGCCCTTCATAATCTCATCCGTGAGGAGACTGTAAATTGTTCTTTTTTCCCCATCCAATATCTCTTTATGATGAGTTATTACGGCTTGATCGCGTCTGTTCGCAGGTCCGGTCTGTGCATCTTTGGGCGGTATTGAGTGCACCTTGGCTGCCGTTTGGTCAATCAAAGGAAGGAGCACAGAAAACGGGATAGTGGTAGAACTCAGTATTTGCGCCGCATAGCGATACATTAGATTGGTGAAATTATTGGCAAAAACACCTGCCACGTGCAAGCGCTCGCGCTCCTCCTGAGTAGTTTCGTAGATGACAGAACTGAAAGTCTGCGCCAAGGTATAGACGGCTGCCAAATCATCAATATTCTTTCCTTCAATAAAAACGGGAATCGTATTCCAGTTCTCAATAAGCGAATCCTTGGAAAATGTCTGGAAGAAATACAAAATACCGGCATGCGGTTTATCGTCTCCGAAAACAGAGACCGGCATCGAACCGGAAGTGTGCAAGTGTAACGCTTTGGGAGCATTTACGTGGGCGATAACTTCCGCCAATGCATGGTCTGCCACGGCGTAAATATAAACATCCGCCAGAGGCAACATACTACTCCCTGAGAGTATCTCACGAGCATGGATCAGCGGAACCTCAACACCTTTGGTTTGAAACCCGTGTCGCAGGTTTGTTCCTACATTTCCGGCACCAATAATAACTATCTTCATCTATGAATTTCGATTTTTGGCTGCAAAAGTACAAAAAAAATTGCATATGTCAAAAAAAAACACTAAATTTGCACGCTAATTATGAAATACTAACTAAAAAATGAAAATATCTATGGCATCTACACATCAGGCCGGAGCACTTTATAACTCGCTCACGGCAGGCAGCAAGATTATCGGTACGGTAGTGACCGATTCGGATTTTCGTATTGACGGAATAATTGAAGGAGATATTCAATGCAAAGGAAGAGTGGTATTGGGCGACCATGGTATAATAAAGGGTGACCTCACTTGCCAGAATGCAGATATTATGGGAACTATCAATGGTTCTCTGCACGTGGAGAACACACTCTCTCTTCGCGCTTCGGGTAGCATTACCGGCGATGTCAAGACCAAAGTACTGGTGATCGAGCCGAAAGCACAGTTCAACGGTTCCTGCTCCATGGCACAGGAAGCTCAGCAGACCGAGAATAATGACAAGAAAGAGAAGAAAGCAAGCGACAAGAAGCAGGAAACACCAAAAGTAGAAGCACCAAAAGCAGAAACACCGAAAGTTGAGGTTCCCAAAGTGGAGCCGAAGACACTTGCGGAGAAGAAGCGTGAAGAAATAAAAATAGAAAATGACGATGTTATCGCCGTTTTTGACGAACCCGAAATCATTGTAGAAGCATGAGAATCAAGCCATTCAAGGGCATCCGCCCTCCCAAAGACCTGGTTGAACAGGTCAGCAGCCGTCCTTACGATGTCCTCAGTTCCCAGGAAGCACGCCAAGAGGCTGCAGGAAACGAGAAATCTCTCTATCACATTATCAAGCCGGAGATCAATTTCCCGGAAGGCACAGACGAGCACGACGAGCGAGTGTACCCGTCTGCTGTAGAGCATTTCAAAATGTTCCGAGAAAAAGGCTGGCTTGTACAAGACGACAAAGAGAAATACTACGTTTATGCGCAGAGTAGCAAGTTGACCGGAACGGAAAAGACCCAATACGGTCTGGTGGTCGGTGCGTGGGTGGAAGACTATATGGAGGGACGAATCAAGAAGCACGAGTTGACCCGCCGCGACAAAGAGGAAGACCGCATGAAACACGTCCGCATTAACAATGCCAACATCGAGCCTGTCTTCTTCGCGTATCCGCATCGCGATGACTTGGACGCCATTATAGCCAAGGTGACAGCCGGAGAACCGGAGTACGATTTTGTGGCCGCCCCTGAGGGATTCAGACATACCTTCTGGGTAATTGACGATCAGCAGACTATTGATCGTATCACCTCCATTGTGGCTGAAATACCGGCTATGTACATAGCAGACGGACACCATCGCAGTGCAGCCGCTGCGTTGGTAGGCAACGAGAAGAAAATGCAAAATCCCCACCACACAGGAGACGAGGAGTACAATTATTTTCTGGCGGTTTGTTTTCCTGACAACCAACTCAATATCATTGACTACAACCGTGTTGTAAAAGATCTGAACGGACTGAGTGAAGAGGAGTTCCTCAAAGCGCTGGAGGAAGATTTCATCGTTTCCCGTTACGAGACTGCCAACGATTTCTCGAAAGTGAGACCCAAAGGTTTGCATAATTTCTCGCTCTACTTGGGTGGCAAGTGGTATTCGCTGACAGCCAAAGAAGGCAGATACGACGACCAGGATCCTATCGGCGTATTGGATGTAACGATTTCGAGCAACCTGATCTTGGATAAGATCTTGGGGATCAAAGATCTGCGTAGCGACAAACGTATTGATTTCGTGGGAGGTATTCGCGGACTGGGTGCACTCAAAGAGCGTGTTGACAGTGGCGAAATGAAAATGGCTTTGGCACTCTACCCTGTGACTATGCAACAGATTATTAACATTGCCGATTCAGGTAACATAATGCCACCCAAGACTACTTGGTTTGAACCCAAACTGAGAAGCGGTCTGGTCATTCACAGCCTGGAGGATTGAATACTGAGTAAGGAGAAATGAATATTTCGTTGAGGAGTATTAAGAATATATTGTTCCTTTGTACTTTGTGCATCGTAGCCTTGTCGGTCACAGGGTGTAGTATCAGCAAGCGCGTAGCGCGGGCAGACAAGAAATTCGCCATCGGGGAATACTATACTGCAGCCGATATCTACAAGAAGTGCTACTCTCAACTCTCGCCTAAAAAACAGCGGGACATGAAGGCGCACGTGGCTTTCCGTCAAGGGGAGTGCTACAGAATACTGAACAGCCCCCGTGCAGCGCAATCATACCAAAATGCTATCCGCTTGAAATACCAGGACAGCATTGTCTATCTTCGTGCCGCACAAGCACTTCAGTACCAAGGCAAATACAAAGAAGCTATCAAACACTACGAGACATATATGATTTCGCACCCGGATGACTATGTGGCTCGTGCGGGTTTGTACGCCTGCAAGAAGGTAGATGAGTGGAAGAAAGATCCCTCCCGGTACAAGGTTTCACTCTCGAAGGATTTTAATTATCGCAAAACCGCCAACTTCGCACCGTGCTTTGCGGGAGAAGAAGGTAATGTGCTGGTTTTCACCAGTAACAGACAACTGACCAAAGGAAAGAAGAAGACCAAAAGACCTTCCAACATTACGGGTCAGCAAGTCTTCCAACTCTTCCAGACACGCAAGAACGCTGCCGGCAAATGGGAGGAGATCAAGCAACCGGAAGGGCTCTACAACGAACAGGCCGAAGAGGAGAGCGAGACTGCCCAACAGAGCAACGACTCCACTGCCGGCAAGTCTTCCAAAGGCGGTGCTGCCGAGATGGGAGTCTGCTGTTTTTCTCCTGACGGCAAAACAATGTATTTCACCTACTCCAAAGCTATCAACGGGCAAGATCAGGGCACCAAGATCATGAGTTCACAGCGCGCCAGTGGCGAATGGGGCGAACCTCAGGAAGTGAAACTCTTCCATGACAGCACGATCTCCGTTGCCCACCCGAGTATGTGCCCCACAGGGGATACACTCTATTTTGTGAGCGATGCACCCGGCGGATTTGGAGGCAAGGATATTTGGTTTGTAGAGCTTGATGGTACCGAATGGGGAGTGCCCGAAAACATGGGTCCGCAGATCAACACCACCAACGATGAGATGTTCCCTACCGTTCATGCGGACGGCAGTCTATATTTCTCCTCCAACGGACACCCCGGTTACGGAGGCTTGGATATCTTCCATGCAATAAAAGACACAACAGCAAAAGACTCAACGAAATACCTGCTCTATAACATGGGCACGCCGCTTAATTCGTCGGGGGACGATTTTGCCATGACTTTCGAAGGGAACTCGCAAAACGGCTACTTTTCCTCCAATAGAGGCGACCGCAAAGGTACCGACCAGATCTATCGGTTCGAGTTGCCGGAGATGGTATTCCTTCTGGAAGGTGCTATCACCGATAATTTTGGTGAAAACCTGTCAGACGGGGCTCTGCGATTAGTGGGTGACGACGGCACAAACACCAAAGTGCAGGTACGCAGAGACGGTACCTTTAAGATCAAACTCAAGAAAGACGTACAGTACGTAATGCTTGCAACGGCACGCGGCTATCTTAACCAGAAACAGACCGTCACTACCGTTGGCGCCAAAGACAGCAAGACCTACCATCAGGATTTCCAGCTTGCCAGCATCAGCAAGCCCGTAGGAGTGGATAATATCTTCTACGAGTTTGCCAAATGGGAATTGACGCCAGAGTCCGAAGGTGGTCTGCAAGCCTTGGTCAAGTTGCTGAACGACAATCCTAATATCACCATTGAACTCTCTGCCCACACGGATATGAAAGGCGACGAGGCGTTCAACAAGACTCTTTCGGAGAAACGTGCCCAATCGGTTTGTAACTATCTGGTGGCACATGGTATAGCACGGGACAGACTATCCCCTGTCGGCTATGGTAAATCCAAGCCTCAGACGGCTGACAAGCAGATAAGCGAAAAGTATAAGTTCATCCCCAAGGGACAAGTTCTCGATGAGGCGTTTATCCTCTCGCTGCCGGAGAAGCAACAGGAGATCTGCAACCAGATCAACCGCCGCACGGAGTTTAAGGTCTTGAAGACCACTTATGGAATGTATTGATTAGAAAACGGATATTTTATGCAACAATATTTGGATTTATGCCGACGCGTGCTCAGCGAGGGCTCGATAAAACACGATCGTACCGGAACAGGGACGAAATCCGTGTTTGGACACCAGATGCGTTTTGACTTGGCAGACGGTTTCCCGCTCCTGACAACCAAGAAACTACACCTCAAGTCAATCATCTATGAACTGCTATGGTTCCTGAATGGCGACACGAATGTGCGTTACCTGCAGGAGCACGGTGTCAGGATTTGGAACGAGTGGGCGGATGAAAACGGCGAGTTAGGACCCGTTTATGGTCATCAATGGCGCTCATGGCCGGACTACGACGGCGGCACGATTGACCAGATTGCACAAGTACTAGACCAGATCAAGCACAACCCCGATAGCCGGCGAATGATTGTCAGTGCATGGAACGTAGCGGAAGTCAACAAGATGGCTCTCCCACCCTGCCACTCGCTGTTCCAGTTCTATGTAGCAGACGGCAAACTGTCGCTTCAACTGTACCAGCGGTCGGCGGATATATTCCTCGGTGTACCGTTTAATATCGCCAGCTATGCGCTTCTTCTGCAAATGATGGCACAGGTGACGGGACTCCAAGCCGGTACATTCGTACACACTCTGGGCGATGCGCATATCTACCTCAATCATCTGGAACAGGTCAATCTGCAACTCACTCGTGAGCCACGACCGTTGCCGACGATGAAGATCAATCCGGAGGTGAAGGATATATTCGGTTTCCGGTACGAAGATTTTCAGTTGGAAGGGTATGACCCGCACCCGCACATCGCCGGACAGGTATCCGTCTGACCCAACCCTAAATATCAAATTTCAAATCTCAAACTCCAATGATTTCCATAATAGTAGCCGTTGCTGAGAATAATGCCATAGGCAGAAAGGGCGATTTGTTGTGCCATTTGCCGGAGGATCTGAAACATTTCAAGACCATTACTTCAGGGCACACCGTGATGATGGGTGAGCGCACATTCCTCTCACTTCCGAAACACCCGTTGCCCAATCGCCGGAATATTGTACTTACAGATGTGAAAGGCAAGACTTTTGAAGGCGCAGAAACCGTCTATTCCATCGATGAAATGATCGCTTCGGCATCGTCCAATGAGGCGGAAGAAGCTTTCGTGATAGGCGGCGGAATGGTATATCGCCAGATGATGGAATTTGCCGACAAACTGTATATCACCCATATTCACCACGCATGGGACGATGCCGACACATTTTTCCCGGAGATAGACCCGTCCGTCTGGCAGCAGACAACCGCAGAAGAACATTCGGCAGACGGGAATAACCCTTATAATTACACCTTTGCCGAATATGTCCGCCGCTGATTTTTCGAATATCATCGCCGGTAGTGTATCCATTACCCCGAAGCAGGTTGCCGCTACGATCCAGTTGCTGGACGAGAAGGCAACTATCCCTTTTATTGCGCGGTACAGGAAGGAGAAAACCGGTAGTCTGGACGAGGTGCAAATAGCGGCTGTCGAGAGCGAGTACAAGCGGCTTAAGGAGTTGCTTGACCGCAAAGAGACGATTTTGCGTACTATCGACGAGCAGGGCAAACTCACCCCTGAGTTGCGAAACAGAATCGAACAATGCTGGGTTTCTACCGAGTTGGAAGATATCTACCTACCCTATAAGCCGCACCGCAAGACACGTGCCGATATCGCCATCGAGAAAGGATTACTGCCTCTGGCGGAGCAACTGCTCAAACAGCGGGACGGCAAACTGTCGGCTTCCGAAGAAGACTTGCAGGGGGCACGGGATATTATAGCACAACGCATCGCCGAAGACGAAGCCAGCCGTAATGCCGTCCGGCGCGAGTTCAGCTATTCGGCGATAATCTCCACCAAACCCGTCAAAGACAAATCCGAAACACCGGAGGCACAGAACTATAGGGATTATTTCAATCTCTCGGAGCCGCTCAAGCGCATTTCGTCGCACCGGTTGTTGGCAATCCGGCGCGCCGAGGCAGAGGGTTTTATCCGAGTGGATATATCCCCCGACCAGGAGAAGGCGCTGGACAAACTGGCTTACAAATGGCTCCGGGCGCAGAACGATGCTTCCTATCAAGTGGAGTTGGCGATGGAAGACAGTTACAAGCGTTTGCTCAAGCCCTCCATCGAAACGGAGTTTGCGGCACAAAGCAAGGAGAAAGCGGATACAGAAGCCATTCGGATATTCGCCTCCAATCTCCGCCAACTGCTATTGGAATCGCCTCTGGGACAGAAACGCGTAATGGCTGTTGATCCCGGATTCAGAACCGGCTGTAAGGTGGTTGTACTCTCCGCACAAGGTGACCTGCTGATGCATGATGTAATCTATCTGCACCACGCCGAAGCACTCTCCAGACTGAGCGAGTGGATCAGCAAATATGCGATTGAAGCGGTTGGAATCGGAAACGGTACCGCCGGGCGTGAGAGCGAAGAGATGATCAGGAAGGTAGTGGAGGGGCTGAAATCCAAAGGGGCAAAAGTTCCGCAGATTTTCATGGTGAGCGAAAACGGAGCTTCGGTCTATAGCGCAAGCAAGCTGGCAAGAGAGGAGTTTCCTGACGAAGATGTCACGGTTCGCGGAGCTGTAAGTATCGGCAGAAGACTCATGGATCCGTTGGCAGAACTGGTGAAGATTGATCCCAAGTCAATCGGAGTAGGTCAATACCAGCATGATGTGGACCAGACCCGCCTCAAAGAGAGTTTGCAACAGACGGTTGAGAGTGTGGTCAATGCCGTGGGAGTGGATGTCAACACCGCGAGTCCGTACCTGCTGACCTATATATCCGGTTTAGGCCCCGTAGTGGCGCAGAATATCGTCCAATACAGAGCTGAGAATGGTGCGTTCGCCAACCGCAAAGCACTTCTCAAGGTGCCCAAGATGGGTGCCAAGACCTTTGAGCAGGCGGCGGGATTCTTGCGCGTCAGCAATGGTGACAACCCTCTGGACAACTCTGCCGTACACCCGGAACGGTACGGCTTGGTAGAACAGATGGCACGGGATTTGAAATGCAAGGTAGAGGATCTGATGCGCGATGGAGAGTTGAGAGCCCGGATAGATAAAAACCGCTATCTGAACGAAGATCTGGGAATGCCGACACTAAACGATATTCTGCACGAACTGGAAAAGCCTTCGCGCGACCCGCGTACACAATTAGAGGAGTTCCATTTCGATGAGTCGGTACACACGATAGACGATCTCAAAGTAGGAATGGTTCTTCCGGGTATAATTACCAACATATCGGCTTTTGGCGCCTTTGTGGACTTGGGAGTGCACAAAGACGGGCTGATACACATCTCCGAGATGGCAGACAGACGCATCCGTGATCCGCAAGAGGTGGTCAAACTGCACGAGAAAGTACAAGTGCGCGTCATAGACGTGGACCGTGCAAGAAGCCGGATACAACTGAGTTTGAAAAATATAAAATGACTAAATCGTAAATGACTAAATCGTAAATATTTTATGGCTGACGACAAAAAGATTATCTTCTCTATGGTGGGCGTAAGCAAGACCTTTGCCCCACAGAAAAAAGTACTGAATAATATATACCTGAGTTTCTTTTATGGAGCCAAGATCGGTATTATCGGTCTGAATGGCAGCGGCAAATCCACGCTGATGAAAATCATCGCCGGCGTAGAAAAAGAGTATCAGGGCGAAGTGGTGTTCTCGCCGGGGTATTCGGTGGGGTATCTGGAGCAGGATCCGCAACTTGATCCGTCAAAAACCGTGCGCGAGTGTGTGCAAGAAGGTGTGCAACCGATCATGGATATGCTCAAGGAATACGACGAGATCAACATGGCTTTTGCCGAACCGGACGCCGATTTCGACAAACTGCTTGCCCGGCAGGCGGAGTTGCAAGACAAACTGGACGCCGCTGATGCCTGGAATATTGACCAGAAGCTGGATCGCGCAATGGATGCACTCCGCTGTCCTCCTGAAGATGCGAGTGTCACAACCCTTTCCGGTGGTGAACGCCGCCGTGTAGCCCTTTGCCGCCTGCTCCTGCAACAACCTGATATTCTCCTCCTTGACGAGCCGACCAACCACCTCGATGCCGAGTCTATCGACTGGCTGGAGCAACACCTCCAGCAGTACGCCGGTACGGTGATCTGTATCACCCACGACCGCTATTTCCTCGACCATGTGGCAGGTTGGATCCTGGAACTGGATCGCGGCGAAGGAATACCATGGAAGGGCAACTACTCGTCATGGTTGGAGCAGAAGACCACCCGCATGGCACAGGAGGAGAAACAGGCTTCCAAACGCCGTAAGACCCTGGAGCGTGAGCTGGAATGGGTGCGCATGGCGCCCAAAGCCCGTCAAGCCAAGTCCAAAGCCCGTCTTGGAGCCTACGACAAGATGCTTAACGAAGAGCAGAAAGAGCGCGAGGAGAAGCTGGAGATCTTTATCCCCAACGGTCCGCGCTTGGGCAACAAGGTGATCAATGCCGAAGGCGTTGCCAAGGCTTACGGCGACCGCGTGCTCTTCGAAGACCTCAATTTCATGCTGCCGCCTAACGGCATTGTGGGGGTTATAGGTCCAAACGGCGCAGGTAAGACCACCCTCTTCCGCATGATTATGGGCATGGAGAAAGCCGACAAGGGCACCTTCTCCGTCGGCGAGACGGTCAAAGTGGGCTATGTAGATCAGGTGCACTCGAATATCGACCCCAACAAGAGTGTATTCGAGACAATCAGCGGCGGTACAGAATTCATCCGTGTCGGAGGCAAGGAGGTGAATGCCCGTGCTTATCTGAGCCGGTTCAATTTCACGGGTGCCGACCAGGAGAAGAAATGCGGTGTGTTGTCCGGTGGTGAACGCAACCGTCTTCACTTGGCGCTCACCCTCAAATCCGAAGCCAATGTGCTCCTTCTCGATGAGCCGACCAACGACATCGATGTCAACACCCTGCGTGCACTGGAAGAAGGTCTGGAGAATTTCGCCGGTTGTGCCGTAGTCATCAGCCACGACCGATGGTTCCTTGACCGCATCTGCACCCACATTCTCGCCTACGAAGGCGACAGCAAGGTGTTCTGGTTCGAAGGCTCCTATTCCGACTACGAGGCGAACAAGAAGATGCGCCTCGGCGAGGAGGCTGTCACCCCGCACCGTGTGCGTTATAAGAAACTGATGGAATGATATTCTCTTTTATAATAGGATTACTGCTTGCCGTGCCTCTCCCTCCGGCTATCAATGCCGAAGCGGGAGAGACTTACGGCGCTGCCTTGACGGCTGACCAGCAGACGATCTATTTCACCGGACTCAAGCGAGCCGACAATCTCGGTCTGGAGGATATTTTCTATTCCACCCGTAACAGTCAAGGCGAATGGTCGCAGGCACGCTTGGTCAAAGGAGTCAATACACCTTACACCAACGAGGCGCCGATGTCCGTATATGGGCGCACAATGCTTCTCTTCAGAGAAGGACGGATCATGGTGAGCCAAAAGACACGAAACGGCTGGAGTGAGCCTACTCCGCTCTCCTCGGCACTGACGGTAGGCGGCTGGCAAGCGGATGCGATGCTCACCCGTGACGGACAAGCAATGCTCTTCGCAGCCTATCAGCGTGAGGGGAACGATCCCCCAAGTATCAATATCTATGTCTCTGTCCGGGACAGTGCGGGCAAATGGACCAAACCCTTTGGTCTCGGCAGCACTATCAACACACGCTTTACCGAGCGTTCGCCTTATCTGCATCCTGATGGCAAAACGCTTTATTTCTGTTCTGACAGAGAGGGTACTCTCGGCGGACTGGATGTTTGGAAATCAACACGCCTCAACGAAAACTCCTGGACAGAATGGTCGGAACCGGAGAACCTGGGCGAAACAATCAACACGGAGAACTCCGAGTGCTGGTACAAGATCGCCAATGACGGACAAACGGCCATCTTCGCTGTCAAGGGACCGCATACGCACCGCTTGTACGAGATTGCTCTTCCGCAGGACAAACGTCCTGCCCCGGTAGCCTCCATTGCAGGCAGAGTGATCAACGAGAAAGGCGAACCCGTCGATGGCGCAATCATCTGGGAAGATCTGCAATCAGCCAAGCGACTCGGACAAATAGTCAACGACCCCGAAGACGGTTCCTACTTCGTGTCTCTGCCTTTGGGCAAGAAATACGGCTACTATGTGGAGCACCCCGATTATTTTCCGTACAGTGCCTCGGTCGATCTCAGCGATGCCGACAGTGCCGTGCTTCTCCGGCGCGATATAGTAATGGTACCCTACTCTTCGCTGATAGGCAAAGACACGGCTATCGTGATCAACAATCTCTTTTTTGAGGTGGACAAAGCCGATATTCTCCCTACCTCTATTCCCGAACTCAAGCGAATGGTGCGCTTGCTCCAATGGCTCGGTGTGGCAGTCGAGATCGAGGGACACACCGACAGCTCCGGTACCGAGGAATACAACCAGGCGCTCTCGGAGGCGCGGGCAGAAGCCGTCTGCCAAGCCTTGGTGCAGTTAGGTCTCAAGGACTGCAAACTCACCGCACGCGGCTACGGAGAGACACGCCCCATCGCCGATAACGACACACCCGAAGGACGCCAGCTCAACCGCCGTGTAGCTATACGGTTCTATAAGAAATAAGAGCTGCTATTCCACCGTAACGGATTTGGCAAGATTGCGGGGCTGATCTACATCGCAGCCCTTGACTACGGCAATGTGGTACGCCAGGAGCTGGAGCGGAATAACCGTCAGAAGCGGTGTAAGGCACTCTTCAGTCTCTGGCACTTCGATGACATAATCGGCAATCTTCGATACCAGTTCGTCCCCCTCGGTGACGATAGCGATTACTCTGCCCTTTCTGGCTTTGATCTCCTGGATATTAGACACCACTTTCTCGTATGTGCCGCAACGCGGTGCCACCACCACAACCGGCATCTCCTGTGAGATCAAGGCTATCGGTCCGTGCTTCATCTCCGCCGCCGGATAACCCTCGGCATGGATATAAGAGATCTCCTTAAGTTTCAAGGCGCCCTCCATCGCCACGGGATAGTTGTACCCGCGGCCGAGATAGATGAAGTTCTGGGCGTAGGTGAACGTCTTGGCAAAATCGGCGATGCGGGCGTCCTGCTCCAAGACACGCGAGATCTTATCGGGTATCTGCCCCAACTCACGCACAACAGCGAGATAGTGGTCTTCGCTCATCGTTCCTTTCTCGCGTCCGATACAGAGCGCGAGCATTGTGAGGGCGGTCACTTGCGCGGTGAAAGCCTTGGTGGAAGCGACACCTATCTCCGGTCCTACGTGGGTGTAGCAGCCGCTGTCCGAGACACGGGGGATCGACGCCCCTACCACATTACAGATCGAGAAGATGAACGCCCCTTTGGATTTGGCAAGCTGGATAGCCGCGAGTGTGTCTGCCGTCTCGCCGGACTGCGAGATGGCGACGACCACATCGTCCTTGTTGATGACCGGCTTGCGATAACGGAACTCCGAGGAGTACTCCACCTCCACCGGTATCTGGGCGAACTCCTCAATGGCGTACATGGCAATGAGACCGGCGTGCCAGGAGGTACCGCAGGCGGTAATGATAATACGTTTGGCATTCAGAAACCGATCCTTGTTGTCGATAAATCCGGAGAGGGCAATGTTGTCCTGCCGCACGTTGATCCTTCCGCGCATGGAGTCGGTCAGCGTACGCGGCTGCTCGAAGATCTCCTTGAGCATGAAATGCGGATAACCGCCCTTCTCCAGTTGGCTCAACGACAACTCCAGACGTTTGATCTCCGGGGTTTTCTCCACTCCGTTGATAGTAGAGATGTCAATACCTTCGTCCTCTGTACTTTGTCCCTTTGTACTTAACTTCACCACTTCCTCGTCTTCCACATAGATAACCTTGTCCGTGTACTCCACAATCGGCGTGGCATCCGAGGCAATGAAATACTCTTCTTCGCCTATGCCGACCACCAAGGGCGAGCCCTTTCGTGCCGCCACCAAGGTATCCGGCTGACGTTTGTCAAGCACTGCTATAGCATAAGCGCCTATCACCTGCTGCAACGCCAGTTGGACAGCCGTTTTCAAATCCACCTGACGGTTGAGTTGGGTATATTCAATGAGCTGGACGAGCACCTCGGTGTCCGTCTCCGACTTGAAAGTATAGCCCTCCTGCTGCAAGCCGGCTTTGAGGACTGCGTAGTTCTCGATAATACCGTTGTGAATGATAGCGAGGTTCTCGCTCTCCGAGTAATGAGGATGCGCATTCACCGTGTTCGGCTCTCCGTGCGTCGCCCAACGGGTATGAGCGATACCGATACAGCCGTCTGTATCCTTGTCCGCAGCATATGCTTCCAACTCCGACACCTTGCCTTTCGCCTTATAGACATTCAACTGCCCCTGCCCGTTGATAAGTGCCACACCGGCACTGTCATAACCGCGGTATTCCAACCGATGCAGGCCTTTGATCAAAATCGGGTACGCCTTGCGTTTGCCGATATATCCTACTATTCCACACATAAAGCCATTTACTATTTGGTCATTTACAATTTACGATTTATATACGATTTGAGATTAGCGTTTTTTTTATTCTTGCCAGTGCTTCAATACAATCTTCCCTTGCAGAGAAGGCAGAGAACCGTACAAACCCTTCTCCGGCACTGCCAAATCCTACTCCCGGAGTAGATACTACCTGGCATTGCTGCAAAAGGAAGTCAAAGAATCTCCATGAGTCCCAGCCATAAGGAGCACGACACCAGATATACGGTGCATTTTCTCCGCCATATACGCTCAAACCCGCCTCTTCCAACTGTGTCTTGATCAGCCGTGCTGTCTGCTTATAATATTCCACATTGGCGCGAGAAGATTTTTTGCCTTCCGGAGTATAGGTAGCCAAAGCCGCCTTCTGCGAGATATACGATGTGCCGTTATACTTGGTGGTCTGACGGCGGAGCCAGAGCGCTTTCAGTCCTGTTTTTTCAGGTACTATAGTGTATCCGCACCTGATAGCGGTAAATCCGGCAGACTTGCTATAACTACGCACCTCTATAGCTACCTCGTCCGCCCCTTCTATCTCATAGATGCTATGAGGTATATCGGGCCGGCTGATGAAGGACTCGTAAGCACCGTCAAAAATGATGACAGAACCATTGGCACGTGCGTATTCCACCCATTTTTTGAGTTCCTGACGAGTGAGCACAATACCCGTAGGATTGTTTGGAAAACACAGGTAAATTATATCTGCTTTCTCCTCAGGCAGTTGGGGAATAAAATGATTTTCGGCAAGACAGTTCAGATAAGTGATTTCGCGTCCTGCCATAATAGTGGAATCCACATAAGCAGGATAAGCGGGGTTCATAACGGCAACTTTGTTGTCCTTTGCGAAAAGCTCACTTAGATTTCCCAAATCACTGCCGGCTCCGTCACTGATAAAGACCTCGTCAATATTTATATTTACTCCGTAAGGCAGATAATCGTTGTCAATAACGGCTTGGCGCAGCCATTTGTAGCCCTGCTCCGGTCCGTACCCCCGGAATGTAGCCTGACAAGCCATCTCGTCCGCCGCTTCATGAATAGCCCGGACTATCACATCCGGCAACGGGAGGGTGACATCGCCTACCCCCAATTTCAGCAATCGCTGTCCCGGATGAGAGGATAAATAAGCCTCTGAGCGGTCAACTATATCCTTGAATAGATATTGCCCCTCCAGATTGCGGTAATATTCGTTCGGTTTCATTGCTACTAAAGATAATATTCGCCCTTAAAAACTGTTGCAGCCGGTCCTGTCATATAGACGGGCTGGTCCGAACCCTGCCAACAGATCTCCAAGTCTCCTCCCGGCAGATGTACCGTTACATTTCTTCTGGTCAATCCTTGCCGGATAGCGGCTACCACTGTTGCACAGGCTCCTGTACCGCAAGCCATAGTCTCTCCCGTTCCCCGCTCCCAGACACGGAGGTCGATCTCCTCGTCATTGCGCACACAGGCAAACTCCACATTGGTGCCTTCCTTAAAATGCGGATGTCCGGATATCTTGTCTCCAAGCAGATACAATTGTTGGGAAGAAATCATGTATTCGCTGAAAAACACCGCGTGCGGATTACCCATATTAACGTCTATATACTCCCAAGGTGTGGTATCCAGGACAAAAGCATTATGGGCAACCACAGGAATTCCCATCTCAACGCAGACTGTCTGCACCTGCCCTTTTTCCACTCTCAGGTCTAACCGACGAAGCCCTGCGGAGGTGGCTATCACAAGCTGCTCAGAGTCAGCCAAGCCGCTCTCGTACAGATACTTGCCTACACAACGGATAGCATTTCCGCACATCTGCGCTTCCGAGCCGTCCGCATTAAACATCCGCATCCTCGCATCCGCACCTTCACAAGGAAGAATAAGCACCAGTCCGTCCGAACCGACACCTGTATGCCGATCACTTATCCTGCGGGCAAGATCAGGAATATCTGTCTTGGCGATATAAGAACCGGTCTCCCGTGAGAAACAGTCTATATATACATAGTCATTTCCCAGACCGTGCATCTTGACAAACGGTAAGGTATGCATCATCTTCCTGGTTTAATGAATAAACAGCAGTTCTCTGTACTTCGGCAGTGTCCACATCTCGTCATCGACGATCATCTCGAGTGCGTCGGCGTGCTCGCGGATCTGTGCCATGAGCGGCAGCACCGTGTCATGGTAGGCGATCGCCTTGCTTCGTTCGTCCGGCAGGCGGTTGGCTTTGTGCCGTGCGTCGGTCATCTTCTCCACGCCTTCCAGGATAGCACCGGAGTGGTTTTCTATCTGACGGATGATGCTATAGTCCATCTCGTTGAGCGTTGCCGTCTCGTCTGCGCTGAACACCTGTTTGACTGCCAGCACGTTCTGCAGCAGCATGGTCTGGTAGCGCTTGGCGGCAGGCAGCACATGGTTCACTACCAGATCGCCTAATACGCGGCTCTCAATCTGCAGTTTCTTGGCGTAGGTCTCCCATTTGACCTCGCAGCGGCTCTGCAGCTCCGCTTCGCTCAGCACACCCGTTGTGCGGAACATACCGATGCTCGACGGCAGCAGATAGCGGTCGATGACCAGCGGTGCACTCGTCTCGCAGTCCAGACCGCGCTTCCCGGCTTCGGCTTTCCACTCCTCGCTGTAACCGTTTCCGTCAAAGCGGATCGGTTTGCAGGCAACGATATATTTCCTGATCACATCAAACAGCGCGCGCTCTTTGGGTTCGCCTTTCTCTATGCGTCCGTCCACTTCGGCTTTGAACAACATGAGCTGCTCCGCCACCGCCGCATTCAGTGCTAACATCGCCGCACCGCAGTTGGCGCTCGATCCTACGGCGCGGAACTCGAAGCGGTTTCCTGTGAAGGCAAAAGGTGAGGTTCTGTTGCGGTCGGTGTTGTCCAGAAGTATTTCGGGTATATTGGCGACACCTAATTTCATCTCCTTCTTGGCATTGATGATGATTCCTTTGTCCGCAGAGGCATGTTCCAGTTTGTCCAGCACCTCGGTAATCTGCTTGCCCAAGAAGACGGAGATGATAGCCGGCGGTGCCTCGTTGGCACCCAGACGGTGCTCGTTGGTCGCACTCACGATAGAGGCTTTGAGCAAGCCGTTATGCCGCTGGACAGCCATCAGCACGTTCACCAGGAACGTGATGAACTGCAGGTTCTGGTAGGGGTTCTTGCCCGGTGCCAGAAGATTGACACCCGTATTGGTTGCCATCGACCAGTTGCAGTGTTTGCCGCTGCCGTTGACGCCCGCATAAGGCTTCTCATGGAGCAGTACGCGGAAATGGTGGCGCTGTGCCACGCGCTCCATAATGCTCATAACGAGCAGGTTATGGTCGTTAGCCAGATTAACATCCTCATAGATAGGCGCCATCTCAAACTGGTTCGGCGCCACCTCGTTATGTCTCGTGCGCACGGGTATGCCTGCGCATAATGCCTCATATTCCAAATCGCGCATGAACGCAAGCACGCGCACGGGTATGGCACCGAAATAGTGGTCCTCCAACTGCTGGCTCTTGGCACTGTCGTGCCCCATGAGGGTGCGTCCCGTGAGCATCAGATCAGGACGGGCATGGTAGAGCGCCTCGTCCACCAAGAAATACTCCTGCTCCCATCCTAAATTGGCATGCACGTGTTTCACCTGTTTGTCGAAATAGGCGCACACCTCGCGTGCCGCATGGCACAGAGCCGCCGTCGAACGGATAAGCGGCGTCTTGTAATCCAGCGCCTCGCCGGTGTATGCGACAAAGACCGTCGGGATACAGAGCGTGTCTCCTATGAGGAACACCGGACTGGAGGGATCCCACGCCGAGTAACCGCGTGCCTCGAAGGTGTTGCGTATGCCGCCGCTGGGAAACGAAGAAGCGTCCGGTTCCTGCTGGTAGAGCGAGTCGCCGCTGAACTCCTCCAGCAGCATGCCGTCCTTGAGCGTGAAGAAAGCGTCGTGCTTCTCCGCCGTACCGCCTGTGAGCGGCTGGAACCAGTGGGTGAAATGCGTGGCACCGCGGTCCATCGCCCATTTGCGGATGCCGATAGCCACGCTGCCGGCTATCTCACGATGGATGGTACGGCCGTTGTCCACGTCGTCGAAGAGCTGCGCCAATACCTGCTCGTCAATATACTCTTTCATCCGCTCGCGTGTGAACACATCGCGGGCAAAATAATCTTTAACCTTGCTATCCTTTGTACATGGTGCATTATCCCTTTGCACATCAACTTGACGCTCTTTAGCAACTTTTAACGCGTCAAAACGAACATTTGCCATACTTTTGATGTTGTTTTTTATTTTTAATCCGATTAAATTTCAAAATCCGGCACAAAGGTACGACAAATTTTGGACATATGCAAATAAAAAAGGATTTTTTTCTCATAGCAGTATAAAATACTGCGTTTTTTTGAGAACAGCGGGGGTGCTATGCTTGCATAAGCAGCCACGGTATTATCAAGTTTGATTTCTTTGCGTTGGTTTGATACTCAAAACCATTCGCATCTCGTTCGCATTACGGACATCTCCGTACCGTCTCTTTCGTATGTCTCTTTCGTATGTCCATTCCCCGGCATTCTATGCCGGCTTTTTGTTCCTTCCAGTGGCATTTCTCGCGCATCTTTGCGCGAGCCGTTCATTGTTCCGTTCTCGCGCATTTTTGCGCGAGCTGTTCTTTCCGTTTAATGTTAGGGTTTAGGGTTTATATTGTTCATTTCTCGCGCATTTTTGCGCGAGCCTTTCATCATCCATTTCTCGCGCATCTTTGCGCGAGCCTTTCATTGTTCCGTTCTCGCGCATTTTTGCGCGAGCTTCCGCCGTAGCCGCCTATATCATACCCTGTTTCCGGGTGACGGGTGACAGGGTGACACCCTCGTTTATAAATCTCACACACACGCGTGGGTGTATATATTTTAGGGAAAGGGTGTCACCCCGTCACCCTGTCACCCCCTTCCTTCTATATTTCTATTGGCGTTTACCTCTTCTAATCCACGTTCACGAACTAACTATCCTCTCGCTTTACCGCTCAAACATTTCTGAGTGTACCCTGCTTTTTTGAGGAGCATACCGAGACGATTAAGGGGCATCGGCTTCTTTTTTCTTTAAGTCAAAAATTATCAAAAATGTTCCAAAAATTAATTTTCTTTTAGGTCAACCATTAAAGACAATTAAAGACAATTTTTTTTGTTCACGAATTTAACTAATTAAACTAATTTTTCTTTAAGTCCAAAAATACCCAAAATTATCCCAAAATTCTTTATAATAGTCAACAATTAAAGACAATTATCAACAATTATTGATAAAAAGGGGGTGTGCCAATAGTTTTGACACACCCTCCCGTTGTTTACGTTGTTTACGTTTCCTTCGTAATACTGTCATTACGCCATTACGTAAACTACGCGAAGCCTCTTACCACTGGGTATCGGTTTCGCCGTCGCCGATGGGCATCTGGTCGCCTGCCGGTGCTGCACTGCCTGCCAAAATCATTGACTCCAATGCGACACGTGCTACTTGCACCTCAGGTTGAAAATATAATTTCTTTTTCATAATGATTTTTCCTTTCAATTTACAATTTTCAACTTTCCTTTTATTTCACGATTTGTCCCATTGCATTATATTTCACGCCGTTCTTGATGATATAGAGGACACCGTTCTCGATAACCTTGGTACTTTGTACATTGCCTTGTACATTCTCAACGCCTGTAGCGGTTTGTTCTCCGTTGAAGACGAACGGCATACGGCGTGGAGCTTGTGCCATGCCGCTTCCGTTAAGGTCGATATATGCCTTGTGCGCTTGGAGTTGGTTCGGGGCTTTATAGACGAAGAAACCTACGCCGTCTGTATTGTTGCCGCTGAGGACATAGCAGGTGCCGGTAACGACAGTTGCAATCTCCGTGTCTGCGTCCACGCCGTGCAGGTTGTTGGTAGCGGTGAAGGAAACAGCGGCTGCATTGCTGATGCTAAGGGTGAACTGATCAACGCTCGATTTGAGAATAACGGCATTGTTAGCAGGGATGATCTGACCTTCACCGGCAATCTTGGTGAGGTTGAGAGCATTGCTGCTTACCTCAGCCACGTATGCCTCTACGCCTGCGGGCAGTGCGTACTTGTTCTCGCTGTCATAGAACGTGCTGTAGTAAACGCCTGTGTTCTTCGGGTCTTCGTTGGCGGTGATGTGCTCGTCGGAGGTAGCAGGTGTTGTGCCGGAATAAGTAATACCGGCAAGAGCAACGGGGGTATCTTCTGCCACGTTAATTTCTGTTACTACCCACGCGTTACCGTCTTCACGTTCCTCATTTATCGGAGTTATGGTTAATCCTCCCGGAAAAGTCATAGCAGCGTTTTCTCCCAAAAGAGGTGTTTGCAATGAATTAACGAAGTTCGCCACAGTGAATTCAGAGTCACGTATGGCTATAATTTTAAGACGACCTGGTACAAACTTAACCTTGGATCCTGAATCATCAGTAAGTGTAACGCCTGCCATGAGGATGTCCCCTACATTGAGATTTCTAAGAGCAACCGAACCGCTGTTGTAAACCGTCGGAGCCGGAGCAGGCTCGGTGCCAGGGATAGCAGCGATATTCGGGATATTTTTCCAGCAATCGGCTGCCTGATATGCAGCAATCGAAGCGTATGGCACGTAGAGCGTGCAGGTGTTCTTGTATCCGTAGATAGCGTAGCCGTGCAAATTCGTAGGCGACGCGATATAACTGGTAATGCTGTTGACTGCTTTACAATCATAGATGGCACCGGCTTCCATTGTAGTTACAGTGCTTGGTATAGTAATCTCTTGGATGCCATCGCAGTTGTAGAAGGCATTTACACCCAAAGCGGTTACACCCTCGGGGATAGTAACTGTAGTGAAAGCAGCGTTGTCACAATTCACGAACGCATAAGCTCCGATGGTCGTTATGCCCTCCGGGAAGGAAACTGAAGTAATATCGTTGCGGTACGCATCCCACGGAGCCGCTGGATTCCATGAATAATTATCCATCGCTCCTGTACCGCTGATGGTCAGCGCGCCGGTTGAAGGATCGAACTCCCAAGTCAGGTCCTCGCCGCATGTGCCGGAGGGGTTAGCATCCTCAAAGTAGAACACGATGCTTTTCACGTTTTGACCATTGAAAATAGATACGTCTTTCAGCAGGTCAACCGTCGAGGCATTACCATTCCACGTAACGATATCCCCATTCTCCTCAGAACATGACCAACCACTGCCGAGATTTACACCAGGATTATTCCATCCGGCGAGACTAACGGGGAACATCTCAATCTTTGTGAAGTTCTTGTCGAGGGTGTTGCTGAAGGTATAGCCACCGGTTGCGAACGCAGAGAAAGTGATGCCATTAAGGCTTTCTTCGTCGTAACCCCACCACCAAGCTGCAATGTCGTCGGCATTAGCACTCAGCGTGACGCCCTCCTTTGAATAGGAACTCCCAGTGCCACTAATATTAAGGTCACTGATGTTGCTGCTGTTCCACGTTACGGTGGTCTCAGCAAACATGCCCACGCTCATGAGCGCGGCGAGAAGAAATGTAAATAATTTTTTTCTCATAATAATTTTGTTTTTGATTGTTAATACTATGTGGCTTGCGTCACGTTAATTGGGTTGTTATTGTTGTTTTGTTTTTTTCCTTCAGTCAAAAATTATCAAAAATGATCCAAAAATTTCTTTTAGGTCAACAATTAAAGACAATTAAAGACAATTTTCTTTTTTTACAAGTATGCAAATATTTTTTCTTTTGTTCACGAATTTAACTAATTAAACTAATTTTTCTTTCAGTCAAAAATTATCAAAAATGATCCAAAAATTTCTTTTATCCGTTTAATCTGCTTAATCTGTGGACTAAATAATACATGCTAAAAAAGGCAGCACATAGTACGAAACTATGCGCCGCCTATACGACTGCGAACTTGCTGATATTCTTTACATTCCACCCATTCGCATGGGGGGGGTAAATCTATTTACCATTTTGGCATTTACCATTTTGTCATTTATTCGGCTGCAAAGGTACAACTTTTTTTTGAATTATGCAAATAAAAAGTTAATTTTTCCGGCTAAAAGTAAAAAAGGACGGAAAGAGATACAGAAAAACCGTTTATAAACGCCCGGTAAAAATGCCATTTCCTGTCGGTCAACATAAAGCAATTTTATTAGAGGTATTCTTAATAATCGGCAATTCTTTTTATGCAATTAAGTACGAATTGCCCCTTACTTTACTCTTACTTGCCTCTGGGATTACTCTTACTTGCCCCTGATAACAGGTTTGCAATTTACTGAAAATAAGGCATGTATGTAATAATTGTAAATAAACCTCGGTATTTACGTATCTTAATAATCGGCAATTTTTGCCCATTACGGCTTGCCGCGGCGACAGACGCTACCAACGGTGGCTAAAATGCCACCGAATGGGGACAAAACCAATGCGACAAAAACAAAGATAAAAGACCGAACTATTCGAACATCCGGAACGCAATGTCCATTTGGGAATGTGTAATCAATCATTCGAGACATGGCGAGATAAGCATCTTTACGCTGCCGGTGCCAGATTGCATTTTTCGCCACAAAGATACAAAAATAGAGGATTGTCAGTCCTCTATTTTATCTATATAAATCTCAAGCAATCGGCACTCGCCGGTAGTCGGGCGGAGGGTGATGTCGTTCAGTATTGCCGGCAAAAGCAGCGCTTCGCCTACCTGCAAGCGCTGAACCCGTTCCGTTCCATCCGCCTCAGGCGCCTCCACCTCACAGGCTCCACGGACGCACATATAGACCACAAACGAATCCAAGGGGGCATAATCCCGTGCAACAGGTTTGTCAAAACGGATAATATTGGTAGTGAAATAATCCGTGCTGACGATATTAGCCGCCTGATTGCGTTCCGCCTCATGGTGAGAGATAACAGCCGGATCCGCCTGCTCAAAATTCATCACCCGGAGTGCGTGGTCCAGTTTGAGAGGACGTTTCAATCCGTCATTCCCCACCCGATCGTAGTCAAAGAGGCGATAGGTGATATCCGAGTTTTCCTGGATCTCTGCCACAATAGTCCCCCTGTTGAGCGCGTGCACCAATCCGGCATGGATCATGACCGCATCCCCCTCCTTGACCGGACAGGTGACAAGGCGCTCTGCCAGAGAGCCATTACGGATGGCATCCCTAATCTGCGCCTCATCCATCGGCGTCTTCCAACCGGCAATAACAGATGCATTCTCATCCGACGGCATTACATACCACATTTCGGTTTTGCCCATCGACTGCTCCAACTCCCAGGCGCTCTCGTCGTCCGGGTGCACCTGAATAGAGAGGTCGTCTGCCGCGTCAATGAATTTGAACAACAGCGGGAAGGTATTGCCAAAACGCTCATAGACGGCATTGCCCACCAGTTCGTCCATATAAACCTCAAGGAGGTCTTCCAACTCATTTCCCGCCAGAGGTCCGTTGCAGACCTCCGTGGGAAATTTGTCCACGGCAGAGATGAGCCAGCTCTCGCCTACATTCTCGAACTGAGACGGCACATTACTATACCATTTTCTGATTGTCTGTCCTCCCCATAACTTATGGAAGATCCGTGGAGTGAACTTCAAAGGATAGAGACTGTTCAGCATTCGTCGTCAGTTGATGTTACGCAGTTTTTTCTCCCAGTTCCAAGCAGAGAGAAGCACTTCCTCGACCGGTGTCTCGGCTTTCCAGCCAAGCACGGTGTTCGCTTTGTGGGGCTCTGCCCATACCTGCTCTATATCTCCTTCGCGGCGTCCGACAATAGTGTAAGGCAGATTAACACCCGTCACCTTCATAAAGGTGTTGACAATCTCCAGCACACTCAGTCCGCGACCGGTACCGAGGTTGAAGACCTCCACCTGCTCACGGTCTTTGACATTGAGCATTCTGTCAATAGCTTTCACGTGGGCTTTCGCCAGATCCACAACATAGATATAATCGCGGATGCATGAGCCGTCCGGGGTGTTGTAGTCATTACCGAAGATCTTCAGCTCGCTCCGCAAGCCTGCAGCCGTCTGGGTGACAAAGGGCAGAAGATTATTCGGCACGCCATTAGGCAGCTCTCCTATCAAAGCCGAGGGGTGTGCCCCGATCGGATTGAAATAACGGAGAATAGTAGCATGCAGCTGCGGGCAGGCGTGCGCCTGATCGAAGATGATATCCTCGTTGATCTTCTTGGTGTTGCCGTAAGGTGAGAGTGCTTTCTTCAGCGGTGCGGTCTCGTCCACCGGCAAGTGCTCCTTGTCCGGCTGACCATATACGGTACAGGAAGACGAGAAGACGATATTAGGCACCTTGTGCTCGTTCATCAACGACAGGAGGGTAACGAGCGAGAGGATGTTATTGCGATAGTATTTCAGCGGCTCTTGCACCGATTCGCCTACAGCCTTGCTTGCCGCAAAATGTATAACTCCCACGATATCAGGATGCTGTATAAAGACACTATCCATCTGCACATAGTCGCAGCAATCGACATTGAGGAACTCCGGACGACGACCTACAATCTGCTCTATACCGTCCAAGACATCAATATTGGAGTTACTGAGATTGTCCACGATGAGCACCTCGTAGCCCTGTTGCATTAACTCTACAACGGTGTGCGAGCCAATATATCCGGCTCCACCGGTAACTAAAATCCGTGCCATATTAGAACAATTTAGCGGGATAAGCCCCTTGTTTGATAAGATTATTGATTTTCATCACCACTTGCGGACGATCCTCCGAATAGGTGACACCGAACCACTTGGATGGCGTATCGAGCACGCGGCAGGTAGCCTTGCCGGCTTTGATAAGGTCGTTGACGAGTGTGGGGATATAGAACTCGGTCTTCAACTCCTGTCCGTGAGCTGCAAGAAACTCCTTGAAGGCAGCTTCGGTGTACTCGAAATACTCCGGTGTGAATCCCCACATATTCATCGAAACAGGGGTATTCGGTGCCAGTTCGGTGTCCTTGCCGTCCTCGATGAAGACAATCTTATTGCCGACCTCCTCAATATTGGTACGCTCTACGACATCGGTAAGCAAACCGTTCTCGTCCATCGAGCACACGCCACGGCTGACCGAACCGTTCTCGCTCAGGGTGTTCTGTACACGGTAGCCAACCATGCAGTACTGTCCTTTGGTGCCCTCTACCGACTGGAGATAATCAGCCAGGATCTGGAACGACTCACGTCCGTAGAAGTCATCGGCATTGATGACAGCAAACGGCTCTTTGATGATATCTTTAGCCATCAGAACGGCGTGGTTGGTACCCCACGGTTTGGTACGCTCCGGATTACGGGTGTAGCCTTCCGGTATTGTGTCAATCGACTGGAAACATACCTCGCAAGGGATCTTTCCCTCGTACTTGCTGAGCACTACACGGCGGAAGTCATCCTCAAAATCTTTCCGGATAACAAACACCACTTTACCGAAACCGGCACGCATTGCGTCGAAGACGCTGTAGTCCATGATGGTTTCTCCATTCGGGCCCAGACCGTCCAATTGCTTGAGTCCTCCGTAACGGCTACCCATTCCGGCAGCCAAGATAAATAATGTTGGTTTCATATGTAATTATTGTTTTATAAATCTAAAATATTCCTGTTATTCGTTCACCAGCTCCACTTTGCCACGGATCTTCTTGTGTCTGAACCATAAGCCATAGACCTCCGAGCAGTTGCCGGCAGTGATAAAGGCTTTGATCTTGTTATTACGGATAAAAGCCATGACCGCAGCAAACTCTTCCTGAGTAAGCAGCACCTGTATCTCTATATGTTCTTCTCCGCTATAACCGCCTGTCACATGATACAACGAGCAGCCGCGGATAAGCTCCTCCACGATATACTTGCGTACACGCTCCGGTTCGGGGGTGATGATACAAACGCGTTTGCGCTTGTTGAGCGAGGCAGTGAAGTAATCGACAGCCAAGCCGTTGATCCACGTACCGATGAGTCCGATGATCACCATTCGGAAATCGTTGATAGCAAAGGCTGTGCAGCAGATGACTCCTCCTGCAATCGTGACCGAAGTGCCTATATCCGCGTGCGCGTACTGATTAATAATCTTGGCGAGGATATCCAATCCACCGGTTGAAGCATTGATGCGGAACAAGAACGCCTGACACGCCGAGAGAAGGAGTACAAAGCACAGCAGGTCAAACCACACATCGCCACTCTGCAAGCCGGAAGCCATGACCGACGAACGGACAGGCTCCAAGACTTCTCCAGCACGGCTCAGGAGATAATAGTTGCCTTGGGAGTCAAAAGGCACTTGTGCACCTGATTGCAGCTGCGCCAGAATGGTGTCATATCCGGCAGCAGAACGGTCAAGAACATGGTGCGTGAAATTGGTATAAGGATAGATACGGTCCAGGAACTGTGTCAGCGGACCGAGAATCATTGCCGTATAGACAGTCTTTGCGCCAAACTCATTGCCGATAAGCAAGAACGCCAACAGCAACAGAAAGGCATTGATACCCATAATGATATACGAGAGGGTATCCGCATTGCCACCTATGACGGTATTGATGATAATACTCAGACCGGAGATTGTTCCGATAATAAGGTGGCTTGGCATAAGGAAATAGTACACCGCAGCGGCACCAAAAGTCATGCCGACAGTCATCATCAAAAGCTCCTTATAGAACTTCTTGGTATGGAGTGCATGCCGGAAGTCCAAGAGCAGTTCCTGCCAGTAATTCAAGGTGAAATAAGGTAACATGGTATTATAAATCAGGTGTGTGTGTTTTCTTTGATCAACAGACGGGCTGTGCGTCTTGTAGTCTGGCTGAGCAGTATTTCCCGCCCTTGCGTCTCCTGCTCCAAAATCCGGGGTGTAGTGCCGCGGATGGTGAGCAGCGACAGTCCGCCGTTATAATTGAGCGTAAACCTCTCAGCCAGTTCTTCCAGTGCAGCTGCTACATAACGTGTATGGTCCACAGAGACGGAGATTGTTACAGCCGACGCCTGAATAAGCGAGACCTTGAGGCGGTGACGGTGAATAATCTCGAAGAGCGTATTCAGGCTCTCCTCCAGCACGAAAGCAAAATCCTTCGGACGGACGGTAATCAGCACTTGGTTCTTTCTCCATATATATACCGGCACCTGTATCGGTCCTTTGGCGTCGGCATGGATCTTCGAACCCGGCGCTGCAGGGTCGCCAAAAGGTTTTACATAGAGGGGAATATGCTTGTTCTCCAGCGGGCGGATAGTCTTGGGGTGGATGATCTGTGCGCCGGAGTAACTGAGTTCGACGGCATCGCTGTACCGCAATTCGGGAATCAGCACCGTGTTGGGCACCAGCCTCGGATCAGCGTTAAGGATACCCGGTACATCTTTCCATATCGTCACCGACTCCGCATCCACAAAATTGCCCACCAAAGCAGCCGTATAATCCGATCCCTCGCGTCCGAGCGTGGTACGCAGTCCGTCTTCCGTGCCGCCTATGAAGCCTTGCAGCACGTGCACGCGCTTGGTGCTCTTCTGCAAAGCTTGGCGCAGCAACGCCTGCGAGACGGCGAGATCCACCCGTGCATCGCGATACGTATGATCAGTGCGCAGAAGGCGTGTCATGTCAAGCCGGTCACAATCAATCCCCTGCGAAAGCAGGCAAGCCTGCACGATGGCAGAGGAGATCAGTTCTCCGAGACTCACCAGCTGGTCATAACTAAGGTCATAGTCGGACTTGTCCCAAAGAGAAGGGACAGAACGGAACGGAAGAATGTCGTGCGGCAGGGAAAGCCTGTCGATGACCGCATCGTGGTAAGCGACGATACTATCCCACTCCCTCTGTGCCAGAACGTGGTCATCCGCCATGAGTGCGTCCAAGACGCGCTCAAGGGCGTTGGTGGTCTTGCCCATTGCCGAAACAACGACAAGCACGTCATCTTCGCAGAGCGAGATGATGCGCGCCACATTGCTGATGCCTTCGCTTGTGGCAACAGAAGCTCCTCCGAATTTGTAAACCTTCATTTTCCTTTTGACTTTGGGTTCTGGCATTGGCTGAGGGCAGATGTCCGGGGCAGATGTTAGAGATTAGCCATGCGGATGGCGGTGTATGCGCCTTCGACGCCTTTGTTACCAAGTTTGCCTCCGCAGCGGTCAAGCGCCTGCTGGCGGTTGAGGGTGGTGAGGACAGAGAAGATCACCGGCACATTGCCTTGCGCATTGAGGATTGCCACTCCCTGCGTCACGGACTGACACACATAGTCAAAATGCGGCGTATCGCCCTGTATCACGCATCCGATCACTATGATCGCATCGAGGTCAACATACTCGTTGACAGCCTTGGCAGCCGCATACGTCAGTTCAACTGTGCCGGGCACGTGGGTAATGAGAATACCGTCCTCTGCGACCCCGTGTTTGCGGAGTGTATCGACAGCCCCTTGCGCCATGGCAAAGGTGATTTCGCTGTTCCAGTCGGCAACAATAATTGCATAACGCTGATGTTTGAGTACATCAGCGCTAGGCAATTGATTAACATCGTATTGTGATAAATCGGTAGTCATTAGTCACACATTGGCAAGTATTTTTCTACCTCTTGTGCCTCCTGGGTGTTAAAGAACTTGGTCTTAACCGTCTCAAAGACAGTTTTGGCAGCCTCTTTGTTCTCCAGTTTGAGATACACTCTTCCGGCTTTCATCAGCGCCATCGGAGCAATCACATCGTTCTCTCCCTTGGCAGCTTTCTCAAAAGCCTTGGCAGCCTTCTCCAGTTCGCCAAGCTCTACATAGACATCACCCAGACGCATCTGAGCAGCGTCTCCGACCGTGATATCCGATGCAGAGAACTTGTTGAGATACTCGACAGCCTCTTCCATCTGTCCCAACTCGGCGTAGCATACACCGGCGTAGAGTGCAGCAAGCTCTGCCTGCTGGTTGCTGTAGTTGTCTGCCACCTCAAGGAAACCGATAGTATCGGAGTCCTGTACGCCATTAAGGGCTTTTTCGAAGAGCGCTTTGGCTCTGACTGTGTCGCCTTGCATTGCAGCCTGCTCAGCTTGCGCGAAAATCACCTCTGCGGTAGCGTTTTCGTTACTTGCAGCGATGCGGTTCGGTTTGATCACCCACTGATAGACAGCCATTACTCCGAGTACCACTGCCACTACCACACCGGCGCCGATAGTAATCGCCTTCTGGTGCTCTTCAATCCACTGTCCGGACTGGGACAAAGCCTCGTTTACAGATTCCAATTCCTGGTCTTGTTTGTTTACTTTTTTCTGTGCCATAAATTTATGATATTTTATTATATTTCTACTATTTGGTTTAATATAATCCGATTTCTGTTCTCTAAAAATCGTGCAAAGGTACAACAAATTTTGGACATATGCAAATAAAAAAGGATTTTTTTCTGTTTTTGTCCACAGATTGCACAGATTTTACTGCGTGACCGTTTCACTGTAAGAACGCTGCGCTGTAGTAAGACCAGCGCAAGCGCCTGATAGAATATAGGGCGGATAGAAATCGGTGACTCGACAAACCCATTACGAACCCCTGACTCAACCCTTACAAGACCCTTAGGGGAGGAGTTGTCACAAAAATGGGACAAAAGTGGATGATGAAAGTTGAAAAAGGTTGACCGGAGTACGTTTCATCCAAGTGGTGTAAGCGGATAAATGATATTCGTAATGAATATATTCGCCGCCAGAATAATGAGGTTCATCCAAAAACCTATCCGCAGGAAATCCGTGAACCGGTATCCGCCCGGACCATAAACCATCATATGTGTCGGCGAACCTATCGGCGTAGCAAAACTGCTGCTGACGCTGATCATCAGTGCGATGAGGAAAGTCATCGGTTCGTAGCCCAACTGGACGGCCGCATGGTACATAATCGGAAAGAACATCGCGCCGGCTGCCGTATTGGAGATAAACTCCGTGATGAATGTAGCTACCAGGCATACTGCCGTCATCACGACAATGGGGTTCGTACCGCATATATCCAAGATACCTGTTGCCATCCGCTCGGCGATACCGGTTTTCTGGATCGCCAGACCTAACACCACCGAACCGGCAAAGACAACCAAGATACTCCAGTCGATGGATTTCATGGCTTGGTTGGGTGTGCAGCAACGGGTGATCACCATCGCCAATGCCGCCAGACAGGCACTCATCAGCAGCGGCATGACGCCCGTGGCAGACAATACCACCATCGCTATCATAATCAGCGCGGAGAATAGTGTCCTGAAACCTATGTTGATCACTTCGTCGCCGGGCACCAGACCATGTGTCTTGGTCAACTCCATGATCTCTTTGATATTGCCGGCAAAGACCAGTTTGTCACCGCCCATAATGAACTCATTCTCATCTATCGGCACCGCCACTCCGTCGAAATGGTGCATTCGGATTAACCTGCCGCCGTTCACGTTGATCAGCCCGGCATAACCAAGCGTCTCGCCGATATATTTGCAGGAAGACGGCACCACCATCTCCACCGTATAATCCGTCGTGTCTTCTTGCGTATCATCTGCCGCCTGCCGGTCCGGCAACAGCCGCCGCATGGCAAGGATAGACAGCACGCCTACCGCCAGACAGAAAAGACCCGGAATAGTCGTGGCTAACACATTCATCTGAATACCCGTCTCCTCGGCATACAGACCGCTGATGATGAGGTTCGGCGGCGTACCGATCAACGTACACACACCGCCCATTCCCGAGGCGTAACTCAGCGGAATCAGCAGCTTCGACGGAGCGATTCCCAGTTTCTTCGACCACATTTTCACAATGCCGATAAACAGGGCGACGACCGTAGTGTTGCTCAGGAACGAACTCAATCCCGCTACCGGCAGCATGAGCCGTACAACTGCATTGCTCCATCGTTTGGGTTGACCCAACAGGTGTTTTACGATCCATTGCAGCACACCGGTATAGGTCAGACCGGCTACTACCACAAACAGCACTCCCACTACCACCACGGATGACTGGCTGAGTCCCGAGAAAGCCTCTTTGGCGTCCAGCACACCCGTGACGTACAGGATTACCGTCGCGCCTAAAAACACCGCATCCGCACGGACTTTGGTAAACAGCATGATGGTAAACAACGCCAGCACGGTCACTATCGTAATCCATGCATGCACATTAAAACCTAAAAAAACAAACTCTTCCATCTTTCTATCAGTCTTTTAGTCTATTCATCACCTGCGTCATGCAGTGTGCGGCGCCATAGCCGTCTATCAGGCTTTCCAACGGCACCCACTCTACTTTCACTCCGGCTTCGCGGAAACGCTGTTGGAGCGTTTCGCTCTGACCGCCTACAGCCATGATATGACGCGGTGCGATGGTCAGATAGTTATTGGCATAGTGCATCTCGTCCTCCGGGTCAATCGGGATAATCTGCATACCCCGCTCACGCAGGAAACCCACAAACGGCGTATCTTCCGCAATAAGGCGGTATTCCTTCTCTCCGGCGGCGCGGACGTATATGTCGCAGGTCACGTACTCCGGCTCGCCGGGCTGCGCCTCTAACCGGCTACGCACCATCGTGCACAAGTCCCTGTCGATGATATTGAAATACGTATCAAGGTGCATCTGCATCTGCCAGAACTTATGGTCACGAACTACCACCACGGTGTCATGTCCGAACGCGTCTGCCGCCATCACTTGACGGATTCCTTCCCGGTTCGTACGCATGCCGCAGCCGATGAGCGAAATCGTGCCGGCAGGGAAATAATCGCCGCCTTCCAGCCGTCCCTCACCTTCTATACGCAGCACCGGATCCACACCCAGATGATGGTAGCAGACCTCAATAATATCCGTCTCCGGCGCTCGCTGCGAGGAGTTCATTCGGCAAATAATATGTCCGCGCGGAGTCGTGATACTCTGGTCCCGCGTGAAATAGAGGTTCATCAGCGGGTTCTGGATATACTGCGCCTCGTAGCCGGTGTTATTGTCCGTACGGCTCAGTTTGACCGTCGGTTGTAATAAAATACAGCGGATCAGATCGCCCTTGCTCATCGCCTCTATCGTCTGCTGCCGGTATGCCTCTGACGCCTCAGCGTCCTCATCGGGGATGGCGGATATATCGTATTTCAGCACCTTGGCTGCTAACGCCCGCAGCGTGTCTATCCCTGTCTCGTTCAGAATCTCCTCTACGGTGTGTACGCGGATACCATTCTTCTCCAACAGACGCTTATACTCGCGGTGCTCCGCGGCGGCTTGCTCTACATCGAAATAGTGCTCAAACAGCCCTGCCGAGGGGTGTATCACGCCGTTGAACAACTCTGCACCGGGAGTGTGCATCAAAATATCTCCTGCTTCACTCCACTCTGCCTGCGGGTACGCCATCTCGCCTTTCGGCGCCGGCCGGCAGGACACCATGCACACCGTGCATAGTGTTGCCACTACGAAAAATAATTCTCTTTTCATGACACTCATGCCTTGAGCCATTCGTATTTGGCTACGGAGTAAATCGGCAGGAACGGAATCAGGATCGGAGTCTTCTTCACGTACGCCTGATACTCTGGATCATTGCCGTAAGCGGCGTTCTGACGCAGCTCCAGACGGCGTGCGCCGCTGAACATTACAAATACGATACCTGCATAGCCGATAGCTACAATCATCCATTGCCACCAGTTCAGCCCTGCGCCGATTCCGCTCAGCAGCGCACCGGTCCAGATAGTCACTTCGCCTAAGTAGTTCGGGCAGCGCACCAAACGGTACAAACCTGTATCAACGAACCGTTTCGGGTTCTTTTTCTTCGCGGCACTCTTCTGCGCATCGCTGATGCTCTCCAGCAAGATACCGCAAGCTACAACCGCCGCACCTATCCACGCCCACAGCTCGCTGTCGTGCGGACCGTTCGCCAGCCGGAAAGCCACCGGACTCACCTGCGCTACATACAGCAGCGCACAGAACAACCATATCATAATCATCACGCCGGTGGGTTTCTTGTCCGAATGACCCTCGCCGTAGAGAATCTTACGATACCCCACCGCCTTGCGTTCGCGCACCAAAAGATACGTACCAAGCCGGATTCCGAAAATCAGCAGCAGCACTAACATCAGCGCTGTCGGAACACTCAGATTAGCGTGATACATCACGCCCATCGTGATTGCTAGAGCGGCTATCCCATAACCGTAACCAAGACTGAAGAAATACACAAAGTATTTCCACCCTATTGCGGACACTGCCATCGCCACCGCAAAAAGAATCAATAAATCTGTCATAGTATTTTGTTGTTTAATTTTATTTGAATTCTGCAAATTTAATCCTCTTGTTCTTCCCTCTCCCTGATTCGTCCGTTTCAGGGCAATATTATTGCCCGCTCCATTTAGTATGCGGACAAGGCATGGTTAATCTTTCTGATCTTCAAAAGGCAATGTCGGCAGAGTGAACTTGTCAAAATCCGATTCAAACAGACGGTCCTGGATGACGCGGTATTTCTCAAATTCCGTCTCTGCAAAAGCTTGTGCGAACTCATGCGAGACCGAGCCGGCATCGGTCAGTATTCTATCGTCAGTGGCTTCCAGAATGATGTCGATACGTTTCGCCCAATCCTCCATGGTCATCGGGATATGTCGTTTAGCCATACGTTCGGCGGCATCCAAGACAGAGTTGACCAATTGTCCCATGTCTTCCAATTCGGCTTCGTTGAGATAGTTCTTGGCAATGCTCACATCGGGTTTGACAATCTTCCCGTACGGTGCATTCTCCCAAGTGGTAAGCCCCATGTGCTCTTTCTGAGCATTGGCACGCGATACAATCAGTTCCGCAGCCGTCTGTCCGTGTACGGCGTAGTGCATCTTGTTCTGCACTTTGGCGAAAAACTCCCGCGTAGTAGGCGCATCGCGGTTATAGTCGATAGCCGTTGCATATATATCCGTCAGTTTCTGATAGAAGCGTCGCTCGGAGAGTCTGATCTCACGGATTTCTGCTAACAGGTGCTCGAAGTAATCCTCGCTGATGAAAGCTCCGTTCTCCATGCGTTTCTTGTCAATGACATAGCCACGGATGGCAAACTGCCTTAACACAGCCGTACACCACTGCCTGAACTGCGTAGCACGTATGGAGTTCACGCGGTACCCGACTGAGATGATGGCATCAAGATTGTAGAAGAGAACTGAGCGAGTAACTTCTCTATTACCCTCTTTTTGAACTACCGAGAATTTCTCGGTTGTTGCCTCCGTTTGCAATTCTCCGCTCTCAAAGATGTTTTTCAAGTGCAGACTTATGTTGTCTGTTGAGCAATCAAACAAAGCGGCGATGGCTTTTTGCGAAGCCCAGATGGTCTCATCTTGGTAGAACACCTGCACGCCTTGCGCCTTGTCTTCGGCTTGGAAGATCAAGAACTCTGCTGTGGAGTTGCGTATTTGTAGTTGTTTGGACATATATTTGATAATCTGTTATCCGTTGTGTTCGCCGTTCGCGAATTGCGAACATTTAGGTTATTGCGTATTTATAGTTGTATTTATATACCCCTCCATATATAAGTCAAAAAAGACCGAAAATCTATCACCTTCGCGTTCGGCAAGGAGGTTACAAAAGTCGATACCGCTCCGCTTAATCGACGAGGTAACTCCTGCCTTCGCTCTCCCCATGCGGAACGCTTTGCTGGTTCCTGTGGGGACCCCAATATATGTGGACTTTTTTCATTTTTTTGTTTCAAATCCTATCATGGATTGCCATTTTATATGGTCAGCATGAAATTAAATCATGCTTTTAATCCGCCACGAAGTTATATTTTTGTGTTTCGCGGTGAAATAAAACGACGCTTTATGACTCAAACAATTCATTAAACGTCACACAATTAATGAACTCACGCGAATATTCATTATGGGTTAATCCAATTTGGGGATTGCACCTAATTCGGGCTTTTTGTATTTGGGTTTGTTGAAGATGTCTCTTACAAGTTCTTCGATTGCTTCATCATATTTGCTATCATCCCTCATGTCTATGTAGTCACGCCCGGCTAAGAAAACAGGTACATCTTCACCGCTTCTGAATAATGGAATGAACTTTTCTGTTTTAATATCTTTTTGAATCTCCGCAGTAATAATTGAATACTCGACACCAACACCGCCATCCAAGTTCTCCGTTTTCTTCTTATAATTAGGAGTCATGACACATATTACTCTATCTGAATCTGTAACTGCATGAGCCATAAAATGCGTGAGAGGTTTTCCTAATTTCATATCCCACTTATCAAGAATAACATCTATACCATTATTGCTTCTCAATTCTTTAGCCAGTTTCAATACCCATTCTTCATGTTCTTTATCATCCCAGGAATAGGAGATAAAGACTTTTGGGCGTTTCTCTATATCTTCTTTATTGGGTGTGGCGGTTTCTTGCAGCTCCTTTTGTTCATTCATCGCTTTTCCAATATTGTCCATGTCAAAATCCATCTGGTATTTGCTAAGCGTCAGTATCCCGTCTATCACGTTCTGGATTTTCTCTTTGCATTTTACTTTAGTAGTGGTCTCCAAATAATCACCTATACCATCCGCAAACTTTTCCTCATACGTAGAGCGACGGTTATCCGGTAATTTCATTAAACAACCTAAGATAAAATAGACTTTATACACCGGTGTGTTGTCCCAAAATAAGTACCGATTGGCGCGCTTTATAATCTGGTTATATATCTTTTTTTCATGCTCTTTATAGTTCATTATTGGCATATGCAGTACATCCATGCCCTTTTCTTCATACGCTTTTACAGTTGAACGAAAATACTCAATGAACTCATACGCCACACGTAATAATACATCTTTGGTTATAACATTCCTGCCACGAGGAAA
Source organism: Bacteroidales bacterium UBA4333 (assembly GCA_002394335.1). GTDB lineage: Bacteria > Bacteroidota > Bacteroidia > Bacteroidales > Paludibacteraceae > Colicola. Next base: position 47,298 of record DGTP01000001.1, on the reverse strand, counting down.
TTTAGGTATTGCATTCAATATCGCGGTCTCCATGATGGAGAATTCTGCTTGTTTCTGTGGAGGCAATGCAATTTCTTTTAAGTTTGGTATAGGCCACTCTGCAAAATCACCATGAAACTGATCACGTTTACTTTCTTCTATTTCCTTTGAGATCAATCGAGCACATTCTGTTTCAAATTTGCAAATGCAATTATTATCATAATACTCGTTAAACAAACACGTTCTGCAATTATCACGCAAAAATGTAAGAATCCTCACACGCTCTGTACGAGGAACGATATGGCTAATGAAATCTTCTAATTCGTTATTGACATTGAAACTTCTTGTATTATCAGCCATTACAACTCCTTCTCGTCCGTACAAATCTCTTTTAATCCATTGCCAATCAATCTCGCTGTAATCGGTTATCTCCTCTCCATTTAACTCCTGTATCAGCAAATCTTTTTCCGAAATATGCTGGTAACGCTCAAAGTTCAAACTTTTCAAGCGCAAAAGTACTTTATGGAAATATGTATAATCGTATTTTATCATTCTATTGTTACTTGACCGTTCATTAATAAAGGCAGCAGTTCATTGCGCTGCTTGGTGAGAGAGGAGATTTCGGCAATGTTGGTTTTAATAGTCTTCATAATAGGAGCAACTTTTTTACAAAACTCTGTAATGATAGATTCATCTCCTATACATAATGTAGAATTCTCAATATCAGACGTAATAATGGATTTGAACACAGAACCTGATCCTTTTGCTTTGAGGTGCTCAATTAGTTGAACCGTTAAAAAGTACAGATACTCATATTCGCCTTTTCGTGATTTCAAAGCATAACATGATTGATTCATAGCCATGGAAACTCCAACAACCACTAATTTCCCAATAGAACCGCGAGCAGTAATAATCACTGTGTTTTCTTCAAACAATGAAGATGCACAATGCTTTAATCCCTCTTTTGTTATCTTTTCGGCTGTGTCTAACTGAAAAATATTTCCGTTATAATCAGTTGGACCAAAGAAAGGGATAGTTCCATTCTCCCAATACTTGGTCTCTTGTTTGCTTGGCGTTCCTCCGCTCAAAATGTCTGCTACGATACGTATATTTCCTATTCTCCATCCATCGGGGATGTGGCGTTTGAGTTTTTCGTTATAGGTCATTTTGCCGCCGGAAGATTTATAGGGGGTGCCGTTGGCATCGGGGAAATCGAATTGGACAAACCAATAATCATAAAGCTGGCGCGCAAGCGCTTCCAAATTGGTGTTGATCTGACGATTAAGCGCAATCTTACGATTGAGATTAGTAAATAAATCTGCTATACGTTTTTGTTCTTCCAAAGAAGGCAAAAAGAGCGGCATCCTTTCCATTGTTTCAACGGATAAAGAATAACGCTGACCGCTTCCGCTTGCGTTATTGGCAAAATATTTTTGGATTAGAGAAGTATGCATGAAGACATTGATATACGCACCTAAAACCTTTGATTCATCGGGTGTAATCAATGCACAATGGTAACCCAAAATAACATTATCAAAATCATCCGCTATATACGCAGGGATGCCAATATCATCGCGAGTTTCACTATCTTTAGTAAAAGCAACTTGTCCTTTCTTCAAGGAGAATCTATTAATCTCGTTTGCGTTTGCCGATGCAACCATAAACGAATCTTCCATGTCTTTTGTAATTGACCAATTATAGTAAACATCCGTAAAGTTACATAACTTTACAGGCACTTCTCCATCTTTGGTCTTTTTATCCACGCCGCTAATTTCAACCTTTGCGACATCTCCTAATTTGTATTTCGTTAGTTTCATCGTTGCTTATTGTTGGCTTTATCTATCGTGTATCTAACGTATATGTATCGTATATCTATCGTAGTTGCAAGCTGTTTAACTGCTGCATAATAGCGTCCTCCAATTGGCGGCTTTCGGCGAATTGGGATGCAAGGGTTTGCTGGTAGCCGTTGATACGCGAAGCGAACTCTTCTGCAGTAATATCTTCGTATTCAATCTTAATATCAAAATACTGCCCTGCAGAGAAAGAATAGTTTTTCTCTTTGATTTGGTCTTTAGATACCAATACAGAGAATCCGTCTTCTTGCTTTTGGGTATTAAAGGTATCAATGATTTTTTCAATATCTTGGGGGGATACAAGCACCCTTTGTTTTCCGTCCACTTTCTTCTTCTCGCCCAATTTCGAGGCATCCATCAGTAATATATCTTTTCCTCCGTGTGCTTTATCTATAAACACAACCGAAACATTTGTTCCTGTATTGGCAAAGATAGATGACGGCATAGACACGACACCACGCAACCAACCTTTATCTACTATGCGCTGACGAATTATAGGAGCGATACCTGTTGAAGCAGTTAGAAATCCTGTAGGAACAACCACCGCTGCTTTACCGGTTTTATTCAACGAATTGAGGATGTGCTGCAAGAAGCAGAGATAAATCGCCATATCCTCTAATTTCTTATTGGGGATTTTGGGTACACCTGCCCAAAAGCGTTGAGCTTGTGTAGCAACAGCTTCTCTTGAACCGGAGAAATCCGTATTGAACGGCGGATTACTTACAATGTAATCAAAGGTTTTTAGAGCTGTTCCCTCTTTGTGGTAAGGCGAGACCAACGTATCTCCCTGCACTACATTCTGAATACTGCCTACAAGATGGTTTAGAATCAAATTGAGCCGCAGCATCTGTGAAGATTTTTGTGAGATATCCTGTGAATAAATCTGGCAACGATCTTCCCCTATTCTGTGTGCTAACGCCATGAGCAAAGTACCCGAGCCGGCAGCAGGATCATAACAAGTTACTCCGCGCAGTTTTATTCCATCCGGCACAAGCATACGTGCCATGATAGTAGCGACCGATTTAGGCGTATAGTATTCCGCATACGTGCCACCACCATTGATATTATAATCCTTTATCAGATATTCAAAGATAGTAGAGAAGAAATCGTATTTCTCTCCAAAGATGGCTTCAAAATCGAAGGTTGCCAAATGGCTTACCAGAGCCGCAGCAAAATTATTGCGTTGTTCGGTATCTGTGACAAACGGCGTGAGGCGATGAAAGATAGTAATCTTTGTTTCCCCAGCAGTCGTCATTGAGAAAATATCCGCGTTGAGGTCCGCTATCGCCAACAAGGTTGCATCGAAAATGTCTGCAAAGTCCGGTTTCTTGGAGGCGTTGACCAAATGGGCTATCGTATGTTCATGACGCAGCCGAGGCGTACCGGCAGAGAGATATGTAAACAAATCATCTTCTTCCTCTTCCGTAAACTCATCATATACCTCATCCCATAATTTGGCATGTCCCAAACGGTCATTAACCATCTTTGCCTCATGCCCGAACAGGTCGTTCATATATTTGTACAAGAAGACGTCGGTAATAATCAGGTATTCATTACCGGTACCAGCCAAGCCATATTCTTTGCATGTTGCCCTTAAACGGTCAATCAGTGATTTCGTGCGGATTTCTATATCAATATCTGCCATGATTAAGCGGAGAATTTGTATTGTTTATATTGCGAGGTATATTCAGCCACGATAAGCCGTTGTATCTCTTGTTTGTCTTTGAGAGTTGCGGATTTAGCCAGATTGAGTGCTAATAATGTATGGCTGATACGTCCCATTACTTCTTGGCGGAAGAAAGCTTCGTTCTCCATGCAGTTCTCATTCTTATACACCATTTCCTCTATCTGTTCGCGAATCTTATTGAGTGCTTCCACGCGTTCAAACTCCACCTTGGAAATGATAAACGGCTCGTCCATTTTGCGTTTTGTATTCTGCTCGTCGATACGCTTGTACACACGCACATAGCGTTCGTCACCGCTCATCTTGTGTTTCAGTAAGATATTGCGGTGGTTGATTTCGCGGATGATTGCCATTACCTCCGTCAGATAGCCGATTTTCTCCTCAATCTCTTTGCGAGACTGCGGTTTGAAGCCTTTTTCGCGATAGTACTTTTTGAAAGAAGCGATTAAGTCTTTGAATGCTTTTTCCTCATGGTCGAAGTTACATTCAAATTCGCTGATTACTTGGCGGAGCTTGTTCTGCATCTCGTCATCCCAGATGAATTTCAGTTCGCCTTGACCTCTCTGGACAAACTGGTATTCCATTTCAGACAAGATATAATTGACCATCCCATGCACATCTTCCTCGTGCTCCATCGTCTCTTTGGCATTGACGCGCGAAATACGGTCATTGACAACAGAAAGGAGATTGGCAAAATTGCTGTTGGAAGCTTCCATCTCGGCGAGTTTCTTCTTCAAGTCCTCATCTCCGAAAGAGCGTATCTGGTTGGTCAACGCCTTTCCTTCTTCCAACGCATTGCGAAGTTCGTATAGATTATCTTTGGTGACAGTCTCGCTCTCTAACTGCTTGCGCAGATCTTCCGCATTTGTGCAATCATAGGCGAACATTTTCTGCTTGATATCCCGCAGTTTCTCCAAAATCTCCTCTTTGCTCTCCATGATAGCCTCGCCCAGCGACTGACGTTCTTCTCCGTCCTCATGCGTTTCGCTATCCGGGTCACAAGCATTCAGCTCGCGGATATATTCATCGTTGGCTTCCTCGAAATTATCTTTGATGCCTGCAAAGTCAATGACATAGCCGTATTTGAAATCTTTGTACGGACGGTTAACACGTGTGAGGGCTTGCAACAAATCATGTCCCTCCATCTTTCGCGTCAGATATAGGCGTTTGAGCCTGTGGGCATCAAATCCAGTGAGCAGCATCTGATTAACGATAAGCAAGTCTATCTCCGTCGTGTCCTTGAAACTGTCGGTAATCCGTTTGCGGTCTTCGGCCTCTCCCTCGTCATGCAAGATCAGTTCGGCACGAAGCGGATGTTCCTGCGTGGCTTGGTAGGCATCGAAGCGCTCTTTGAAAAGGCGTGCCTGTTCGTTCTTCTCCAAGACCACCATACCGGCTACCGAGTTATCGGCTTCCTCTATACGGAAACGCTTGAGGTCACGGCAGATAAACTCGATGAGGGTTTGAAGATACTTAGGCGAGTTGATTATCATGCCTTTGGTGATATCTTCCTTCTTTACCTTCACATCATCGGGGAACTCCTCTTTGATAATCCGCAAGAGTTTGTCCTTGTAGTCGGTCTCAATATCCTCGCGCATCAGACGCAGCGTGAAACCGTCTGCAATAGATTTGTCGTAGTAGTATTTGTCGTAATAATGTCCGAAGACTTTCCATGTCTCGCGTTCCTCTTTGAGCAACGGCGTTCCTGTCAGCGCGATACGCACCGCCTTGGTGTCGGAGTTAATTAGGTTAGCGAGGAACACACCGCCCGGAGTATAACCACGGTGCGCTTCGTCCACAAAGAAAATACGCTGGATATTGGTGCTATACTGAAGTTTGATTTCCTCTTTCTGCTCATCGAACTTATGGATATTGACCACCATTATTTCCGGTTCTCCCTTGTGGTCCTTCATTGTGCTGTTGTCTGCAAAGTCCTCCATCAGTTCCTTTCGGTTCTGAGCGGTGAACACTTTGAGCCCACGAGCGGAGAACTCACGCATGGCTTGTTCCATCAGCGAAAGGCGGTCCACAATGAAATAGAACCGCGCTACGGCATTCCGTTTTGCAAAATAATCCGTGAGGATTTTGACTGCGAAATATGCGAGAGCGGTTTTTCCGCTTCCCTGCGTGTGCCAGATGGTTCCGGAGTTGATGCCTCTGTCCAGCGAAGTACAGATGGCACGGTTGGCATAGAACTGCGGATAGCGCATGACATGTTTTTCCAACTGCGTGTACTCCGTGCCGTTCTCATCTTTCTTGTGGGCAGTCACATACGCAAAGCCGTATTTCAACAGATACAGGATACGGTCTTTGGCAAGCAGGGATGAAATGATGCGGTTGGTAGGCGTGGTCGGCTGTTTGTTGGTTTTGTATTCAGGCAGGCTGAGCAACACCGTTTTGCCCAAACGTGTAAGGATCTCTTTCTCGCGCTCGGCAGGCATATCGGCTAATGGCAGGGCATCGTAATAGCTCTGACGCGCCTCACGGAACACATTGAAGAAGATTTTGTCCTTGCTCATAGATGCATAGAAAGCACCTTGTACCGGCACACGGCTATCCGTATCGTACTCCTCGTTATTGGAGAAAATCATCAGCTGCGTAATGTTGATGAATCGGCGGAAATCCGGTCTGCGCATACGTCTGTTCATGCGTTCGCGCTCGGCTAACATGCCCTCGCGGTTCTGCGGTTTCTTCACCTCAATATGTACAAGCGGCAGACCGTTAATAAAACATGTGATGTCCGGACGGAAACTAATATGCGTGATCTGATTCTCGCACTCCTGCTCAATCGTGCAACGCCAATCGTTATTCTCCGGGTGGTCGAAGTCAATGAGACGGCAATCACTCTCGCTCATCAGCTTGTTGTAGAACTCGCGTCCCAAATCATCGTTATTGGCGATGCGGATAAGTTCACGCAGTTTCTCCTCGATTTCCGCTTCACGCATTGCGGGATTGAGACGACGCACCGACTCTTTGAAAACATCCGTGAGGATATTAGAGTTCAAGTCTTGGTTTTCGCCGAGTTTTTCGCGAGGCACAAACGTATAGCCCAACCGCTCCAAATGCAAGAGCGCGGGTATTTGTACTCGTGTGAGTTCTGTGAAATTTGCCGGCATAGTATATGGTGTTTTTTTGTTTCTGTTATCTATTGTTTTCTACCCGTGAGCGTCACTCACGACTTCATTTTTTCTTTGCGATTTTTTGTCTTGGTTATCTCCCGCTCATCGGTCGGTGGGATCAATTATCTCCCAATGACCGGTTTTCGCTTATTCGGTATTTCCTCATAAGGTCCCACAAGGTAATTCTCGTTCTCGGTATCTATTGATAGCGCGGTTGAGTGCGTGATGATGGAATACAAGTAGAATTTTTTGTAGTCAATCTGCTCCTCGATGCCCAGCTGGCGGTAGCGTTCTATGGTTTGCAATAAGTCTGCCATATCTATCCTTTTTGCTCTATTTTCTTTCTGCACGCATTCGGCGTGCAAATTTACTACTTTTTTCTGACATATGCAAGTTTTTAGCAAGAAACCGTAAACTTTCTGCCAAATTTCTATCTGGTTTCCATCTAATCTCCACCTTCTAAAACCTTTCCTACTCTCTCTGCGACCTCACTCACATTAATGGATATATTTTCAAAAAACAGGCGCAGACAAGAGACACATTGAGGGCGCATTGAGGGCGCGTAGGGGGCATGTAGGAGGCATGTAGTAGGCATCCTAGACTTTGCTACATAAAAATGGCTTTAATCATTTACATATCAGTTAGTTACAAAGAACACAAAAAGCAGCAAAAACTGCAGTTTTTGCGGTTTCGTTTGCCGATATACACGTAATAGTTGACTGTCGGCTGACCGTCGGAAAGTGAGGAACCGGCATCAGGCGGCGGAACCCTTGCACGCACACAAGGGCACAAAGAAAGAGGCGAAGCACCGTCAAAGTGCTCCGCCTCCAGGAGATGTAGCCCGAAAGCTATGATTTATTTCTCAGACACTCTCTTTCCCGTCACATCATACATCTCGCCATCCGGACGGAGGATATAGATATGGTTGTTGATCAGCACCTTCCGCACCTTCGTACTTCGTACATCGTCACTTCGTACATCCTCAATGCCCTCCACGGGATTGAGTTGTATCACATATGGTTCCCACGGCGTGCCGATATGGTTGTCGGAGACGAAGGTAAGGGTCTTGTCTATGACAATCTCTTCACCGTTGATGACGGTACGGAGCTCCATCGGCTGTCCGGCGCCGTCGCCGGCAATGACGAGGTAATAGAGGCTGTCGGTATGCGCACGGACGGCTCCGCGGCACTCACCGCCGATATACGCCGCTATCTCGCAGGTATCCACCACCTCCTCACCGTCCATGAGACGGATGGTCATGGTCATGTTGGAGGGGTAAGCGGAATACGCTTGAGCGGCAAGCCGCTTGTTTGAAGTGGTTTGAGCACTGCGTGTTTGGCTGAGTTCAGACCACGCCGGAGCCGCCAGGAAGCCATGGGGCTGGTAGAGGTCAGCCGGATAGACGAAGGACTTGGCTGTGCTATCCGTACTGAAATAGAGGTATCCGTGTCCCGGCTCCAGTGCGAGGAGCGTGCCTTCCCATCCGTAAGTGCCGTAGATAGACACTGCTGTCTGCGATTTGATCATGTCTCCTTTCTTCGGCTGCGCCCCTGCGAGTGCAACACTTGCGCGTTTGGTAGTGAGCGGGGTGTACGGCAGCCAGTTCCAACCGGGCCGGAGGGAGACAGGTATCTCCTCGGCGGCAGGCTGACGGCCCGATACGGAGAGCAGCGGATCAAGCACCGCGTCCGTCGTCTTGGGGGTGCGCTGGATACGCAGTTTGTACATTATGTTCACCGCGAGCTTGAGCGGACCGTTGAAGATCGAGCCGGAACTCTGGCTGAAGGTATTCTCATCCTTGACGAGCACGTTCCATCCCTTGTATTGCGGCGTGAAGACGAGGTCACAATACTCGGACGGCGGCTCAACGCCGAAGGTGATCCAGTTCCAGTTCTCGTGTACCGGGATGAGTTGCTCCACCCTGTCGGACTTGGTCCAGATAGCCGGCGTGTCGAAGTTACCGATCATCGTATCCTGACGGAAAATCACTTGGCCACTTGGTACTTGGTCACTTGGTAACTTGATATTGGCATCCGTGTAGGCAATACCTCTGGTGGCGTCCCAGATGCGGAAGGTGAGGGGTGCGTTCCGGTCGGCGTCGGGAGTGTCAGAGCCGTAGATGATTAGGGTCTCGTACGCTGCCCCGCGTATCTTCTGCGGTGTAGCCACACCGCGGCACTCGCTGCCGATGAAAGCAGCCACCATGCTCTCGGGGTTCTCCATGAGGATGCCGCCGAGATAGACCTGTCCGATGATGGTCATGGAGTGGTCGTAGAGGGCGGGATTAACCGTCCATTCCGGCGTGTTGCCCGATACCTTCATCACGATACGCAGCGGTTCTATAATCCCGTTGTTGCCTTTCAGCCCTATCGTCACGTCGTAGTTGTTTACCGGCACGAGGGGACTGACCGCAAAGCGGAGGGTCTTGGTCTTTAACGGCTGCACGTCAAAGACAGTCGAAAGTCCAAAGTCGGAAGTCGAAAGCCCGTTGCCATCCACCAGACTCAGCCATTCCGGCATGTTCTCGACCGTGTAGTACTCTATCTGGCCGCCCTTGTTCTCGATATTCACATCGAAGGTATAGTCCTCGCCGTACTGCTTGGCGATATTGGCGGAGTCCTTAGCCCATTTGAGCGTATTCTGCTGTACGTAAGCGGTCCACTTGATGGGGTTAGACATGTTTCCGTTGAGGTCGTGTACCTCCGACATGGTGATGTTGAGCGTCGTGCCCTCAATGTCTCTGAGCGAGACTTCCGCTTCGGAGAGGTTTATTACCACCTTACGCTCGGAGGCCACGGGTAGTGCGGTGATGCGTGTCTCGGAGGGTGCGTTCTTGAGCGGCGGCGCTGCCATACCGTTGACGTACATGGACCGTGCAGCCGTCATCTCTCCCGCATCGGAGCGAGGAGCCATATTCTGCATGGTGAAGCCCTTGGTCTTCACGCCGTTGATGGTGCTGTCTTTCTCGAAGGGATAGTACGCCATCAGGCCGCCGGAATAGAAATCGGCGGTATCGATGGTGTTGTACATGTTGCTCAACAGTCTGTGCTCGGAGAGCGTAGCATTCCATATCCGTATCTCGTCCACAAAAGAAAGGCTGTTTCCTTTGGCTACTGCAAACGATGCTCCTTTCAGTACCGGTACATCCGCTTCGGCTATGACGGCTGTACGTTGGCCGTCGAGATAGAAGGAGGCAGCCTGGCCACGTACCACATTGAGTGCCATATGATGCCAGCCGGTACGGACTTCCGAGGAATCGGTATATGCGGCTACGGTCTGCGATTTCTTACCATAATCGAGGACGAGGTTATGCAACGAGTCGTAACGCAGGCAGAGGCCTTGTGTCTCAAAGACGGTGTCGTGACCAATGCTTGACGGCGAGTACCACATCTCCACCGCGTAACTGTCGTTCATGCCGGTGTTGATACGCGAGATGTCGAATTGCGCCCCCGCGGTGCTGTCGATGCGCAGCGCGTAGTTGGCATTGAGGATATCCCATGAGTCAGGCACCTTGAAATCATGGGTGTGCCGTGTGTCCGCCGCTATGGCACCGTGTCCTTCGTTCATAGGCCAGTAGTTGGTCAGACCATAGGTATAGGTATCTTTCGACTCGTACTTCTTAGAGGCGGCGTCCATTACATCCCGATAGGTGTTATAGAGCGCAAGGTTGTGTAAATTCGCGTTAACAGGTCCTAAATAGAGGTAGTTGTCCATCGCATAGTCCGCCACTTGTATATCTGCCTCGGAGACCTTTTCGCCTCTGAAGAGGTAAGCGGTGGTTTCGTCATACTGCGCAAGCATATTAAAGGTCATGGTGCTCGCCTTGTAGTTCATGGCGAAGAACGTCCATTTGTCCTTCGGCAGCACTTCGCGGCTGGTGAACTGTGTACCGGCTATCCGGACAACCACGTGCCCCGCTTCGTCTATCGAGAGCGCAAAACTGTTGCCGCCTACTCCGTGATGGAGGACCGTTCCTTCTTCCTGCCAGTTGAGCCAAAACTCCAAGGAGAAGTCACCACTGAGGAAAACGGGATTGATTGTTTTGGGCTCTGTTCCAAAAGGATGGATATGATAGGACACCTCATGGTCTATCGGCCTTCCGTTCAGTTTGGCGGTGACGATAACGTTCTTGTCGCCCACATAACCGGGGACGATGTCCTCGTTGAACTCGACGGCAAGATTCTCGCCTATACCTAATATACCGTTCGCGGGTGCAGGCGTGTAGAGCGGACGGGGTTTGGTCATATCCTTGATGACTTTCGTCACCTCGCTGTAGGCATATACGTTTTCATGCCCATACGGCGTGGTAGTGAAGGCGCGGAACTCATAGTCTCCTTCCTTGTAACTGATATTGTTAGACATGTCTAACGTCAATCGCAAATCGCCCGTCGACGGGAGTGTATTGTAACTCTTGTCTGTCGAATCGGCTTTGTTGGTCACCCAGGTATGGAGCGTCGTCCATTGGGTGCTACCCGCAAAGCGGTACTGGATTCCTACGTTCTTGAGGTTCTTGAATGTCCTGTCAAAGCCGGAGACTTTCAGTTGCAACTGTCCGTTACCGGTTGTCGGGTCAGTGTTTACGATGGGGTTCGTCACTGTCAGAGACACAGGAGAAGACGACGGCACGAAATGGGCATTGAGCGTCACCTCATCATAGATGATAGCGGGCTGGTATTGGGACTGGAAGCGGAGCTTGATGCCCTCGTGGTCCAGGATGGACTGGTCGGTCTGCGAAACCGTGATGGTCTTCTTGACGGTGGTACCTTGTTCCGTCCAGATAGTACGGCCGTTGATGGGCACACCGTCCATCAGGATTTGCAAGCCTGTGGTGTCCGTGTTCTCAGCGACCGATACGTCATACCCGAATGGGAAAGCCTGATGAACCCTCGACATATTGGAGCAGTAGAGAGTGGCTGTAGCACTTTGTCCGGCGGGGATGTCCGTCAGGGTGACGGACTTGGCGGGTGCCTCGTTGCCTTTGCTGATTTGGATATTCGGTTGCTCCATTTGTTCTGAGGCGTTGCTCAGCGGCAACGGTTTGCCCTCCGGCTTGTAATAGTGGGTGGAGTCGGCGGCCTCGTAGGGGTTATACGTCTGACCGGCGAAGAGCGAGAAGATCTTACTGTTGTTGCCGCACTCCGCGTCGTAAACATTCATCGAGATATCCACATCGCGGTTGCCGTCGGAGAGGACATATTCCCATTCGGTATAACTGGTAGTATCATTGCCCGAACCGCTGACCGTTCCTCCGCCTACTGAAGTCTGTAAACTGGTTCGGACTCCCAAAGAAGTGACCGATTTGATTTCCCAGCTGTCTTTCCATCCCAATACGGCCTGAATGGAATAGTCCGTCTGGGTCTGGTCCAGCGTCGTAGTATCGTTGCGGAAAGTGAAAGTGCGACTTGAACCGCCGTCGATGGAGTAGTTTTTGAAATTACCTTTCCGGATAGCTTCTATCTTCTGCTGCTCGTTGTATGACATCCATTTTTCCCACGCTTTAATCTGGTTGTTGCACATCACTACGCTATCCCATTCCGCAATATCCTTCTTGGTGCTTTGCTGTATCTTTCTGAGCGTGGCGGTGTCCGGCTTGAAGGCGTAGTAGCCGCTGTCGCCGTAGTGCTCATCCGTGGGTTGAAGCCATGTGAGGTACTTGGTGCGACCGGTGTTGTTGACGTAGTCCTCCGCCTCCTGCCGGGTTGGTACGTAGGTCAGGAACTGCTTGCGCTGGTCTTTCCATTTGGGTATCATAACCGTCTCTAACTCGTATTGTGAGTAGGCAAAGGTCGTACTGACCTTCTCGCCCATGGCTAAAGCGTCCTCCAAAACAATGGTGTACTTGTCGGCAGAGCTGTCCTTCCGGACATGTAACTTGCGGCAGGTACCGACGAGGATGTTGGTGGCTGTGCCGATGAACACATCGCCTCTGGCGCCTACATATGGGTCTTTGTCGCCGGTGGAATAGGACTCCACCGTAGTGGTCTGGAAGATAGTATCTTGTTTGTGGGTGTATTTCCAATTCGCCTTGATGCCGGATGTCAGGTCCGTCATTACATTACTCGAATTGATAATAGCAACGCCAAAGCCATTAGCCGTCACTACATCCACACCGCCGAGCCAGTCAACAATCAGCGAATGTTCTCCGGAGCGCTGGTAGGTGTAGTATTTGGAGACGGTCTTGACAGTACCTTTTTTCAGAGTCGTCTTGGAGTGCGCACCATACGGGTCACGCAGAATGAACATCACCTTGTCCGGACCCTGGGTGACAAAGTTATTACCGGTAGTGAGCGTCCCTAAAACGATAGCATCCATGCGGAATGGTTCGTATGTACGGTCGTCCCGTTTGAGGGTGATATTGAAATGGCGGGTAAACGGACTCGCGATGTTCGGGGCGCCTACTGTCCACCGTAAGGTGGCGTGACCGTCCTTGTCCAGCACTACTTTGTCGTGGATCTTCTTATAGATATCGCCCACGGAGTATTGGGTGCTGTCCTCCGGCACCTTGTAAATAACGGCCTGTCTGGAACTCATCTCATTGCCGATAGTCAGTTCCTGTTCGCTCAGGTGTACTGTATCCGTAACACCTATAGTACCGTCGTAATTGGTATAGGCCTCATAGCCGTGAAGCTCATACTCCGTGCTGTCCAGCATCTGATAAATAGGATAGCCGAACAGGTAGTGCACGCTGCCCTGCTCGCCCACAGTATAGAGGTGGCGGAGCGTATCTGTCTCTTCTTCGTCAATAGACACGATGACGGAATCCCGACCAAAAGCACCCTTGGGGCAACCTTTCTCGGTTACATCCACCTGCGGTGTAGCGTAATGAGTGAAGACCTTCTTGGTGTTATAGGTATAACTGTTATACACCGTATCGCCCTGTTCTGTTACCCGACAGATGGAGTCGGTTAACTTTGTTAAAGGGTTCGTCAAATCAATCTCCGGCAGCGAGGTGAACTCTATATTGTCTTTGTTATTGATTATCTCCACGCTCTTCATGATATACTTGAGCGGAGGTAACTTGGCGGAGAACTCACCCGTGGCGCTATCCGTAGTAATGTAGATATACTTGGTGTTTGCCGCCTCGCCCGAACCGGTCCATGCGTGGCTGCGGATAGAAGAGGTGTCGCTCTCGAACGTTCGGTCGGTACCGGCGGGGGTGATATGATCCTCGGCCGAACAGTTGAACGAGAAGGAAGCATTGTTGAGCCGGAGCGTCAGTTTCGCCACACCGATATTGTTCTTCGACGCACCGAAGCCGACAGCAATCGTGTCGTTGTACTTGGCTCCGGCTACACGGCCGACGAAGTTGACTAACGTGGAGTCCGTAAAGTCGTGCTGCACCCGATCGACAAAGTTATACGTCCCTTCGATCGGGAACCGTCCGCTATCCACCAGACAGTGACCGTTCAACTTGGCTTCCACATAGTGCTCGCCGATAGGCACGCTGATGCTGTAGTAACCGTCCGCATCCGTCTGCTGCACTTTGCCGTTGGACGAGACGGCCAGACCATCCACATACAATGGAATACCTTCGACAGGGATGTTCGTGCCGGCGTAGTAGATATGTCCCGTCATCTGGAACGAACTCTCGTCCTCAAAATCAACATTGTTCGCCGTGAGGCTCGTCGGACTGATGAACAGCGAACGCGTGTTGGGATTGAACTTATGAATACCTTTCTCCGGCACAATTGTGTAGCCCGAGCCGCTGCCCTTGAACGGAATACCGCGGATGAGGTACTCGCCTTTGTCGTTGGTCACACCGTAACGCGCGAGTTGCGCCTCGGCAGGCACAATCGGCGAAGAGACGATATTATTGCCCATCGTAGCGTGCCGTCCGTTGGGCTGGTCGCTGGCGTAGGAAGCATCGAAGGCGTATTTCTGCAAGCCCTCGTCAAGCGGCCAATAGAGTACAAGTCCCTTCTCCCGACCATTCAGCACGCGGTCGAAATAAGCGGTTTTCTCCTCCTCCGAAAGCACATGATCCCACACACGCACTTCGGCGAAGTTACCCTTGAAAGCCTGCGCATCGGCAATCCCTTGCGCACCGCCCAAAGAGAAAGGCACAGAGAGTTCCTGCGGGACAAAAGTGATGGTTCTCACCTCGCCACTGTCTACTTGCACATTCAGTTGGTTGCCCGTCTTGCTGATTGTCAGCAAGGAGTACTGACCCGCAGGAATGGTGGCACCTATAGGTGTGATGGTATAGTTATAATCGGTAGGGGTGTATGTCCCTACCCACGAGCCATCGCCGGTAAAAGTGTATGATTTTTGTTGCAGGATGTCATTACCTCCGTTTTGGTAGTTTGTACCATCCCAATAGATAGTTCCTCCGATAGTAATCGGTCCGCAGGATGAAGCATGTGATTCACCAAAGAGACATTTTTCCTCCATATTGGCTGTCACGGAGCTAACGGAATTCGCAATGGTGACTTCACCACCGCTAACACCGAGTCCCGGTCCGATGGCTGTTCCAAAAATCCCATAGCCTTCTGCATAGACTTTTCCTCCTGTAATGGTAATGTTTCCTCCGTTACATGGGTATTCACTCCCAGCACCGAGTCCTCCACCGATGCCGGCATAACTACCGATAGCGTTGATTGTACCGCCCTCTATGACGACATTGCCATAACTAAGCGGCATGGTCTTTGGGCTGTATATAATACCGCCTCCGATACCACTTCCTGCACCGTTTTCGGTTTTGCTACATTTGACCTCCAACGAACCGGTACCCTGAATAGTAAGTGTCTTGCCATACGGGATGTGTATTCCCGGGTAGTAATTATAGAAACCTTGTACGTAGTTTTCACCTTCCAAGATGAGGGTTGCATCTCCCAGACAGCTGAGGCCTGCCCAGCTGTATTGCATTTCGTCCGTCCCTTCGATAGTGACATCTTTGAGTACAACAGTAGCACCGTCCGCAATAGAAATCTTGTAGTTATCATAGAGATACCCTGTCAGTATTTCTCCGTCATGTGCCGTGTAGTCACCCGTAAGGTCGGAGAGGTCTATCGTCTTATTGTACCTCCGTAGTTCCAGTGCGTAACCACCTGCTTCAGACTTACCCAAGGTAATCTGCTCTTTCATCCCCGGTATATTCGCCAACACCGCCCCTTCGTTCAGCCCTGCGTCGGGACGGACGAAGAACTGCACCGTATAGTCCTTGCCGCTGCCGAAGACCTTATCCAACTCTGCTGAATCGGCCTTCCATGCAATACCTTCGGAAGTGCCGTTAATATACTGCGACGAACTCTTAACCGTGTTGTCGTCGCCTGTGTCTGACGCCCGGAGCCACAGACGTACGTCCGGCACCGCGGTACCCGTTCCGTACTTGACCAGACCCGACACCGTTCCGCGGGACTGGCAGAAACCCACGGCATAAAGCGTGTTGCGGGGAACACCGCCTTCGAAGACCTGAATACTGTACTCGTAGTAATAACCCGGCTTGACGGTATTGTCCTCAAACGTGTAGCTGGCATCCGTACCGTTGGTGGTGTTGATGGACATGAACGCATCGTTGCTGTTGACGTAACGGCGTGAGATGACATACGTGCTGTTACTCGTACCCACCTGCGATGCTGTCCAAGAGAGCGTCACGCTCCCTTCGTGCGTGCCCTTGGTAGCGGTAAAAGTCTTGATAGTGGTGTTTTCTAACGCACCCGCCGAGACGGCGTCGCTCTCGAATCGGTAACCGCCCGCTAACTCCAACCGTACTTTATACAAATACCGCACAATAGAGTTGGGCAGGTTATTGTCCTCAAACGCTAATGTCGCACCGGCACCCGGATTGGCATCGCCGCTCACCGGAGGGAGCTCCGCCCAGGAGGTGTTATCGGTACTGCGTAACACCTTGAAACTGACGGTCGCATCGCTCACCGGCACACGCGTGTACTGCCATGTGAAACGAACCTTGTTCTTGACGGTCGAGTCCTGACGCAAGCCGTAGATAGTCACGCTGGGCGCCGTACTCACTACCGCCGAAGTGGTGCAGCCGAGCTTGGCGAGCAACGCTTCACTCGGACTGTTCAAACTGCTCTCGCTGACACCCTTACCGATAAAGTCGGTGGGCACATTAGCCACCATATATTGATAATACGTGCCTATTGTGGCATCGTCATCGGTGAAACTCTGCGCACCGCCGTTAGTTGCGCTTAGCGAACCGCGTTTGCTCCACGAACTGCCGGACTTCGCTTTGCCGTTGGCGTCCGTCTCGATGCGGTAGATATACGGTGTGACGGGAAAATAGTTGTCCCCCGAAGGCGTTGTCCAGGTCATCGCCGTCTGGTGGGCGAACTGGCGGTATTCGGTCGTGATTGTGCCGGGGATAGGAATAAGTTTAAAAGCATTCTCCTTGGTTACCGTATTGGTCTGAACATTAAACCAGTTGTCGGGATCCTTCACTCCGTGAGTGACGGACACCTTATAGTCTATACGAGCGGGATTGCCTACATTCTCAGGAAACGAGCACTCCTCTGTCTTCTCCTGTGCGGAGGCCTCGTAAGACTTGTCAACCGTCATAGTACTACCATCCTGTTTGTAGAAGGTATAAGTTACATTATACGTCGCTTTACGCATACGAACTGAACTGACCTTGCTGTCTATGTCGTTCGGCAGTTTGGGCACGGTGAACGTCAGTTTGTCCACACCGGTGAGCTCCACCTTGTAGGACTTCCAGTCGTAATCGGTCAGCCCGAGGTTCGTGCTGGTGCCTATGCTGTACTTCAACACGCGGTCGTACCAGTCGTCATTAGAGTGCTTGAAATGGAAATAGACCTTCCAGTTACCGCCTGCCATCTCTGATGAGTAATATAAGTCGATACACGCGGTCATATAGTGCTTGTCGCTGCCCCATTTCTTGAGCGAGAACGTCTGTTCGGAACTCGTCAGTTCAGGCGTACCGTACGCACCGTTGGTGAACCATGCCTTGGCGTTCGACATCAGCAACTTGGCTTTCACGTCCGCGTTGTTACTCTCGTCGTCACCCTCGTTAATGTACTTGAGCGTCAACAGGTCGATACTCTTACTGCCATTGGTGGCGATGAGCGTTCCCTCCTGACAGAACGTGTTTTTCCCGTCAAGGTCGGCAAGGAACACCTCCAAATAAAGATGGTCGGTGTAATGGGTTGCCGAATACTTGTCCTCGTTCAATACCCAGTCACTCGCCTTTACGGCGTTCGTTCCCGCTACGAGCAACAGTAGCATAGCAGCCACCCGCATGGTGTGAGTAATCAGTCTTCCGACTGTCGATTTAGTCTTCATACGTATTATCGCTTTTGTTTAATTCTCTTATATTGCCGTTTTTTTTAGTTCTTCGTGAGTTTAATGGTTGCAGGCACAAACTCGCCTTCGTTGAGGGTGGCGCGAGCCGTGCCGGTGTAGGTATTTCCTCCGCTGGTGACGGTGAAATTGTAAATTACGCCATCTTCGGCGTAAATAGGGAACAGCGCAACATAGACCTCCTCCGGATTAGCCCCTTTTGTATCAATGGTGAGCGGCTTGCCGCCTTCGTTGGACGCTTTCCACTCCGGTACTACGGAGACATTCCATGTAGGTACATTTTGCGCGATGGTAACCCTACCCTGCTGCGGATAAGTGCCGACGTAGGAACCCTCACCACCAATGCTGATTTCAAGCGAGCTTATCGGGAGTTTATTGTCACTTCCATCCACAAAGGAGAACTTGCAGACCGTAAGCAAGCTCTTCATCTGCGCTAACTCCGCATTGGCGGTGGTTCCTGTGACGGACACAACACTCGCAATACCGTAGATATGGTGGAAATCCTTCGCCAAGGTTGCCAACGAGCCATCCTGCCCTGCTACGGAGATAGTGTATTCCGCTGTCAAGGGGTCATCGTGGAAGGTGAATGCCTCCGGATCCGGCACCGGATAGATAAGCGCCAATTGGTCATCCTCTGTACACCAAACCCTGTCTCCGGAGAACGAAGCTATGGATGCCTCTTTGTCCGCACGGAGCGTGCCGGAGAGTTCGGGTTTTGTTCCCGTTTCCTCATCGTAGTATTCGTTGCGGCTCAGATTGCGGTAGAACACCTCGTCGCCAATGCTCCATAGGGCATCGAGCACACCCCCGTTCTCCGTGATTGTTGCCTGCGGAAGACGTCTGACGGCTGATGCAGGTGTGACCTTGCTGACGGCTTGCTGCGTCACTATCAGCGTGCGGGGCTTGAGTTCCGCCTGCTGTTTGGGCTGGTCGGGGTTATTGGTAGAACAAGCCGTTCCCAAGAACAGAAGCGACGAGCACACCGCGCCTGCCAGCCATGCAAAAGTCTGGCTGAAGCCGCCGCCGGTGTTTTGTTTGTAACCGGAGATTTGCGCTTTGATACCTCCGCTGGCGCAGAGCATCTGCTGCGGTGTGCTTGCCACGGTCTCTATGCGTGGCTGAGTGTAGATTTTCTTCATTATGTATGGTAGTCAAATATTATCAATATATACACGCAAGCGGCACCCGCGAATGGCGGGCACCGCCTGTGATAGCGCTGTGTTGGCAGGGGTATTTCGTTGGCTATGAGCGCCGTATGTACAGTGCGTAAGCATATGAATCCTAATTTAGCAATATGTAAAAAAACTTTGCAAAAGTACTGCTTTTTTCTGACATATGCAAGGATTTTGGCATGAAATGTTTTCAAATGTGTCATTTTTTTCGTTTTTGTCAAAGAAAGAAGCATGCCGGATGCAGTCGACACAAAAGAAGAATCACTATGGCGGAGAGCGTGGAAATGGCATAAAAAAGTGCGACCCTTTCGAGTCGCACCGGATTAAGGTATTATGTAAAAGTTTGCTACATCGTAGCCGTCAGGAAGGTAGCGTTGCCGAAGATGTAGAGAACATTTTCGGATGCCGGAACGAGGAGGGTCTCGCCTTGTTTGACATGAATGCCGTTGATATGCGCTTCACCCCACAAACAGACTACTACCACAAAAGCGTCCGTATGGAGGTCAATCTCGGCTGCCACTTGCACCACAACACGATTGACCGTGAAATAGGGGCAATGGATAAGTTCGGAGTTGGGTTTGGTAGAATCATAGGACGTGCGGTACTCCGGCCAGACCTGATAGTCGATAGCTTCTTTGGCTTCGGCTATATGCAGTTCGCGTGGGTTTCCGTGCGCATCCTTGCGTCCGAAGTCATAGACGCGGTAGGTGATATCCGAAGTCTGTTGGATCTCTACAAGAAAATTACCCGCTCCGATGGCATGCAATCGTCCGGCAGGGAGGAAATAGAGGTCTCCTTGGTGGGACTCATGCGTAGCGATGACATCTTGCATAGGAGAGTGCCCATTGACTGGCTCCGCAGTTGCCAACTGTTCGTATTCATCCGGAGTAATAGATTTTTTGAGCCCCGAATAGATTTTGGCTCCCACGTCAGCCTTGACGACGTACCACATTTCTGTTTTGCCGGGACATTTATGCCTTTTCTGCGCCATTTTGTCATCGGGATGCACTTGTACGGACAGATCCTGACGCGAATCAATGAACTTGACGAGCAGGGGGAACTGATTGCCGAACTTCTTATAGACGCGTTCGCCTACAAGGAGTCCTTTGTATTTGTCAATCAGTTGGGCGAGGTTGAGACCGAGATCCACATCACCGATGATGCCGCGTTCTACAGCCATGGACTCATGTCCGGGTACGGCACTGATTTCCCACGATTCGCCGATATTCGGCTGCGCGGTATATATGCCCTTGAAGGGCGCAATCTGATATCCCCCCCAGATGGTGGTCTTCAAATAAGGTTGGAATTTATACGGTTTCATAATCTTTCTATTATTTCAATACACATGCGGGAGTTGTGGTAAGGGCATTTCCAGAAGCCGGCTTTGTCGTGGGTGCGATCGGGTGTGCCATCAGGGAGGACGGACCAGAACCACTCACCATTCTCACGGTCCATCAAATGGGTTTGGATATAATGGAATGCCGCTTCTGCCAATTCAAGATTGATATTACTTTCTATAGTTTTTTTCTCTTGATATAGTTTCCATTGGTCGAGATATCCCACCACCGCCTCTGCATAACACCACCATTCTTTCTCATCCATAATGTCCTCTTCTGCTGCTTGCGCCAATGAATGAATAACCGGCAGGGTTTGATTTAGCAGTTCTTCATCACCAAACACCTCCAATGCCTCATGTAGCAGCCATGCCGCTTCTATATCATGTCCGGGAGAAGTATAGGTGTTGGATGGTTGCCATTTCTCGTCAAAAAAGAGCATTAAGTGACCGGTTGTGGGATCAAAGATACGGTTGGCAAAGATGTCAATGAGTGTACGGAGTTGGCGCTCTACCCTTTCCTTTGTACCTTGTACATCGTTCCTTTGGACATTCTTTAAGACGCGATAAAGATTAGTGTAAGCTTCGAGCACATGGAGATGGGTGTTCATGGTGAAGACACCGTTCTCGTCTTTTTCGGAGAGACGCATGTCAGCAATCGGCTGCCAGTCGCGGGTGAGAGCCTCAACGTAGCCATTTACCATTTGGTCATTTACCATGTACGATTGGAAGGCGTGCGTCTCGATGTCGTCAAAGAGATGGATAGCGGCATTGAGTGCTTCACTATTTTGGGTAGCGCGATAGTACTCCGCCAGACCGTATATGGCAAAAGCGATCGCATAGGTCTGTTTCTTGGTGTCAAGCGGGGTACCATCGGCATTGAGCGACCAATAGACACCACCTTGTTCGCGGTCTATAAACCGCTGCACAAGGTAGTCATAAGCTCTCGCTGCCAGTATGCGGTAAGGTGTATTATGCAGCACACGCGCAGCCGCAGAAAACGTCCATAGTATACGCGCATTGAGAACAGTTCCTTTCTCTGCATCCGGATGCAGTACATTATATCCGTCTATACGTCCGTAGAATCCACCCTGCTGGTAGTCCACCATCCGTTCCTGCCAAAAACGCAGAATATTGGTTTCGAGCAAAACTCTTGCTTCTGATTTACTAATCATTTTGTCTTTGGATTTTGAGTTGGGCATCGATCTCTTTCATGCGTGCCGTAGTGAGGGGATAGAACGATACCACCAGGACGGCAATGATACTCACCGCAGCCGGTATGAAGGACATCAGGCATCGGAGGCAGAGGAGTGCAGAATCCGGCTGGGTGCTGATGGCTGAAGGCTGATTGCTAATATATCCGCAGGCGGCAAGGAGCCAGAGAGCAGCCGAACCGCCGATCGCACCGCCGAACTTCTGCGCCATGGAGGACGAGGAAAAGATCAGTCCCGTGGAGGCTGTTTTGTATTTCTGCTCGGCATAGTCGGACACATCGGCGTACATCGACCATACCAGAGGAGACATCACGCCCGTGAGCATAGAGATAAGTATCTGAGCGAGGAGCATGAGCCAGAAGCCGGTCTGCGAAACAGGAATAAAGAAGAACAGGACGGAGAGTACACACAATGCGATATTGACAGCAATAAAGGTTGTTTTCTTACCGAACCGCGCAGCGATAGGCACGCAGAGTGCGACACCTATCATATTAGATACTTCGCCTATAGCTAAGAACAAGCCGGCGTAAAACAAGAACGACCATCGACCGATAGCCAATTGCGCTCCGGCAGGGATGATGTCGGCGAAGTAGTAGGCTACGGTAGCACCGCGGACGGTACAAAAGAGATTAAAGCAAAGGGCTGCACCGATGAGTATCCACCAGGGCTTGTTGCTCAATAGTGCCTTGAAATCCGAACCGATAGAGACAGTGGAGACGGTCTTCAGTTCCTCTTTCGTCAACAGGAAACAGCAGATAAAAAGGACGAAACAGGCAGCCGCAATGACTACCATCGCCCAGAACCATCCCAGCGGGCTGTTATAACCGCCGAGGGCGTTGCAGAGCGGTTCCCAAAGAAAGAGGGCAAGGAATGAACCGCCATAGGCAAAGAACATGCGGAAGGACGAATAGACCGTTTTCTCTTGTGAGTCTTCCGTCATTACACCCAGCATAGCACCGTACGGCACGTTGATACCCGTATAAACGGTCATCATCAGAATATACGTAGCGTACGCCCAGACGAGTTTGGCGCTATACCCCCAATCGGGCGTAGTGAAAAGCAAGATACCTGCGATGGAGAAGAGCGGCGCAACAAAGAGCAGGTACGGGCGGTACTTGCCCCAACGTGTTTGCGTACGATCGGCTATAATCCCCATCATCGGATCGGAGACTGCGTCCCAGATACGCGTGACAAGGAGGATGATCCCTGCATCCTTGAGCGAGAGACCGAAGATGTTACTGTAGAAGAACGGCAGGTAATAGGAAAAGACTTTCCAGAACATCGACGAGGACATATCGCCGAAACCGTAGCCTACGTGGCGAAGCCACTTGTTATTTACCATTTGGGTCATTTATTTAGTCATTTAGACATTTGGTTCTTATGCACAAGGGCTTTGATCTTCTCTACGGAGGCGGAGGTGGTGAGTCCGTCCTCGGGGGTATTGAGACAATAGTCGAGGAGCTGGTCCACGGTAGTGGTAGCTACATGGAGCCGGGTGTCTGCGGAGGCGTAATAGATAAAGACACGGCGGGTGTCTTTATCATTTACGATTGAACGATTTACGATGTACGATTTATTCTCCTCCACTATCCAGCCGTTGGAGAAGGCGACATTCATGACATCGCCGATGTACTCGTATCCTTCGGGCACAAGTAACCATCCGCTGGGTCGGGCAATGACACGTGTGGGGTCATCCAGGGCGGTCATATACATATAGAGCACATAACGGAGTCCGGAAGCGGTGGCGCGCACGCCATGAGCAAGGTGGAGCCAGCCTTTGGGAGTCTTAATGGGTGCGGGGCCTTCGCCGTTCTTGACCTCATAGACGGTGTGATAGGCACGGGAGAAGATGATGCGTTCGTTGCGCACCTCAGCATGGGTGATGTCGGGAGTGAGTGTCCAACCTATTCCCCCACCCTTGCCGGTCTCGATAAAACCGTCCTGCGGACGGGTGTATAATGCATATTGTCCGTCCACAAACTCAGGATGCAGCACTACATTTCGCTGCTGACAGAGGGACTTGAGATCATCGAGCCGCTCCCAGTGAATGAGGTCTTTGGTGCGGGCTATGCCTGCGGCAGCCGTAGCGGCGGAGGTGTCGAAAGGTTTGGTCTCGTCGTGACGCTCCACACAGAAGATGCCGTATATCCATCCGTCCTCGTGGCGCGTGAGGCGCATGTCATAGACGTTCGTTGCGGGTGCGTTATTGCCGTCGGACATGGTGACAGGTTCGGGCCAGAAACGCCAGTTGTCGATACCATTGGGTGATTGCGCTACGGCGAAGAAGGATTTGCGGTCAGCGCCTTCAACCCGCGCCACGACGGTATATTTGCCCTTGAAGAGAATCGCACCGGCATTCAGCACCGCGTTCATCATGATACGCTGCATCAGGTAGGGATTGTCCTTCTCGTTGAAGTCGTACCGCCACTCCAGCGGCGTATGCTCCGCCGTGAGAATCGGATATTTGTATTTGGTATAAATACCCGTCGCAAGTCGAAAGTCGAAAGTCGAAAGCCCATTTTCCGCCATCGGCTCATTGGGACGAGTAAGGAGTGCTTCGTGGGCGGCACGGAGAGTTTGTATTTTATCTTTATAAGACATAAGTATTATTTTCGATTTACAGATGTACGATGTACGATTTACAGTTGGTTCATAAAAGCCTTGAAATCTTCCGCCTCCGCGGTGTTGGGTTGCGGGAGGAAGTAATGGGTGGGTATATCCCAGGCGTTGCGCCAGACGAGGACGTATTCGATCGTCGGGTACTCACGCAGGAGAGGCAGAAGGACGGTAGTGTACCAATTAGGGCAGCGAAGCGCCTCGCAGCCGGTCTCGGTGAAGGCGAGGCGTTTGCCGTGCTCCTTTGCCAGCCTTGCCGCAGCGTCTAATTGGCGGTGGGCACGATAGAGGTAATCGTCCGTGCCTTCGGCTCCGCCGTGGTGGTAGCAGTCGGTACCGATGATGTCCACGTATTCGTCGCCAGGGTACCACTCTGCGGTCTCGCGGTATGCCCCTTCTGGCGTATCTTCATAGAGCGTCAGTTTATCGGGAGAATAGGCATAAAGGGATGTACGAAGGGACGATGTACGATGTACGAAGGACCCAGTAATGTCCGATGTACAAAGGGATAATTGCTTGTCCATGACGGTACGTGTCCATTGCCAGAGGGCGATATAGTCGTCCGCCGAGCCGGCTTCGCGTCCCCACCAGAACCAATTGCCGGACTGCTCATGCCAGAGACGGACGATGAGTTGGTCGGGTTGGGTCTGGAGAGCAGCTATTTGCGCCACGAAAGCTGCTGCGCGTTCTATCCATAACTGCATGGTGTCATGCACGGCAGTAGAGGAATCGACGATTTGCGCAAGGCAGGGTGTGGTGTCCCACGAGTTACCGCCCGTGAGGGGGTTGCGGGCATGCCAAGAGAGCGTCACTTTACCGCCGCGCTCAAACTGACGGGCACACTCTTCTAACATCCGAGAGAAAGGCACGGAGTCCAAGTTACGGGAGTTGTTCAGTTCGATACCTCCTATATCAAAACCGATGAGGTCGGGCCATTCGCCGGTCAGATCATGTATGCAGGAACGGGTATCGGCATAGGTGCTGTCCGCGAGGCGCTGCCAGCCGGAGCCATAGACGACATCGTCTTGGTGACCAAAGAGAACTCGCGGTTTGGTCGGCTGACAAGCCGCGAGAAGGACGAGGGACAGAAGTACGATGTACGATTTATGTACGAAGGAAAATAATGGTCTCATTTCAACTCAAAGATGCGGGAGGGGTAATCGATGTTATATTCCGTAGAGAGGGGTATGTCCAGTCCGACGGACATGAGGTAGGCGCCGGTGAAGGACTTGCCGTCTAACTCGCAAGGCTCGCCTTCTCCCCAAGCGTTTCGGTCATGGTGGTAGGCTACGCGGATGTTCTTCTCATGGAGCGTATAAGTGCGGTCGGGATCGAGACCTGCCAGACGGATGCGGCGGCTCGACTGCTTCATGAAGGATGATAATCCGTAGGCGAAGAGAACGGCGTGGTCTTTGGTATCCGAGACGTACATTAGGGAAGCCACTTGTTGTTTCTCCACTACCGGCACAGGTTGGTAAGGAGATACAAGACGGTACAGATTGCCGAGCTGGATGAGTTCGCGGAGTTCCTTATAATCCGCAAAAGCGACGGTACACTGGGCGCGTTCCTCATCGGTCATGTGCGCCGGTTGCAGCTCCATACCCAGACGACCGGACATCGCTACATCGCAACGGAACTTGATAGGAGTCGTGCGTCCGGTCATGAGGTAGGGGCTGCCGCCTATGTGCTGCGCCATGGCGTTGGAGGGGAAGAAATACGAGGTGCCCCATTGGATATAGACGCGCTGGAGGGCATCGTTGTTGTCGGATACCCAGAATTCGTCGAAATACGGCATCAGTCCGTAGTTGGCACGTCCCCCACCCGAGGCGCAGTTCTGGATGACCACGTTCGGGTATTTGGCGCGGATGCGTTCGAGCGTCTTGACCAGCCCCAAATGGTAGTCCACATAGAGGTTGGACTGTTTGTCTCGCGGCAGGTAGGTGGAGCCGCAGTTCTGGATAGAGGCATTGGCATCCCATTTGATGTAGGCGATTTCGGGATGTTTAGTGAGTAAGTCATCCACGATAGAGAAGACAAAATCCTGTACCTTGGGGTTGGTCATATCCAACACCAATTGGGTGCCACCGCGTCCAAGTTTGAGTTCGCGTCCGCGCTCCTGCAGCACCCAGTCAGGGTGCTTCTCATAGAGTTCGGACAGGGTGTTGGTGGCTTCGGGTTCGATCCAGATACCGAACTTGATATGCCGGTCTTTGGCTGCATCGGTGAGGGCTTTCAGGCCGTTCGGCAGTTTGCGGGTATCTACCACCCAGTCGCCGAGGGCGGCATCGTCGCTGTTACGCTGGTACTTACCACCGAACCAACCATCGTCCATGACAAACAGTTCTCCGCCGAAAGCGGCGATGTCGTTCATCATAGCGAGGATACGTTCCTCGGTGATGTCGAAATAGATACCTTCCCATGAGTTGAGGAGGATGTCGCGGGTGGCATTGCCGTTATGAAGCATACCGCAGGTGCGTGCCCAACGGTGGAAAGCGCGGCTTACGCCGCCCATGCCTTCGTTCGACCATGTATAAGCCAAATGGGGCGTAGAGAATACCTTTTTCGGTTCCAGGATATACTCGGACGCCATAGGGTCTATACCGGCATAGAAATGAAATCCTTTCTCGTCGGTAGCGGCAATACGTATCTCGAAGTTACCGGACCAGCAGAGGGCAGCGCCGAGCACGCGTCCGTAGTTTTCTTGGGGTACGCCGTCCAGCGCAATCATTACTTCGGGTGCGTCAAGGTGCGCATTGCGTGCTCCGTCCGAATTACGGATAGATTTCACGCCGCGTGTGAGGGGTTCGACGGTAGGCACACCTTCCGCAGCCCAGTTACCATGAATATGCAGCAGATGGGGGTTGTCGCCCTCAATAGGCAGATAGCCGCTGTCGTACCGCTGCAAGCGCACAGGTCTTTTCTCGGTGTGGGAAATATCGTACCATGTCTCGGTCATCTCCACCGCCTTCCATTGCCGTACATGGATGGTCACATAGAACGGCTGCACAAGGTCTTTCGTTTTGATTACCGTTTCCGTATATTGCGGATTGTCGATGTAGGTTGTGTCCTGCGGTCTCAGTTGAAGACTCTGGTCGCCGTCGGCGTGCTGCACGATAAGCGCCGGAAGATGGATATGGTCGATGTCACCGAAGGTAGGTAACAAATCTATAGCATGCGACTGTACGCCCACCAGAAGGCAGGCGCACAGGGCTGCTAAAACGAAGCTTGTTCGTTTCATAGGAATACTTAATAGGTTTCTATGATGTTATCCGGGTTGCGACTGGGCGCAAGGGCAGCACCGGCAGCTTTATCGTTCTTTATACTTACCGTCTGCGAATTACAGAGGGTGGTCGTCATCTCTACCGAGAGGGCTTCCGTTTCAGGTTGTTTATACATCTTTTTCATATTTACGATTTAACGATTTACGATTTATTTGGTCATTTGACCGTTGGCATTGTACTCCACGCCGTTGCGGAGGATGAAGAGCTGGCCGTTGCGGAGGAACTTGGAAGCCTCTCCCAAACCCTCCCCTGAAGGGAAGGGAGTATTTTCCATATCGGTCGTAACATCTTTATGGAAGACGATACGCATACGCGGAGCGGACGCGGGAGCAGCACTGCTTGCATTGTAACCGCAGTTGAGATAAGCGCGGTACGGTGCTACGGAGCAGGAGTTATCGCGCACCTGATAGAAACCTACGCCATCAGCGCCGTTGCTCAGAATGTAATTGTATGCGCTACCTGTTTGCTGATCCAACGGGTCGATGGTGGTATAGGTTCCGACGAGTGCGCCGTTGGTGTAAGTGCCTGTTTTAGAAGAAATATCAGCCGAAGCACCTTCTTCCTCGCTGACGAACTCATATTCGCCTGCGTCAGCAATGATGAGGACGGGTTTGTCAGCGGTCAGCGAAGTTACTTCTTCTGCCCAGATCGTAGCATCGCCGTTGTTGGTGAGGTTGTACGCTTTTACGCCTGTCGGGAGAAAGGTAACATTGAAGGGAAGCATGAAAGTCGCCATACCTGCTGTAGAGACTGTGAGGTAGCCTTTTACGCCACTTTCTACTACGGGCGTTCCTTCCAGTACATACACATCGGTTACGGTGTAGTTCACGCCGCGAATAAGGAGATCCTTGTTACCCAGTTGCTGCTTCATAGAACCGGTAACAGGGAACTGAACAATAAACGGATTTTCTGCACTTGCTGCATCTTCCCCTTTGAAATAGTACTCTCCGCCGGCTAATGCGTCCGAGTTGCTCCATCCGTTATAGAGACTGACACGGGGACCATCATCGGTTGAGCCAATAGCCGTAACTCGCACGCAGATGATATTACCTATTTGCAAGTTGGATAGTTTGGAAGCGGGGATTTCTATGTTTCCGCTCCAATTGCCGATAATTTTCTCTGTCTCTCCTGTCCAAAGAACATCGTGCTTGATAAGTTTGACGGCAGTTAGAGTAATATTGACTGCATTGATAGAGAGACCACCTTGGTTTTGCAGATTTGTAATATCGTCATCAGACATAATTGCGCAAGTCAACTTCGTAGGATTAACTTCCGAATTGATATTATAGTTTCCTCCATCTAAAACACCAACAAAAGCCATCTTATATGAATTGAAAGGGGAAATGAGATTCAATTGCTGATTAGACCCGCTTAACGTATATTCAAATTCGATAATATCTCCAATATGTATATCAGCAAATTTCTCCGGTGCAATTACAAGTCTATCTTTCCACTCTTTCCAGTCACTGAACTCCATGCTTCCACTCCAAAGTGTTTCAGGCTTTTTGGGACCAACTGCTTTACGCAGATACATGCGAGTGAGTTTGATAGTCTGTGCTGAGCTGCTATAGTTCTTCACATCAACGCTATGTAATACATCAGCTGTCACATTCACAGCCAGACTATTGTCACCTACGTGCAATACAGCAGAAGAAGGAATGTCGTTTGTTCCATCATTAAACTGCGCTTTAACTGCGATGTCCCCCGTAGGATTCTCAAACTCGAACACCAATTGGTCGTATTCGGCACATCCTGACGTCCAATCCCACTTGGTTGCCATAGTTCCCCAAGCAGTCAGATCGAAGGTATTTC
The DNA here is from genome assembly GCA_002394335.1 of Bacteroidales bacterium UBA4333. Classification (GTDB taxonomy): domain Bacteria; phylum Bacteroidota; class Bacteroidia; order Bacteroidales; family Paludibacteraceae; genus Colicola. The sequence goes on along the minus strand of DGTP01000001.1, from coordinate 17,961 downwards.
CGCCTTCTGTCAAAATCCAAGTAATGTCTTTTGTTACTACCGTGGCGTGAGCGGAGAGGGCCAGGAGTGCCACGGCTAAAATACTAAATAATTTTCTCATAATTGTATAAATTTATTAGGTTATTCTTTGGTTCTCTATATTATACTATAGTTATACTCTGGTTATACGAATGTATCGTATATCTAACGTGTATCTATCGTATATGTATCGTATATCTATCGTATTTAAGTGCAGATTAGAAGCAGATTTTTTGCCCTTGCACATTGTACATCTGTCCGTTATACTGTATATAGAGTTGACCGTTACGGAGGACTTTGGTTGCTCCGTCCATCTTAGCGGATACGGTATTCTCTATGCCGGAAGTTCCTTTCTGGGGTTTGCCGATGACGATAGATGTGAGGTGGTAGCCTTGTCCGCGGATTACGAGACCATGGTCGGCAATATCCTGCGCTATCTCATCGGTTGCGACTTTGTAGGCGAAGAAGGAGGTGTGGTTGGTAACAGCAAGGTCGGTCCAATCCCAGTTCTCGCCGGCTTTATAGGTAAGAGCGAACTGTGCTCCTTCTATCGCATCGGTGTAATAGATCTTTATACTGTCATCTTTGGCAAGCCCTGCCAACATATCCTGTTGCACAGTGTAGGTGTCGAATTGTTCACCCGGGTATTCCTCCGCGTTCCATGAGATAGCGGTGTTGCCTGTCCAGACGGTTTGGTCTTCATATTCTTTGGTTTCGGGCTGTGGTTCGGGATCATCGCCCGGCTCTTGGTAAGGCAGGAGTTGCAGTTTGGTGACGGTACAGAGTTTGCCTTGGATGGTCAGACCGGAAGTTTTGATATTAGCTACGAGGTCCGCATCTGCCACGGCATAACGATAAGTGCCTGCGGCAGTCAGTGACTCCCAGTTCGTACCGGGAATAGCAGTCCATGGGTCATTGGCAGCGATATTGATTTGGCAATAGGAGTCGGTGAGATCGGTAATGGTGATTGCTATAGAGTCGTTGAGCGCCAAGTTTTGCAGTTTGGCAGCATCGATGCCGAAGCCGTCATTTCCCTCTGCACCCAGAACTTGCGTTCCTTCCCATAGTGTTTCTGCAACGCGGTCGGTCGGTTGGGGTTCCGGGTCTTGGTCTTCGGTTACCAATGTGACTTTGCTAATGAGACTGTTGTCACCCTGATAGATGTAGATATTCTTTCCCGAGAAAGCTGTAATGTCTTCTTGCGTGAAGGTCAGGTCGAAATGGTCTTCGCCACCGTTGACCCACGGCCATTGTGAGTCGAGTGAGGGTATAGCGGTCTCGGACCAGTCAGGCGCACCTTTGTAGCAGATCTTGAAGTTGGCGCCGGACTCGGGCACAGAGAGATAGATACGGAGGATGTCGCCGGCTTTGAAAGAAGCGACGGTCTCGCTGTTGATTTCTACGCCGTCGGTGTAGGTTGACTCCCAGAGCGTGGTCTCCGCTGCGGAGAGGGAGAGGAAAGGTACAAAGGTACAAAGTACCAAGTACAAGGCATAATGGAGATGTTTTTTCATAATAGATAGTAATTTAATAATTAATATTGTTTATTGCCATCCGGGGTTGTTGGCGGTAATGGCGGAGTTGGTATTAAGTTCCTGCACAGGCAGGGGGAAGAGGAGATTACGGGATGTGCGGGTTTTGTTGACACCGGAGTCATCTGTTCCTCCGATGGCATTCATGGCATCGAGGTAGATGCCCCATCGAAGGAGATCCCATCGGCGGTCGGCCTCACAGGCAAGCTCTTTGGCGCGTTCCTCGATGATCGCCGAGCGGCGGAGGGTTTGGGTAGAGAGGGCATTGGTTCCTCCCATGGAGGCACGTGCGGCATTGGAACGTGCGCGTACCTTATTGAGTTGGGCGATTGCGTCACCGGGTTTGCCCAGTTCGTTGAGCGCTTCGGCGTAGATAAGGACGACATCTGCAAGGCGCAGGAAGGGCCAGTTGGCATCCGCTTGGTCAATAGAAGGGTCGGTCACATCCTCGTACTTGGTAGTGAAAGCAAGGCACTGGGCATCCATGGAGTAGTAATAATTGACTCCATCGGCATAGATACCGGAGGGGGCTTTGACCCATTCGCCGTTGAGATTGCGTCCGGTAGCCATGATCGTATATTCATCATCGTAGGGGTAATAGAAGCCGGAGTTGGACTCGCGCTGGGTGTAGTTGCGCCAGCGATGGCGGACACCTTTGGTGATACGGAAGTCGTCATGGTCGAAGAGGTCATACCAGTGGCGCGTGCAGCCCGTCCATCCGCCGGACTGAATGAAGTCCGATCCGGCAGCAGTCATATAGCCCTCGTATTGGGTGTGGACGGAGGTTTTGTAAGTAGCATCGCCGGAGACCGTTCCTACGGAGAAAAGAAACTCGGAAGCATTAGCGTTGGCTTTGGTCCAGAGGACGGAATAGTCGGACAGTTCGTATGTACCGAACGTACCATTGAGCAGTTCCTCCGCCCAGTCGGCTGCCTGCTGATAGAGCTGGAGCGGGTCAAGGGACTCATATCCGGGAACCGTTTGTTTGGTAAAGGTAAGGTTTTGCAGCGGTGCATAGCGTTTGGTGCCATTGACCGTTGTATAGGGAGCACCCGTACGGACAATAAGTTCTGTTCCGGCAGGCATGGCGTATGCCGCTTCGGTGGCATAGACCTTGGCGAGCAGTCCTGCAGCCGAGCCAGCGGAGACATGTCCGGGACGGTAAGCTTCGTCGGTGTTCTTGTAGAGCATACGGGTAGCGGGTTCCAGCAGACCTATGATATGGTCATAAACCTTCGTAACCTCTTGACGAGGCTGGTTGCGGTCGAAGGTCTCCGTCTCGGGCTGGATAGGCACTTCACCATAAGCGCGGACGAGGAGGAAATAGGCGAAGGCTTTCTGGAAACGCAGTTCGCCCAAGGCATTGTTCTTATAGGCAGATGAGATATTCTTCATTTCTGAGATATATCGTTCAGCCGTATTGGCGCGCCCGATAAGTCCGTAGCAACCTTTCCATAGCGCATCGGTAAGATCGGGTTCGCCTTGGAAATTACCTGCACCGAACGTACCGAAGAGCCAGTCCGGACCAGAGATATAATCTGCATCGAACTCCAACATACGCGGGAAATAGCCCCAACAGAACATGTCGTATATCCATTTGGAATAGACACCTGTGACGAGTTGGTCGCATGCCTCTTCGCTGTCGCCGAGTTGGGCGGGCGTAATGAGCGAGTCGGGGTTTTCTTCTATCCATGAGCAGGAGGGAAGCGCGAACGCGCTGACCACTAACGCTATAAGACCGGCTATAAATAGCCTGTTAGACCGCTTTGCTGTAAGACCGTCCTTCGGACTGTTAGATATATTCTTTCTCATAACTATTTCTCCTTTCATCAGAATACAAAGTTAATACCGAGGCTATAAGTTCGTGCAGAGGGGTACGAATAAGAGTCTACGCCCGGGCATGCAGGGTTGTTGCCGGCGGCATTGACATCGGGTTCAAACCACGAGTAGCGCGTGAAGGTATAGACGTTATTGACCGTAAAGTTGAAATTGATCTTCTGCAGCCACTTGGCGGGGTTATTCCAGTCGTACGAGAGGGTTATATATTTGATTTTGAGGAACGAGCCATCCTCTACATAGCGGTCGGAGACAAGCCATGTGCGGTTATATCCGGCAGTAGGTTTGGGCCAAGTGGCAGTAGTAGCCGTCTGCGGCGTCCAGCGGCCTTCGTACGCCGTCTTGGTGATATTACCGATATTGGACATGGTGATATCCGTGAGGTTATAGTTAAAGATGTCGTTGCCGTGCGAGCCTTGGAGCATGAAATTGAGGGAGAGTCCTTTCCACGATAGGCGCGAAGTAAGCGAATAGGTGAAATCCGGATTCGTGTTTCCGATGATGGTACGGTCGGCTTCGGTTATTTTCCCATCCCCGGTGAGGTCGGCGTAGATGATCTCTCCCGTAGCAGGGTCGATGCCTTCTTCTTTGTAGCCATAGAGCGTACCGATAGGACAGCCGTTGCGCTGCAAGAAAACTTGGTCCGCCTTGGACCAGAGAGCCGTAGCGTACTGGTCACCCTTGAGTCCACCGATACGGTTGCGGTTAAGGGAGAAATTGGCATCGAGAGTCCATTTCCAGTCACGGATGTCGATTGCGACTGCAGAGAGGGATAGTTCGAAGCCCTGGTTGATGACCCATCCGGAGTTGATCATCATCTGGCTGAAACCGGATGAGGAGGGGATAGTTACATTCTGGAGCAGGTCGCGGGTCTTTTTCCAATAATAATCGAGGGTGAGATTAACGCGGTTGTTGAGAAATCCGATGTCCAGTCCTGCATCTGCCTGGTCGGTTGTCTCCCACCGGAGATCCGAGTTGGTCGGTCCGCGCCAGTCAATCATCGCTTCGCCAGACTCCAGCATACCCGCGTAAGGATAGTTGGCGGCATCGAAGACGGTGAGCGTGCGATAGGCACCGATGGCTTGATTACCTGTCTCGCCGAAAGAGACGCGCCATTTCCAGTTAGAGAGGACATCCTGCGACTGCATCCATTCCTCGTCAATCATGCGCCAGGCGAAAGCGCCGGAGAAGAAAGGTGCCCATTTATTTTTGGCAGCAAACGAGGACGAGCCGTCCACACGGGCAGAAGCCGTGAAGAGGTAGCGCCCCATGAGGGTGTAGTTGACACGGGCGAGGTAAGATTCCAGCGATTGGACCGTCTTGGAGCTTTGCAGCACCGCCTTGTCCAGTGCCAATGCCATATTCGCATCCTTGGTGAGGTCGTTGGGGAAATTGGTAGCTGTCACGGACTCGTTCTCTCCCCATCCACGTTCGAAAGTGACACCGAGCACCGCATTGATCGAATGTTTCTCGTTGAACTTGTGATCGAAGGTGAGCAGAGTCTCGGAAGTAAGCGATTTCCAAATAGAGGACGCTTTGCCCGCTTTGCCGTTATAGGGCGATTTGCCTTCTTGCGTATGGCGGTCGTAGTAGGTGGAGCGATGCCCGTCGTTATACCCAAGACCGAGGTTCTGGCGCAGCTTGAGCCACGGCTGGATAGTGAACTCCACGAAGGAGGACGAGAACCATGAGATTTGCTTGAGTTCGTCCTTGGCACCGTTGACATAGTTGACAGGGTTGGCTGCCAGCCAGTTCAGTTCGTCCAGTTGCTCGGTCTGAGCATGCGGTCCGTAGGTAGGCGGGAAGATGAGCGACGAACGGATGATACCCGTGTTCTCTGAGTTGGTGCGCTGGAAATTGGTGGTGGCGTTGGTGAAGTGCTGCGAGGTGCCTATCTCCAGCCATTTGGTGATATGCCAAGCTGTGTTGATAGAAAGACCGTAGCGTTTGTAGCCGGTATTCTTGATAATACCCGTCTGGTCGGCGTAGGAGCCGGAGAAGGAGTAGTAGCCTTTGTCGGTGCCGCCGGAGACTGCGGCATTGTACTCCTGCGACCAACCGAGTTGGTAAATCTGCTGTTGCCAGTCGGCACCAGCTACCTCATCCACGTTTCCGTACTTATCGGTGCGGAGACCGGGGTTGAGAAAGTCCTCCGGCGAGGGGTTGTACTTGCCCTGGGTATAGACATAGCCGGAACCGATATACGGATAATCCCACTCGCCGCGATAGGGGTCACGCTGTGTACCGCCTTCGTAAGTGCGGCTGTTCGCTGCCGCTTCGTTCTGATAGAGGGCGTAATGGTACGGATCGAGCATCTCAACCTTGCGGCCAATCTGCTGTACCGAGCCTTTGATATTCAGTTCTACGCGCGGTCTGCCTTCCTGCCCTTTGCGGGTGGTGATGATCACCACGCCATTGGCTCCACGCGAACCATAGATGGCGGTAGCCGAAGCGTCCTTGAGTACCTCTATCTTCTCAATGTCGTTGGGGTTAATCATCGAGAGCGGGTTCTGCGAAGTATTCTGTCCGTCGTTGGCTCCGGATGAGGGAACGCCGTTTGGGTCGGTACCGAAAGGAATACCATCAACGATATAAAGGGGCTGCGAGGAAGTAGTGAACGAGTTGGCACCGCGGACAGTGATACTCACTCCGGATCCCGGAGCTCCGTCGGATGCTTTCACATCCACACCGGCGATCTTTCCCTCCAGACTATTAGCCACATTCATCTGACCGCCCTGCATAATATCCTCGGATTTGATTTGGCTGACCGAACCGGAGAGGTCGCGTTTCTTCATCGTACCATAACCGACAACCACCACTTCGTCCATTACCAGGGCATCCTCCATAAGCGTCACTTCCACCGAGGTCTTGCCTTTGATATTCACCACTTGGGTCTTATAACCCACCATGGAAATCTGGAGGATGAACTTGCCGTCCGGCACTTCGATGGTGAACCTGCCGTCAAAATCCGTGACCGTACCTACCGTAGTACCCGGCACGATGATAGAGGCTCCAATGGCGGTCTCATTGTTCGTCCCGTCCATGACCAAACCGGTGACCTTCGTCTGGGCCGTTAATAAGGTACTAAGGGACAAAGTACAAAGGACAAAGACTATACGAAGGAGCCCTGTACGATGTACGAAGGAGTTGTTTTTCATATTATTGAGCGGATATTAGTTCTATTTTCGTAAGCGTGAATCCCACTCCGGTGAGGATGAGTCCGCGGGTCTTGACCTGATCCAGCGCCACGGGGTCAAACATATAGACCACATCGGTTCCGTCTAACGGATACCAGACAGGTTCTGCGGCACCGGTTATCTCCTGCCAACGTGAGTTGCGTATGGACAGTTGCGCTTTAGTGCCGGATGCCACTGCGGTTTGATCCAATGTGTAGGAAATAACGAGCACATCGTTCTCCGTGCTCTGCTGGAACGGTGCAGCAGTCAGGGACAGGTTTCCGCTCCAGTCGGCAGGAAAGGCTTTCTCTCCTCGGAAGAGTTCGCCGGGCTGCAATTGGTATTCACGCGGTGCGCGCTGAACATCCGTGAGATCTTCGCTCACCTCGCCCGTCTGGCGGACAATACCGATCTTCTCCAACCGGTAACCTTTGCCGCCCACACGCATAGCGGTCTGTGAGCCATAGCCCGCCAGTTGCAGTTTCAGCAACGGCGCACGGTCATAAATATACCATGTACATGCCTCTCCTCCTACAGGAATACCATCCGTCGATGGCGCCAATACATTCCATGTAAAATCCATCAGCTTGGCTGCCGCTCCCTCTTGAACCTTGCTGACATGAAGGCGCAAGCCGTCCCCTTCTTGCAGGCTCTCGAAGCATCGTCCGGGGATCTCCGCCGAGGCAGACCAGTCGGCTTTCATCGTCACCGCCGGACCAGCCCACACTATCGTCTCTTCATAATCCGAAGCTTCGGAGAGTGTGACCCGTAAGATGCGATAGTCATGTCCGCCGAGGATAATCCCGTACGTGCGCGCGATATTTAATATGGAGTCGGAGAGCGTCATGCGGAAAGGACCGGCAAAGCCAAAACAGCCGTATTCGGGTGCCACACCCTGCCAAGTTTTAGGGTGTTGGAACGCAGCCTGAGACATTCCTTTTGCATGATCGTTATAGACGGTGAGCACATCGCCGGCTTTGGCAGAAGCGAAATGGCGCGGCTCGATAAGGATATTATCTTTCCACGCCTTGCCGATCGTCTTCGGTCCGAGAAGGATGGTGCGCTCAAGTGACAAAGCCACCAAGGACCAAGTACCAAGGAGAACGGTAAATATGTATCTGTACGCGCGCATGTTTCTATAAATTTAATAGTCTTTTCATTTCCTCGCGGTCAATGACGAGACCGGTGTTGAACGCGTCTTTCCACCACGCCTCTCCGGCGAAGCGGTGCTCATCGGAGGTGCCGGCGTTATAGTCATAGTCATACCACGTCATGAACCAGCTCCAGCGGCTGCCTTCCCCCCATATAGCAGACCACATCGACATATCCACTTCGTCGCCGCTGCCGCATTCGGCGAGAGTGATCAATTTGTTTGGATACTCTGCTTGCAGCTGCTTGTATTCCTTGGCGAGCGGGTATTGAAGCGCGTAGTAGTTATCGCGACCGACCACGTCCACTACATCGTCACCCGGATACCAATCCCGGTCGTTCATCTGTGAGTTCCAGACCCAGATGAGGTTGTTGAGTTTATGATAATTGACCATTCGGTCGTATAGGAAACGCCAGAGGGCTTTGTACGCCTCAGGGCCTTTGGCACCCCACCAGAACCATGCGCCGCCACCGCTGAACTCCGTAGAGTTGCCTGCCGCCTCGTGAAGCGGACGCCAGATAACAGGAATGCCGCGTTTCTGCATCTTCTTCAGATAGCCAGCCACTTGGTCTATATCATGAATCATACGCTTGTATTCGGCGGAAGAGGGATCGCTCACTTTCTCCGGATCAAAAGAGGTTTCGCCCGGCTGCGAACCCGGCGAGCAGGTGTAGTTAGTGCCGTTGTTCGCCGGTACCTGCCAATGCCACATACAGCCTACCACCCCACCGGCATTGTACCAGTCGGTAACAGGCGTAAGGTCGCTGTAATCGAGCCATCCGCTTTTATTTACATCTTTGGAGGCATGGATATTGATGAAATCGAACACATTAAGCGCCGGATACTTACCCGTCCACTGATATACATTCTCGGTCTCACGCGTGTTCCAGTCCACGTTCGCCACTACACCGCTCATGGCGCGTTTGCCATATTCGGAGCAGAGAACCGCCCACAGCCGCTGCGTCTCCGGCGTAGCGTTCTTGTTACATAACACATATGACGAAACAGGCTGTGTCTCAGGCTCTTGCGCCTGCGTGCAACCTACAAAAAGAAACAAAAAACTTAATAGAAAAGATCCGTGTCTCATAGCAATTAGTGTTTTCGGGTGCAAAATTACTATAATTTTTGCGAACCCACTGACACAATTTTTGCAGAGACTGACACTTTACTAAATAATCACCTTTTTTTTGACATACCGCTCGCGAAATTCCGATGGCGAACACCCCTTACGATTTCGGAAAAGACGGTTGAAATTACTGAGTGTGTTAAACCCGCAGACATACGCCACTTCGCTCACCGGCGCAATCGTATCTATCAACATCCGCGCCGCGTGTCCAAGACGGATATCCACAATGAACTCCGCCAGCGTCTTACCCGTCCGCTGTTTGAAGAAACGTGAGAAAGCTGACGGAGACATCACTACCATTTCACTGAGTTGCTCCAGCCGTAGTTCCTCCGCATAATGTGCACGGATATACGTCTCCACTTTACGCACTCGGCGGCTCTCGCTGCTCTCCGCCACCTTGGCAAAAGAAGAGGAAGCCAAGGTGCGCGCCTCCGTACAAGTGGACAATTCATACAGGATTGTAAACAACTCATTTACAGCCCAGAAGCCCTCCAAACTACTCAATTTGGTCAGATGCGGATATACCTGCATAATTGCCGATTTGGGGAACGCCAGTCCCATCTGCGCCCGCTCAAACATAGTCTTGATAGAGGCAAACGGATTCGTCTCAAAAATCCCCGTACGGAAATCCAAATAGAACTGTACGGTGATCTCATGAATGTCTTTACTATTGCATTCTCCTTGCGCCCATTGGTGTTCCAACTGGGGCGAGGAGATTAGCACCAAGTCAATATCATCTGTCAACTCGTCGCTGTCGCCAACTATCCGCCTGCACCCGCGCGCGTTCTCTATAAAATTTAATTCAAAAAGATCATGCTTGTGTAACGGGAAGTCATACCCGGTCTTATGCCTGTCTGCCACAAACATAAAATCATGCTCTCCTAACGGAGTGATCTCTTGTAAAATGCCGTTTTCTTCTTTGGAATTCATGCTATACTTTGGTTATAAGCAACGTCAAAAAAGTGTAATTTTGTGCAAAGATACTACTTTTTTACGACATACGCAAGAGATTTGTCATTTTTCTATAATTTATAGTCATTTTTACGATAAAGTTCACAAGATGCAGCCATAGAGGACTGCACTATCCCGTAAATTTTTGGAGCCGAAACATGCACTATCCCCAATATGTTTAGAGGCAAGATATGCACTGAGCGTAAAATTGGTAGGAGCGAAAAATACTCTGAGCACAAGATTTACATCATGTCCCTTTGTTGGATGGCATCCAACCTAATGAACGATGTTATAACCGACTGATAGTCGGTGCAAAGGAAGAATCTTTAATCGTGCTTGTGGATGACAGAGGAAGGATCAATATGAAGAGAGGATTGGTCGTCAATGGGAATCCACCAGAGTTCTTTGATCTTGTGGGCAAGGTACTCACGATGGAGGAAATTAATCATCCAGTCGCGACGCTGGTAACTGCGCTCCAAGAGGAAGAACTCACGCTACTGATGATCATTCAGCTTGACATTATCAAACGATGGTGTGGTGGCTCTGAAATATCGAAAACGAACGGCTTGTTATAAATCTAATGAATGATGCCCAAAGAATCTATATCATGAGCCAATTGGATTGAAAACAATTCTGAACCTTGTTTGTTTAAGTGCGATGCATTAAAAAAGTAAGTAGTGTCTTGCGATATCCAACAATTTGCGTAGTCTAAAATAGGAAGATTATACTCCTTAGCCAAGTCGTAATATATACCATGAATTTCTTCTAAATTAATAACTTTGCTCAAACCATCTTTATATATTGGGGCAAGCACTAAAATCAATTTAATATTTTCTTTTCGCAAACCTTCTATATAATCTACAAACATTTTTAATGAATTAGAATCAACTTCTTGAATATATGGCTCTGTTTCTCTAAGTTTTGAACCGTCCCATTTATTGTCTTCCCCCAAATACCCTTTTATGACAGGGAAATCGAACTTTGTATATTCGTCATAGACATTATTCACATAGTATCTATACATAGGAACAAACAATTCGCCAACACTAAATGGCTCAATCCGACATATCCTTTTTCGAAAATATGGATAGATTAAATAAGGCATAAATTGTTCTCTTTCATACCCCTCTGTATGTCCAAGAGTAAAAAACTCTACATTTTGAATGATATACTTTGGTGCAGTGGGAATATAATGGCGATATAACTCATACCTCGCAAGTTGACGATTAAAACAGCTACCATCAATACCAATATTATATGCAGTAGTCCCAAGAACCGAGTCAAGAATTTGTGGAGAATATTGACACCAAGCTCTTGAGTTCCCCATAATTATTAAATCCGCAGTTATATTATTGTGAACAATATCATTCCACACAACATATTTGCGCGTGGTTTTCTTGTGAAAAGCATAAGTAGTTGCTGCATCTTCAACTACAAGTATTCCAAATAAGGCAATACTAAATATAAATATATTTTTAAGGAAACGTTTCATTAGAATTGGAAATAAATAAATGGCGAAGGTGTCGCTGGTGTGAAGAAAATTATTAACGTAATAATCACAAAATATATCGCATACTTGATTATATGGCTGTTAACTTGTGACAAATCAAAAGGATGTGAGCTATTCCTATTTATCCATTCAGTTGATAGCATTAGCAATAAACACGTAAACAACGGAATATAGAAATATCTATTATGAAGGAATGGTATAGAGAATAAACTAACATTACATATTCCGCAGATATATTCCCAGGCTTGGGTGATGGTTTCTGCACGGAAGATGATCCATCCGAGGACGACGAGTAAGAAGGTGAGGAGGATCTGGAGGGATTCGCGGGAAGTGGGCAATAAGCGACCTTCTGCGACTTGGTTGGTGTATTTGCGGTTTGCGCCAAGGAGAATAAGAGGAAGGAAAAGGAGGGCGTGATATGCGCCCCAAGCAATAAAAGTCCAGTTTGCTCCATGCCAAAAGCCGGAAAGGAGGAAGATGACAAAAGTGTTGCGGACGATGATGAGTTTTTTATAGCGTTCGGGGTTTTGAATGTAAGCCGGGATTTCTGGACGGCTACCGCCTAAAGGAATATAGACGTAATCGCGGAACCAAGTGGTGAGCGATATATGCCAACGACGCCAAAACTCCGCTATGTCACGCGAGAAATAGGGGTTGTTGAAGTTGCGCATGAGTTTGATGCCAAAGAGTTTGGCAGTTCCGATAGCGATGTCCGAGTAGCCGGAGAAGTCGCCATAGATTTGGAACGTAAAGAGGATGGCAGCAAGGAGCAATGTTGAGCCGGTTTGGGTGTCGTACGTTGCCCAAACCTGGTCCACATATGTTGCACAGTTATCGGCTATGACGATTTTCTTGAATAAGCCCCATAGAATTTGACGCATACCATCGGTGGCTTAGTCGTAAGAGAACTTGCGATTTTGAAGGAACTGCGGCAGGAGGTTGGTGGCGCGTTCAATTGGACCTGCAACGAGTTGCGGGAAGAACGAGATAAAGGCAAAGAACGCGATAATGTCTTTGGTCGGTTCGATCTTCTTATGATAGACGTCGATGGAATAGCTGAGTGCTTGGAAGGTATAGAAAGAGATACCAACCGGCAGGATGATTTTAATGAGCAGGCCATCGGACGAGATTCCGAACAATTGACAGAACTCGCTTGTAAAGAAGTCGTAGTACTTGAAGATAGCCAGAATGCCGAGATTCAGAACTATATTGGCAGTCATCCAAGTTTTGGATTGGCTTTGCGATGAGGATTTTCCAATAAGTAAACCGCTGCCCCATGAACAGAAAGAGGTAAAAGCGATAAGAAGCAAGAAACGCCAATCCCACCAGCCGTAAAAGACGTAACTGGCAATAACGACAAACGCATTCTGGACGCGCAGTTTCAGCGTGTCGTTGATTTTTGCATAACCGATCGTCCAATAAATCAGAAAGACGAGAGGTAGAAAGAACGAAAATTCCAAACTATTGAATAACATTGATTGATAGTAATTACTTGTTTTTGTGCATACTATCAATCCGCTACGCAATAAAAAAGTGCGAGTTTCTTATCGCGCAACCAAGGCAGTGTAGCAAAGGGGCCTTCGCCTGTTCTAAGAAACTCACACAAACGTGCAAGCATCTATCACGAACAGGCAGGGCATACCCATACGATATGCTGCCACATATTATTTCTGTGCTTTTATCCCTTAAAAGTTTGCTACACTTTCGGTTTGCGCGAAATAATAGTCTGCTTATTATTTAAATATGTTATAGCGCAATGCTTTGCGCTTATTGTTGTTTTATTTTGTTTCCTTAGGAGGTCCGAATAAAGATTGCATTTCTTCAACTAAAACTCCATCTGCTAATTGTAAAAGTTCTTCATCTCCGACCTCGATATAATTTAGCACATGAGCGATTGTATCATAGGTAATAGGGAAAGAAAATCCTTTCTCTAACATTAACCTCATTACTTTATCTCTATTTGCCCGGAAAAGACTTTTTGCTACTTCTTTATTCGTATTTAGGAAATTAATCACATCTTCCGAGAAGGATTTATCTCGAAACCTTAACCGCATTTTGTTACGCATCATACTATTCCAATTCCCATTTTTATAATACGAATACGATAGTCTATCAAATAGAGCAGACATAGACCATTCGGCACTTTCTAATGTTGCATATATACCATTTAATAATCTCGACTCCTCATCATACTCCACCCATTCTTCCTGACACTTATATCTCAAATCATGTTCTACCTCGTGCCATCCCTCTGACAATATTGTTCGAATTTGCACCTCATACGTATCATCTATTAAATCTTTGTAAGAAGTCTGTGATAAGGCGACTTTCATATCTTCTTTCTTGTTCTCTGGGATTCTAAGAACAATATTAAGTCGTTTAGGATGAAATCTATCCACTTCGGCAGCGTCTACAGATTCATCCACGTAGTTAAATTGATTCTTAAGATATTGGTGGACGATCTCTACATCATCATTAAAATACAATGTTATACGTAAGGCTAAGAAATCCTGCATTTTTTTACCAGCCTGGCGATATGACTCTGCCTTCTTCACCATCTTCTTCTCAAGAGATTCAACACTTTTGACACGAGAAAAAATGTGGAACATTAGGCCGCTTTTAATAAGATTAGCCTCTAGTTTGCTCTCTATATCGTTTAATATACTTTCTGCAGCACTCATAATTATCTATTTTTGTGGTAATACGTAATTCCTACTTGTGTAATAAAAGAGTTATTACCACTTGTTTGAATCATTCCACTTCTTCTCAACTTTTCAAACACATCATACATTTCATCTATTTCCGTATCTTCAAATTCTGCTTTAAGATGAGAAATGTATTTCATCTTTGTTGATTTTCCATCTACTTTAAAATATTTACTTAAAATCTTCAATTCCCATACTTGCTGCTTTTCATCAGGGACAACGATTTGAGTGTCAGCCTTAAACTGTCTGATAAAATCACTCGAATAATCTTCGCACCCATAACAATACACATGGTTACATTCTCTAGAATGATTTGAATTAGAAATATGACAATCAATAAATCTACATCCAGTAAATGTTACTTGATTAAAGGCTTCACAATCAAAGGAACATTCTTCAAATACTATATCTACAAATGAAACATTTTCGAATAAACATGATTTTCTATTAAATGCAACTTTTTCAAATCTATATGAATTTAATCCGATTTCCTTGTATTCTCCATATATTACACCTAGCAAAACGCCATCCAGCATCATTGCATGCTTGAGCGACATTTTACCTTTTATTGCAGATAGTTTTTCCCATAATTGTTCTCTATTTGCTTTGCTTGAAAAGCGAAAAGCCGCTATCGCAAATTCCAGTAAATCCTCAGGAAGATTTTGTTCTTTCTGCAAAAAACCGATATTATCTTTTTGTAATGATTTGCCCAATAAATAGCCAAATACAAATTCATTTACAAACCCCACATAGTCAGTATTACCTATTCTATCCAATAAGGCATGATTTGTCAATGTATCAGCTAGTTCTTCTATTGACTGTTTGGTTGGAGATAACTCTCTATAATACAACAACTTTGAGCGATTATATTCCACTATGAGCTCCTTAACAAAGGTTCTTTTATCCCCTGTTATATTAAACTCTAGAAACATTTTAGCCAGATTCTCAAAGATAATCATCTGGTCCTTATATGGAATAATCAAATTTTGTCTCTCTTGCTCACGATTTAATAAATACTCAAAATATTTTTCAGTTATTGTTTCCGGTTCTTGTATCAAATTGACAAACTCTTCTTGATATACATTTCGCAAGTATGTAAGAAGCACAGGATTTGATATATAATCTAATGGTACATTATTGGTAGTCAGCAAATCATACCTCTCCGGTTTAAGCCATTGTTGAATATTTGGCTTCCCTAATTGGAAACGAACCACATCAAAATCCCCATTATACGACTCCACCCATTCTGAAAACTCTGAACCAGCAAATATAGCGGTACGACGAGATGTTAATATGATTTTAGCATCTTCGGTCAATAAATCCCCTATCGTAGATAACATTGTTTCCACTTGCTCAAATTCATTAAGTACGCCAACATTGCCTGGGTCAATATCTTTTGATAACAATTCATCAAAACCGTCTATAATTAAGGGGATACGACCTTTTTTAATATTATAGATTACCAAATCATTACCTATTGTTGATTTATATTCGTTATCTATTTCACTAAGTAGAACATATTTAAACAGCTTGGCTTCACGATTTCTAGATAATTCAGTGAATAAAGGCTTAGCATCTTCACTAAAACGCTGGAAGGATTTATAAATCTCAAAAGCAGTACACGTCTTTCCATACCCAGCAGCTGCCTCAATAATTATTAAATGGGCACCTTTCTTATTGATAATTTCATTAACAGACTTAACTATATCACTTCCTTGTATTACTGAATTTTTATCTTCTGAGTATACAGAATAAGGAGCATTAATATATTCGTATTTGATATGAGAATTTACATAATGTTTAATTTGTTTTTGTGCAAATTCATCATATCTATGTTGTATAGCAACAGTCGTATATTCTGTTTTAAAGAAACCTTTAAATAAATAAGACTCTGCTTGTTTTACATTAGCGAAATGCTGAATTTTGGCAGAATAGCCTAATCTAGAGTATCTTTTTTGTATATCTGTAGCGTCCGATTCATCCAACATTAATATCTCTGCACCATAATACATGCCCTGGTGTAGAAGATATACTCGATATGATAAAGTTTGCTCCTTCAGTTCATATCCATATTGACAAAATAAAGAATCTAACTGACTGGTATTCATAGTAGTTGCGTTAAATACACATTATTTTATAGCTCCCTCATTAAAAATACTTTGCGAGTTTCATTTGTTGTTCTGTAAAACAAAAGTATTTTGCTTGCAAAATTACTACTTTTTTCTAATATATGCAAATTTTGGGGCGAGAAAGTGCAGAATTTGTTGATTTTGATGCCAAATAGGTAGAAATAGGATAGTATAGGTAGTAATAGGATGCAATGTCGATATCAAATACCGACGAAACGGACGGAGAATCGCGCTCATTGAAATCGCGCGCACAGAATGCTAATAGTAAGATAGATACCACATGCGGGATTGTATCCCGCGTAAACAGCAAATGTCTATGCCGATTGCCAATCGGCGGAATACAAAGAAGAGCCGCATAGTATGCGTGACAAGAAACGAAACTAATGCGGCATTGAATGCCGCGACAATAAACAAAGTAAGCGCAGGGGTATAGCAAGGGTATAGCAACCCTATACGTTTAGAGCGAAACAAACGGGTAAATTGAGCGATGTGGGCGGTAGAGGTAAAGGAAACGTATTTTTTTCTTTCCCCAAAATTTTTGCGGAGTGAAACGGAGCAAGTAAAAAAAGAAACGCGCAGCGGAAAGATAAATAAAGCCGATCATGCTTGAAAAGACACTATAGGCATAAACGAAAAGAAAGCGGACTCCAACGGAATCCGCTTTTCTTATACACACGCGTGTGCGTGTTCCTTATTACCATTGCGTGCCGAGCATGCGGAGGTAGGATTTGTAACGCCACTGAGCGTTCTCCTGAGCGGCGGCGAAGAGCTCGTCTGCCTCTTTCGGGAACTGTTTTGCTACAGAAGCGAAACATGAAGCGGAACAGGCGTACCGAAATAGCGTCCGGGGGACAGTATGAGGAGTAAGTACGCCGCGCGAGTCCGAAGCAGCCCTAGCGCGGACATTGCCCATCGTACACGAGCTCAAACGCAGTTTGGCTAAAGGTACATGGGCATGCTCCGCTTTCCCCAAGAATTGAAAATTATTGGGGACCCTGGGCGTATAGCAAGGACATAGAACTCCTTATTGCCCTTGGGTAGTCTGGAACATGGGTGGGCGGGCACGTCCTCGCAACTCGTTTGCGAGGTTCCACCCTATTTCAAGAATACCTCAAAGGGGGAGCGATTCGATTCCGTAGCAAATAGCAGTTCCCGAAAGAGGCAGACGGACGCGAAGAAGCCCTCTTAGGCGGAGGCCGCTTCTCCCGTTTGGCGGGAGAACGCTCCGCCCTACGCAGGCTCGGGCACGCAAATGGGTAATAAGGTACACACGAAGAATGTGCGCATATATGGAGAACACGGTGTATGCAATACGCTGTGTTTGTTTATGTATCCTCTGCTCAGGCGGTCATACAGGATTTGTTTCTCTTTTTATTCAAAACAAAAGACCGTGAGCGGAGCGAAATAATCGACAGAGCAAAGCGGCGGAGAACCGAACAAGCCGCGAGAGAAACGAGCACCTTATTATGGGGGAAAGAAAAATCAACAAAACAACGACCTGAGCGATAACGAAGACCTTATAAAAAAGAAATACTCAAAAGAATACGATATTTTTTTGACATAGGCAAAATTTCCTATTTATACGATAAGACACACACATTAAATATACTACGCACGTGCATGTAAATCAAAATTTTATTAGCATATCTCGCAGCAATCGTGCCCTCGTGGCTAAGACGAATTATTGTAGCTTTGTGCGGTCAGTTCTGAGGAATGGAGAAACGGACGGTTAGGCCGTGAGGACGGGTGAGTTCGGCGGAACAAGTGCCGCCATGCAGAGAAACGGCGTTTTTGACGATTGCTAGGCCTAATCCCGTGCCGCCCATGT
>DGTP01000019.1 GCA_002394335.1 Bacteroidales bacterium UBA4333 | reverse complement strand
AAATATTTTAAATATACAACGATTACGCTTCATCCTCGACGGCGGCCTGTGCTGCTGCCAGACGTGCGATAGGTACACGGAACGGTGAGCAGGAAGCGTAGTTCATGCCGACACGGGCACAGAACTTAACGGACGAAGGCTCGCCGCCGTGCTCGCCGCAGATACCGGTGCGCAGACCCGGACGAACGGCACGACCTTTCTCTACCGCCATCTTGATCAACTGACCAACACCGTTCTGGTCGAGAACCTGGAACGGATCGACTTTCAGAATCTTCTTCTCCAGGTATGCCGGCAGGAACGAAGCGATGTCGTCGCGGCTGTAACCGAAGGTCATCTGGGTCAAGTCGTTGGTACCGAAGCTGAAGTATTGAGCCTCTGTAGCGATGCGGTCTGCGGTCAGCGCTGCACGCGGGATCTCAATCATCGTACCGATCTCGAACTCAACCTCAACGCCGTACTCAGCGAACACTTCCTTAGCCACGCGCTGGATAATCTCTTTCTGCTGCTTGAGCTCATAGAGAATACCGATCAGCGGAACCATAATCTCCGGCATCGGGTTCTTGCCCTCCTGCTTCAGTTCGCAAGCGGCGGAGAGGATAGCACGTGTCTGCATAGCGGTGATCTCCGGGAAGGTGATACCCAGACGGCAGCCGCGGTGACCGAGCATCGGGTTGTTCTCTGCGAGTTGTGCAACACGGGTCTGGATCTCCTCTACGGAAACGCCCATCTCTTTCGCCATCTGCTCTTGTCCCTTCAGATCATGCGGAACGAACTCGTGCAAAGGCGGGTCGAGCAGACGGATGTTCACAGGCAGGCCGTCCATAGCGTCCAAGATACCTTTGAAGTCAGCCTTTTGGTACGGCAGCAGTTTAGCCAGCGCTTTCTCGCGTCCTGCACTGTCCTTAGCCAGAATCATCTCACGCATAGCGATGATCTTCTGGTCGTCGAAGAACATGTGCTCGGTACGTGTCAGACCGATACCCTTGGCGCCGAAAGCACGTGCTACGGCTGCGTCATGCGGGGTGTCGGCGTTGGTACGAACCTGCAGTTTGGTATATTTGTCGCAGAGATCCATCAGCGCCTTGAAATCGCCGCTGAGTTCAGCAGCCTTGGTCGGGATCTCACCTGCGTAAACTTGTCCGGTAGAACCGTTAAGGGAGATATAGTCGCCCTCTTTGTAGGTTACGCCCTCGATCTTGACGGTTTTTGCTTTGTAGTCCACCTGGATAGCACCTGCGCCGGAAACGCAGCATTTACCCATACCGCGGGCAACCACGGCAGCGTGCGAGGTCATACCGCCACGTGCGGTGAGGATACCCTCGGCTGCAGACATACCTGCGAGATCCTCAGGCGAGGTCTCGATACGAACCATCACTACCTTGTGACCGTTCTCATGCCACTCCTGTGCGTCGTCAGCGTGGAAGACAATCTGTCCGCACGCAGCGCCCGGAGAAGCAGGCAGACCCTGGGTGATCACTTTGGCTTTCTTCAAAGCGTCCTTGTCGAAGACAGGGTGGAGCAGTTCGTCCAGTTTCTGCGGCTCGCAGCGGAGGATAGCCTCTTTCTCGGAGATCACGCCCTCGCGTACGAGATCCATGGCGATCTTCACCATAGCAGTACCGGTACGCTTGCCGTTACGGGTCTGGAGGAACCAGAGTTTGCCTTCCTGTACGGTGAACTCCATATCCTGCATGTCGCGGTAGTGGTCTTCAAGCTTCTGCTGGATGGTGTTGAGTTCTTTATAGAGCTCCGGCATAGCCTCTTCCATAGACGGATATTTGCTTGCACGCTCTTCCTCGCTGATACCCTGGAGCGCTGCCCAACGGCGGCTGCCTTCCAGCGTGATCTGTTGCGGAGTACGGATACCTGCTACCACGTCCTCGCCCTGTGCGTTTACAAGGTACTCACCGTTGAAGAGGTTCTCACCCGTTGCAGCGTCACGGCTGAAGCAAACACCGGTAGCGGAGGTCTCGCCCATGTTACCGAATACCATAGCCATTACGGAAACAGCGGTTCCCCACTCGTCAGGAATTCCTTCCATCTTACGGTAAAGGATAGCACGCTCGTTCATCCAGCTGCGGAATACGGCGCAGATAGCACCCCAGAGCTGCTCGATAGGATCGTCCGGGAAATCCTTGCCGGTCTGCTCTTTGATAGCGGTCTTGAAGCGTGCGACGAGGAGCTTCAACTCATCTACGTTGAGGTCTTTGTCCAGCTTCACGCCACGGATCTCTTTGACCTCCTCGATGATAGCCTCGAAGGGATCGATGTCGGTTTTGTTCACCGGCTTCATACCGAGCACAACGTCACCGTACATCTGTACGAAACGGCGATAAGAGTCATATACGAAATGCGGGTTCTGTGTCTTAGCCACCATACCCTCTGCCACTACGTCGTTCAGACCGAGGTTGAGGATCGTATCCATCATACCCGGCATAGATGCGCGCGCACCCGAACGAACAGAAACAAGGAGAGGATTCTTGGGATCGCCGAACTTGCAGTTCATCAACTCCTCAACGTGTTTCACGGCAGCTTCTACCTCTGCGGTCAGTTCTTCTACAATCTTCTCCTGACCTACCTGATAGTACTCGTTGCAGACTTCGGTGGTAATCGTGAATCCCGGAGGAACGGGCACTCCTACCAAGTTCATTTCAGCGCAGTTAGCACCTTTACCGCCCAGCAGTTCACGCATTTGGGCATTACCCTCGGCTTTTCCGTTACCAAAGGTGTAAACTCGTTTTTTGTTTTCCATTTGTGTTAAAAAATTATTTATGATTTACAATGTGTTTCCCGGTTATTTTGTGATCTGTATGCGAGAGGATCTTCTCTGTCCGCCACAAATCAGGGTGCAAAGATAATAAAAAAATCTCACGTATGCAAATATTTCATGTACAATTTTGTTTTTTTTGCAAAAAAGCATTTTTTATTTGCATATATGCGATTTTTGTCGTAAATTTGCACCCCAAATGGAAATTCTGATTGCAATAGTATTTGTAGGGGTGGCGATGGCGTTACTCAGTGTCGGGGTGATCTTCCGCAAAGACCACCGGTTCCGGTCTCAGCATATAGCCGAGAACGAGCGGATGAAGCAAGATGGCATCCATTGTGCCACCTCGCAAGACCGGGAAGCGAGGAAGCAAGAGAAGTTGCATATTGATTGAAAATATTAAAATCATACAATAATGAACAAGATTCAGACTATCATCAACGCCGTATTGGGCGTGTGTGTAATTACATTGACCGTTTTGGTAGTGATCCTTTTCACCAAGTTGGATAGCAATACCGTCGCTTCAAACGAAGACTATGAGTTTGAGTATGTGCCGATGGACACGGCTGCTTTGGCTGCCGGAGAGGAAGCCTTGCTCAACGACACCTCCCTTGAAGAAGAGGAGGAAGAAGTGGCACCGGAGAAGATGCGCAAACCCAAACTGCCGATTGCCTATGTCAATATGGATAAACTGAATCGCGAGTATAAGTTTGTGATTGATGCCAATGCCCGTCTCAACTCGATGGCGGATAAGTCGCGCAAGCAGTTGGTGGACAAGTATAACAGTCTTGCTGCATCGCTGCAGGCACAGGAGCAGGATCTGATCAAGCGTGCGCAGTCCGGTCAGATCGAGTCGGAGGAGGAGTTTAACCGTCAGCGTGCCGAGTTGGAGAAGAAGCTGCAGAAAGCACAGCAGGAGTTGGCTACCATGGAGTCGAAGTTGGCGCAGGAGAACGAGGCGGAGCTGCAGAAGCAATCGAAATTGCTCAACAAGCGGGTTAACGAGTTCCTGAAAGTCTATAATGCCGATGGACGCTATGAGTTGATTTTGAGCAACTTGGGTGAGATTAAGGACAATATCCTCTATTCTGTAACTCCGGCATATGACATCACCGACGAAGTGGTACGCGGTCTGAATGCTCGTTATGGCAAATAAGCGACTCATAGTGTGGGTGGCATTCTGCTGCCTGTGGCTGCTGCCGGCAAAAGGGCAGAATATCCCTGTTTCGTTGGAATACACCGAGATCTACGACTTCATCGAAGAACTGACTACCGACGGCATCATCGAGACGAATGCCGCCATCAAACCTTATACGCGCAAGTATATCGCTTCTAAATTGCATGAGGCACAGTTGCGTGACAGCCTCCTGACGAGACGGCAGAAAGAGGACTTGGATTTCTATCTGCAGGACTATGCGCTGGAGTTGGACACCCTGCCTGACTACAAACTCTACGGACACGAAAACGTGTGTCAGTGGCGCTCCAATAACCCGAAGACCGACTCCGTCAAGGCGGCTAAATACAAGTGCGATTTCAATCTCTCGCTGGTGGATCCGTCCTTGCATCTCAAGACCAAGAATAACCTCTTCAAGATGCGCGTGCGCCCGATATTGGGTATGGATCTCTATGCCAATACCTCAAAAGGACTGCTCACCAAACGCTGGTACGGGGCGGAGATACAGATGGACATCGCTCACCACCTCTCGATCTGGGGATCTCTCCGTGATAATTCCTGGAGCGGGCAAGGTGTGGATGGTTCGCGTATCACCAAGCCGTCTTATCTCAATGATCTCCCCGGCGTGCAATACAAAGAGGCGAACTATGGCGGCGATTTCTCGGACTCGCGTGGAGGTCTGAGCCTCTATACATGGTGGGGATCAATCGGTGTGCAGCGTGACCGCATCCAATGGGGTGATGCACAGCACTGCTCCAATATCCTTTCCGGACATAACCCGGCCGTGCCGATGGTCACTCTCCAACTGACACCCTGCAAGTGGTTGCAGTTCGATTATTTTCATGCCTGGCTGGTGAGTAATGTGCTGGACTCCAACTCCTATTACGTGGAGCGTTATGACGAAGGGGTGGAGAAGCGCCATTACCGTCCTGCGAATAAGTTTATGGCGGCTAATATGCTGACCATTATGCCCTGCAAGTATGTGCAGTTCTCGCTCGGTAATTCGATTATTTACGGCGAACGCAATGTGCAAGCGGCGTATTTTATTCCGGTGGCGTTCTATAAGTCGCTTGACCACCTGCTGACCAAGGGTATCGGTTCCGAGAACCAGAACTCGCAAGCGTTTGCTTCTGTCACTGTTCGTCCCACAGACCATCTGCGTCTGTATGGCTCGTTCTTCTTGGATGAGTTCAAGTTGGCGCGTCTCAAACCATCAAACAAAGAGAATAACCCTGTCTCCTATCTTGTGGGATTCAACTGGAGCGGATGGCCGGTGCGTGGTCTGAGTCTCAAAGGCGAGTTTATGCGTTCTTATATTGCTTGCTATACCCACTCGGTGGCGGTGACCGACTATAGGTCTAATAGCTATCTGCTGGGACATTATATGGGCGATAACTCCCAGTCGGTCTATGTCGGATTGAGCTATCGTCCGGTGCGTGGACTGAGGCTCTCGCTCGAGTATCTCAACAACACCAAGTATAACTCCTATGACTACATCCGCCGCTATATAGCCGGCACGAGGGTGGAACACCCGATTATTGCCCAAAAACCTTTTGACGAGAAGATCTGGCGCAATGATGAGGTGCGTTTTAAGGCTATCTACGAGATTTTCCAGAACTGCTACGCACACGTGGACTTTACCTATAATAATGCACGTGCTTATGCGCCTGCGAGCACGCGTACCGAAGGTGAAGACCGTGGATGGGCGGCAGATGGCACAAGCCTGAATCTGGAGGGCGATGCGCTGGTGTCGTACTATCAAAACAAGTACTGTCCGGCATTTATGCAAGGCAAGAATTTTATGGTCACCTGCGGCCTTAGTTTCGGCTTTTAAGCCGTAGAGTAGGGAATGAAGAGGCTAAAAATGCGCTTTTGGGCAAAAAAAATGCCCGAAAATTTGCGTATGTCAGAAAAAAGCAGTACCTTTGCACCCGATTTTGCGATGGGGTAGTTCTTATCTCGCTCTGCTTGAACGATATACTACCCGCAGCGAAATCGCAGCGGGTAGTAGTTCAGCCCGGTTAGAATGCCTGCTTTGGGAGCAGGAGGTCGTGAGTTCGAATCTCGCCTACCCGACAAAACCGGAAATCATGAGAAAGCACATATATTTATTCCTTGCGCTTGTTCTTATAGCGCCAATGGTTATGGGAGCTACTGTTACAGCTCCGGCTGATATCCCTTCGTATTATTCTGCAGTAGACGGTAAGTCCGGCAGCAACCTCTGGTCGGCTGTTAGTTCTGTTACCAATAAAGGCTATTCCTCTATCGGTTACAATGGTTTGTATAATGCCTATCTCAAGACGGATGTCTATCCGTCCGACTCGGTCGGTAAAGCCGGTAAGATATGGGATATGTACGGCGAATGTGGCTTCTCCAGCGGAGAAAAATGCGGCAGTTACAGCGGCGTGTGCGACTGTTACAACCGCGAACATTCGATTCCGCAGTCGTGGTGGGGTGGAGGTACTGGAGGTATCGGAAATGACATCTTCCATGTCCTGCCGACGGATGGCAAGATCAACGGCGTGCGCTCGAACTACGAATATGGCGTAGTGAACGGCGGCACGAACTGGAATGGCAACAAATACGGTTCGGCAGGCTCTTGGGCTACTGATAAAAAGACTATCGCTACGGAGGCTAATGAGTCGGTGAAAGGCTCCGGAAATGTGTTTGAACCCAAAAACCAATACAAGGGGGACTGGGCGCGAGGTATATTAGGTACGATCGTCAAATGGCAGCAGTCGAACCTCACCACCAGCAATAATTT
The DNA here is from genome assembly GCA_002394335.1 of Bacteroidales bacterium UBA4333. Lineage (GTDB taxonomy): Bacteria > Bacteroidota > Bacteroidia > Bacteroidales > Paludibacteraceae > Colicola. Next base: position 17,665 of record DGTP01000019.1, on the reverse strand, counting down.
CTTCTCCGGCACATATACCGCTTCCGGCTATTATGGCTTGACGAAGAAAGCCGTAGTACTCCTGATGAAATGGCACCGCGAGGATCCCGTTTCGCAGAAGGAAATCGACCGCAACAACGGTATCCAGCAGACCCAGGGCAACCGTAATCCCTTCATCGACTACCCCTATCTGGCGGAATATATCTGGGGCGAGCATGCCGGTGAAGCGGTGGATCTGGCTAAACTGATGCCTTCGACGGATCCGGCTTTCATCCCCGGTGTGAGCGATGGCTCCCGCGATTCCGATACTCCTGTCGGGGAAAAAAACAAATATGGTGTCACTTGGTCTGTGAACGGTGCGGAGCTCTCAACCGACTCGGTAGTGGAGAAAACTTCTCTCACGCACCTGCCTGCTACGCCTGTTTCGTGCTCTACCGAGAGCAAGCATTTCATGGGATGGACCAATGCACCTATTGACGGCACGGCGGATGAAGCACCGGCAGTGTTGTATGAGCAGGTACAGGATTTCCCTATGGTCACAGCTGATGTCACGTATTATGCTGTCTTTGCGCAAGAACAAGTCACTTCCCACGGAGCTCCTGCCGAGTATGTCTATGATGCTTCTCATTCGGATGGCTGGTCGAATACGGCGAGCAAGACCAGCTCTTATTGGCTCTTGGATGAAGGCAAACAACTCACTTCTCCTGCGGTGGATCTCTCCGGCTTGAGCACTATAGAGGTGCGTATGCGTACTTACGGAGGAACGCAGTATAACCAGTTGGCTGTCAGGGCAGGCGGCAATCAGATCGCTTCTCTCACGGCTACTGACGGCTCTGCGATGAGCACCTATAAGTGGACCAATACATCAACCCTTACCGGCACTTCCCCTCTGGTCTTTATCTGTACTAATGGCGCTTCCAAGAAGGGAATCGGTTTCGAGTCTGTTACGATCTCGGCATCGGGTGCGGGTATCTCGTATGACCGCTATATAACGGCTTGCTATGAGCCTTCGGAGGTAGAGAAGGTTGGGGTGGAGCAGCCGGCGAAGAAAGTGCTCGTTAATGGCAGAATTTATATTCTGGTCGGTGACAAAATGATTACTATCCAAGGTCAGCGGGTTCGTTAGAAATCAGCACTTGGTATGTTTACCATAATGCGTCCTCTTCTTATCAGGACGCATTTTTTTTGACTTTTCATTTCTTCATTTCGATTTTTTTTGCTAACTTTGTGCAAAAAAATGGTATACGGATACATACGCGTAAGTTCCGACAAGCAGACAGTCGAGAACCAGCGTTTTGAGATCAGAAAGTTCTGCAAGAAGGAAGATCTGAAGATCAACGGATGGATCGAAGAAACCATCTCAGGTACCAAGGCTTATAACCGCCGGCAGTTAGGAATTCTGCTCCATCGGGTCAAAAAGGATGACATCATCATTTGCACGGAGATTTCGCGCCTCGGACGCAGTCTCTTTATGGTCATGGAGATACTTAATATCTGTATGACGAAAAACTGCAGGGTCTGGACTATCAAGGACAACTACCGCCTGGGCGATGACATTCAAAGCAAAGTCTTGGCATTCGCTTTCGGGCTCTCGGCTGAGATCGAGCGCGACCTCATCAGCATGAGAACACGTGAAGCATTGGCACGCAAGCGTTCAGAGGGGGTGGTCTTAGGTCGTCCTACAGGCGGCAGAAATCAACAGCGGTACTACAAGCTTTATGAGAAGGACAGTCTTTTGCGGCAACTTCTCCTAACGGGAATGTCTTTCCGGAAAGCGGCAGAAATCCTGAAGGTTAATCGCCAGACAGTCAGCCATTACTATAACACCTTCGTGCGGAACAGGTGCCTCTATTGTGATGATGCACTTTGATTGATTTGTTCTATGTTTCTCAGCGGCTCACGGCAGTGTGGACCGCTGTTTTTATATTTTTAACATACGAAAATACAAGACTTGGAACTAAAAAAAAAGGATTTTCTTGCATATTTCAGAAAAAAGCAGTAACTTTGCAGGCTGAAAAGCAATTTTTTTCGATATATAAGAATTGGAGGAAATAAAATAATGGAACTTAAACAATCAACACGTATTCAGACCTCGCTCCTCAACGGAGCAGAGAAAAAAGTATTAGTTTGGATGGCGTCTCGCATGCCTCAATGGGTCACCAGTGATATGCTGACCTGGTTCGGTCTCTTCGGCTCGTTCCTTGGCGGACTCGGTTTTTTTCTGACCCATTATAGCATCTATTGGCTCTGGCTGTCCTGTTTGGGATTGGTAATCAACTGGTTTGGCGATTCGCTGGACGGCACTATCGCCCGTGTGCGCAACACCCAGCGGCCTCTCTACGGCTATTATCTCGATCATAACATCGACACCGTCACCGAGGCGTTTATGTTCATCGGAGCAGGTCTCTCGCCTCTGATGAACCTCAGCGTAGCACTGCTCTGCTATGTCACTTATCTGGCGCTCACGGTCTATGTCAGCATCAATGCACACCTCAAATCCGAGTTCAAACTGACCTACGGCTATATGGGACCTACGGAGTTCCGCCTCGTCATCATTATTGCCAATATCCTGTTGATGTATATCCCCGCGCTCACTGCTTATCATGGCTCGTTCAACTATTTTGGAGAGACCATTCATTACGGCTCGCTGGATATCATCGGCATGGGTATCCTGTGCATCCTGGTGATCTTCTATTTCGTCAGTTTCTTTAAGGATCTGCACTGGTTCGCTAAGAAAGACCCGCTAATCAAGCACCCGAAAGATGAGCCGAAGTAAGCTCCGGGAAATTATAATCAGGTATCTGAAATTCGCAGTTTCAACGCTGGCAGGAACGGCGGCGGATATGCTCGTTCTGTGGCTTTGTTCGCACTATCTGCTCAAAGGCCACTACTGGGGCGAGTACCTCCTTTCGCCGTTCATATCCTTTGAGTGCGCGGTGTTGGTGAATTTCTCTATCGCCTATTTCTCCGTTTGGAAAGATCGGATTTCGGCGCATACCTTCCGTTCGTTTCTGCGTCATTATGCGGGGTACAACCTCTCCTGTACCGGTTCGTTTCTGCTCAAGATGGGCGTGCTCTTGCTTATCGAGCGTTTTTCCGGCGGATGGGATGTGCTGATCTGTAATATCTTGGCATTGTGTTTCTCAGGAATACTGAATTTCGCACTGAACGAAACGGTGGTATTCAGAGAGAAAAAATAAGGCAACCTGCAATCATAATTCGTCTCCCTAATATATAGTTCTTTCTATAAATACTCGTACGTATAAAATGCATAAGTAGCCATATATTAGATCGTCTGATACAAAGACACCGGGCCTTCGTGCCAGCGTTTGGTACTCTCTTGCTCCAATTCTTTGTACATTGCAGAAGAATAAATACGGCGTAGAGCCTCTATCGTGCTGATATGTTCATCCGCGCACAACATATCTGCCAACCAACTCACTTTGGAAGGTAATAACAGATACAGATTTTTTTGAGTTATTTCGCCCATAGTATTTCTTTTGCTTTGACAAATGTTAATGCTTTGAGAGCCTGCGTCGTATGGAACAGATATTGGTCTACCAGTTTATATGTTTTCAATTCAGCAATGAGGTTAGGCTTGCTCAGCACGCCACCTTCATATAACGCGAAGCATGTATAAACACGATCATTCGCTACAGGCCCATAGACGACATCGTAGCTATGCGTAAAATTGCGGTCTAAACGATTGCTCATTACAAAATCGAGCCACTCTTCAGAGGGCGAGTTGAAGAATATGCAGTTGAATTGTTTGAGAGCCTCTAAATCCAACTCGTATTCATTGACATAGCCTTTGGGAGCATGGAAATCATCCATTCTCTTGCGTACCCAGTCTTCCGCCTGTTTTGCCGAAGTGGTGGTGTAAAATCCGCTACCGTAATCCAGTCCGCGTTTTGTTTCTCGGATTTCCGGCGTAGTCACACGCTCTAAACTACCGTGATAAACTCTCATTCTTTCTATTCTCAATAAACTCGTCCATATCCTCCAATATCCATCGCGCACCTTGCGTGTGTATAACGTCATAGTGTTCTTCCAAATAATCAAGCACACCATACCGATCAAGCACTTGCATTGCTTGTTCACCCGTTAGATTGTGCGCCTGCTTGTATTGCTCAATGCAGAACGACAAGAAAAACGCTATTTCACTACTGCGTGGAGGCATAGTCCCATATTTTGCTCGCAAAATTACTGTTTTTTTCCCAATTACGCAAACATATCGCGTAATTTTTACGATTTTAATGCAAAAACTACTGGTTCAAGGCAATGCGAAATAGTTGCAAGGGTGCGAGTTTTTCGCACCCTTGCTAACACTTCATTATTCTTGCATCAGCAGTTGCATAACCACTTTAGCGGAGTAGGCAACCGGGGTGCCGGGACCGAAGATGGCGGCAACACCGGCTTTGTAGAGGAAGTCATAGTCCTGCGCGGGGATGACACCACCGGCAGTGACCATGATGTCGGGACGGCCGAGTTTCTTGAGCTCCTCGATGACCTGCGGGATGAGGGTCTTGTGACCTGCCGCAAGCGAGGAGACACCCAGTACATGGACATCGTTCTCCACCGCCTGCTTGGCTGCCTCTGCCGGAGTCTGGAACAACGGTCCCATATCGACATCAAAGCCGCAATCGGCATAACCGGTGGCTACCACTTTGGCGCCACGATCGTGGCCGTCCTGTCCCATCTTGGCAATCATGATACGGGGTTGACGACCTTCTTTCTTGGCAAACTCTGCCGTGAGACGACAAGCTTCCTGGAAGTTATCGTCGTTCTTAGTACCTGAAGCGTACACGCCTGAAATAGTTCTGATGGTTGCTTTATAACGGCCTACGACTTTCTCGCAAGCGTCGGAAATCTCGCCGAGCGAAGCGCGGAGACCGGCGGCTTTGACAGCGAGTGCAAGGAGGTTCTCACCCTTACCGCCGTCAGCCCATTTCTGTACGGACTCAGTGATCTCAGCGAGCGCAGCCTGCACGGCTTTCTCGTCGCGGTTAGCACGGAGTTCAGCCAGACGGGCTACCTGCTGCTCACGTACGGCGGTGTTATCAATCTCGAGAATGTCAATCGGGTCTTCGTGCTCCAGACGATACTCGTTGATACCGATGATCTTCTGTTTGCCGGAGTCGATACGCGCCTGTGTACGCGCCGCGGCTTCCTCGATACGCATTTTAGGAATACCGGTCTCGATAGCTGCTGCCATACCGCCGAGTTTCTCGATCTCCTGGATATGCGCCCACGCTTTCTCCATGAGTTCCTGAGTGAGCGACTCTACATAGTAGGAACCGCCCCACGGGTCGATCTCCTTGCAGATCTTGGTCTCCTCCTGGATGTAGATCTGGGTGTTACGAGCGATACGCGCGGAGAAGTCCGTCGGCAGCGCGATAGCCTCGTCGAGTGCGTTGGTGTGGAGCGACTGGGTGTGACCGAGCGCAGCTCCCATCGCCTCGATACAGGTACGGCCGACGTTGTTGAACGGGTCCTGCTCGGTGAGCGACCAACCGGAGGTCTGGCTGTGCGTACGGAGTGCCATGGATTTGGGGTTCTTCGCGCCGAAAGACTTGACGATCTTCGCCCAGAGCATACGGCCTGCACGCATCTTGGCAATCTCCATGAAGTGGTTCATACCGATCGCCCAGAAGAAGGACAAACGCGGAGCGAACGTATCCACATCCATGCCGGCGTTGACACCTGCGCGGAGGTACTCCATACCGTCGGCAAGCGTGTAAGCCAACTCGATATCTGCCGTTGCACCGGCTTCCTGCATGTGGTAACCGGAGATGGAGATGGAGTTGAACTTAGGCATGTTCTGCGAGGTATATTCGAAGATGTCGGCGATGATCTTCATGGAGAACTTAGGTGGGTAGATATAGGTGTTACGCACCATGAACTCCTTGAGGATATCGTTCTGGATAGTACCTGCCATCTCCTCCAATTTGGCACCCTGCTCGAGTCCGGCGTTGATATAGAACGCGAGGATCGGCAGCACGGCGCCGTTCATGGTCATGGAGACGGACATCTTGTTCAGAGGAATACCGGCGAAGAGCACTTTCATGTCCTCCAGCGAGCAGATGGACACACCGGCTTTGCCGACATCACCTACGACACGCATGTTATCGGCGTTGTAGCCACGGTGTGTCGGGAGGTCGAAGGCTACGGACAGACCTTTCTGACCGGAGGCGAGGTTACGGCGGTAGAAAGCGTTAGACTCCTCTGCGGTGGAGAATCCGGCGTACTGACGGATGGTCCAGGGACGGAGAGGATACATGGCGCTGTACGGGCCACGGAGGAAGGGCGGGATACCGGACACGTAGTCGAGGTGCTCCATGCCTTTGAGGTCCTCTTTGGTGTAGATCGGCTTGACGTCGATGAGCTCCGGCGTCTGCCAGTCGGCGGTGTTCGGGCCAACAACCTTGCTGGCCGAAACCTGTGTAATGTCAATATCTTTAAAATTCGGCTTCATAATTGTATATGTTTTTAACGGCGAATTATGCGAATTAAACTAATTATTTTAACGGCGAATTTTGCTAATTGAGCTAATTATTTTATTCTTGCCATTTTAAGGAACAGGGTATGCGTTTGCACTCTAATGACATATTGCCAAAATTAAGAAGAAGTCCCAGTTGGTATCCACTTGTTTTTAGGTAATTATATACCTGTGCATAGTGTTCATCCAAGATTTCTGAAACAGCCTTCAACTCAACAATAATTTTATCATAGCAAACAAAATCAGCTCGGAATTCTTTCGGTAAAACTATATCTTTATAGTTGACTTTGAGTACTTTCTCCCTTTCATAAGGAATACCGCGCAACTGAAATTCATATTCAAGAGCATCTTGATATACGGGTTCTGTAAAACCACAACCAAGTTCCTTGTGAACTTCTATTGCCGCACCTACAATCTTATAGGTCTCATCCTTATATAATAACTGATTATTCATATTGTTCTAAACGGCGAATTATGCTAATTGAGCTAATTATTAATTCGCTTAATTCGTTTAATTAGCCGTTTTTATTAATTCGTTTTATTCGCTAAATTAGCCGTTATTTTGTTAGTAGTTGGTTATTTAATCCTTTGAGCGTTTCGAGGACGTTGCAACGGACGTGGATGAAGTTTTGGATGCCGAGCTTCTGGAGGTCCTCCATGCATGCCGGAGCACCGGCAACGATGAAGATCTCTTTGGCGTTCTGGAGCTTCTTCCAAGCCTTCGGCGCGAGGGTTGCGTACTCGTCATCGGACGAACAGAGGACGATGATATCCGCTTTCGCCTTGCGGGCTGCCTTGATACCTTCGGCGATGGTGGCAAAACCGTTGTTGTCGATAACCTTGTATCCTGCGCACGCGAGGAAGTTACAACTGAACTGCGCACGCGCAATACGCATGGCGAGGTTGCCGATGGTGAGCATGAACGCAACAGGTTGTTTCTTGGCCGCTTCGGTCTCTAAGCGCAGCTGTTCAAACTCTTCGGCAGCACGGGCGACAGGCAAGGTGGGGAGACATGCGTCTCCTGTTTGACCGCAGCCACAGGCTGCTGTTTGAGGTTGTTTGGATGTTTTGCACGTGCAAATCGAACTGCAAGCACCGGCGTCGGCTTTGATCTTCTTTCCGGCTTTCTCGGTGAAGTTCGGGAACTGGTTGGAACCGAGCAGCACCTCTTTGCGTTTGGCTACGTCGTTGAGACGCGCTTTGAGGTTAGTCGCCATATGCTCCTGCACCTTGCCCTCGGCTACCATCTGGTACATGCCGCCCTGCTCCTGGATAGCGAGGAACTGCTTCCAAGCCTCGGCAGCGATGGAGGCGGTCAGGTTCTCCAGATAATACGAACCGGCAGCAGGGTCCACTATCTTGTCGAAGTGCGCCTCCTCTTTGAGGAGCAGCTGCTGGTTGCGGGCGATACGCTCGGAGAAGTCGGTCGGACGCTCGTAGGTGATATCGAACGGCGTAACGGTGATCTCATCCACGCCTGCCAGAGCAGCAGACATCGTCTCGGTCTGCGTGCGGAGGAGGTTCACATACGCATCAAAAATAGTCATGTTGAAACGGCTGGTCTCGGCGGAGACGTTCATCTTAGCCGCATTGCGGAGAGCGGTGGTGAAGATCGGCGCTTTGTATGCCTCTACGATCTTCGCCCACAGCAGACGTGCAGCACGGAACTTTGCCAGCTCCATGAAGTAGTTGCCGCCGATACCCATGTTGAAACGGATGGCGTTGGCAGCGCGGTAGTTAGGCACACCGGCTTCGGTGAGCATCGTCATGTACTCGGCACCCCAAGCGAGGGCGTAAGCGAGTTCCTGCGTAGCATATGCGCCGGAGTTGTTGAGCACAACGCTGTTCACACCCACTACGCGGTAACCCGGCAGCGATTTGGCGGCTTTCACCACCTCGGCGATCTTAGCCGATACCTGCTCACGGGTCAGCGGTTTGCCCTTGACGAGCATGTTCTTGATCGGGTCCACGTTGATGGAACCAACCATGTGCTTCACATCGTAGCCCATGCGGCCGTAGTAACGCACGAGGATGTTCGCGAGTTTCGGCGCAGCGCAGGCGCAGATGGAGAAGTTGATGGCGATGCAGTCAGCGGCGATACCGTTGAGCAGCGTCTTGATGAAATGGTAGGTCAACTTCTCTTTGTCCAGACAAAAACCGAGGGAGTTGATACCCTTGTTGAGCACCTCGAGGGCTTTCTCGTTCGCCTTGCGTGCGTTCTTGCAGGCGCAGATGTTCTGACGGATAGCCCAGTCGTTGTTTGTACGCGTACCGCGGACGTAGGGGAACTGACCGGGGGCGGAGACGGTGGTCTTGAGCCCTTTCAGGTCCTCACGGCGGTAGAACGGCTGCACGTTGAATCCTTCCGGCGTGCGCCATACCAGCTTCTTGTCGAAGTCGGCACCTTTCAGGTCAGCGATGATTTTTGCTTTCCAAGTCTCGGTGGAGACCGGCGCAAAATCCGCCAACATGTTTACTTTGTTTTCTGCCATGCTATTAGTTAATTTATAATGAATAATGAATATCTTGTTTTTCAGGTGTTCTTCATAAAAACCGCACAAAGTTACAACAATTTTATGGAATACGCAAGAAAAATATCAAAATTCTTTTGAAAACATGCGTTTTTTTCCGTTTTCAACGTGTCGCGAGCCGTTTTTCTTGTTTTTCGCGTCCAAAAACAAAAAGAAGCGCCCGAAAGCGCCTCTCTTTTACGTACCATACACCTCCGCAATACGGTCAGAGCATATATTTTCCAGTCGGAGGGGGCTTAACCCTGCGCGTCGTACTCCTGTCCGCAGACCTTCCGTCGCGGGCTAACCCCTCGTATAAGTACCTAAACTCCGTTCAGGTAGTAAATACTCGGGGCAGCTCCGCTCTCCCCAAGGATTGGAAATCCTCGGGGACCCCATGGTTAGCCTTGGTGTGCGGAATCATATTCACGCCCACAGACTAACCACAAGTACGCCCTCATCGTGCGCTTGCCGCCGGCGGTGTCTTTCTGTGCGTTGAACGCCTCCTGGTCGGCTGCCATCTTCGACAGGTCTTTGGCACGTGCTTTCACCATCGCCTGCACCGCCGTGAAGCGTGCGCGGATCTCCAACTCGCGTGCGGTCGGTTCGGTGCTGCGGACGGTCTTCTCACGCAGATAGAGACGGTTACAAGCATTGCTCTGGGTGGCTGCCGTACGGTGGGTAGCCAACAGCATCTTGGTGCAAGAGTGCTGACCGCTCTTGCCCGGTTTCGACAGTGCGCCGGATACATGGTCAATTCCGGCTGAATAAGTTACTTTTGCCATAAAATCATTTACGATTTGTTCATTTACCATTTGGTCATTTATTGGGTCATTTAATCATTTGGTAAATTCCTCCTCGTAGGGGAGGGGAAAATAGTTAAGGTTTAGGGTTAATATTGTTCATTTCTCGCGCATTCTTGCGCGAGCCTTCCATCATCCATTTCTCGCGCATCTTTGCGCGAGCCGTTCATTGTTCCCTTCTCGCGCATTCTTGCGCGAGCCGTTCTTCCGTTTAATCACAGCTTCTTTGAAGCGTCGTAGGTCTCGATGGTCTTGCTCTGGATAACCACGCTGGTGTCGCCTTTCTGCCAAGCCTCGCTTCGGGTCGTCACCGTCCGCGTCACATTGCACGAACTCAGTCCCAGCCCCGCCGCAAGCGCCGTCAGCGCGGCGATCAGCACCGAAATAACGATTTTCAGGATTTCTTTACGTGTCATTTTTTTGCTTGTTTGGATTTGTAATTAGGTCTGTCAGTGTAACAATCCGGGCTTTACTCCCCGATCTTCTTGTACTCTTGTGCGAACATATATCCCCACAGCGAGCCATATTTCTTTTGGTTCTTGAATGCCGTCTTGTAAGCCTCTTTCTGCTCATTGGTCAGGGCTTTCAGAGCGGCTATCGTTTGTGTGAATTTCTCCTGACGAGCCAACTCTTGTTCGCTGAACGGTTTGGTGCGAGGATGGCAGATCTTGCCCGTGTACAGGGTGTCGCCTTTCTTCGCGAAATACACATCGCTGTGTTCACAGATCTTGCCGCTGTACGACTTGACCATTTCAATTGGAATGTACTTTGCCATAATAGTTTAGGTTTTTGTTTGTTAATAATATGTTGTTCTGTTTCCGGCGGTATTCCGCCGTCTTTCCATTCGTCTCTTGTCCCTGCATTGAATGTCGGTTTTATTTCGTTTCAAGTTCCCCCAATCTCTTTCGTCTCCAGCACCGGTTAAGCCGACCTTAAGCCGAGGTTAGGCATCAAAAACACCGTCTCTTTCCTTTCGGGGACCCCACGGGGCGCTAACATTGTGCGTCCCGTGGGGAGAGCGTAGCGTAAGGCGGGTTTCCATTGAGCGGCAGAGCCGCGAGTCGTAACGAGCCTTAACGTAAGCGAAAAATCCGCTGCAAAATTAATACGAAAGTAACTTTAGTGTTCCTCCAAAGGTGCAAATTTTTGCAAAAAATCATATTTCCGCCGTTTCATTGCCTGATTGAAGAACCATTTGACGATGGTGTACACTCTCTTGGGCTTTATTCCGTGCTTCGTAGCCACGACCTCTCGTGCCTCATGTGCCGAAGCACCTTTGTCCCTCGCGATAAAGTAATCATCCACCACGGCTTGGTTGCGGAGTTCTGTCTGATGCCGTTTCTCCGACATCCGGTACTCGTTCGGGTCTCGGACGAGGTACGGCACATCATATAACGGATAATCCATAGCGTTTACTTTTTAATGTAGATGGTCGTTTGTTTCTCCGGCAAGTATTTTCGCACCCAACCGCCGCTTTCCTCTGTCGTTCCGTATTGTTTGTAATACTCCGCGAAAGAGAGCACTTGCGGCGGTCTGGCTTTCGGGGCATTCTCCCGAACGGCTTTAACGGGGTTGTAGTTGACGAACTTGTCCGCCCGCAGTTTGTCGCGGATGGAGCGGTAGATATGTCGTTGTTCTTCCAACGAGTATTCCGCCCACACCCGCGCCAATTCTGCTTTGTAGTGCTCCGCCACGCCGCCGTGGTTTGCCACCAACTGCCAAAGAAAATCAAACGTACTCATAAAAGGTTGTTCTTCTTTTCTCTATCCTCTATCTCGTAGTTACTATGAAAAAGAAGAACTTTTTTTCTTTTTATTCTTTTGCTTCTTTTCTTTTTCTTTTTACTCTATGACTTTCACCGTCAGCTTGGTCAGCTTGATCTCATCGGCTTCCCAGTCGGGGTGTGTAGCGACAAACGCTTTGACGATTGCCCCCATCTCCTTGGTGTAAGCCGAAGCGGTCTTCTTGGCAAAATCCCGCTGCCCGGCAAGACTCCGCCACCGCTTGGCGTCCTCGCCTTTGTAACGATGGGAATTCATCATATCAATGACCTCCGTCCGCTGTAGCTGGTACTTCTGCCCATCCACCTCAAACTCACCGCCATCCGGCGCGATAGCCACCGCCTCTCGTGTAGCCTCATCGCTGATCTCGTCAATACGTGCTTTGATTGCTTTTTCTTGGTTACGTAACTCACGCAACTCTTTCAAATTATTTGCTTTCATATTATTCTCCGGCGTAAACGTCACCGGCTACGTTGTACATGTTAAACAATTGGAGTAATTCTTCGGAAGGCATGTTCACCGGGTCTTTGCTCGGATCATTGTCCTGCCGTGCCACCATGCGCCTTGCCCGCAGTATCACCGCGCACCGGTAGTTCTCCGCCACGGTCACAATACGGATGTTGTCGCGCGTCCAGTTGTTGATGTCGCCGTTCAGATGATCCACCTGCCAACCAGCGGGAATGGACCCGATCCAAGCCAGTGCCATGAGGATATGCACGCGGTAGTGTACGCCTTTGTACGTCACACCCGGGTATATCCTGCCTCTAATGACACCATTCGGTGTGCGTGTGTTGTAACTTTTTCGGGCACATGTGTCCACGATACGTCTGTGCCAACGCCCGTTGGCGTAACGGATGAATACATCGCCCTTTTCGGACAGCCAGAACGGAGTGCCTTGTGCATGTGCGAGACAAAGCCCTTCATGCGTGCAAACCTCCGGCACAAACCCCTCACGGGGGTAGCAATAATACTCTTTTGCCATTTTAATACTGTTTTAATGGTTACTAAAATGGCTGGCGCCAGCCGGTCGAGAGGCTCGACACCCGTTTGGCCATTCGGGTCAGTCTCTCTGGGAAATCCGCTGCAAAATTACAAAAATACAACGGAACGGTTGTACTTTCCGCTCCGTTGCTTTCATTTGCTATCAAAAAATGCACTTAAATGTAGTTTCGTATCAATTCTCAATGTCGATACAATACTTCTCGCAAAGATAGCTTACGGCTACAGGCGGCAGTAGTTTGGTGCGTTCACTCACTCCCATCTGCCTCAGTGCTTCTGTGTCCGTGCGCAGCCATGCGCGGAAGGTGCCGAGAGACACACCTGCTGCACGGGCTATTTCGTTTTTATACATAGATTTATATGCCATAGTTTTGCTTGTTTTTGATGTTCTATGCTCGCGCTCTCAGTGCGCGAGAAAGTTTCGTTCATTTCCCGCAATCGTATTCGCGACCAAAACAAGCAAAAAAGGCGGTGCTCTCGCCGCCATACAAACGCACAAAAAAAGAGACGGCTCACGATGTTCGTGAACCGCCTCTTGCGATACAATTAGCCTTCCGGCTATGATTTACCACTGGATATCGGTGTCACCACCGCCGATAGGTATTTGGTCGCCTGCTGCGGGAGCAGGACTGCCAGCCTGCATCAGCGTCATCGATGCGAACTGTGCTACCAGCACTTCGGGTTGCTTATAGTTACGTTTCATTGTTCACAAATTTAGCAAATTAAACAAAATTCCTTTGTACATTACTTGACCATCTGTCCGGCTGCGTTGTACTCTACGCCGTTGCGGATGATAACCAATTGACCGTCACGGAACACCTTCTGACTGCTGACAGCTGACGGCTGAATGCTCTCCACGCCGGTAGCCTGATCGAAGATGAACGGCATACGACGCGGAGCTTGGTTCGAACCGGTATATACGACATATGCCTTGTGCGCATTGAGGTTAGCAGCGGTATAGTGATAGAATCCAACCACACCATCGGTACCTGCCAATACATAGCAGTTAGCCGGCGTAGCAATCTGGGTGTCAGAACCTTGCAGGTCGTTGGTCGCCGTGAAGGTAACAGCCTCTGCATCGCTAACTGTGAGGGTGAACGGAGTTACGGTTGATTTGAGAATAACGGCTACGTTAGCCGGGATAACCTCACCTGCCTCTGCAATCTTCGTCAGCAAGAGGTTGGCACCGCTCAGGTCAGCCACGTATGCCTCTACACCTGTAGGCAATTCGTACTTAAAGTTGCTGTCATAGAACGTGCTGTAGTAAACACTTGCATCCTGCGGATCTGCGTACGGTGTGATCGGATCAATTACCGGTTGCGGAGTGGGAGCTGCTTTCTCGGCAATTGTAGCCTCGATGGTTACATTAGCTGCCGGCATCGTGAAGCTATATGCACCGGTCGCAGGATTGAGCGTTGCGTCGATTTCATAAATAGTACCCACCTGATCTTCTACAACCGCATAGGTAGCCGAGAACGCCGTGATCTCGTATTCCTCATCCGGAGTAACGGTAATGGTTGCGCCTTCTACAGCAGAAGTTGCACTCAGCGTTACTTTATCGGCATTGACTGTGCCGTCTTCCAGCGCTACGGTATACGGAATCAAAGCAGCGTATGCATCTTCCGCGTCTAACAGAGTTTGGTAGTTGGTTACAAGATCTATCTGTGAGGCTTCAAGCGCATCATATAACTCACGAGCTATATCAATCTTGTCTTTACACTCCTGCGTATAGACAACGGTGCCGATGGAGCCAATGTAGCCAACCACAATTTCTCCGTCTTCTTTGGTTCGGTAAGTATATGGGTCAGTGTTTATTACACCCGTATTACCACCGATTTCTACGGCGCCGCAGGTTCCATTCTTACCGGCTCCGATGGTATTGCCGGAACCTTCTCCTTTGTCAGCATACACTTTTAATGCAGTATTTTCGATTGTGATAGTACCGCAATTAGCCTTATTAGTACTGTTGACCCCTTGACCACTGCCGATGGCTGCTGCACCTTCACCACTCGTAGCAGAGACAACACCGCCGCTGATAAGAATATTGCCACAATGTCCTGCATTAGAGCCACTCTTACGTCTACCTCCGCCAATGCCTGGGCAATTATAGCCGCCAACGGCAGTAACAATACCACCACTGATGGTTATATCGCCACAATTCGCGTTGTAGGCACCGCCTATTCCGGCACCACGATCTTCGGCTCCGGCTATAGCAGTAATTTTACCGCTTTGAATTACAATATTACCACACTGCAAGCCCCCTCCGGCACCAATACCAGCAGCATCTCCTACACTGGACTGAGCCGTGAGAGAACCGGTACCATTGATAATGAGCGTTTTGCCGGAAGGTACAAAAATACCAGGAAAACCACTTGTTGCATTGTCGGCATTATATCCACTAACAGAATTTGTCCCCACAATTGTAATAGTGGCATCACCCAGACACGTAAGACCGGCGTATTGTCCGGTTGTCAATGTCTTATCCCCATTGATGTTTGCATTCAGGAGCGTCACCGTGGCTTTATCTGCAATGGAAATCTTTACGCTGACTCCAAGTGTGCCTGTGAGGATTTCTCCATCCTGCGCCGTATAATTATCAGTTATTGACGCAAGATCGGTGGTTGTTGCCCAACTCATCCCTACGCTCATGAGCGCGGCAAAGAGAAATGTAAATAGTTTTCTCATAAATTTTGATTTTTAAGTTAAACAATATTGTTAATTAGTTTTTTCAATTCGTTTTAGTGCCACAAAAAAAGGCAGCACATAGTACGAAACTATGCGCCGCCTATATGACTGCGAACTTGCTGATATTCTTTACATTCCGCCCATTCGCATGGGGGGGGGTAAATCTATTTACCATTTTGGCATTTACCATTTTGTCATTTATTCGGGTGCAAAGTTACAACTTTTTTTTGACATTTGCAAGTTTTTGAGGGTCTTTTTGACCAAAAGTGATGTTTTTTCTGAGATTTGGTTATTTTGCGCCGCTTTTTCTCTTAATCTTTTTTGCTTTTCCCCTTTTAATAAGGTGTTACTCCGCCGCTTCGCTCTGTCGATTATTTTAAGAAAATCTTGCCTATGTCAAAAAAATATCGTATTCTTTTGAGTTATACAAAAACAGCATGAAAAATGGAAATTATTGTGATTGTAACCGAAAAAATGCCATGAAATTTGGTGGTTTCAAAAAAAAGCAGTACCTTTGCGCTCGAAAGTGCGTGCAGGCAACAAACAAGCAAATAGAAAAATTATGGCAGATATAGAGAAATCACATCATTCTCAAGATTTGGCACGCGTGCGTACCGAATCTAAAAATTGGTAATTATTCATACTATTTTTGTTTTTTGCTCAATATTATACAAAAACAGCATGAAGAATACTAATTGCGATTACTCGGCTATTTTCATTAAAAACAACATAATTTAGCCCATTAATCATTTATTATTCGGCTATTTTTAATAGAAATCTTCAAAAAAAGCCCACTAATATGAATTGTAACCGCGAAAACGAAGAAAAAAATGTATTTTTCGCGGGAAAACTAATATCAATCTCGCCAAATCAAGCAGAAAATCATTCGTTTTGGCGGGAATGATAACTCAATGACAGCACATAGATTCCTATTTAATTGCGCCAAATCAAAAGAAAAAAAAGCGACTCACATTGCTGTGAGTCGCTCATGACAATACCGTAGCCCCCCAATCCCTAACGCGGAAAAAATTACACCTCGAACTGCTGGCGATGCTTCATGATCGTCGGCAGGTTCTTGGATGCCCATTCAGTCAATTCTTGCACGATGGGTACCAGTTCCTTGCCCATCGGTGTGAGACTGTACTCCACACGAGGCGGAATCTCCGGATAAACTTTGCGGACGATGAGGTCATCCGCTTCAAGCGTGCGCAACGTACTACTTAATACGCGCGTGCTGATATCAGGAATGACGCGATGCAGTTCATTGAAACGGATCGTGCCGTGCTCATTGATATCCAACAGCACAAGGAATCCCCATTTGTTACCAAACCGTGCGATGACATTTCGCACAGGGCACATCTCAAACATTGAGTTCTTGTTGTCTTTCTTTTGCATAATATATTTTCGTTATTTTTTTGGGTCCCCGACAGACGCTAACTTGGAGCGTTTGTTGGGGAGAAGAGGAAACGTAGCAATTATACGAGTTACAAAGTAACGATGTCATTGACCACCGTTTCCGACGACAAAGGTACTATAAAATACTGATATACGCAATAGTATCAAAAAAAAAGTAAGTTTTTTATAAAAATTTATTTTCCTAATGTGCTGTATTTGCAAAAATAGACAAAAAGGTTACTATGTCACCTATATGTAACCTCTTGCACATGTCAAAAAAAAGCAGTAATTTTGCACTCGTTTTTTGAAATACAAACACAAAAATATACAATTATGAAACAGATTGAGACGATTAAGAGCGGCAGAAATTTTACCGCCGTAACAGCAGGTACTTTTGCTGAGATTATTGAACACGAACTGCCGATGGGTCCCGATTTCACCCTCAAAGGCAAAGTCTTTTTAGGTCAGGCGTTGGGTACTACCGGAGCGGAACTGTCTTTCCAGACGCTTGTTCCAGGACAAGATAGCGGTTTCCTGCACACGCACAAGACGCACGAAGAACTCTATTTCATCCTTCGTGGTGAAGGAACGTACCAAGTGGACGGCGAGCTCTTCCCCGTTAAGGAAGGTGCCGTGGTACGTGTAGCACCGGATGGCAAACGCGCGCTGAAGAATACAGGCAAAGAGAACCTGACGATGCTTTGTATCCAGTACAAAGCGAATGCGTTCACCGATGCAGACAGCCCCATAACGGATGGCACTATCCTGGACGAGCCGCTGAAATGGTAATTGAACTTGTCGTGATTGTCAAAAGAATATATATGAGTGAAATACTTATTTCCGAGAAGCAAGTGCAGAGTGTGATGACCAAGTCGTCACTGCCCGTGGGCGGTTACTCGGTGAACCCGTATGTGGGGTGTACACACGCTTGCAAATATTGCTATGCTTCGTTCATGAAACGCTTTACTGGACATACAGAGCCGTGGGGGACGTTTCTGGATGTGAAGAACTGGG
>DGTP01000003.1:35067-311658 GCA_002394335.1 Bacteroidales bacterium UBA4333 | reverse complement strand
TTCAACTTTTGGGGTTCATTACACTTACGGTTGCCGTTTTTTCAACTTTCGTCTTTTGTCTTTCTACTTTTGACTTTTGACTACTTGATCTCAATCTGTTTCGTCGTCTTGCCTTCTACTTTCTGGGTTTTAGGCAGTTCGATAGTCAGAATACCGTCTTCTACCTTGGCGTTGATCTCTTCTTCGTTCACATCATCCGGCAGACTGTATTTCTGCTCGTAGTTGGTGTACGAGAACTCGCGGCGCAGATAGTGCGAGTGTTTGTCTTCTTCTTTGTGTTCGAACTTGTTCTCGATGGCGACGCACAGGTTGTGGTCTTCGTCGATATGAACGCGGCAGTACTCTTTCTTTACGCCCGGCGCTGCCAGTTCAACGATATACGCTTTCTCGGTTTCCTTGACGTTAACCGACGGAGCGGTTGTACTTACGGTGTTCATCAAATCCGAGTTCAGAAACTCATCAAATACTGTTGGGAACCAACTGTTTCTACGATACATTGCAGGTGTCATAATTAAATCTCCTAAATTTGCGGGTCTGTTGCCAGAACCCAAGTTAAACAATCTTGCGTTGTGCGGAGCTGTAGGAGTTTTGTATGCTTTGCGGCTCGCGTTGTAAACGTTTTCGCCTAAAATATTGCAATCTCTGTGCCAAAGGTCAAATCCTGCCAAAATGTCCACCTTGTGTGTCAATTTGTCCGCTTTTATGCCAAAAAGTCCATATTCTAAAGGCTAATATTTACAATAAAAAGCAAAAAATCTGCAAAATATTTGCACAAATGGAATAAATGTGCTATCTTTGCATCGTCATTTGAGAATGACAGCTGGCTCCGACAGCGTAAAAAAGCGGTGACATATTGATTTATTAAAGAAGCGTTTTGCTTTACTCTTGAAACAGAAAACCTGAGAAATTTTCAAAGCAACAAGAGTGTACGGCGAAGCGTTCCTGCGTATATACGTGGGACTGCTTTCCATATATCGTTGTTGCAAGGTTTTCTCAGGACCATCTGTTTCGGGTGTGTGGCATAGCAGCCTCACGCTTTGTTTTTATATCTTTAACCGCCATGCTTGTGGCTGCGGCAAGGCACAAAAACAACAAACAACATGAAAACAATTCAAAAGAGGTGGTTGCCCCTCTTCCTCTTGGCGGCCCTAACATTCCTTTTTCCTGCATGTGAAAAAGACAAATCGTCTGTAGATGGAGGAGGCGGTGGTGAAGACACCAGCGGCTTAATCACCCTTAAAATGAGAAATAGAGAAAATGGCGAAACAACGATTTCTATTGGTGATAGTTACTTTATGATTAATGAAGCTAATAATTTTAAAAAATGCTATAATGGTATTATGAATATTGTAGAATTCTGTGATATGGGTACTAAGAAATTAAGTGCCATTAAAACCGTTCCAACATCAGGTTGGGCTGAGGAAGTTGCAGTAATTCCTAATCACAGATATGTTATACGCAACAACTATTCACAATGGAATAGTGACCTACAAAGAAACGAACAGAAAGTAGCATATTTAAAACTTTATGTAGTGGATTATACTACCAATACTTCCGGTAGCATAATAGGCGCAGAAGTGCAATACTGCGAATGGACTCCTGAACAATAAATCTATATTCTCGAATACTCTTTTCGCCCGAGGCAATCCCTCGGGCTTTTTTTATGCACTATAATAAAATGTAGTACTCCTAAATAGTGATTCTTAATAATCGTTCTCTTTTACACTTACCTGCAACACACGACACGCTGACGAGAGGATAGACCGACAGGAACCGATTAGATACCATACCCAAATCTTAATCATCGGCAATTTTCATCATGGAAGTGTACTGGTGTTTGGTAGCACTTGCCTCCGAGATTACTCCGAGATTACTCTGACTTGCCTCCGATAAGTGTTTTGTAACTCACTGAAAACAAGACTGTTGTGAAATGACCGTTATTAGACCGTATTTTATAGCATCTTAATAATCGGATACAATTATTATCGTCCATTGGCAGGGTTAATGCTATCAAAAGTTGCAATTTTGTGCAGTTTAGGACGATTTTTTTGCATATATGAATAAATTTTAGTACCTTTGCAGCGGAAAAGGACAGAAGCATGGCAAAAGAAGAACAATACAAAGAACTCGTGGCACAAGTGGCGGCTGTAGTTGCCGATGAGACGGATATGATTGCCAATATGGCAAACGTAGCGGCGATTCTCCATGAGGCGTTCAGATTCTGGTGGACGGGGTTCTATAGAGTACAGAATACAGACCGCTTCGCTGACAGAATACAGACAGAATTAGTGTTGGGGCCGTTTCAGGGTCCGTTAGCGTGTACGCGTATTCCGTTCGGAAAGGGCGTTTGTGGCACGGCTTGGGCGAAAAACGAGACGGTTATTGTGCCCAATGTACATGAGTTTGCCGGACATATCGCCTGCTCCAGCGAGTCGAACAGCGAGATCGTTGTGCCTGTACACCAAAACGGCGAGGTGATTGCGGTGCTGGATATAGACAGCAAGGAGTTCAACACCTTCGATGAAACCGACAAAACATATTTGGAAGAAATGGTTAACTACCTTTCCGGCGGAACCGAAATGCTATAGTAACGTCCGTAATGGTAACGAAATGCGAACGTAAATGACTGCTAAATCATGAAACAAATTCTCTACATCGCTGCGGCTGTTTTGACCGCAGGAATCCTCACCAACTGCAGCTTAAAGGGTGCTGAACCTCTGCATGCAGGCGCCGTAGTGCGTGACACTTTGAACGGCACGCCCTGTTGCGTGTATCTGCCGGAGAGCTACCTTAAAGTACCAAGTGACCAAGTACCAAGTACCAAATACCCGGTTCTGTATCTCCAGCACGGCATGTACGGCAACGAAGATGACTGGACGGAACAGGGTATGTTAATGGAGATTATGGACTCGCTGCTGCAAGCAGGCGAAGTGAAAGAGATGGTGGTTATCATGCCGGACAACTGTCCCGCTAGACCGACTTCGGACGAGGAGAAAGCCAATGCCATGACAGGCGAGTGGGAGAGACAATTCCCGCAGTTTATGGCAGAAGCGGAAGCCAAATACCCTATCAGCAGCAAACCGTCCGAACGCGCTATAGCCGGACTCTCCATGGGCGGATTTCACACCATGCACGTGAGCCACCATCTGCACGGACAGTTTGCGTATGTGGGGCTTTTCTCGGCTGCTATCCTTCCCTTAGAGCCCAATCCTATATATGACAACTGGGAGGAGGAAGTGAAAGAACAGATGAAAACCACCAAACTCTACTGGATAGGCATCGGCAAAGAGGATTTTCTATACGGTCTCAACGTAGAATACCGTCATTGGCTGGAGGCGAACCACATTGAATACACTTATTACGAAAGTGCCGGAGGGCACACTTGGGACAACTGGCAGGACTATATCTGCCGGTTCTTACCTAAAATATTCCAATAGAACTTAAATGCCGCCAACCCCACCATCAGCTATCAATATCCTCTGTTCTGAGTAAGGTGGGCATTCGTCTGCAGCGCTTTCTGCGGTATCGGAAAAACAGTAAGATATAGCAACTGCTGATCGGTTTCGAAGGTTCCAAACCGTATCTGGTCTTGCCTGTGCCATCCTTCCCACATCAATTCCATCCACCTCTCTTTATAGATATTGGTGAGAGTGGCGTCCCGTGTAGGTTGCGTAAGATTAAGGGCAAGTGCCTCCCGGGTGTGGATGAGGTCGAAATACTCCTGACCGGATTGTCCGTTGCGTACTTTTGCCTCCGCCATCATAAGATAGACATCTGCGAGCCGGAAGAGCACGATATCGGAGTTACGCAGTTGTCCATCGAAGATACCGCCCGGGTCATAGGCGTATTTCCGCATGCGCGCGCCGGCAGTAGAGACAAAAGGTGAGCCTGTGAGGTTCATCTTGACCTCTCGCGGATGATATATAAGTGTATCGCCGGATGAGAGGATAAGGGGCTTACCATTGACATGCACGACTCCGGAGAAGAAATTGATAGAGAACCGGCAGTCCAGTTGTTTAGGGTCTCCGTATCCGAACACATCGAGGGTCTCGATAGTAGCACACGATCCGTTCTCTCCGCCGTAACCAAGTGCCGCGGCATGCTCGTAATGGAGGGAGCGGAAGAGGTTTTTGAAACGGTTACGGAAGATATTGGGGTCCATGGGGATGGTGAAGATATTCTCTGTACATTCCTCGTTATAGACCTTGAAGCAATCAGTAATCGAGTTAGAGAGCATGTATCCTGCGGTAGAGTTGAGTATCCTCTGACCATAATAGAGAAGGGCGTCCCAAGCGTTCTTGGTTCCCGCATCGTCGCAGGTAAGTGTGATGGTCTTGCCGTCAGGCCGTATGTCATCTGTCCAGTCATCATCGGTCCATATCTCCGCATTGAGGGCCAGTTTCATCAACATGAAAAAGGCGACAGGCTGCGTGATTCGCCCATAATACTCACCACGGTTGTTGGAACGCTCATCGGGGAGGTTGTATATGGCGAACTGGAGTTCTGACCAGACGAAATCAAAGACCTCGCTTCGCTCCGACTGGTATATATCCTGTACGTGGATATTCTCCTTGGTAACGATAGGTACACGCCCGAAGAGATCAAGCAGGTACATATACGCCAAGGCCCGGACGGATCGTATCTCGGCGGAATAAGCGATGAACTCATCTTTGGAGATGAGATCTCCATGCTGTTCGATGAGGTATAGGGAGTGATTGCAGAGCCCGATGAGCCGGTAGAGATAGAGCCATGCATTCTCGCAACATTCGTTGTCAACCGTCCATGTGTGTTCGTGCAGATCAACCCATAGTCCGCCGTCGAGCCAGTCGCCTCCCCGGACAGGGATGATCGCCTCATTGGAAGCAAAAGTCTGGAGATCGTATATACCGCGATACATACCTTGTATTCCGTCGCCGTCCTTGTAGCCGCCTATATAGTCATAGAGAGAGAGAACCGCCTGGCGCTTGAGGGTCTCGCCGGTAGTGATAACCACCTCTTCGGGTTGTCCGGAGAGCGGGTTTTCATCCAGGAAGGAACAGGAGGAGAGGGCAAGGGCGATTAGTATGTAAGATAGTTTTTTCATGTCAGAACTGGATTTGGAGGGAGAAGGAATAAGTCCGGCTGACGGGGTAGGAGCGTTTGTCGTCCACGCCGAGGGTAGGGTTGATAACCGTGCTGTTGATGATCGGCGTGAGGCCGGAATAGCCGGTGATAGTAGCGAGGTTATTGACGGAGACGGAGAGCCTCAGCGAGTTCATCTTCCACTGCGGCTTGCCCTGCAGCGTCCATCCGAGGGTCAGATAGTCAATATTGACATAATCGCCGTTCTCCAGCCAGTAGTCGGTGACGGTGAGGTCATTGATTTTACGCTCTGTAGCGGCGTACATGACGTTGTAGTAAGGCAGACTACCGAGGTTCATATAACTGAGCGCCGAGGCGTTATAGACCTTGTGACCGAAAGCGCCGTTGAGTTGCAGGGAGAGGTCGAACTGCTTGTATCGGACAGAGATATTACTACCCAGCAGCACTTTCGGCGTAGCTTGACCGCATACACGCCTGTCGCCGCTACCGTCGGACAAATCAATCGCACCGTCTCTATCCAAATCTTCTATCTCATAAAACTTCATTCCGTTCTCGTCTGTTCCCAAGCCGGTACAATGCGGCAGATAGAAGACGCCGAGCGAGTAGCCCGGTATCTGGTAAACGACATCGGTGTTGCCGCCATGGAGACCTGCGCCGTTAACAGACGCAATAGGCGTATAAGTCGGCGCAGTGAGGTACTCGCCCTTGTAATAGCCGTTGAGGGACAGCAGTTTGTTCTGCTGCCAAGAGAGGTTAAAACCTATATTGAGGTCCCAGTCACGGGTCTTGACTGCCGCTAAACCGAAACCTATCTCAACACCCTGGTTCTGCATTTTACCCAAGTTAGCTAACATCTTGTCATAGATAAAAGGCGGTACCGGAACGGTGTAGTTATAGAGCATGTCGTAGATATAGGAGTAGTAATAATCGGCGGTGAAGAAGATGCGGTTGTTCCAGAATCCCCACTCCATGCCCACGTTGGCGGTCTGCGTCTTCTCCCAAGTCAAGTCGGGGTTCTCGTTTCTCGCCATACTGAGGATGACGTCCGGCAGACCGTCGGACTCGGTGATGCCGTTTGGCACAAGGAGCTGCAATGACTGATACGCCGCTATGCCGCCTAAGTTACCCGAGAGACCCCAACCGGCGCGGATATTCAGTTTGGTGAGCCATGTCTGGTCTTCAAGCCACGACTCTTTCTTCATGTTCCAGGCTACGTTGGCGGATGGGAAGAAGCCCCATTTATGCCCCTTGCCGGCGACGGAACTGGCATCCCCGCGGGCGGACACTGTGAACGTATAGCGCCCTAAAGCGGTGTAGCTGACGCGCCCCATGACGGACGCCATTCGTTGCTGCTCATGGCTGCTGCCTGTCCCTTCCCACAGCCGCAAGGCACCCACGCCGATATTGTTATAGCCATACGCATTGGAGGCAAGGCGGTTGATGGTAGTGTGAAAACCGGTAAGGGTGCTCCCTTGTAGTTCTCCTAAGACGTCCGCCTCCAAATGGTGGTTAGTAGCCCAGTCATGCTGATAGTGCAGAACAGCATTGACGAGCCACTGGTTCGTCTTGCCCGCCCCGCGATAGACCTTGCCCGTACTCTCCACATAAGTGGGGTAGAACTGACTCTCATCCTCTGCGTCATAACTATAGCTGCCATAGACGGAGGCGGTGAGCCCGTAACCGATGTCGCCTTTCACGCGTAGGTGCGTGTTAAAATGCATGGCGTCGTTGTGTTTTTGGATATCCAGCAGAGCAAGGGGATTATTGATCTGGCTGGCATCGGCGTAACCGTCATAGCCGCCGGAACTGTTACGGGTAGTAGGAAAAGTGGGGTTGAAAGCCGCAGCGGAATAGAACGTTTTTTGAACGTCGTTCAGGTACCGGTTATTCGTAATGGCACCGAAGAGTCCGAGGTCGAAGGTAAGGCGTTTGTTCAGCATATGCTGGGTGATATCGACCTTGGCGGTCATGTTCTTCGTTCCCATCTCACGAACGGTACTGTTGTTCTGGCTATAAGAGATTGATCCGCGGTAGGCGCCGTTCTCCGTTGCTCCGCCGATGGATAGGTGGTGGTTCTGCACAAAACCCGAACGGATGATCTCCCGCTGCCAGTCGGTCGAAGCCCCTCTGTCGGCGATAGGCAGGTGGTAGTCGTTCGTCACGGCGCGGTACTCGTCGGCCGTCAGCATACGCAGCATCTTGTCGGGGTGCGCAAATCCCACATTCCCATCATAGGAGATATGAAATTTTCCTTCGCCTCTTTGACGGGTCCGCACCTCCAATACACCTGCCGCTCCTCGCGCACCGTACTGCGCAGTCTGGGCAGCGTCCTTGAGAATCGTAAAACTCTCAATATCTCCCGGAAAAATCGTAGCTAACGTACGCAGGTCGGACGACATACCGTCTATGATGACCAGCGGCTCGTTTCCCCCTGTCAGAGAGTGGTTACCGCGCACGCGCACGGAAGAAAGCATCGCCTCGGGGTTGGTGTTTGAACCGACCGTCACACCGGCCGTCTGTCCGTTCAGCACATCGAGGGCGTTCGTCAGGTGACCGCGGCGGGAAGTCTCTACACGAAGTGTATCCGTGTTTTCGCCGGACTCGTTTTCTGCACTCACCACTACCGGTAAGAGAAGCAAAAGAAGTATAGGAACAGTGCGTTTCAAGTTATTAGTATTGTAATTCGGGTATTAATATTGTAATTCGGGTGCAAAGATACGATTTTTTTTACAATTATGCAAACAATTTCTAATATTATTTGCGTAATACATTTTTTTTTGCTATCTTTGCGCCGAAAACGAAAAAGACGATTATCATACTGTTTTTCCTTTTGGCGGGCTTAGAAATAATGTCCGCAAAGCCGTTGCGAATAGTCAGTTATAATGTAGAAAACCTCTTCCATCCTGCCCATGACAGCGTTTATCTGCCGGCAGAAGGAAGATGGATGGAAACAGACGATCTGGAATGGACACCCGATGGCGAACGGAGATGGACATACAGCCGATACCACCAAAAAGTCCATAATATCGCCAAAGTGCTGACTATAATAGGTCAATGGGATGGGGTAGATATGGTAGGTCTTTGCGAGGTAGAAAACGCCGAAGTAGTACGGCAGTTATGCCACACAATGCGATATAAAGCATATGATTTTGTGCACTATGAGAGTCCAGACAGGCGCGGAATAGATGTAGCACTCATCTACAAAACCGAGCGGATCGACACTCTCCGTACCAGAGCCATACCGGTTAATCTGGGTGCACAGAGTACCAGAGATATCCTCTACGTCTCGGCTCTGGTGGACAAGAGCGACACTTTGCATCTGCTTGTATGCCATCTGCCTTCACAACGAGGCGGTGCTGCTGAGAGCGAATGGAAGAGACGAGCTGCACAAGAGGTGCTGCAGCATACCATAGACAGTATTTATGCCACCGCCCCGAATGCCCGAATCATCGTCATGGGAGATATGAACGGTGAGAGGTTACGGATTACAGGGGATGGGTTACGGGGTGTAAGTTACCGGGAACCGGAGAAGGGGGCACAGGTTAGGGGGACGCATAAATACCAGGGAATGTGGAGTTGCCTGGACCAGTTTTACACCTCTCCGGCACTGGAGGCAATCAGCCACGCAAGAATCTATGCCGGGGAGATAATCTTGGAGGAGGACAATAAATATATGGGGTTCAAACCCAAACGTACCTATATAGCCTACCGCTACCAGAACGGCTATTCTGACCACCTGCCTGTCATTTTAGATATCGAGCAGGACAGGAGAGAAGGCAAATAAAGAAAAATCAAAAAGGAAATATACATATGAACCAATTCCGTTTATTATTTTTAGCAATCAGCATTACAACTGCAGCTGCTCTTGGGGCTGTCAATTATTGTGCTACGTCGGCTTTCGGATATGGCCATTCAGCCACCGGAGGCGGAACAGCTACACCAGTTCTTGTCAAGAACTCCGGCGAGTTGGAAGCCCTCAGCGGGTCGAAAAACAAAGTGGCTGTCATCACCCAGTCCTTTAAGGTCAGCAAGATGGTTTCTCTTCAGGACATGAGTAATATCACCATCATGGCATTACCCGGCGTGACACTCAGCAGCGATAAACAGGATGCCACCAATTCGGGTATTCTGTATATCAAAAACTCGTCTAATATCATCATCCGTAATATCACTTTTGTCGGTCCCGGCGCGTATGACTGCGATGGCAACGACCTGCTCTGTTTCGACGGCGTCACCAAGGCATGGGTGGACCACTGCGATTTTGCCGACGGCTGCGACGGTAATTTTGATAACAAAGGGAAGACCGATAATGTTACCGTCAGCTGGTGCAAGTTCCACTACGACAAAGCTCCTAAAGCCGGAGGACCGGGTGGTGCGGACGACCATCGCTTCACCAATCTCTTGGGTTCCGGCGGCAGCGACAAACCCGCCGACGGCACCTATAACTTCACCTGGGCTTACTGCTGGTGGGGTGAGGGATGCAAACAACGTATGGTACGTTGCCGTAATGCGTCGCTGCATTTTCTGAACTGCTATTGGAACTCCTCTGTTTCCGATTATTGTATCGGTCCCGAGAATGCCGATGCCTATGTCGAGGGCTGTTATTTTGATGTCAACTTGGAAGCCAAAAAGATTTTTTACCAGAACTACAATGGTACCAACGGCGTGAAATATGTCTCCTCGTATGCCAAGAAAGGCGGACTGAGTGACATCAGCAACCGCACCGTACTCACGCCTTCTTATTCCTATACCGCTTTGACTTATGCTGAGGCGAAAGAGGTTGTCACTTCCGCTACCTGCGGCGCAGGGGCTACGCTGACCGTTACTACCGATGGCAAGATATCTTCCCCATGCGATAGCGGAGAAGAAGAGAAGCCGGATCCGGAACCGGTTATCACAAGCGATCTGACTTGGAATTTCTCTACTTCGGAATTTAACTCCTTGGGCAATATCACATCCAATACCACTGTCAACGGGCTTACAATCCATGCTTCGTCTTCCAAGTCTATGACTATTGCCGAGAGCGAAAAAGAGATCAGTGGTGTCAAGTTCACCCATGTGCTCAAGACAGGTGGTTCCGGCTCGGAAGAGGTACGTAGCCTGAGTTTTGATGTCAAGGGCGACTGCACGATAGATGTCTATCTCATCTCCGCCAATTCGACTTCTGACAGAACCCTCAATATCTACACCGGCAGCTATAGCGGTACGCCTGTTGCCACACTACCGGCACTCGGTGCATCAGCCGCCAAAGAGCAATATCAATACCAGGGACCGGCTACCACCATCTACCTCGGCAGCGCCAACAGCGGAATCAATATCTATGCAATCAACCTCACGTATCCAGCTGCTACCGGCACTTCGCGCATTGATTATCTGCCACAGGCTTCGAAATACATAAAAGACGGACAAATCTATATCCTCCGTGATGGTAAAACCTATTACATCACCGGCACACTAATCCGATAAAATCATATGAAAAAGACTGTTTTTATTCTCTTTGTTCTGGCTTCTGTCACGCTGATGGCGCAGAAGCCGCATCCGTATTTCTCAGTGGAAGATATGCCTGATGCCACCCGCTATCTGCCGACGCCTCCTGACAGCAACGAGATGCGTTTTGCCTATGACACGGCGCAGTACCGTTGGGGCAAGAGTCTTCGTGCCACACCGCGCGGCGAGAAAGCGCGCCTCGATGCCGAATACAGCATCCGTCGTATGGCTGTTATCTTCTCGCCGGTGATGGGTGTAGAGATCTCAGAGACGAACACCCCGCAACTATGGAAACTGCTTACCGATGCTAACAAGACGGCTGATTATGGCTGTAAGATTGCCAAAAACAAGTATATGCGCCGCCGTCCGTATATGTTCTTCGACGAACCGACTCTGGTACCCGAAGACGAGGAGGAGCTCCGGCATAACGGTTCGTATCCGTCGGGTCATACGACCTTGGGTTGGACTACGGCATTGATTCTCTGCGAGATCAATCCTCAAGCGGAAAATGCCATATTGAAGGAGGGTTTTGAATATGGCCAGAGCCGTGTCATAGCCGGTTATCATTGGCAAAGCGATGTAGATGCAGCTCGTCTGGTAGCTGCTGCGGCTTTTGCCCGCCTCCACACCAGCAAAGCTTACCTCAAGCAACTCAAAAAAGCCCAAAAGGAATTCAAGAAGAAAAAGAAATAAGAAATAAATTTGCGTATTTCAGAAAAAAGTAGTAACTTTGCACTCGGAATTGAAACGGCAAAATAGATAGAATAGTTTTGTAAGTAAGAAAATATAATACCGTCAGCTCTCAGACGTTAAACAGGAGGACATATTAAAAAGGCGTCTTAAGCGCTTTGTTTTGGCTATCTGGAATCTCGCAAATTCTCTTTATCCTCAAAGCATTGCAGCACTAAGATGCTCACAGGTGTATATAATGGTGCGCGCGTCATGTGCGTAATTATATATGCATATGGCGTGGGCTTCGGTGTTGTTTGTTCAGGATTAAGGCAATGCGAGAGCCTCAGATAGCGGAACAGCAATATTGCAGCTCCGCTTTTTTATTTGTGCATTTTTCTATAATAGTTGGGGCTTATAGAATAGCAAAAATGATATAGGATACATGTTAACTATATAACGGAAACCGCCGAAAATCCGATAAAGAGTAGGCAAATAACACTTATAAATTCATACTACTATGAGAAAAAACTTTCTACTATTATTTGCAGCTTGTTTTTTAATTGTAACGCTAAACTCATGCGACGGCACTAAAAACGAGCCCGAAAAACCTACTACTACCGAACAGGAATTTTCGGAAGAAAATGTAGTATTAGAAGGCTCTTGTGGGGAGAGAGGAGACAATGTTAAATACAAAGTATATGCAAATGGTTATGATTTAAGCATTGTTGTGTATGGTCAAGGAGCTATGAGGAGTTTTGGTCCGTCGTACAATGCCCCTTGGAAAAAATTAGAAGATAAGGATTTCAAGATTGTTTCAGCCAGAGTAGAAGATGGAGTTACATATTTAGGATCACGTTCTTTTTCTGAACTAAATTATTTAACTAAAATATCACTTCCCAGTAGCCTAAAAATGATTGAGGAGTATGCTTGTAGCGGATGTGCTATTGACACAATAGTTATTCCAAGTGGTGAAATAAGCAGAAGCGCCTTTCATGGATGTAAGAATCTTAGGTGCTGCATACTTGGAAACAAGGTGAAATCTATTAATTTTAGTGCCTTTGGTTATTGTGATAAGTTAGATAGTATTGATTTTGGTCCATCTGTTACAAATATTGGTCCGTCTGCATTTCAATGGTGTACTAATTTAAAAGAATGTAAAATAGGTGATAATGTCACAGATATCGAATCACAGGCTTTTGATTATTGCTCTGGTTTGGAAAAAATTATAATTGGCGCTAAGGTAACTAATATAGGATGGGCTGCCTTTTATGCATGTAATAACATCACGAATATTACTTGTTTTGCCATTACTCCTCCCAAATTAAACCAAAGCTTTTTTGTCAATAATGATGTATTAAATGTTTATGTGCCGGCAGAAAGTGTTGATGAATATAAAAACAATGAGAACTGGAAAAACTTTAATATTCAACCTATTTCCGTATCTAACTAATTAAACACTATGGGAAACCGATATTTCAAATATATATTTCTGATTTGTATTGCTGTGCTATTTCCTATGCAAGGATTTTGCACGGCAATATCAGGCGGAACAATATTGTATTTGGATGTTTCTTCGGTATGGTCTAACTACACTGCTTTTTCGGCAGAGTTCTTTCAAAAAGAAAATAACAATAGTAGTGTAGTACAGATGTCTCCTGTGCCTAATGATCCCTATGTATGGGAAGTGACTGCTCCTGCCGGAGTGTGGGATTATGTTACATTCCGCTGCCATAACAACGGAATCAATCAGATTGAGAAACAAACTGACCGGCTGGAATGGTGTGGCAGCTACCCTTTGTTCAGGGTGCTATGTGAAAATGGAGGGCGATGTAATGAAAGCACAGAAGGAGGGTTATGGCTCAACTTTCTCCCTATGCCGGTTGGCAAACCAACTACTGCTGACAGCATTTCTATTTCTGAAGTTTGTGTGGAAGAAACAAGCACTTTACAGATAAATCCATTCGAAAAAGATGAATTTGTAAATCTACAGTGGTTTGATTATCACAACGGAACATGGAGCCGAATACCTACCCGTGATGCACGTTCAACCGTTAATCTCCCTGATTTAAAGAACGATACGGTTTATTATTATTTCAAGGGCGTCCGGTTAGTGAACAATCTAGTTCCAAACCCCGATTTCGAACAAGGAAATACAGGATTTGTCTCTGATTATTCATACATTGCCCCGACAACGACAGATGCTCTTTTCCCTACAGGTCTTTACACTATAACAGATGATATTGGTAAAGTTCACTCTATGCATCCGCTTGGTGGATACGACCATACATATGGTGATGCCCGTGGACACTGCATGGCTTTTAATGGAGGAAATGACCCTTCAAAACGAGTATGGTCTGTAACTATAGATAACATTAAGCCTAATACCACTTATGTTTTCTCCGCTTGGGTAATGGCATGGGCAAATGGAAATTTGGCACAATTACAATTTTCTGTAAATGGAGAAGTTTTAGGGGGTGTTGTCAGTCCGTCCGGAGGAGAATATGTGTGGACACAATTATATACTTACTGGAATTCCGGCAATGCCACAAATGCTACAATAACATTGCTTAATTTCCAAACAGCCGGAGGAGGAAATGATTTTGCAATAGATGATGTCTTTTTCTCCGAAGTTGAAGAATATTCCTGTTTACACAAAGTGTATGTAAAACACTGTAATGAATGTTCCGTTCGTTTTTCTGAAATTGAAAAAACAAATATTGATTGTGAAAGCGGAACATATACTTTGCAAGGAGAGGTGCATTTTGATAATCCTGATGGAGATTTATATATCGTCTTGGATGATAATAACCGTCTGACTTTCACTGATCCTGTATCGCCTTTACAATTCCTGTTTGAGAACTTACCTATAGATTATAAAAACGAAAAAATGCATTCTATATCAGTTGCTTTTTCCGGTGATAATACATGTTCCGATAATCTGAATTTTACAGCACCGGTTTGTCAAAAACCTTGTCCTACGCCTAAAGACTCTTTTGAGTACATCAGTATGTGTGATACACTACTTCCGTTCTTATGGCACGGACAAAAAATAACAGAGGAAAAAATGTATTACGATACATTGCATAATAATTTGTGCGATAGTGTCATTTTTCAACTTCAATTTTCAATAGAAACATGTACTCCGACAGAACCACCAACAGAACCTGAAACTTGTATCTCCGGACTTATTTATGCCAAATGGACAAATGTTCTTTTCTGCGACAATAGTTCCCGTAAATATGTTGGTTATCAATGGTATAACAATGGTGCCATAATTGAGGGACAAACAAAACAATATTTATATATCCCAGAAGGACTATCCGGCATGTTCTCCGTTAAATTGTCACTTAAAGACGGTTCAACAGAGTGGGCTTGTCCATTAGATTATTCTGAAATTCCACGTAGTGCGGACATACCATACGATAAAACAAGCAAAATTCGTCTCTATGATAGTCGTGGAAGACTTATTTATAATGGTTCTATGGAAAATATAAATGCAATATACAATGAACTTCCACATGGCATTTATATAATATTTACTGAAACTGACAATATTATACAAACAAACAAATTAGCATTATGAAAAAGAAACTATTTATATTTTTGTTTGTTAGTATAATAGCATTACCTTTGCTAAGTCAAAGTTTACCAACAAGTTATTATACTTTATTACTACGCGGAGGGTATGGTAAAAGTGATTATGGATTAGAAAATGGTACAATTAAAGGAAGTATTGCCTATGGAGCAGAATTTGAATATGCATTCTTTTTTCATAAAAATGTAGGAATAGGAATAGGTACTGATTTTCAATGTATAGGTTCTACAGGAATATTAAACACCTCATTGTTTTGGAATGATGTTATTGATACGGATGGAGAACGATATAATCATCAATTGAATTTATATGACTGGAGAGAAAGACAAACAGCATTTTATTTAGAATTTCCGGTAACTTTACAAACTCAATTTCGTTTTTCCCCATCTTGTGGATTACTCCTGAAAGCCGGTGCTGCATATGCTTTGATGTTAACACAAAAAACAAGTGCATATGGCACAATTGAACATCTAGGAAATTATGACCGATGGTATTTGATGCTGGATATTCATGAATACGGATTTTATATAGAAAAGGATTTTAAACCAAAATATAATTTTAATAATGCACATTCCTACACACTGATGTTTTCGGCTGATATGTGTTTTGCAACACGTTCTAATATTGAGTTTTTATGTGGATTATATGCTGGACTTAATATAAGAAATTTGAAAACACAACATTCGCCTTTAGGTTTCCGTAATGACAGAGAAGGTAGTGCTGTTTTCCATTATTTTATGAATGATTATAGTACAATTCTCAATACAGATTACGTAAAAAACACGATGTATTCTTATTCTATCCAATTGCAACTCGGTATTCGTTTTTCTCAAAACCACTATAGAAAACATAAATGTAATTGCTATAAATATTAAACTAAAGGAGGAAACCGAAAATCCAAAAAAGAGTAGGTATAACAATATACAATTGATCATTATGAAAAAAACTTTCTTTTTTCTAACAGCAGGCTTTATTGCAGTTGTATTCAGTTCATGCAAAATGAGTTGCACATGTGAAGGAACTGATCCCAGAGCAATGAGAGTTAATCTCGACGAAGAACTATTCTTCAATTGCCAGGAAATGAATGATTATTACCACAATTTGGGCTTCTATGACGTCCATTGCTATTAATAAACCTATTTCCTATATCTGTTCCACATTATTGGGACTTATATTCCTTTTCTCCGCTTTTGCAAAAGCGTGGGATGGAGAGGCATTTGCGGATTTGTTAATGCTATATGGACCGAAATGGTTCAGTATTGGTGCTCCTGTTCTCGTATTTATAGAATCAATCCTCGGCAGCATGCTTCTTTTTCGTATCAAACTGCGATGGAGCGCATGTGCCGGAGTAATATTCCTTATTGTCGTTTCTCTTATTTATGCCTATGGGTTATTGTTCAAAGGTATCACGGAATGTGGATGTTTCGGAATATTTTCTAACCTGTATAGCGGCAAAACTTGGCTTACTTTTGTGCGCAATCTTATTTTGGTTTGTTTGGCAATTTTAGTGATATTAGCCCAACCATACCATGAATCATATTTATGGCTTAAAACAACTGTCGTAATGTTGGTCACAGCATCAGCTTGTTTTATTTGTGGATTATCTATGCGTAAATCGTTTATGCTTCCAAAAATATCTTCATTCAAAACCGAGAACCGTACAACCACCATGGAAAAACTGAAAGATTTATATAATTTCTCTGCCGATTCTACCTATTTTGTCTATTTGTTTTCTTTCACTTGCCCGTTTTGCCAAAATTCGTTTGCCAATGTACAACAATTTGAACAATTCAATACCGTGGATAAAACAATAGGTATAGCTGTTGAAAACGAACAGGATAAACAGCGTTTCTATCGTATTTACCATCCGGAAATAGATATTATTACAATATCTCAAGAAAAAATGAACCAAATAACTTCTCAAATACCAATAGGGATGGTTATAGAAGGAAATGCTATTAAAAATATGGAGACGGGATATATTACTTCTCCAGGTATATACATAAAATAAATTTTCATTAAAACCCGATGAGCCTATGTGGAAATAACCGGCAACTACTATTATGAAAAAATTTTTACTACTACTGCTACTTGCAGTCACATCTATGCCAATTTGGGCGCAAGACATCATTGTTACAAATGAATCTGAACGTATTGATGCTAACATAACTGAAGTATCGGATACGGAAGTAAAATACAAAAAAAAGGAAAATCCAAACGGACCTACCTTTGTTATTTCAACTGCCAAAATTTCTTCTATAATCTATAAAAATGGAGATGTACAGACATTCAAACAGACAGCTCCTGAAAAAGGGGGTACAAACGGAACAATAAAAACTGTTCGTGAAGCTGAAGATATTGTATTTATCCCAGGACAAAAAATAGAAAGATCTGACAAACGGAATAAGTATTATTATGGAGATATAGAGTTGGATGAAAGTTTATATAAAGACTTTTTGAAACTTACATGTTCTGATGCTTATAAATCCTATAACACCGGTGAAGCATTCATTTGGACAGGCTGTTTTTTAGGAGGAGCAGGTTTAGGGTTAATGCTTGGTTCATTACGTTATGTTGGTAGAGATGATCTTACGGCTTGGGGATGTTGCTTTGGTGTAGGAACAGCTCTGGCTGTCGGTGGCGGAGTTGGATTTATTGTAGGTGGTGCTAATAAACAATCGAAAGCTTTGAGTATTTTTAATAATCAATGTGCTTCATCACTTAATTATAAACAGGCTTTAACACTTAGAGTTGGCGTCACTCAAAACGGTTTAGGATTGACACTTAATTTCTAACAATTATGAAAAGGATTTTTTTATTATTGGCTGTATTGGCTGTAACATTTTATGTTAAAGCACAAGATATAATTGTAACATATGAAAATGAACGTATAGAAGCAATTATTGAGGAAGTTTCAGAAACACAAATCAAGTATAAAAAGAAAAATAATCCGAAAGGACCTACTTTTGTACTTGGCACAGATAAAATTGCTACTATACTCTACAAAGACGGAACAGTTCAAACTTTTACAAAGAAAAAAACGCAAGATACCACTCCAACACTTCGTGATATAGCTCAGGCTCAAGAAGAAAAGGAAAAAGCTAAACAACATATTCCAACACCTGCCGAAGGTCCATGGTTGCTTTATGGTGTGCAAATCAAAGAAGGATATAATATGTATATAGGCTCGGAATATCGGGATTATGAAAATAATACCAAATATTCTTCTATTTTCGGTATGCGTTTTCTACCAAGTATAGAAGGATATGTAGAGTATGCTCCAAAACAAATGGATATGGGATATAAACGACATGCTGTTTATATGGGATTGCAATATGTTTTCAGAGGTGGTAAAATATCAAGTGGTGTAAAAGGTAATCAAACATTGGATTTACAATATTTATGTCTCCGCCCGGCTTATTCTTTTGAGAAAAAAGTATTTTATTCCAGAACAGGTCTCGAATTGGGTATTTTAACTGTTTCTAATACAATTGAAAAAGACAGTTATGGAAATACTGTTAAAGAAAACCATCGAGAAGATTGTAATAAGGCTACTTTGGGTATATGGGAAGAATTTGGATGGATGATTAAAGATCATTTTAATATAGGTTTTTCATTTACATATACTCTCTCAAATGCCACAAAATCAACTATGTGGGGAAATTATGTAGGAAATACATTCGTACCACATAAACGATATACACCTCAAATTCAGTTACAAATAGTTCTTGGATGGCGATTTAATCCGTATAAGTTTGATAAGAAAAAAATTGAGCCTATCACACTTAAAGACAAAGTTCTATAATATCATAGTATATCTGTCATCTTTAATCCAAATCGGTCATTAATGTTTTGATGATTATGAATTTATTTTGGGTTAAAAAAACCTCCCTACGATTTCAATTTCGTAGAGAGGTTTTCTCTTTCAGTCTTATCAAAGCTGCCTTAACTCATAGACAGCATACGCTGGATAGAAGATACGGCACGAGCGGCGACTGCGGGATCAACATGCATCTCAGGCGACTCATGAAGAAGACACGCATACACCTTATCCAACGTATTCATACGCATATACTCGCACTCGTTACACGAACATCCTACACCCTCTGTCACCTCCGGAGGCACCGGAATAAACTCCTTGTCCGGACATGCACGCTGCATCTCAAACAAAATACCGCTTTCCGTAGCGATTATAAAGCGTTTGGCGGACGAACGGATAGTATGCTGGAGCAGTGCCTGGGTAGAACCTATTACATCGCTCTGAGCCAAAATAGGTGCCTTACACTCCGGATGAGCCAATACCTCTACTCCCGGATTCTCTTTCTTAAGCTGCAAAAGCGCCTCCAACGAAAAACGGCTGTGCACATGGCATGCACCGTTCCATAACAGCATATCACGGCCGGTGACCGAATTGATATACGAACCTAAATTATGATCCGGACCGAAGATAATCTTGGCGTCCTTGGGCAACTGGTCGATAATTTTCTTCGCATTGGACGAAGTCACCACCACATCCGTAAGCGCTTTGACGTCAGCCGTCGTGTTTACATAACTGACCACCATATGATCGGGGTGTTGTGCTTTGAATGCAGCCAGATCTTCCGCCTTGCAGCTGTCGGCAAGAGAGCAGCCGGCATTCATATCAGGAACCAGCACTTTCTTATCTGGGCAAAGGATCTTCATCGTCTCACCCATAAAATGCACACCGCACATCACCAATATATCTGCCTGTACGCGCGTAGCCTGCTGCGCCAAGGCAAGACTGTCCCCTATAAAATCCGCTATCTCCTGTATCTCCGGACGAGTGTAATAATGCGCAAAGATAACCGCATTCTTCTCTTGCTTAAGTTTGGAAATCTTATCTTTCAAATCCGAAACTTTCTCCTGCTCCGCTGAACTCATATAAAAAAATATATACTTAAAATTTAAAAATCCTAATGGATATAATAGTATGTTAATATTGTTAATAACTTCTCTAACTACACCTGAATCAATGCTTTAGATACGCCTATCAGATGACAGTTGATTGTTAATAGTTTTCAAAACTTTTGGTTGTCAACATTATTCAACACCGGAATGTTAAAAATGTTAACAAATTGTTAATAACTATTTATCAGAGCCATTTTTTGAGTCTGAAAATCAATAGAATAATTACTACCGACAATATCATCAATCCGATGGCAAAGAGGTATCCTAACTGCCAATGAAGCTCCGGCATAAAATCAAAATTCATACCATACAGACTGCCTATCAGCGTCGGCGGCAGGAAGATGATATTGATCACAGTAAAGATCTTGATGATCTTGTTCTGCTCAATGTTTACCAAACCGAGGAAGGTATCCTGGAGGTAGTCGAGACGGTCGAAACCGAATCGGGTATAATCGAACAGAGAGTTGATATCTTTGATAATCATTGTTAGGCGCGGCCCCAATTCTTCGGGGAAGAAATCGCACTTGAGAATATTGGATATCACGCGCTGTTTGTCGATGATATTCTGTCGGATGACGGTCACCTTCTCTTGCAGGTCCTTGATCTGTACCAGCAGGTCTTCGTCCATGTGATCCGACTCGGCAGTGATCTGTTGGGACAGATCGGTAATCATATCCGTGGTATCCTCTATCAGGTCGGCATCCTTCTCCACACGTGTCTCAAACAGCGCCACCAGCACATGGTAGCCGGAGGGGAAACTACGGGTGTTGACGAACATCTTCTTGACCGTCTCGTTGAAACTGTCCAGTTCCACATCGCGGATCGTGACGAGAATAGAGTTCTTGATGATGAAGTTCACCGGCTCGGTCTCAAAATTGGACTTGAGGAAGTTGGAGTTGGCTACGATAGAGTCGTCGGTCTGGATATAACGGGACGACATCTCGATCTCTTCCATCTCTTCGTCTTCCTGAATATCGATTTTGAGGAAACCCTCCAGAGTGTCCTCTGTCTTGTCCGATACATCCAGCAGATCAATCCAGATGATATCTTTCTTGTCCAGTTCTTTGAGTTTGTCGATAGTCTTGGCGACTTTTATCTTCTCGTTTTCTTTATAGAATATTTTGATTTCAGACATGACATTTACGATTTTGGCATTTACCATTGAGTCATTTATTTGACCATATTCTCATGTATCAGATTGGTCAGTTCGATGAACTGTTCTACGGTGAGCTGTTCCGGTCTTCGGGTAAGGAAATAGTCTAAACGACTTTTTTCTTCAGAACTTTTTTCAACATCCGACTTTACATTTTCAACTAAACTCCTTAGCGAGTTCCGCATCTGTTTTCGCCGTTGGTTGAAAGCGGTCTTGACCACTGTCTTGAATAGTTCTTCGTCGCACTCCAACCGTCGTCGTTTGTTGCGTTTCATGCGGATGACAGCGGATTTGACTTTGGGCGGAGGATTGAAGACATTCTCGTCCACCGTAAACAAATATTCTATATCGTAATAAGCTTGCAGCAGAACGGACAAGATGCCATAGGCTTTTTTGCCCGGTTTGGAGGCTATACGCTCTGCCACTTCTTTCTGAATCATGCCTGAGCAGACAGGTATCCGGTCTTTGTACTCCAATACCTTGAAGAAAATCTGGCTGGATATATTGTACGGATAATTGCCGATGACGTTGAACTCCCCTTCGGGATAGATGACATCAAGATCTATTTTCAGAAAATCCCCTTCTATCAGATGCAACTCCGGATACCATTCTTTGAGATATGCCACTGACTCGCGGTCGATCTCTATCGCCGTGAGTTGGATATCCGGATTTTTGAGGAGATATTGGGTTAATACACCCATTCCGGGTCCCACTTCCAGTACTTGTACTTTTCCCTTGTTACTTGGTACTTGGTCGCTTGGTCCCTTGTCGAATGCGGTTTCAGCAATTCTCTGGGCGACGCTCAGGTCCTTCAAGAAGTGCTGCCCAAGAAATTTTTTGGCATGTACTTGTTGCATTTTGTTGGTGATAGTCGTCCATAAGATTGTTAATCTGATTAAATCGGCGACAAAAGTACTAAAAAAAAATGAATTAGACAAATAAAAGTGCATTTTTTTTGCAAATATAAAAAAAATGTAGTACCTTTGCGCAACAAAATTAAGGGTACTTAATAAATTAGAGGGGGCAAAATAGAAAATATTTGCCTGTTGTCAGGATGCACAAATTAGCACACATAATCACGCAAATCATTGATTTCTTCTACCGTCCGTTCCGAAAATGGATACCGCAGCAGTTGTTCCGTTACGGCTTCTCCGGCGGAGCGAATATGGTTTTTGACTGGGTGCTGTATTTTCTGATCTATAATTTTGTGATAGGGCATGAAAATGTCATTTTCTCATTTTATTCATTTGAGCAGGTCGTTTCGCCGCATATAGCTACGCTTTGTGTCGTTTTCCCGATCACGCTTTTGACGGGTTTCTGGCTCAATAAGTATGTCACTTTCACCGGCTCTTCTTTGAGGGGATGGAGACAGTTGGGCAGGTATATTCTGATTGTAGCACTCAATCTGCTGATCAACTATGTTGGTCTGAAACTTTGTGTGGATATCTTGGGATGGTATCCCACGCCGAGCAAGATGTTCATCACCATCATCACGGTGATAGTCAGTTTCATCGGACAGAAGTACTACTCTTTCAGATCATAAACCGGCTTCTTGTGTATGTCCGTAGTACAATATAAGAAATATGTATGGCTGGTGGATACCATCCGCAGTGCGGGGAAGATCAGCCGTGAGGAGATTGACCGCAAGTGGGCGGGTGCGAGAATCAACGACAATCACGAATCGCGCCTGCCGGACAG
The DNA here is from genome assembly GCA_002394335.1 of Bacteroidales bacterium UBA4333. Classification (GTDB taxonomy): domain Bacteria; phylum Bacteroidota; class Bacteroidia; order Bacteroidales; family Paludibacteraceae; genus Colicola. The sequence continues at coordinate 289,042 of DGTP01000003.1, read as the reverse complement.
CACCTTCTTCCGTTACAAGAACGATGTGGAAGAACTCTTCGACATCGAGATCCTTTGCGACCGCGCAAACGGGCTTTACTACATCAACGACACCGACATCAACTCACGCACCAAACAGTGGCTCCTCTCGCAGTTTGCCGTCAGCCAGTCTTTGGACACCAGCCGGGAGTTGCGTGACCGCATCCTGTACGAACCTATTCCCGAAGGCACTGAGTACCTGACAACCATCGTCAATGCCATGCGTGACAGCAGATGGCTGCAAGTGTCGCATCTGCGCTTCGAAAGCAAGGAAGCACCGCATATCTTCCATCTGGCGCCATTGTGCCTCAAGGTCTTCAAGCAGCGGTGGTATGTATTAGGTTTCGTAGAAGAGATAGACAGTGTCCATTCCACGCCCAAAGACGAACCGAGACTGTATGCGCTCGACCGTATCAGACACATGGAGACGATGGAAAAGACCTTCCGCCTGCCGAAGAATTTTGACCCGCAGGCGTATTTCTCCGGCTATTATGGTGTTTTCTGCGGCAAGCAGTTCACCCCGGAACGCATCCGTGTGCGTATATCGGAGAGTGCGGCACCGTTTGTCCGTTCGTTGCCGCTTCATCACTCCCAGAAAGAGGTCGAACCGTGTGTCTTTGAGTGGTTTGTGGCTCCGACGCTTGATTTCATCCAACAGCTCCGCACGCACGGTTCGGAGATAGAGATTCTTGCCCCGCAATCCCTGCGCCGGCAGTTCGCCGAGGAAGCAAAAAGAATCCTCAAAATGTACGAATAACCGAAAAATACACTTTTCTTGTATTTTTCTTGTTTCACTCCCGAGTTTTGGGAGTTTGATGTAGTACTTTTGTCGTCGGAAATCAGAAATGTACGCATTATCCCTGATTGAAAACTGCTATGAGAATCAAAACGAACAAGGAGCATTTCCTTAGCTGCAATGTAGCAGCATTCACCTATCACGAAGGCTGTGAGGTGTTTGACAAACTGAAAGTCGGCAAAAGAGTGACATTAGTGCGTGAGGACGAGAACCCTTACGACCACAATGCCGTAGCGATTTTCTTCGGCGAAACGCATATCGGCTACATCCCTCGCCGACAGAATGAGACTATTGCCAAATTTCTTGATTTAGGTTATGGTGACATCTTTGAGGCTCGGATTCAGTCGGTGGATTCCGTCGCTCATCCGGAAGAACAAGTAAGCGTCGTGATTTATCTCAAACGGAAAGCAGACAAGTAAAAGTTCTATCGGAGCAGGTATGACGTCTCGTTTTGCGATTCCATTCTGCCTGCTCCGTTTTTTTATTAAAAATTTGCATATCTCGGAATATTTTTGTACCTTTGCAGGCGAAAACATGTAAATAAAACATCATGAAAACAATAATTTTGGAAAATAAGAATGAGGTCTTTTCTTGCAAAATCCCTGTCTCTCAAGAAACGTGGTTAAGGATATTACAAGATAAGACAACGGAAGACCAGATGAAAGCGTTGCTGTATTTTTATTATGCGGATAAAAACACAGGAACCTGTAAGTCTATAGGAGTGAAACATAATGTGTCAGCATCTTCCATAAATCGCGCCATTACATCATTTGGGCAAATGGTACAGAGAGTACTGAATATATTTGAGATCGTGCGTGAAGATAAAACTCAAATATATTGGGCTATTCCAATGGCTCAAGGTCGTACTCTTGATAAAGAGAATAGCTTATTTGAGTGGACTTTACGTGAAGAATTGGTGCAGGCTATTAGGCAATATCTTTATTTGTTTTTAATTCGGCAATACAAACAATTACGATCAAATATCCCTTTTAGGGATGAGGAACAAGATGAGGTATATAAATGGGAATTAATAACAGAATGTGCAGGAAAGGAAGATATGTTTATTGCGGAACGTGTCACTCGTTCTAATCTTGTTTATGCAACTCTTACGCGTGGAACCATCTCATATTTAATAGAAAACAAGCGTGACGATTTCGCATTAATTCTTAATGATCTGCTTAGAGGAGATAGTAACCTTGATAGCAAAGTGAGAGCTTTCAAGGATTATATGGCAAAGGCAGTACCTCAAAAATTTAACTATAAAGCAAATGATGAACGAACAGCTGCCGCTATCCTAACGTGTTTTAATCCCCAGAAGTACACCTTTTACAAATTTGAAGTTTATCAGGCATTATGTCAATATCTTGGAATTGAAACTAAAGAAACAGGATTATGTTTTTCGCATTTTCAGAAACTTATAGTACCATTAAAAGAATTAATTGATAAAGATGTTGAATTGTTAGAACTCGTTAAATCATCCACAAATGGCTGTTTACAAAGTTCTCTATTGGTAGCACAGGACATTCTGTGGATGGTGCTTGTATCTCATTCCAAAACATATCTCGGATATTTGTATCAAATAGTATGGAGTCCTGTATATTGGTGTGTTGGATTTAATTTTGGCAGCAGTAATTCCCAATTGGAGCGGTTTATAAAAGAAGGTATTTGGGAAGGTAGATTTAATCCTAAGGAAAGTGCAGATAAACGTCAGATAGCCGTCGCTAATAAAATAAAAGATGGTGATATCCTGATACTTAAATCGTCTGCTACGAAAGGAGAAGGTCATAAAGTTCCATTTGTGCGAATTAGAGCAATCGCACAAGTAACAGGTATTCAAGATAACCAATTAGGAGAAGATGGGTATTTGAGTATAATTAGAAATATTCATTTTATTAATAGTAAATTATCAACCGATTTTGATGGGAGCACTTATGGCAAATATAGAAAAACCATTGATGAATGCTCACATAATGAAATAAAAGAATACATAAATTCCATTATCAATATGCCGAATATTAAATATCAGAAAATTATGAATTTGCTTGAAACAAATCGTAATTTGATCCTTACCGGAGCACCCGGAACAGGAAAAACATACATGGCAAAGGAAATTGCAGCGCAAATCATGTTTGGGAAAGGCTATCATTCGCTTTCGGATGAGGAGCGTGGACAGATAGGATTTGTACAGTTCCATCCGTCTTACGACTATACGGATTTTGTGGAAGGTCTAAGACCAATACAAGATGAAAAAGGGAATGTGGGATTTGTACTGAGAAAGGGAATATTTAAGGAATATTGTGCGAAAGCATTAGAGAAATATGATTCTGGCAACTTTGACAAGGCATATGATTCTATGATCTCAGAAATGGGAGAAGATACTATCAAACTCAAAACGCCTCAAGGCTATGATTTTGGTATATCTCTAAATAGGCGTGGTAATTTGAGACTTCATACCGGTAAAGATTTGAAAGAAAATGGTGTTTTGACAAGAGAGAGTCTGAAAGCGGAATTTTCAGGTATACCAGTATATCAGTGGTGGAAAGGGTATTATGCCGGAGTAATTGATTACATTAAATCAAAATATCATGTAAGCCAAATACAAAACGATTCCAACAAAAAATACGTGTTTATCATTGACGAGATAAACCGTGGAGAAATCTCAAAGATATTTGGAGAACTATTCTATTCCATAGACCCGGGTTATCGTGGCAAAGATGGGCAAGTAAAGACGCAATATGCCAACATGGCAACCGAACCTAATGAGTTTGATATTGCATTAGGCACAACTGACTATGGGCACTTCTTTATTCCGGAAAATGTCTATATCATCGGCACGATGAATGATATTGACCGCTCTGTGGAAAGCATGGATTTTGCGATGCGGCGGCGTTTTGCGTGGAAGGAAGTTACGGCAAAAGAAACAATGGATGATATATTGAAAGGTATTCCCAATGAAACAGCCGTCAAAAAAGCGATGACAGACCTCAATGATATGATTGCGTCAATAGAAGGATTAGGAATTTCATATCAAATAGGTGCTGCGTACTTCAAAAAGGTAGAGGAATATGATGGAAAATTAGAGATGCTCTGGAATTATCACATAAAAGGGCTTCTTTATGAGTATTTTCGTGGCGAACGAAAAGAAAACATAGCGACCAAGATGCAGGAACTGGAAGACGCTTTCTATGGAAGAACCAAAACCGATAACAATAACGGATAACTGCTTTCAAGGTTATATTTTGAAAGGTGAAGAACTTGCTCACAAAGAAAATCTGAGCAAGTTATCTGCGTTGCCTATTGGTGAACTGAAGATAGAAGACAATCCGAATCTGCTTGTTTTTCCTCAAAGTCTTAATCAGTATAAGGATGGTATCACTAACGAGTATATTTTCACAATGCGTGATAATACCATATACACTGGTAACATTATGGGCTTTGTGGGGTACAAGAACACCCGTTTGCGGATTCATTCACGCTTTGCTAAAACTGATGAGCAGGATTTTTTTCTACACTATATGCTGCAACGGGTTTTTGCCGTCAATCTTTTTGATCTCAACTATACCTCTGACCAGACCAGTATTTTCGATTTTCTCATCTATCTATTTCCCGCTTTTCTCAAGCGTGCATACCGGCAGGGCTTGTACAAAGAATACCAAACCCACCATTACAATGACACGCATCTGCGCGGAAGAATAGATATGGCGCAGCATATACGTAAGAACATCCCATTCTCCAGCAACATCGCATACCAAACACGCGAATATGCGTACAATAACGATGTCACGCAATTAGTGCGGCATACCATAGAATATATCCGTCTGCATCCTTACGCGAACGGGATTCTGCAAAATGACGCGGATACCAAAGAGGCTGTAAATGCCATAGTGCAAGCCACACCAACGTATAATCGTCAGGAACGGCTAAAAGTCATCAACCGCAACTTACGCCCCATTCGGCATCCTTACTATGGCGAGTACCGCTATTTACAGCAGCTTTGTTTGCAAATTCTTCGTCATGAGGAACTGAAATACGGGACTACGAATGATGAGATATATGGTATTTTGTTTGATGGCGCATGGCTTTGGGAAGAATATCTGAACACTCTCTTGGCACCGATAGGATTCTTGCATCCCCGTAATAAGGATAGCCAAGGAGCCATTTGGCTTTTCAATAATCCGAAGTCCGCACCGCGCTATCCTGATTTTTACAGGCAGGATTTCATTCTGGATGCTAAATATAAGGGCTATACTGATAAACGCGTGTCAGAAGTGGACAGGGACGACCTTCATCAACTCATCACATATATGTATATCAAGCAGGCAGCACATGGAGGTTTGGTTTATCCGTCAATTTCATCTGATACAGCCATACATTCTTCAACACTATGCGGATATGGTGGAACAATATCCCTCTATGGAATGACCATCCCCCAATCGGTATCTTCTTGGTCGGATTTTCAAAGCAGTATGTTGCACAATGAAGAAGCATTGATAAAGCATATAGTTGAATGATCCGGCGGCAAGAATGCCACCGAAGAGAACAATAATCATATTTCTGCATTTTTCTCCATACTCCCATGTTTTGGGAGTTTTTTGTTGTACTTTTGTCGTCGGAATCGGTGATCCATGATTAAGTTACTGCGTAACAAATGTAATGGTCACGTTTCCTCCTCTCCCCAAGGATTATAAATCCTCGGGGTCCCTATTATTATAATGACCGCAAAAGATGCCACCGCCTGATGAACATAGTACCCTCAACTTGCTGGATGCCCTGCGTCGCGACCGCGACAGATGGGTGCAAACCGCTATGGAACAGGCTCAGTACATCCGCCAACTGGAACAAGAACTAAACAACTATAAAACACAACCGGATATGAAAAAGCAAGAACACAAACCCTCCATCACCATCGAAAATCACGGCAAACTCACTTTGATCGCCGAGCAAAACAACGACATCCACGACAACCACGGATGCAACATCTACCTCACGCCGCAGGAAGAGGAAACGACGGAAGAGGAAACGGCTGAAGAAACAGACGAGGCAGAGCTGACGGCGGAGCAGATTTTAGGCACTCCGCGTGAAGGCAGATACACCGAAGTGCGTCAATACATCGACGAACGAAGCCGTTTTGACGAGGAGTTCAAGCAGTTCGTGGCGAATAACACACGCGTTGCGCTCTGCCGGCGGCTCAGCAAGGAGTTCGGATGGGTGGTGGATCACTACGCCCTCGGCAGAAATATCAACCGAAAACGCAAGCGATAGACATTTGGAGACGAAAAGGTCACAAGGGGTCGCGTTTGTGGTCAAAACGACCTTCCAAGGGGTCACTTAAAGCAGTACTTTTGCACCGGATTTCAAAATGGAGTCCGGTGCTTTTGTTTTTATACAGGCACCTGAACAATAACTAAAAAATATTTAACATTATGACAACCAACAATTCAAACAACCTCAAACCGGCACGCAGTGCCCAAACAAACTCAAACTACGAAGTAATCGACCAATTTTTCGCTGCGCAGGTAGCATGTAACGAATCCGAGGCAACCCTCAAAACCCTCCGTCCGCAGGTCGAAGCCGCCGTACAGGCGCTCATCAAAGAGCAGGGCAAGCCGTCCAATTTCACCGGCACGATCGAGTACCACGGTTTCAAGATCGTCGTCAGCCGCCCCAAATCCTTCACGTGGGAGAAGAACACCAACCCCTCCATCACCTCCGACCCCAACCATGCCATCTACGTGCAGCAGCTCGCCCTGCAGGAACAGATGGCAGCCCAGCTGAAGGACATGCGCGCCGACCTCAAACGCACCGCACAGAAGCTCGAAGCAGCCCACCCCGATTCCGAGTCCATCAAGCACTCCTTCCGCCTCGCGTTCATGGGATAAAAAGAAAGCCGATAAAAGAAAAAGTTTGACAAAAAGAAAAATAAAAAATGTCTAGTCTGTCTAGTCTGTCTAGTCTGTCTAGTCCCCCCTATAATCCCCCCTTGGGGCGAGACAGGACTGGACAGGCGGGACAGACTAAACAAAAATTATTTTTATGGATTTTAATCATTTCCTGACGCTATTCCAGCCGGACGAACAATTCAAAAGCCGTCTGGGAGCGGCGCAACAGCTCTGGGAACAATGCAGCCAGACCAAGCAGCAGGCCATCATCACCTGGCTGGAGACGCACGGCCGCTACCCCGGCAGAAACCCGTATTTCTTCATCTTGGACTTCAAACCGCAACAGATGCAACTCTCCTACGCTGCCTACTACGACCGCTACGGCACGACCGAGGAGCGAGACGGCTGGAAAAGGCAGTTCCTGCCTGAGAAACATACAACCATCTACATCAAAAACTAAACGCTATGGACTATCCGTTATATGATGTGCCCTATCTGGTACGGGATCCGAATGACTCCTATATGTCCTTGATGCGGCACGCGACTGAAGTGCGGAACCAAGAGATCGTGGATCAGTATTTTATCGAACGAGACAAAGGAACATCCGCAGGGTGGGCGAAAAAGATTGTCGCCCGAAGGAACAAAATTGCAATAATGTATGTGGATTATTGCCTGAGATGGTACTACCAAGAGGCAGTAAGACGAAAAAAATACAGTTTTTTGATAAATTTTCCACCGGCAGAAGAACAGATTGTTCACTTTTGACGTATCTTTGCACCGTCTTTCAATTGAGAGGCGGTGTTTTTGATGCCTAACCTCGGCTTAAGGTCGGCTTAACCGGTGCTGGAGACGAAAGAGATTGGGGGAACTTGAAACGAAATAAAACCGACATTCAATGCAGGGACAATAGACGAAAAGAAAGACGGCGGCATACCGCCGGAAACAGAACAACATATTATTAACAAACCAAAACCTAAACTATTATGGCAAAGTACATTCCAATTGAAATGGTCAAGTCGTACAGCGGCAAGATCTGTGAACACAGCGATGTGTATTTCGCGAAGAAAGGCGACACCCTGTACACGGGCAAGATCTGCCATCCTCGCACCAAACCGTTCAGCGAACAAGAGTTGGCTCGTCAGGATAAATTCACACAAACGATAGCCGCTCTGAAAGCCCTGACCAATGAGCAGAAAGAGGCTTACAAGACGGCATTCAAGAACCAAAAGAAATATGGCTCGCTGTGGGGATTTATGTTCGCACAAGAGTACAAGAAGATCGGGGAGTAAAGCCCGGATTGTTACACTGACAGACCTGATTACAAATCCAAACAAGCAAAAAAATGACACGTAAAGAAATTCTGAAAATCGTTATTTCGGTGCTGATCGCCGCGCTGACGGCGCTCGCGGCGGGGCTGGGACTGAGTTCGTGCAATGTGACAAGAACCGTTACCACGCGGTCAGAGGCTTGGCAGAAAGGCGACACCAGCGTGGTTATCCAGAGCAAGACCATCGAGACCTACGATGCATCGAAGAAGCTGTGATTAAACGGAAGAACGGCTCGCGCAAGAATGCGCGAGAAGGGAACAATGAACGGCTCGCGCAAAGATGCGCGAGAAATGTATGATGGAAGGCTCGCGCAAAGATGCGCGAGAAATGAACAATAATAAATGCGCGAAAAATGAACAATATAAATGCGCGAGAAATGAACAATATTAACCCTAAACCCTAACTATTATGGCAAAAGTAACTTATTCAGCCGGAATTGACCATGTATCCGGCGCACTGTCGAAACCGGGCAAGAGCGGTCAGCACTCTTGCACCAAGATGCTGTTGGCTACCCACCGTACGGCAGCCACCCAGAGCAATGCTTGTAACCGTCTCTACCTGCGTGAGAAGACCGTCCGTTCAACCGAGCCCTCCGCACGCGAGTTGGAAATCCGCGCACGCTTCACGGCGGTGCAGGCGATGGTGAAAGCACGCGCCAAAGACCTGTCGAAGATGGCAGCCGACCAGGAGGCGTTCAACGCACAGAAAGACACTGCCGGCGGCAAGCGCACGATGCGGGCGTATCTGTGGAAGGTATGCGGACAGGAGTACGATGCGCAGGGATAAAAGGCTCGCATGGCGAGCCGTAATTTAGCGTAATTTACGTAATTTACGTAATTTACGAAAACACAGGAAAACCGCTCTTCGGGGCGGTTTTCCGTGCAGATATTCGCAGAGAACCCTATAAAAACAAAGCAGGTTGCCTCCCGGCAACCCAATCTTTTTACTTAACCTTAAAATCTAATACCATGAAAAACACGGTGCAAAAGTACTGCTTTTTTTTGATATGACCAAATTTTTAGGCATTAAAAACGCACATTTACGATAAAAAAGACACACTTTGGTTGAAATACAACATTTGATTGTGTATTTTTTTGAAAAAAATGCCGAAAAATTTGCATATGTGGGAATTTTGTAGTAATTTTGCACGCTGAATGGTGAAATACGTATATTGTAACTATAAAAAATCATGTTATTGAAGAAATCTTTCCTCCTTTTTGCAGCAGCTCTGATGAGTTTGTCAGTTGTTGCAGAAGATAGCATTCCTGCGAAGGGTGTGCATCCATACAAGCTTGAGGAGAATGAGAATGCAGTGCCGGAGTTGGCTCACTGGTCATTGATTCCTCATATCGGATTCAGTTCATTCGACGGTGACTTTTCGAGTGAGATGAAGCATAACGTAGCTATTCCGACAGCGGGTTTGGCATTGGAGTACTCGTTCACTCCGACATGGGGTCTCGGTATCGAGTATATGTACGACATGTACACGGTTACGGGTAAGCACAATGTGGCAGCTGATACGTTGTTGACAGGTCATCAGCACAAAGCCGGAGCTTATGTATCGTTGGATCTTATTAATCTATGGTTCCCGCGTGCACGCAAGAAGATCTTCTCATTGCATGCCATGGTTGGTGGTGGTGCAGCGTTTTACAAACGCGGTATCTACTATGACAACGAGGATGTGACTCGCGGTCACACGTTGGAGTACGAACCGAAGTCGGATGACGGTTACAGTACTATCGGATATGTTCAGGCAGGTGCCAATTTCGAGTTCAACCTGAACCGTTCCATCGCGTTGGGTCTTCGCGCGAACTACTCTTATTTCACGCGTGACTATCTGGACGGTCGTGGTTACCAGGGCGAATATGCCCACCCGTCGAAGAACAATGACGGTATCTTCGATATTACTCTGAACCTGCGTTACAAGATCAATGCAGTGAAGAAATCCCACCCGCGTAACATGCCTCGTGACTACTTCCTGGACAACTACGGTCGCGGCAACAAGCCTGCTGAGAAAGACACTGTTTACTACTTCAGCAAAGATACCGTGGTATGCAAAGAGATTCATGAGAAGACTGAGATCTATGGTGGCGAGAGCGATCAGGTATTCTATGTTTACTTCGATAACGCCAAGTCTGAGTTGACCGAAAGAGGTCTGAACACTATCCAAGAGGTAGCCCAGGTTTTGAATGGTCGTGACGACTTGTACATTGATGTGGTAGGTATCTGCGACAACACGGGTTCGGACGACTTCAACGCGAAATTGGCAGAGAACCGTGCGAAACGAGTATTGGAGGAGTTGAAGGAAGAGTACAATATTCCTGAGGATCGCTTCCTGACATCCGGTCGCGGCAAGATTGTAGGTCGTCGCAGCAAGGGTGCTTACGGACCTAACCGCCGTGCCGAGATCCGTCTCATCTCGAAGGAAGACTTCGATCGTCGCAAAGCAGAGCGTGAGAAGAACGGTTCTTATAACGTGAACAACGACAACACTGCTCCGGTTGTTACAGACCGTGAGTCGGTAAACGCCAACACGCTGACCCGTCTGGCTCGGAACTACTTCAGCAACCCTAACTGCTGGGTATATATCTACGAGGCAAACAAGCAGCTCTTCAAGGACGGACTGAACAAGATGCCTGTAGGTCTGGATGTCAAGATACCTGATCTGACAGAGGAGCAGAAGAAGATCACGAAAGAAGAGGCTGAGGCTTACTACCAAAGCATCAAGTAAATACAAAGCGTGTCTGATGACACGATGGTCCTATAGCTCAGTTGGTTAGTAGCACCTGACTCATAATCAGGGGGTCCTTGGTTCAAGCCCAAGTGGGACCACGAGGGATTTCATCTACGGATGAGATCCCTTTTGTTTCGGTTCATGGCAGTTTGGCTCGTAGCATGAGGTGAATATCGGTCCGGCTGAGCGGGATAGCGCGTGCGTGTGCCCATGAGGGGTGGTAGATCGTCTCTTTGAGACAGAGATAGAGCGATAGCCGGGGTAGGATATGATAACGGATGTTGAGGGCTATTTTTCCTCCTCTGCCATAGGCGGCGGTAGATGAGAAGGAGTAGAGCACATCGTGTTCGGAGCGGTAGATGCGGTTGTCCCATTGCCGTGCATCGAAGCCTTGCAGCCGTGCCTGAATAGCAAGTGGAACAGTAGTGAAGCGGTATTGTATATCCTGTGCGATGCTTATTCCCCATCCGCGGTTTCCCAAGGTGTCGGTGGTGATATTGGCTTCGGCATAGGAGCAGAGCGACCATCCTGAGCGTTGGCAGCTGAAGATTGCGCGTGTGCTATAGTGCGCTTTCCTGCCTTTCTCCCGTGCGCGGACACGCATACGTATAGAATAGGTGCCGTCGGGTATGTACAGTGCCTCCGCCACGGCGTCATAGCCGTACGATGGCGCGAAAGGGATGCCGTATTTGACTCCCTCAAAGCGGAAGAGGTCTGCGTAGGCGGACAGCCGCCATCCGGGGATGAGGCGTATATCCGTAGCAAGATAGATACCGTGTTCGTCATTGACTCTTGCTGTCTGTGAGAAAGCGTATCCGGAGGGGTTGTCGTACCAAGGCGAGAAATAGCGGTGTAGCAGGGTGATCTCCACGCCGCTGAGAGGATAGATGCGCGCCCCTGTCTGTGCGGCTGCTCCCCAGCGGTTGTTCTGCGCCGTAGCCACCTCGCCGAAGATGTCCAGCCACCGCCAGCGGTATCGGGCATTCAGTCCCAAAACCATCTGTTTGGTGCCCCGGAAATACCGGGCGTTATATGCCATGTCACGGTAAGGGGCGATCGTGTCGGAGTAGATGTGTTCGATAGCGGTGAAGCCTATTTTCCATTGGTTGCGTGAGAGGGTGAGATTGGCACCGAGTGCATGGTGGCGGATGTTGTTCCGGTCTTTTTGGAGCGAATAGAGCGCGGACAAGAGGAATCGGGTCTTTCCGTGTGTCCATTGCATGGTAGCGCCTATTCCGTGTAGTCCGCTTCCGTCGATTGCGTTGAGTTTGCGCACCCCCTCCTGTTCGTATCCGACATTGGCGACATACATGTTTTTGCCTGTATGGAAAGCGGAAGCCATCACCAGTCCCTGTCCGAAATGGGCTTGCATGTTACCCAAAACGAGTTTTTGGAGCGGACCGATGTTTTGGAGCTGTATATATCCTCCGTATTGTAGCGCGGAAGCATCTTCTCCGGCAGGTCGGTTGAGGCGTAGCCCTATCTCCGCATAGTCCCGATAGCGCGCCTTGTAGCGGAACTGTAGCGCGACAGGGTCGTTGGTGTAATCCTCTATATTACGTGCGTCTATGCGTGTGATGATCTCCTGCCTTATTTGCCGTGGTATCTCCGCCGGATAGATCTTGTCCTTCTCAGCATGTGCCCGCGGCTTCACATAACAGAAAGCGCGGATATTGCGTATATCATAGTCCTGAAGGGAGGGTATCATCCTCAGTTCGTAGAGGCTGTCCAAGGGATGCAGATAGACATAAAGGAGAATGTCGTCCACCTGCTGTGGAGATAGAAACGGGAGGCGTTGCAGATCACTCTCGGTAGCGGTATTGAGGTCGATGGGGTGTGCAGCCAGATCCAGCAGATCCATTTGCAGTTCTTCATAATCCACTCCCTCCAGTTCGGTGAGCTGCGCATAGATATCATGGATAACATCTTCCACCGGTAGTTGTGCTACCGCCCTCACGGTGCAAAATAACATCGCTATGAGTGCATATTTTCGCATTTCAGCGCACAAAGGTACAGTAAAATTTGCATATTTGCAAATAAAGTTGTATTTTTGTGCTGTGAATCGTAAACAACGCTACATAAACGGTCTGTCCTGGTTTCTGACGATCGCCGCCTACGTGTATATCGGTTATAAGCTATATACTTATGACGAGTGGTCGTCTCTTCTGTTGCATTTCCGTCAGGCAGACGGGATCGCCGTCTTATGCGGTGTGTCGGCGTTGCTGCTTATGCCGGTGAATATGCTGCTGGAGGCATGGCGTTGGCAGTATCTGACAGGTGATATATCGTTGCAGGAGGCGCAGCGTCAGGTGTATTTCAGCAAGATAGCCGGTCAGTTGACGCCATACCAGTTGGGCGAATATCCGTCAAGGGCTTTGCTGATGAAAGAGCCTCGTTGGGCAGAAGTGCTCAGTCTGGGCGTTCTGGGGTCAATGACCATGACAACGGCTATTGTGTCGGCAGGTGTTGTTCCGTTGATTGTCTGGCTCATAGGCGATAGAAACCGGAGCCCCGAAATATGGTTGTCAGGTGTGGTTATTGTAACGGTATTGGCTGTCACTTTGCTTCTGCCAAAGATATTGCACCGTTGGGTCAAAGTCTCTTATACCAAGCTTTTGGGTTCGTTGGGTCAGAGTCTGTTGCGGTACTTATGCTGGTGTGTGCAGCTGGCACTGTGTCTCCGTTTGTTCGGGTTGGAAGTGTCGTTGTCCCGTTTGGTGGAGATACCGGTTTATTATCTGTTCGTCACCATAGCTCCATCCGTATCGGTAGCGGAGGTCGGAATCCGTGGTGCAACAGCGATGTTTGTATTCCGGTCGATGGAAGCCACGTTAGCTGGAATGCTTTTATGGGCGATCAACAGTCTTTTACCGATGCTTATTGGTACTTTTGTAAAGAAAAACGCAAAATAATTTGGCACTTTGAAAAAAAAAGTGTATCTTTGTAGCCAAAATAAATCTAATGAGAAAAATACTATGACTGTAACGTTTCAAATTAACTATCGTGCCGAGTATGGGCAAACCCTTTGCGTGATCGAGACGCAGCATTCCATTTTGGGTTGGACGGAGCAAAATCCCCTGCTATTGACATGTCAGGGTGCTGACTTCTGGACAGCGACCCTGCCTGTGTCGGATTTTCCAAGTTCGGTGCAGTATAAATATGCTATTCGTCTTCAGGACGGCGGTTTTATCTACGAAGCAGGCGAGCCGCGCACACTGCCTCTGCATGCTTCGGACAAGAAGATAATCGTTCGTGATTTCTGGCAGGCGATTGATTACGAGAAGTCGTTCTATACGACGGCATTCCTCAAGTCTCTTTTCCTTCGCCGCAAGCCGGAGAAGGTGAAATCGCCGAAGGGCAATATCCGTCTGACGATCGATCTGCCTCAGATTCTGCCGACGCAAGGTGTAGCGGTAGTAGGTAATATCCCGGCTTTGGGCAACTGGTCCCAGGATGACAAGCTGCCGATGCAGGACGGCGAGTTCCCTCTGTGGCATGCGGATTTTGAGGCTGAGGCAGATCAGATTATCGAGTACAAGTATGTGATATACGATCTGCATACGGGTCAGACGGTAGATATGGAGTGGGGTGAAAACCGCAAGATATGGGGAGTTCAGAAAGGAGTCAAGATCTACCAGAACGACCGTTCGTTCCGCAGGACCCAGCCTCGTTTCAAGGGTGCCGGCGTAGCTGTGCCGGTGTTCTCGCTTCGTACGGAAGAGGGATTCGGTATAGGAGAGTTTCTTGACTTGAAGAAGATGGCAGACTGGGCAGCACTCACCGGTCAGAAGATGATTCAGACCCTGCCTATCAACGACACGACGCTGACCCACACCAACCGTGACTCGTATCCTTATAATGCCGTATCGGTTTTTGCGCTTCATCCCATCTATATCAATATCGAGCGCATGGGACGCCTCACCCCGGCACAAAAGAAGAAATACAATGCCACCAAAGAGGAGTTCAACCGCAAGCCGATAGCCGATTATCAGTGCGTCTATGACGAGAAGATGAAATACTTCAAGCAGCTCTTCAAAGCCGAAGGTGACGCTTGTTTCTCGACTGCGGAGTACAAAGCCTTCTTTGCCAAGAACAGCGAGTGGCTGGTGCCGTATGCAGAGTTTCTGCACCGTCGCGACAAGCAGCCGAAGGAGTTCTACTACTATCTTCAGTTCCATGCCGACAAGCAGTTGAGCGAGGCAGTGGCATATGCCCATTCGATCGGTGTAGCGATGAAGGGTGATATACCTATCGGGATCTCGCCTGATTCGGTAGATGCTTATACGAATCCAGAGCTCTTTAATCTGAATGCCTCCGCCGGAGCTCCGCCGGATGACTTCTCTATCTCCGGTCAGAACTGGGGTTTCCCGACCTATAACTGGGACGAGATGGCAAAAGACGGTTTCTCCTGGTGGCGTCACCGTTTCCAGAAGATGCAGGATTATTTTGATGCGTATCGTATAGACCATATATTGGGTTTCTTCCGTATCTGGCAGATGCCCAAGACCGATGTATGGGGTCTTTGCGGACATTTTGTTCCGGCATTGCCATACTCCTATCAGGATCTCCAGAACCAGGGTGTCTGCCTTGACTGGGACCGTATGACCAAGCCTTATATCCGTTCCAATTTCCTGGGTGATGTCTTCGGTTATGACACCGAATGGGCAAAAGAGCACGCATTGGCTACGCATGACAATTATGTATATTATTTCCGTGAGGAGTTTGATACCCAACTCAAGGTTCAGGAGTGGTACGATGCGCTGGTAGGGGACGAGAAGAAGCTGAAAGCCTCCGGTCTGACGGCCGAGAAAGCACTCAATATCTGCAATGGATTGATTTATCTGCATTGCGAGAAGCTGTTTGTCATCGACCAGAACAATCCGTATATGCTTCATCCGCGTATCTCAATCTATCAGTCTCACTCCTATAACGAGTTGTACGACGACCAGAAAGAGGTGCTGATGCGTATCTACAATGACTATTTCTTCCGTCGTCATACGGAGTTCTGGCGCCAGTCAGCCATGCGCAAGCTGCCTACGCTGATCAATGCCACGCATATGCTCTGCTGTGGTGAGGACTTGGGAATGGTACCGGCTTGTGTACCGGATGTGATGCACGAGTTGCAGATTCTGAGTCTTGAGATCCAGCGTATGCCCAAGGATCCGACCCTGACTTTTGCTCATCCGGCTGATGCCCCCTATCTGAGCGTTTGCACGACCGGAACGCACGACACTAACCCATTGCGTGCATGGTGGGAGGAAGACCGTGCCGTGACCCAGAAATTCTATAATGAGCAGATGGGCTGGTGGGGTGAAGCACCGAAGGAGATGACTCCGCAGATAGCCGAGTTTATCGTTAACCAGCATATGTACAGTCCTGCGATGTGGGTTATCCTGCCGTTGCAAGACTGGCTGGCTGTTGACGGAGAGGTGCGTCTCCCGGATGCCAATGGGGAGCGTATCAATGTGCCGTCAAATCCGCGCCATTTCTGGAACTACAGGATGCATATCTCACTCGAAGACCTGCTCCGGAAGGATGCTTTCAATGCCACTATCCGGAGACTGACCTCTGTGCGATAAGACAGAACGAGTAGAAAAACACCCTTCCGCCTCTGATGTTGGAAGGGTGTTTTGTGAATTATCCGCTTGTTTCTCTTGGGCTATGGACAAAAAAAAGAGGCTTGCTCTATCGAACAGCCTCCATCTCGCGTTGCTACGTAATAAATTAGTCAACTACGGTGTCAACAACCTGCTCTGCAACAGTGTCAGTTGCAGCGGTGTCGCAGCAACCTGCCTTGTCAGCAGCTTTGTTGCCACAAGCCATAGCGCAAAGAGCAACAGCAGCGATGAAAAGAACTTTCTTCATAATTTTTAAAGCCTTAAATAAGTTAATATTAACAATTGATTTCCTATTTTTCCAGAAATCGGCTGCAAAATTACAATAAATTTTGCATATATCCAAAAAAAAATGTAATTTTGTGCGATTTTTTTTAATAATTATGGATTTTAAGCTACTAAATACGCAATCTAAGGGTGGATTTGTACTCTTAAACGTGCTTTTGGCGATTTTGGCATCTATTATTTTTCTGGTGCTTTTTTACGGGGCGATGAAGATTTACACCGATCACGGAGTAGAGGTCGAAGTGCCCAATGTAACCGGTATGCTGGTGGAGGAGGCAGAGACGATGGCAGAGTCGGTCGGGATGGAGTTGACAATCGTCGATTCGGTCTATACGACGAAGGTACCTCGTGGCATCGTTATCAAGCAGACGCCCCCTTCTCTTAGTCGTGCCAAGCGTCACCGTCCGCTGTATGTGGTGATCAATGCCAAATGCAAGCGCCGGATCAATCTGCCGGATGTCCGTAATGTGAGCAGCCGTCAGGCAACGGCTACGCTGGAGGCAATGGGTCTGAAGGTCACGAATATAGTCTATCAGCCTCACGAATACCGGGATCTTGTCTTGAATGTGACTCTTAACGGCAAGAAACTGGATCCGGGTACGAGTGTAGAGGAAGGAAGTCCGATTGTGCTGGTGGTAGGTAGCGGCAGCAAAGGCGGTACTCATAATGTGAAAGTGCCGGATCTTCGCGGCAAGACGCTTGAGGAAGCCAAAGCACTTCTGGAGGAGAACGAACTCGTCCTCGGTGCGTTCAACTACGACGAGCAGCCTACGGAGGAGAATGTCGGCAAGTTTGTAGTCTATACCCAATCTCCTCTGAAAGGCTCGGATGCCATAGACGGAGATGAGGTGATGATTATGCTTACCCGTAATTTGAATCAGAAACTGCAAAGTTTTTACGAGTCTTCGGGCGGTGTATCCGAGGAGACTATTATCGAAACACCTGCAGCAGACCAAGACAGTATTGACGATGAGTGGTTCTAAACGGTCTTTATCAGATCCGTCGTTGCCCGAAATGGATGAGACCCAAGATCGCTGGCATTGCGTAGTGGACAAGGGGCAGGCACCATTGCGGGTGGACAAATATATTGCAGAGCACATGGCAGACACTTCCCGTAGCCGTGTGCAGCAGGCTTGTGAAGCGGGTCATGTGCATGTGAACGGTCAGCCTGTTAGCGGCAGTTATAAGGTGAAGCCGGCGGATTTTGTGCAGGTGATTCTGGATCATGCCCCTTATGATACCACTATTGTACCGGAAGATATACCTCTCACCATTGTTTATGAGGATGAGGATGTGTTGGTGGTGAACAAGCCTGCGGGCATGGTAGTTCATCCCGGGCATGGCAATTTTGAGCACACCTTGCTCAATGCTCTGGCCTTCTATTTTGGCGACAAGCTGGATATGAATAATCCTGAGATAGGCTTGGTACACCGTATAGACAAAGACACTTCCGGTCTGTTGCTCATAGCCAAGACGCCTCAAGCGAAGACCCATCTCGGCTGGCAGTTTTTTGAGCACACCACGGAGCGGACGTATAATGCGCTTGTATGGGGGACGTTCAATGAGGATGATGGCACGATTTTTGGTGCTTTGGCTCGTGATAACAGAGACCGCACTATCTATCGTGTATGGGATCCTGAGGAGAACCCTTCTGCCAAGGAGGCCGTCACCCATTGGCGCGTGCTGGAGCGCTATCCGTACGTGACCTTGGTGGAGTGCCGTTTAGAGACCGGCCGAACCCACCAGATCCGTGTACATATGCGTCATATAGGGCATCCGTTGTTCGGAGACGAGAAGTATGGAGGAACCGAGATTCTGAAAGGGCTACGTACCCAGAAATACAAGCAGTATATCCAGAATTGTTTCGCACTCTGTCCCCGTCAGGCCTTACACGCACGCACTTTGGGTTTCACCCATCCGCGCACGGGCGAGCGCATGCATTTTGATAGCGAGTGGCCTCAAGATATGTCTAATCTAATTAACAAATGGAGGAACTATGAACCGAATACTTTGGGTGGACGATGAGATAGATTTGCTACAACCGTATATCATCTATCTTCGTGAAAAAGACTATGAGGTATTGACAGCCAACAACGGTCAGGATGCGTTGGACTTATGTCGTCAGGAGAGAGTGGATATCGTCTTTCTGGACGAGAACATGCCGGGATTGAGCGGTTTGGAGACGCTGCAGGAGATCAAGCGGATTCATCCCGAGTTACCGGTAGTGATGATCACCAAGAGTGAGGAAGAGCGCATTATGGAGGAGGCTATCGGAGAAAAAATCACGGATTATCTGATCAAGCCTGTAAACCCGAGCCAGATTCTCTTGTGCCTCAAGAAGCATATCCATCAGCGTGATATACTCAGTTCTCACACCAATCAGAGTTACCGTGAGGAGTTCGGCGATATATCCTATATGATAGACACCGCCTCCACGATGGAGGAGTGGCAGGCGATAGAGCGGACACTCACGCGTTGGGAACTGGATCTGGAGCATGTGGACTCTTCGATGCGCGAGATGCTGAATATGCAGCGACAGCAGGCTGATGCCGCTTTTGCCAAGTATATAAGGACGCATTATGAGGGTTGGTTTGATGCACGTGCCAAAGGCGGGGAAACACCGTTGTTCTCGCCGGATGTATTCAAGCGTGTGGTATTCCCGATGCTGGATCGCGGAGAGAAAGTGTTCGTAGTGGTGATAGACAACTTCCGTTATGACCAGTGGAAGACTATCCAGCCGCTGCTCTCGGAGTTCATGACCGTCAGTGAAGAGAATATGTACAGCTCGATTCTGCCGACGGCTACACAGTATGCCCGGAATGCCATCTTCTCCGGTCTGATGCCTGTCCAGTTGCAGCAGATGTATCCGCAGTATTGGGTGGAAGAAGAGGAAGAAGAGGGCAAGAATCTCAATGAGAAAGAACTGATCCAGACCCAATTGGACCGCTACCGCAGGCGTGAGGCGTTTACCTATTATAAAGTCAACGAGAGCGATTTCTGCGAGAAGATAACGAAGCAGTTCAAGGGACTCAATACCCCGCTGAACGTAGTGGTACTCAATTTCATTGACATGCTGTCTCACTCTCGTACAGAGAGCAAGATGATGCGTGAGCTGGCGAATGACGAAGCGGCCTATCTGAGTCTTACGAAGAGCTGGTTCCGCCATTCCCCGACTTATGCGATGTTCCGCCGGATAGCCGAATTGGGCTACCGTATCGTACTTACTACGGATCATGGTACAGTGCGTGTGCAGAACCCGGTGCAGATTATCGGCGACAAGAACACCAATACCAACCTGCGATACAAGGTAGGCAAATCGTTAGCATGCCATTCCAAGAATGTCTTTGTGATCACAGACCCGAAGCGGGTGGGACTGCCAAGTCCTAATGTAAGCAGCAGTTATATGTTCTGTACCGGCAATGATTTCTTTGGTTATCCTAATAATTTCAATTATTATGCCCAGTACTATCGTAACACTTTCCAGCACGGAGGTATCTCCTTGGAGGAAATGTTGATACCTTTGGTAGTATTGGATCCTAAATAATGCGTCTGAAGAAACGACATATTATTCTCTTTCTGTTGCTCCTGCTGATAATAGCCGGAGGTTATTGGGTGGGTAGATATACGGTCTCGCACCGTCTGCCACCGATTGAAGGATCGGATTCGGCGATTCATGTTCTGACCTATAACACCTGCCGGATGGGCGGTTTTGCCAAACCTCAGGAGAACGAGGTGATCCGGTACATTCTTGCCGAAGATGCCGATATTGTCTGTCTGCAAGAGGTGGAAGTATATCAGGACCGTCAATACCTCACTCTGGGCGAACTGAGAGAGGCGCTGGGGGTTTATCCGTATTGTTATTTCGCTTTCTCGGTGTACAACAACCGCCGTCAGTTTGGTAATGCCGTCTTCTCCAAGTTTCCGATTCTGGATCGCGAGAATGTGGAGTATGTGTCGCGTTCCAACAGCACCTGCCGGTGTGATATAGTGGTTCGGGAGGATACTATCCGTCTGTTTTGTAACCATCTGGAGTCCTACCGGCTGAATCTTGACTCGCTTCAAGACTCCACGGCAATGGGGAGTGTAAGACGGTTTAGACAGATCATCCCCTTCCTGCAAGGCAAGGACAAAGGGCGATACGAACAAGCTCAGGCTGTCCGGAAGGAGATAGACCAGTCTCCTTATCCGGTATTGGTGGTAGGAGATTTCAACGATATACCGCTCTCTGCCACCTACCGTTTGCTGTCTGAAGGATTGACGGATGCTTTTCTGGTTACTTCCATCGGCAGATTGGGTGCTTCGTTCAAGCTGCCCCTGAGAGTGGCAGGATGCCAAATCACGGTACCGCTGCGTATCGACTATATACTGTCCTCTCCGGCATTGGTGCCTACCAAGTGCTGGACGGATACAGTCTCTTATTCCGATCATTTTCCACTTCATGCTAATTTTATATTATGAAGAATAGACTAAGACAAGTATTGTTTGCGCTATTGATAGTAGGAGCATCGGGCTCTGTTCAGGCGCAGAAACTGGCGATGGAGGATGCGTATAATGCGCTCTCTGCGCGCTTTGAGAAGCGTGTGGCAGGCGATCAGAATCTGCCTGTTGACCTTCGTGCATATTTAGCCGCTTATCCTTATTCCACCTATCAGGACGAGGTACAACTGATGTATGGCATCATCCAGGTAGAGAAGAACAAAAAGGACTCCTATGCCAAACCTTTGAAAGAGTTACTGAAGGTAGAGAAACCCAAACGTCTCTCCCGTCCGCACTATCTGGATTATCTCTATTACACGGGGTATTGCTATGTCATGGATGGAGAGGTGAGCAAGGCGCAGCCGATCTTCCGTACACTCCTCGCTGACAAAGACAAGGAAAATCCCTATCGTCAGCAGGCGACCTATTATCTGGCTTATTGCAATTATCGCAAGGGAGAATATGATGCAGCGATGACGCAGTTCAAGTCCGTAGAGTCCAAATATAGCAAGACAGCACCCTATTATATCGTTCAGATGCAGTATGCCCGCCATCAATATGATGAGGTGAAGCAACGTGCGGAAGAACTGCTGGCGGCAGATCCTGACAACGAGAATAATGCGGAACTGCATCGTATGCTGGGTGAGATATACTATCAGCAGGGCGATTATACAGCCGCAGCGGATCATCTCCAGAAGTATGAACGGTGGATCCGGACAATCAACTCAGGCGACGAGTACGGGCATAACAAACCAAAGACACCTCTGGAGTTTGAGCGTAATGATATGTATCTGTTGGGAATGACCCATTATCAGTTGGGTGATGATACCAAAGCGGTAGAGTACCTCAAGAAGGTCAAGGCAGAGAAGGATACTATCTCCGAGAGCACATTCATGACACTGGGTAATATCTATATCCGCCAGAAGAATATAGCAGCTGCCAAACTCAACTACGAGTCGGCGGCTAATATAGGCCTTACTCCTGCGCTGACGGAAGAAGCGGCATACAATTATGCCATGACGACCTATCAGTCGGCTTCTGCATTGGGCGATGCCGTCGGAGCATTTGACTCATTCCTGAGCCAATATCCCAACAGCCGTTATATCCAGCATATTTATGCCCTTCAATGCGATGCTTATATGCAGGCGAATAACAAAGAAGGAGCTTTGGCGGTTCTGGACAAGAATCCGCAGCAAACCCCGCAGATTCTTCAGACGAAACAGTATCTGCGCTATCAGTTGGGTGCGGATGCATTCTTACAAGGTAAGATGGATGTTTCCCGTACATGGATGACGGAGGTGATCGGGCATCGTGCAGAATCTTCCAAGTATTATGCAGAAGCGCTCTATTGGCGTGCGGAGGCTTCCTATCGTCTGCGTGATTTCATGGGTGCATCGAAGGATATTGCGGATTTTGCCCGGCAGCCGGAGTACGCAACCTCTGCGCATCGTCTGCCGGCAATGTACCTGGCAGCCTATGCCGATTTCTCACAGAAAAACTATCCCAAAGCCAAGACGGCTTTCGAGAAGTATATCGCTGAAGTTGACCCTGCAGACCGGACCTATACGGATGCGCTCAACCGTATAGGGGATTGCTATTTCAATGACCGTAACTTCAAAGAAGCCATCACTTCTTACAGCCGGGTGATCTTACAATCCAACCGCACATCGAATGTTACCGGAGTGGATTATGCTACTTTCCAACGCGGTTATGCCAACGGCTTGCTGCATAACTATGATGCCAAGGTGGTTGATATGTCCACGGTGGTATCGAAGTATCCTAAATCCGATTTTGTGGTACAGGCTCTCTATGAGTTGGCGCGTGCGCAGATCGAATTGCACCAAGAGCCGGCTGCTATCAAGACCTTTGACAAGTTGCTCAATAACTATGGTCGAAATCCCAAGTATGGAGCCAAGTCGGCATTGGAGAGGGCAATGCTCTATCGTAATATAGGTAAGAGCGAGGAAGCCATCAAGGCATATAAATATACTATTAGCCATTATCCCTCCACCGATGAGGCATATACGGCACTCAGCAGTCTGGAGGCGATGTATGTGGAGTCCAACCGTGTTTCCGAGTATGTCAAGTACACCAAGTCGCTGAAAACAATGAAAGTAGTCACCAAAGATGACTCGCTCACCTACGCGGCAGCGGAGTTGCTCTATATGCAGGCGCATTATCGCGAGGCAGCAGCGGCTATGGTAACCTACCGGCAGCAGTATGGAGTGGGGAGCAGGTATTATACCATTGCCACTTATTATGCTGCGGATTGTCTCTATCGCTTGAAAGACTATGAGCAGGCATTGCCTTTCTATGAGGAGCTATCGTCAATGTCCGGCAACCCGTATATAGAAGAGGCTTCTATTCGTGCGGCAGAGATCAGTTACGATCAGAAGAACTATGGCGCGGCGAAGAAGAGTTTTGAACAACTCCTCTCCGTTGCCACTACCAATGATAACAAGGCGACAGCGCGGTTGGGTATTCTGCGCTGCAGCTATCTGCTCAAGGATTATGCATCCACCATCGATATAGCCACCACTATTCTGGACCAGCCTATCGACGCATCCCTTCGCCAGGAAGCGATGTACAACCGTGCGAAAGCATATATTGCCCGGAACGACTATCGTAAGGCATTGCCGGATCTGGCAATGCTCTCCGTTGAAGTGAGAACAGCTATCGGCGCCGAGTCCAAGTATCAGTTGGCACAGGCCTACTTCGATCTTGGAGACAGCGAGACAGCCGAGCAGCAGATCATGTCCTTTACCGAAATGCAGACTACACAACAGTACTGGCTGGCACGCGCAATCATCCTCCTCTCTGACATCAGTCTCAAGGCGGGAGATGACTTTCAGGCACGCCAATACCTGTTATCGCTGCAAGCCAACTATACCGCCAATGATGATATCCAAACCATTGTAGCCCAACGGTTGGCTGCTATCGACCAAACCACTAACGAAGAAGACGAAGAGAACTAATGAAACACGCATTTATTACTATCATAGCAGCCGCTATCACCCTTCCGTTGGCTGCGCAGGACAGCGCTTATGTACGTAATGTCACCGTTGAGCGGGATTATCAGCCGACAATCCAGGAGGCGCAGAAGATTCAGACACAGCCGCAAGTCGTCGAAGAGACGATGACGCCCGTGGAAGTGAAATACTCCGACTATTCCAATATCCTTTCGCCGGTGCATAATGTCACGCCGATGGGAATGCCCAAGACGTCTTTCAAGTCTTCGGGGCAGTACAACGGCTATATCCGTGGCGGATTCGGGCATACGGGTACACTTCTGGATTTTGAGTATGCGCTGAAGGATCAGAAGAGTTCCACCCTCAATGTCTATGCGCATCACCGTGCAGAATGGGGGCTGCGTACACTCTCCAAATCCAACTTGGGACTGGATTATACCCATTCTTTCCAGCGCTCGGATCTCTATTTCGGTGTCAAGGGCGGAAACTTGTTCTATCATAAGTATGGCCGCATCTACGATTATCAGAACGGAGACAATTATCTTCGGGAGATAGGTTTGGATAATAAGATTGATAAGACAGCGCTGTGGACTGCTGAGGCTTTTGTGGGCGTCAAGTCCAACAAGAGCAAGAGCGATTTCAAGTATCGTTTCCAGACAGGTTATGCCCTCTATTCCAAGATCGGTACCGTCACAGAGCACCAGGTGCGTACTTCTGCCCAAGTGGACTGGAAGACGGATGTCCATCATGTAGGAGGAAACCTCTATGTGCAGAATAATATGATTCAATTGGGTTCTCTTTCAAATGATATCACTGAGGAGGAGAAGAACAAAGTGCACAATATCCGCATAGAGCCGTACTACGAATACCAAGGCAAACGTATTATCGTTCATGCCGGAGTGAATATGGATGTCAATATAGGTCGCGGAAAAATGCTTTCAGGTTCGGATAACATATCCTTCCTGCCGTCTCCTAATATATATATGGAAGCGCAAGTGGCCAAGCAGTGGCTAACGCTCTACGCGTCAGCCAAAGGTTCGTTCTGGTTGGGTAATCTGCAGTCGTTTATGGAGTCCAACCGCTACCGCCTCATTCATGCCGGAGTGGTATCAACTCATGTAACTTCTTACTCTCCTATTGATGCGGAGCTGGGACTTCATATCCGTCCGACGATGAATTTGATGATCGAACTTCACGGAGGGTACGGTCTGCTCTATAACCAGTGTTCGCTGATAGCCACTACCGAGGATGGGGCGGCTACGCAGAAGCGCTTTGGCAAGAGTATGAATGCCGGAGCATTCGGATATGCTTATTCCGATTATGGCAGAGGCAAGATAGGCGGAATATTCGACTATCACTACCGCGATATGGTACATGTAAAGGCTTGGGGAGACTATTATATCTGGCGTTCCTTCGGGCATGAAGCACCCGGATATACATTTACCAATCCGGCAGTACAGTTGGATAGTGCAACAGTCTATGACCGTCCGAGCTGGAAAGTGGGATTGCGTATAGACGGCAGAATCGATTCTCATTGGTCGCTCTATTCGGACAATCGTTTTGAGGGTGCGCGTACGGTCATGGCAACCGATGGAGAGCACACATTGGCGCCGATGATTAATCTGGGGCTGGGATGTAAGTATGAGATGGCGGTGGGCAAGAAAGTTGTCACCCGCGGAGAGAGGCAAATGCCCAATCTGGAGTTGTTCCTCCAGTTGGATAATATCATGCACCGCCATAATGATATCTATTACGGCTATCAGACGCAGGGTATCCAGTTCCTGTTAGGAGCTCTCTATCGTTTCTGATTATTGCCAGCAGTTCTGGCAGATAGCATGCCGGTGCGTGATGGCTTTATGCCGGAACGCATCGGCTTTTTGGTTGTGGAAAAGGTGTTGTAGTGACTCCTTGCCGATTTTTCCGTACGCGTGCGCGTGTTCCTTGTCATAACAGCACGGCAGCACATCTCCGTCCGTAGTGATCACCACGCCTTGCCATGCTCGCTTGCATGCGCTGTGAGGCAGCGGCTTGCGATGCCATTTGCCCGTTTTGTCTTGCTCGTAGCGCCGGTCTTTGTCTTGGCTTGGCATCAGCGGATGACCGTCTTCGTAATCGTACAGTTGGGCGCTTTTCAGACTCAGCCGGTCTGCGCCTAATGCCTTATAACGCCCTCGCAGGAGTTTCCATTCGTGTTCGTTGCTGCGCAGTTTGAGGCACTGCAGTTCGATAATGCAATGTGCGCCGGTTTGTTGTTTGGCCTCGCGTAGCCATGCCAAGGCTGACAGACATTGAGATAGTTTGCCGCCTATCCGATAGGCGCTGTAACTCTCTTGGGTAATACCATCCATAGAGACGATGATCCTGTTCAGCCCTGATTGCATGAGTTGTGTTGCCAGTCCGGGTGTCATCGCTTGGGCATTGGTGCTCACGATGGTGTATATCCCTTCGCGACGGGCATCAGCAATCATCTCTGCCAACCCCGGATGCAGTAACGGCTCGCCTTGAAAATAGAATTGGATAGTCCATACCCACGGCTTGGCTTCGGCAAGAATATGTCGCCAGAGTTCGCGAGAGAGAAGCGGTGGTGTGCCGTTGCGTTTGGCTTCATGGTCTCGGTTGCGTATGCCAATAGGGCATTCTGGACATTTGAGCTGGCAGATATTAGCCGGTTCAACGCTGAGGAAAAGGGGCATATGACGAACATGCACCAAGCCTGTCAGACTCAGTGCATAACTCGCATAGCAACGGATAGTATTGCCAATTCTGGAAAATATGTATTTGCCTGCACCCAAGGGCTAACGACTGATAGCAATCTTGTTGACCCTGCGTTCGTGTCTTCCTCCCTCAAAATCAGTCTGGAAGAAGGTTCTGACGATATCCAAAGCCTTGGTCGAGGAGATAAAATTGGCAGGCAAGCCCAATACATTCGCATTATTATGTTGGCGTGCCAACTCTGCCAATTTGGTTTCCCAGCAGAGAGCTGCACGAATACCTTGGTGTTTGTTGGCTGTCATGGTGATACCATTACCGGTGGAGCAGATTACAACACCAAAATCCGCCTCTCCTTTTTCCACGGCTTCTGCCAAAGGGTGTGCAAAATCCGGATAATCGCAACTGTCAGTGTTGTAGCATCCGAAATCTTTGACCTTGGCACCATTATCCTCCAAGAATAATTGTACTTGTTGTTTCAATCCAAAACCCGCATGATCACTGGCGAGCGCAATAGTCATTTCGTGAAAAGTTTTCATATTTTAAAATATAGCGGCAAGGTTGCCGAACATTAGTTTACAAGCAATTGCTAATACGATGATACCAAAAAACTTGCGGATGATATACAGAGCTGTCTGTCCGAGGTATTTGGTGAGCCAATTGGTACCTATCAGCACAAAGTACAGCACCAGCATACACAAGAGGAGCGATATACACAAACTGGCGATGCTGTATTCTGCTGTGATCGCCAATAATGCCGTAAAAGCACCCGGACCGGCATACATCGGGAAAGCCAACGGCACAATCGAACTGCCGCTACCTATCTCGCCCTCCAGCTTGTCGTTCTGGAAAATTGTAATATCCAACACCATTTCCAATGCCATAAGAAAAATCACAAATCCTCCGGCTATGGCAAAATACTCAATCTGCACACCGAATAACCGCAGAATCCACTCTCCTAAAAACAGAAACAAAAGGAGGATGGTAATACTGGCGATACAAACGCGTAACGGATGAATCTGAATACCTTTTTTCTGCATGGAAATAGTAATCGGGATATTTCCAAACGGGTCGATGATGGCAATAAGGAAAATGAATGAAGAAACGACCTCCCAAAAGTCAACTGATCCAAAAAAATGTTGTATTGATTCCATAGTATTTGCATTTTGGACTGCAAAAATACTAAAAAATTTGCATATATGCAAGAAAAGTTGTAAATTTGCACCGAAATTGCAAGAAATGAGTTTTTTAATCCGTAATTTTTAATTATTAATTTATATGATCAATAGTCAAGACATTAAGAATGGCGTTTGCATCCGTATGGATGGTCGTCTGTATTTTGTAATTGAGTTTCTGCATGTAAAGCCGGGTAAAGGCAATACGATCATGCGTGTTAAGTTCAAAGATGTAGTGGATGGACGTGTACTGGAGCGCCGCTTTAATATTGGTGAGAAACTGGAGGATGTGCGCGTAGAGCGTCGTCCGTATCAATACCTCTATCAGGAGGGTGAAGATTATATCTTCATGAATAATGAGACCTTCGAGCAGGTACCTATTGCTCACGATCTGATCACCGGTGTGGATTTCCTCAAAGAGGGCTTTGTTTGTGATGTCGTTTCGGATGCATCGACCGACACTATTCTCTTTGCAGAACTGCCCACCAAGGTTGAGTTGGCTGTAACCTATACAGAGCCGGGTCTCAAGGGTGATACCGCTACCAACACCCTCAAGCCTGCTACGGTAGAGACAGGTGCTACAGTACGTGTGCCGCTCTTTATCAATGAGGGCGAGATCATCCGTGTTGACACACGCGATGGCTCATACTGCGAGCGCGTGCGTTAATCCGGCGCCCTGTTAAAATAATATCAAAATATGGTGTACGCTCCCCGCGTATGCCATATTTGTTTTTTGGGGGTGAAAAGGTGGTGGATTATTCGAAGGAGAGGTAGTGCGAAATCCGGCTGATGGTTGAGTCGGGGAGAGAAGGAATATTGTGCAAGTCGGATAGCGAATGGAGCGTGATGCGGTTCCGACGGAGTTCGTATATCGTTTTGGCTTGGGTGAAGGACAGGTAAGGATGGCGTTGGAGTTGCGCTACGCTGATACGATTTACAGGTAGGGTTTTAATAAGAGTCGTGTCTGCCGTGAAGCGGGATAGAACTGTATCTAACATCTGCTGGTTGATATGGGGGATCTCGCGCAGTTGGATAGGCGAATAATAGCCTCCGAGTTGTTGCCGGTAGCGCACTATCTGCACGGCTGTCCAGCGGCCTATGCCACGGAGCATCTGCAGTTGGGTGGTATCAGCGGTATTGAGTTCAAGGATAGTGTCGCGTTTATGGCTTATGTATTTTGGGAAAGTGTCGCGGGGAAAGGTGTCTCTTTCCTGCGTCTGTTCAGGTGCTTTCCCGCGCGAAATGCGCACGTACGGACGCATGGATTGATATTGTGTCTTGGTCAATCCGTAGAGCCGTTTGAGGTCTTCGGGGCGACGGAAGACACCTCCTTTCTGGCGGTATTTGATTAAATTATGTGCTTGCCATGGTTTGAGTCCGTTGCGCAATAAGGTGATAGAATCGGCGGTATTGGGATCAAAGGTGCAATGGGAGACTTGCCAAGGTGCAGACGAACGGCGTTGTGTAGGGAATTTTGGGGTGTAAGCAGGTGTTTCTGCAATGGTGTCCGTAGCAGCCAAAGGAGGCAGCGAAGGTTGCGGCAAAAGCCATATAAAGACAGCTATTGCCGCTACCGAAGCCATCAGACAGGCTACGCCGATCCATTGTGTCAAGGTGAGAAGAAAAGGATGTTTCATTGTACAATAGATGTTATTTCACCATCTGATAGATGGGTGGTGATGTATTGACCGGGTTGTAGCTCCTGAACAGACCGAACCACTTTGCCGTTGGCAGTAAGAAGTGAGTATCCCATTCGATAGATACGTTCAGGAGAACAGGCTTCCAGTCTCTGACGGAGCAGGTCTATGCGGTGTTGCCGGAGGAGAATCTGCCGTTGTGCCGTCTGGCTGAGTCTTTGGCGGAGAGTGTCGATCAGCATCGCTTGTTCGTCCATTCGTTTGACAAGCCAGGATGCTACAGCCGTAGGTGTCTTGAGTGCAAGATGGCTAACGAGATCAAGCACCGATACATCGCGGGTGTGACCGATACCGGTGATAACAGGCAGGGGGAACTGTGCGCAAAGGGCGCATAGGGTGTATTGGTCAAAACAGCTGAGGTCGGTGGTAGCCCCGCCTCCGCGGATGATGATGACCGCATCAAACACAGTGCCGGCTTCCGTTTGGTCATACACTGCCTGCAGAGCGTTGATGATTGATTGTTCGGCACTGTCTCCTTGCATGATTGCAGGAAAGAGAGTGATGGAGAAGCGGTAAGAAGACTCGTTGAGTTGGCGGCAGAAATCCTCGTAGCCTGCCGCAGCGGGGGCGGAGATAACCGCCAACGAACGGAGGAGGGTTGGCAGAGGTAAGGCCTGCTGCATGTCGAGTACGCCGTCTTTCTCTAACCGGAGGATAGTTTCTTGACGTTGCCTCGATAGATCACCGACGGTGAACCGAGGGTCAATATTGATGATATTGAGACTCAATCCATAGACGGCGTGAAAACGTATCTCGACTTCGAGAAGCACTTGCAATCCGGCTTGCAGACGGGTGCCTGTCTCTTGCAGGAAATAGGTTTGTATGAGTTGCTGGCGGTTCTGCCAGCAGGTAGCGCGTTGGCGTGCTACCATCAGTCCGCGGTCACCTTTCTCCACCAAATCGAGATAGAGGTGTCCGCCTTTCTCGCTCAGCGAGGCTATCTCTGCCGTGACCCAATAGGTGGAAGGAAGGGCGTTCTCAATCGTGGTTTCAATCAAGTCGGATAGTTGGGAAAGGGTAAGTGTATTCATCGTTTTGTAAGTAGAAAAAGTCCGGTGAAAAATAATATAATGGCTCCATAAAGGACAACAGCCGTCAAAGGGGTGATGGTGATTCGGGTGAGAGACCCAGGAAGCGATTCTATCCATCCTGTAGCGGAGTTCATAAGCCGAGTGGTCCATTGCGTAAGGAAAATAAGAGCCGTGCCGATGACGGGTAAAGTGCCGAAGAAAAGGCATGCTATACCTCCAAGTACCGATAGCCACGAGAGGAGGATGACAATACTGTTGGTCAGCAGAAAATAATTGCTGCATTGCCCGAAATAATATAACGTAAGCGGCAAGGTACCGATCCAAGCGGCAATAGAAACAAGCAATAGGTCGGTGAACGGATTGCGGTAACGTACTGTCTTCACGGCGGCTAAGATGGCGATCACCGCTGCGAAACTGAGTTGGAAACTCACAGAGAAGAGGCTTCTGGGCGAGAGTATAAGGATGAAGAACGCCGCTGCGGCTACGGTGTTGAACGCCGAAGCGGAGCGATAGGTCATATAGCCTAACTGGGCGATGGACGCCATCAATGCAGCCCGGACAACGGATGGCGTAAAGCCTGTAATGAGTGCGTAAGCCCAGAGAGAGAAAAGGATTACAACCGAGAGTGCAATGCGTTTGGCGCGTTCTTGATAGAAAGGCTTACGATAGCCGAAAAGGGTGAGTATATTCCATAGGATAGCGTATATGATACCGGTGTGAAGACCGCTTACAGCCAGCAGATGGGCGGCTCCTGATACTTGGAAAGCACGTTTGGTTTCGGGTGCGAGATCCTCTTTGTAACCGAGTGTGATAGCAGAGAGTGTCCCCAGTTCGCGCGGGGCAAATCCCATGGAAGCCAAGCGGCGTTGCAGGTAGTGCTGTATATAGCGCGGATAGAGCGTAAAAGGCAGATGGCGCGAAGGACGGAGAAGCCTATAATGGCTTGCTGAGGCGTAGCCTGTGCCGATGATTCCCTGCCGCCGGAGGTATTTGCCATAATCAAAATCGCCCAAGACTCCTCCTCTCTTGATGCGTGTGCGAATGAGAATAGTGTCCCCGATAGAAGGCATCTCTGCTGCCGAATCGAGATATAGGATGATTTTTCCGCGGATAGGAATAGTGGACGATTGCTCAATGGAAAGCAGCCGCAGCGGAAGAGCGGAAGTCTTGTTCCGCGGGGATGGGTAATCGGTGAGAATGGCGCGATAGGTGAGGTTTTGATCTATGTACGGGAATTCGGTGTCGCGCATAAGGTTGAATGGCTCGCCGAGATAGTCGCACAGCAGGATGGCTGCTATCACGGGCAGGAGCAGAACAACCATCGGATGTACGCGAAGCCAATCGCCCATACTACGATTTCATTTGATGGATGGTGAGTTCGGGGTTTTCGGAACCGAAGACAGCACTGCCGGCCACCAGCGCATCGGCACCCGCTTCGAATAAGGCGTGTGCATTCCCGGTATTGACACCTCCGTCTATTTCGATGAGTGTAGAGAGTCCTCGGCGGTCGATCTCCGAGCGGATGAAACGAATCTTATCCATCGTTTCCGGTATGAATTTCTGTCCGCCGAAACCGGCAAAGACGGACATTAACAGAATCATGTCAACCTGGTGCAGATAGGGCAACAGCCGTGTCGGGTCAATGTCCGGATTGATGGTGAGGCAGGTGCGGACATTTTTGGCCTTGATGAGATCAAGGACGGGAATAGGATCATCTACCGCCTCCAGATGAAACCCCACAGACCAGGCTCCCGCATCGCAGAACCGCTCTACATACTTTTCGGGATGTACAATCATCAGATGTACATCAAGCGGCTTGGTGCAATACTTGCGCATCGGTGCCATGAGTGGAAAACCGAAAGAGATATTGGGCACAAAGACGCCGTCCATGACATCTACATGCAACCAATCCGCTTCGGAGCGGTTGATCATCTGCAGGTCTTGTTCCAAATGCGCAAAATCAGCTGATAAAACACTGGGGGCTATAATGGGCATAGTAGTTTGGATATTTATGGTTCGTTGATAACGAGTTTGTATCCTTTGCCGCGAACCGGCATTATTTGTACGCCGGTGCTGTCAAGTCGGGTGCGTAGGCGATGGATGAACACCGATAGCGAGCGTGCTACAAAAGGGTCATCCGCCTGCCAGAGGCGTCGGAGGATATAGTTCTTGTTGACGATGGTACCTTGCCTGCGGCATAATAAGAGAAGCAGTTCGCTCTCCCGAGCCGATAGATGGGCGTTTCCCAGAGTCTGTTTGGTGGAGTTGAAAACGAGATGTCCGAGGCGGAAGACTTTCTCGGAGGACTCATTGAGAGCCGGGTTACTCCTCCTGATGATAGCACGTATCCTGCATACTAAAATCTCGATGCTGAACGGCTTGGTGACATAATCGTCACATCCGCATTCGAAAGCACGCAGAATATCATCCTTGGAAGCCGCATCGGAGAGAATGACTACGGGGGTGGTGCACTCTGCTTGCCTCATCCGTGACAGGAGTTCGTAAACCGACAGGAGTGTCTGGTTGGATGAGAGCAAGAGCAAGTCATATTCTCCGAGCAGTATCCGGTGGACAGTGTCTGCATCGGGCTGGTGGACAATCGTCCCCCATCCTTGCGAACCAAGGTAGTCCGAAAGGATGGTGGATAGACTGATGTCCGACTCTGTGATGAGGATGCGCTTGTTCATCAGTAACAAGCCTTAGGGATTAGAAATACTTGGTTTCTGTCCCTACGATGGAACTGAGCAGGTTGTTTGCCAGACGCGAGGCTCCGAAACGGAAAGACTCGTTGTTGAGCCACTCTTCGCCCAAGATCTCTTTGACCAAAGTGTAGTGTTGCACCGCCTCGGCTGTTGTCGAAACACCTCCTGCCGGTTTGTAACCCGTCTTGATCTCTGTTTTCTCGCGCCAGGCCTTGATGGCGTGGCACATCACAAAAGTGGCTTCCGGCGTAGCATTAACGGCGATTTTACCGGTAGAAGTCTTGATGAAATCGCAGCCTGCCGCCATAGCAAGAATAGATGCTTTCCAGATGTTCTCTGCGCTCTTGAGCAGACCCGTTTCGAGGATTACTTTGAGGTGCTTGTCTCCGCAGACAGCCTTCAGCTCGGCTATCTCGTCGAAGCACTCCTGGTAATTTCCCTCAAGAAACTTGCCTACGCTCAGCACTATATCAATCTCCGTAGCACCGGCACGGAGAGCCAGCGCCGTTTCTGCCACCTTCACCTCAAGGAAAGTCTGCGAAGCTGGGAAACCGCCGCTCACACAGGCAATATTGAATTTCGGGTCTTTCAGAGCTTTGCGCACATACTCTGCCATGGCAGGATAAACGCAGATAGCCGCTACATTGGGAATACCCGGAAAATCCTTCTCGAAGTTGTTAACGGCATTTGCCATCTTCTCTACTTTGGCAATGGTGTCATCGGCGGAGAGGGTGGTGTAGTCGATTTGATGGAGACATTGTTTCCAAACCTCTACATTGTTGTTCTCGTCAAAATGCCCGGTTTCGATTTCTTCTACTTGAGCCTTGACTTGCTCGTCGGTAAACGGGCAGGGGTACTGCGCGAATAATTCTTGGAACTTATCCATAATGTATTTATAATTTAGTCAGTTACAAAAAACTCTTTTATTTCGTGTCGGCAAGACGTCCGATGATTGTCTCGTTGCCTCGTACTGCTTCTCCGACGGTAACAAACATCTCGGTATCCAATGGCAGATACATATCTACGCGCGAGCCGAGTTTGATAAATCCGAGATGTGTGTTGCGATGACAAGTCTTTCCGGGTTTGGCGTATGTCACTATGCGTCGAGCCATGGCTCCGGCTATCTGGCGAACGGCAATCTGCACTTTGGATGGTGTCTCAATCACTACCAACGAACGCTCATTCTCGGTGGACGATTTGGGCAGCCATGCACCTTTATGACGACCTTTCTGGTGCTCCGAGACAAGGACTGTACCTTCGATAGGATACCAGTTGGCGTGCACATTGAAAGGCGACATGAAAATCGACACTTGCAACTTCTTCTCGTGGAAATACTCGTTCTCCTCGGTAGGCTCGATCACCACTACCCGTCCGTCGGCAGGCGCAATCAGGAAATTGGGATCATCCACCTCCAGCACGCGGATGGGGTTGCGGAAGAAATAGGTTACAAACACCAGCAAGGCGGCGGTGAGTACTAATGAAACAGCGAATATCCAACGCTGCGGAAAATACATGAAGACGACTACATTGATAATAAAGAGTAACAGAACTGTACCAATGATGAGGTTGCGTCCTTCACGGTGAATTCTAAATTTTTTCATATATTAGACAGAGTTTTATAGCCATTGGGAATAAGGGAATTGGGTCAGCATTGTGGCTGCATCGTCTATTCCCTTTTGGATTTTCTTGTCAAGCATCATCTTGAACATCATCGGAATATCAGCCTTCAGGGTGAGGCGGATATAGGTGGTATTGTTCTCTCCCGGTTTGAGTTGAACCCAGAAGTTGTTATCCATCGGTAGCCCTTCAGCGCCGAACTTGAGGGTGTCATTCTCTACGCGATCAACGATGGCGATGGTGATGCGTTGCCCCAATCCGTCCACTTTCATGGTAATGGCATCACCGGAAATCTCCAATTCTTGGATTTTATCCTGCGGAATAAGATCCTTAACACGCTCCAGATTTTGTAGATTTCCGAGCACCCGGTACACATCCTCCACGCGGGCAGGGATGGTTTTGACTTGACTGACGTATTTTGATTCAGACATAATAAGACATTTTACGGGTGCAAAAGTACAAAAAAAAACGTAATAACGCAAATTTTATTGCCAAATATTGTGAAAAAACGCACTATTTACTTAAAAAGAATGTATTTCTCTTGCGTGTGTGTGAAATTTTTTGTAACTTTGCAGCGCAAATTATGCGACAAAACAACAAATGATACAAACTAAATTTATTACCAGCATGAAAAAGAGTTTATTTCTTTTGTCATTGGCAGCTGTTGTGCTGATGACTTCCTGCTCGAAGATTGTGGAGAAGCCACAAGAAATCAAAGTGAATCCGGATCCGCTGACTTTCGTCGGTGGCGTGATGAACGCAGACATTACGGGTACTTTCCCGCCCAAGAAGTTCGCTCGCAAGGGCCAGTTGGAGATTACTCCGGTGCTCAAATACGGCGACAAAGAGATCGTTGGTGAGCCCGAGATGTATGTCGGTGAAAAAGCCAAAGTGAACGGTATTCCTGTTAGTTACAAGAAAGGCGGCAAATACACGCAGAAATGTGCTTTCCGTTATACCCCGGACATGGAGGGTAAGGAGCTGAAGCTCTATTTGCGCTGCAATGCCAAGTGTGGCAAGAAAGTGTACGATATTCCTGATGTCCTGGTGGCTGACGGTATTAACACTACAGCACTTCTGGCAGACGCTGAGGATGTACCCGTTTTGACACCGAGCGCTTACCAGACTGTTACAACCGAGTTGAGCGAGGCTGACATCCACTTCATCGTGGCTCAGGCTAACCTCCGTGACAGCGAGTTGAAGAACGAGAGCATGACTGCTTTGCAGAACACTATCAAAGAGGCTAACAAAGATAGCAAGAAATCTATCAGCCGTGTAGAGATCTCCGGTTATGCTTCTCCGGAAGGTGGTCAGGATATCAACGAGCGTCTGGCTGTTAATCGTCAGGCTAATACCGAGAAGTTTATCAAGGGTAAAGTGAGCGGTAACCAGACCAAGTACATCAGCGCTACTACCGCTGAGGACTGGGAAGGCTTCCAGGCAGCCGTCCAGAACAGCGATATCCAAGACAAGGAGCTGGTACTCCGCGTGTTGGAGATGTACCAGGATCCGGAGGAGCGCGAGACCCAGATCCGCAACCTCAGCCAGGTGTATAGCGACTTGGCACGTGACATCTTACCGCAGCTCCGCCGCAGCCGTATCCTGGTAACCACTTCTGTTGTCGGCATGAGCGACGAGGAGATCCTGAAGGTTGCTCGCGAGGATGCTACCCAGCTGGATGTAGAGCAACTGCTCTATGCCGCTTCTGTGGCTCCGACCAAAGAGGAGCAGGTAGCTCTCTATAAGAAAGTGGCTGAGCGCTTCAACGACTACCGTGCATACAACAATCTCGGTAAACTGGCTTATGAGAGCAACGATATCGATGCTGCAGAGAAATACTATGCTAAAGCATTGGCATTGGCTCCGAATAACGCTGATGTGAACTTCAATGCCGGTCTCGTTGACCTCGCTAACGGCGATGTACAGAACGCTGAGAAGCACCTCGGTAAAGCTGCCGGCACCAAGGGTGACCTGGACGGTGCACTGGGTACGCTGTACACCATGAAGGGTGACTACAACAAGGCTAAGACTGCCTATGGTACTGCACACTCCAACAACGCCGCTCTCCAGCAGATCATCAATCAGGATTACGCTGCTGCACGCCAGACTCTGGCTGCTATCGAGGAGCCGAATGCCAAGACCGACTACCTGAAGGCTGTGCTGGCTGCCCGTACCAATGATCGTGAGAGTGTTTACTCTAACCTCCAATCGGCTGTCGCTAAAGACAAGGAGTACAAGACGCGCGCTGCCGTAGATGTAGAGTTCGCTAAATACAAAGAGGACACCAAGTTCCAGGCTATTGTGAAATAATGTCGGTTCTCTTTCCCAAACTGAATAAACCCAGACAGTGGGACTACCGTCCCATCTATTTCGACCCCGAGAAGGAGGCGCGCAAAGAACGGAAAGCGCGCCTCCACAGGGGGTCTTTCCGCGAGGAGCACGAGAAGAACAAGAGTAAGATGCAGAAGCAGCATGCTTCCAAACTGATGTTATGGTTAGTGCTTTTGGCTGCTCTTATCTTGGGATTTTATGTTTTCCTCTAAACCTGACCCAATCCCTAAACACGCGTCTCCATTGTGGATATCGTACATCTGCTTCCTGATCATGTAGCTAATCAAATTGCCGCCGGAGAAGTAATCCAGCGCCCTGCTTCGTGTCTCAAGGAGTTGGTGGAGAATAGTCTGGATGCTGAGGCGACTTCTATTCAGGTCATCGTACGCGATGCCGGACGAACGCTCTTGCAGGTGGTGGACAACGGCAAAGGCATGAGCCAGACCGATGCCCGTATGGCGTTTGAACGCCATGCCACCAGCAAAATCAGTAAGGTGGACGATCTCTTTTCTCTCCGTACGATGGGCTTCAGAGGAGAAGCACTGGCGAGTATTTGTGCGGTGGCGCAAGTGGAGATGACTACCCGTCAGGAGAATGACGAAATAGGTTTCCGTATTGAGGTGGATGGGTCCAAAGTGATGGAGCAGGAACCCTGTGCCTGCTCCAAGGGGACAAGTATCAAGGTCAAAAATCTGTTTTATAACGTCCCCGTTCGCCGTAAGTTCCTCAAGACCGACCAGACAGAGCTGCGGAACCTCCTCACCGAGTTCTACCACATTGTGCTGGTCTATCCCAAGGTGCAGTTCCTCTTTGTCCATAACGATGAGATTTTGATCGACCTGCCGGCTACTACGGAGAAACTCCGTATTCAGGCTGTCTTCGGTAAAGGCTCACATAACTATGGTGCACAACTCCTGGATGTCGCTACCGACACCGAACTGGTCTCTATTCGCGGCTTTGTGAGCAAGCCGGAGACTACCGGAAAGAACGCCCAGCAGTATTTCTTCGTCAATGGCAGATATATGCGCCATCCGTACTTCCACAAGGCGATCATGACTGCCTATTCAGGCATGCTTCCCGGAGAGTATAATCCTACCTATTTCATCTATTTTGACATCGACCCGCAGGCGATAGATGTTAACATTCATCCTACCAAAACCGAGATTAAGTTCTCCGACGAACAGGCGGTATTCCAGATTCTGATGGCGGCTGTCAGGGAGGCTTTGGGCAAGTTTAGTCTTGCGCCGACCATTGATTTTGACCGGTCGGGCGAGATAGAGATGCCTACACGCACTGCCCCGGCTATGGGATCAGCCACGTTGCCCAAAGCTCCTACGATACAGGTGGATCCCCATTATAATCCTTTCCGTACCCGTCAGTCTGCTCCGCGCAATTGGCAGACGGTCTATCCTGACCGTCCGCAGGAACCGGTGGCAGAGCAGTTGCAGTTGGACGCAATGCCGCAGATCACGGCGCCGGCTTATCAGTATGCCGGTAGATATATCTTGCAGCCTACGGAAAAAGGACTGATGGTGATCAATCAGCATCGCGCGCACGCGTGTATCCTTTATAGTACTCTTATAGAGCAACTCAAAAACCGTCAGGGCACCACCCAGCAACTCCTCTTCCAAGAGGTCTTGGAACTGACCGAAGCGGAGCAGACAATCCTGGAGACTATTATCGGCGATCTGCGCTCTATCGGCTTTGTCATGGACCGGTTTAGCAAGAATGCCTATAGTATATCCGGTATTCCGGCGCAGTTGTCCGAAAGCGATGCAGTGACCGTGGTGCAGGAGATTATCCGTGCCGTGGAGGAGACGGGTGCCGATGCTGCGCAGCAGTGGCAGGAGCAGATAGCTCTCTCGATGGCGGATACAATGGCTATCCCCTATGGCAAGACGCTCAGCCGGGAGGAGATGCAGGACTTGGTCAGCCGCCTGTTAGCTTTGCCGGTGTATGAGCGCATGCCGGATGGCAAAAAAATACTCACCATCCTTTCGGATGATGAGTTGCAGGAGAGAATATAAAACTCCTGTTTTCTTTTATTTCTCTACGATTGTTCCCAAGAGCGTAGCGGCAGAGGCGGAAGTGATCTTCACTTGCACCAGTTCGCCTATATGTCTGCCCTCACGTGGGAAGACGACGGTCTTGTACTGGCTCGTCCTGCCGAACATGTCATCCTTGCTGCGCTTGGAGAAGCCTTCTACCAGGACTTCTACGGTCTTGCCTATCTCCCGTTGGTTGGAGGCCAATGAGAGTTGGCTCTGCAGGGCGATGATCTCATTGAGACGGCGCACTTTCTCTGCCTCGTCGATGTTGTCCGGCAGATGTTTTGAAGCAAAAGTGCCGGGGCGCTCCGAGTACTTGAACATGAAAGCGGTGTCAAATCCCACCTCACGCATCAGACTCAGTGTCTGCTCGTGGTCCTCCAGACTCTCACCGTGAAAGCCGCAGAACACATCTGTGCCGATGGCGGCATCCGGCAGGATACGGCGGATAGCCGCAATGCGGTCCAAGTACCACTCACGGGTATATTTGCGGTTCATGGCTTTCAGTACTGCATTGCTGCCGGATTGTACCGGAAGATGGATAAACCGGCACAGGTTGGGATACTTGGCAATGGTCTCCAGCGTGCGGTCAGACATGTCTTTGGGGTGCGAGGTGGTGAACCGGATACGCATGTCCGGCACAGCCTCCGCCACGATGGCAAGCAGATCAGGGAAGAAGATCTCTTTCTCTTCCGATACGAAATGATAAGAGTTGACGTTCTGTCCTAAGAGGGTCAGCTCTTTGTATCCTTTGGCTTGCAGATCGCGCACTTCGCGCAGGATGGATTCTACATCCCGGCTACGCTCGCGCCCGCGGGTATAAGGTACTACGCAATAGGAGCAGAAATTGTTGCATCCGCGCATGATCGACACAAAACCGCTGATCGATTTGCCGATACGCGAAGGCAGGATATCACGGTAGGTCTCGGTCGTGCTAAGCTCCACATTGAGAGCCTTGTGCCCCTGCTCCACTTGGGCAATGAGATTGGGTATATCGAGATAGGCATCGGGACCTGCTATGAAATCTACATCGTATTCGTCAATCAACTCCTGGCCTATCCGCTCTGCCATACAGCCTATCACACCCAGCGTCACGTTGCGGTGTGCTTTGATCTCCTGCAGGCGGTGACGCACTTTCTGCTCTGCGTTGTCGCGGATCGAGCAGGTGTTGAGCAGAACGATATCCGCATCTTCCAATTTGTCCGTCATCTCGGCATCCGTTGTGCCCATAATGGCGGCTACAACTTCGCTGTCTGCCACGTTCATTTGACAACCGTATGTCTCAATATAAAATTTTTTCATCATATTTTGCTCAAAATTCTTGCGTATGTCAAAAAAAAGCAGTACCTTTGTACCCGATTTCGGTAAACACCGGTTTTTTAGTGCGGGATGTGGCGCAGTCCGGTAGCGCAACGGTCTGGGGGACCGGAGGTCGCAAGTTCAAATCTTGTCATCCCGACTTCTTTCAAAAAGAGGTGGTAATCTGGTGCTCTTCGATGAATAGTCGCAGAGCATCATTTTTTTGCACCAGTCCGAGCCACCATTCGGCTTCTTTGGCGTTTTCAAACGCACCCACAGCCAGTGCCCATCTGCCATCGGGCATCGTGTGGCGGCGCATGTCAAAGTCGCGTAGAAGGAACACCTCGAAATTAAACAACGCTACCTCGTATTGCAGGCTGTTGAATACCTTCTCGTCCTTGCTCGGCAGAATAAGGTATGCAGTAGGCTTCTCTATCGGCGTGGCATCCGCTTCCTGATCCTTGTCTTTGTCCTGCTTCGAGGCTTCTTCCGCTGCCTGTTGGCGTGCATCGGCAAGGTCGCCCGTACCGCTGCCTTTCTTCGTCTCCAGACCCTGTCCCATCATGGCGAGCATGTCTTTGGCTTTGGCGCTTAACTCATGCTCAGGGTATTGTTCCACCATCGTTTTCAGTCGTTCTGCAAAAGCTTCTTGACCCTCCGTACGGGCTGTGGCAACGGCAGCGAGGAAATGGAATCGCGGCATGATCTTCCCGGTGCCTTCAGTGGCTTTCGCCTCGGCTTCGTTCAGGTGCTCCTTCACTGCCCCGAACCGTCCTGCGCGGTATTCATCGTAGGTGATCTGGTATAGGCTGTCCAGCTCTTTCAGCAGAGCTTGGTCTGCCAACTCGGAGCCTGATGGGTTCTTGCGATTCGGAAAACGGCGGTCAAGCTCCGCATGGGTGGCATCCGCCAGAGCGGTGTCACGCAGGTCGTAGCGGTAGATGCGCTCCATGGATGTCAACGCATCCTCGATGAGGCTGTCAGAGAGGTGCAACGCCTCTTCAGTATGCGGGATCTGGTCATAGTAGCGTTTGATCTCCTCTGCCATCTTGGGTGCGGAGGAGGCGCTGTCTTGCGGAAGTGAGTCGTTCTGCAACTCACCCTCCTCTTCCGGTTCTTCGCTGCCGCTCAGTCCGCCCGGAGTGAGCGCTTTGGACATACGCCGCCATTGGTCCTCCAATGGGCGTGAACCCCATCGCCGCTGAAACTCCTGCTTGCCCTGGCGCATCAGCTGCGGATTGTAGAAATACCACGCTCCGGAACCTTGCATGTTACCTAACATCCGGGAGGTGTTCACTCCCATCGGTCCGTCGCCGTTGAGCTCGTCTTCGCGCGCTTGACGGGCCATCTTCACCGAGTCACGCTTGCGCTGCTCCTCCTGCTCTTTGATCAGCTTCTCGATAGCGGCTATCTGCTCCTCCTCGCTCAGACGGCTCAGTGCCTGAAGCGAGTCTTGCAGAGTAACGGTGTTGACATCGGCTATCAGTCCGTCCAGCACCTCCCCCCGTTTGCTGAGCCGCCGGTATTCCGGGTGGTCGGACGAGAGGATCGTCAGTGCCTCGCGGTAGCAGGGCTGGGCTTTTTCGTATTCCTTGCCGGCAAAATAGAGGTCTCCGGCACGCACCAGGATACCTGCTTTGTCCAGAGTGGCATTCTTGGCGGTGTCGATAGCTATCTGGTAGTATTCTTTGGCTTTGATGGTATCTCCGGCCTTCAGGTAGATATTCGCCATCGTGCCGTAGAGCACGTCAAGGTGGTCTTTGTGTTTGGATTGGCGCGTCATCTGTTTCAGACCCTTCAGACCGGCTTTGCCTTTCAGCTCCGCCATGTTGATACGCGCATGGAAATCCATCTCCGGAGCCGGTGCCATACGGATTACCTTGCGATAGGCGTCGATGGCCTCACTCCGCTGGCCTTGCAGGGCGTATAGCTGTGCCAGCACATACTGGAAACGCGGTTTATAGACCTTCCGCTTCTCGTGCGGAAGGGCGATCTTCAGAAACGGAATAGCCTGTTTGTATTGTCCGGCATGCAGCAACACGTCGGCTGAGGTGGCTCCGTAGAGGTGCGCATGGCGTTGTTTGAGGGCGTCCTGTTGTACTTTCGAGAGCATGTCTTCCGCCTCGTATTGCCATCCCATCTCGGCGTACGCACGCGCCACCATCAGTTGGCATCTGGCTACCACGTCACCGTCGTGCTGGTAGTGACGGATGACATAATTGAATGTGCCTACCGAACCCAGAAAGTCTCCCTTGTGAAACTCTGCCTCTCCCAGTCGCACCCACGCTTCGGACATCTGGTTGTTAAACTCCTCCCGTTTGAGCCATGCCCTGTATTTGGGATCGGAGCGGCGGCGCGGATCGGGTTTGGGGCGCGATTTGATCGAGTGCAGTTTGATCGACTTGCGGCATTTCTCTATCGTCACGTCCATCTGCGATTTGGAGGCTTCGGCAGCCTTGTGGTCGCTTACAGGATAGAGAGGCAGTACGTGCGAGTAGTCGTCCTGGCAAGCCGTCTGGATGGCGCGCAACCCCTCCTCGTATTTCACGTTGCCGTTGAAGAGAATATTGTATCGCACCTTTGTCTGGTGGAAACTGCGGGACGCGCGGGTGTTCTTCTGGGTCGAGCACGACGCACCCAGCAGAACCAAGCCTGCCAAAGCCGATAATAATATATATGTTTGTCCTCTCTTCCTCATTCCCCTTGTTTTATTTGAGACCTTTGATATGTGACGGAGCCGCTACAAACTGCTTCAGATAGAATGGCTCATAGTAGGCGATATTCTCCCCTTGGGGTTTGGTGTGCAATGCCTCTTCTGCCAGTGCTCCCATATACTTTGCATCCGGTACGATACCGGCGATGTAATGGAATCGCCCGGCGTTCAGCAACGGAACACATTTGGCGGCGCCGTCGCCGAAATAATAGACCTCTTCGCCTTCCGGCAGCCACTCAGGACCCTCTACCACTTGCGCCCGGATCTCGCCTTGCGGACGCAACTGCAGGTCATAGATATTCGTGTAGATCTCCATCCGGCGGGCATCTGTCATCGGACAGAGCACCCCCTTCTGTATGTCTGTCTGTGCCATCGCCGAAGCGCAGAGCACCTGCAGCGTATCCACCGCCACCAATGGAATACCGCGCCCGTAACACAGCCCTTTCGCCAGACTCGTACCGATCCTCAGACCGGTATAGCTGCCCGGACCGCAACTCAAGGCTACGGCGTCTATCGACGGATATCCGGCGAGCAGTTCCTCTACGAACAGCGGCGCCACACGGGCATGGTTGGCTTGCTCACGCTCGATACGGCTATCTACTGCCATCCCGTCCCTGCATACCGAGACGGAACACGTCGATGTACTGGTTTCAATACAGAGTATTGTCATTATTCTGTCTTTTCCCCAAAAACGGGGACAAAGTTACACTTATTTTCTTAAATAGGCAAATTTTTTTGATAAATTTGCAAATATTCTTGTA
This sequence comes from Bacteroidales bacterium UBA4333, assembly GCA_002394335.1. Classification (GTDB taxonomy): domain Bacteria; phylum Bacteroidota; class Bacteroidia; order Bacteroidales; family Paludibacteraceae; genus Colicola. The sequence goes on along the minus strand of DGTP01000003.1, from coordinate 244,859 downwards.
TATAAGCCGTTTTTTTTGTACCTTTGCACCCGGATCTAAAACAAAACGATTATGAAAAACATTGTTGTTCTCACCGGCGCAGGTATCAGCGCTGAGAGTGGTCTGGGTACGTTTCGTGACTCGGACGGACTCTGGGAAAAGTACCGTATCGAGGATGTCTGCACGCACGAGGCTTGGGAGCGGAACCCGCAGTTGTGCGTCGATTTCTATAACGCGCGGCGGCGTGATGTGTTGGCGGCGCAGCCTAATGCCGCCCATCTGGCGCTGGCCAAACTCCAGCAGGCTGTCCCCTCCACTACGATCATCACGCAGAATATCGATGACCTCCACGAACGCGCCGGCTCAACCGGAGTGGTGCACCTCCATGGTGAAATCACCAAACTGCGCTCTTCTATCGACGAACTGGCTACCGTGGATCTCGACGGATGGGAGCAACATTACGGTGATCGCCATCCCGACGGCAGTCTGCTCAGACCTTATATCGTCTTCTTCAACGAGGGCGTGCCTTATTTCTCCCACGCGTGCGCTATCGCCTCCAAGGCGGATATACTCGTCATCGTCGGCACAAGCCTCAATGTCTATCCTGCCGCTTCGCTCATCGAGTACGCGCCAGAGAACTGCCCTGTTTATCTGGTAGATCCGGGTACGCCGAACTTGGGCAGATGGCGCAACCGGATTACACATATCCAATCCAAAGCTACGGAGGGAGTACCGCCGCTCGTTGAGCAACTAATCGCTGATTAGGTTCTTGCCCGTCATCTCTTGCGGCTGCGCGATGCCCATTATATGGCATAGCGACGGCGCTACGTCGGCAAGGATTCCGTCTTCCACTTTCGCGTTCACGTGATCCTTGCTGATATATACAAACGGCACAGGGTTCAGCGAGTGCGCCGTGTTCGGTGTGCCGTCGGCGTTGATGGCGTTGTCGCAGTTGCCGTGGTCGGCTATCACGATGATCTCATAACCGTTCTCCAGAGCCGCCTCGATCACTTTGTGTGAGCACTCGTCGATGCACTTCACCGCTTTCTCGATCGCTTCATACACACCCGTATGACCGATCATGTCGCCGTTCGCGAAATTCAGGGTTATATAGTCGAACTTCTGCGTCTTGATGGCTGCTACTAAGGCTTCGGTCACCTCCGGCGCACTCATCTCCGGCTTGAGGTCATAGGTCGGCACTTTCGGACTCGGAATAAGGATACGCTCCTCGCCCGGATACTCCGCCTCGCGGCCGCCGTTGAAGAAGAACGTCACGTGGGCGAACTTCTCCGTCTCGGCGATACGCAGCTGTTTCATGCCCAGCTTGCTTACCACCTCGCCCAAGGTGTTCTCCACGTTCTCTTTGGGGAACAACACGTGCAGCCCTTCAAACGAACTGTCGTACGGCGTCATGCAGCAGTAGTGCAGACCGGGGATGGTCTTCATCCCTTGTTCCGGCATGTCCTGTTGTGTCAGCACGATCGTGATCTCTTTCGCGCGGTCGTTGCGGTAGTTGAAGAAGATCACCACGTCGCCTTCCGCAATCCTTCCGTCGCAGGTGGCGTTCACCAGCGGCTCCATGAACTCGTCCGTGTCCTTGTGCTCTTCCGTGTGGCGGTCATAGCAGCCTTGTACGGCTTCTACCATGTTGCCGTCCGTAACCTGTAACCCTTTGCTTGTCACCAGTTGGTCATACGCCACTTTGATACGCTCCCAGCGTTTGTCGCGGTCCATCGCGTAGAAACGGCCGATGATAGAGGCGATGTGTGCGCCGTTGGCGTCGCATACCTTCTGAAGGTCCGCCACAAATCCCTTGCCGCTGCGCGGATCGGTGTCGCGGCCGTCCATGAAGCAGTGGACGAAAGTCTTGTCCGCTACGCCGTACTCCTTGGCTATCTCCACCAGCTTGAACAGGTGGTCCAACGAACTGTGTACGCCGCCGGTGGAGCACAGACCCATCAGGTGCAGTTTCTTGCCCTGTGCCTGTGCGGCTTTGTAGGCGGCAATGATCTCTGCGTTCTGCATGATCGAGTTGTCGCGGATGGAACGGTTGATCTTCACAAGGTCCTGATAAACCACTCGTCCGGCACCTATGTTCAGGTGTCCTACCTCCGAGTTACCCATCTGTCCGTCGGGCAGACCTACGTTCTCACCACTGGCTTGTAACTGCGAGTGGGGGTATTTCGCCAACAGCGCATCCCAGTGCGGGGTCGGGGTGCAGAAGATCACATCGGCTTTCGACTTGTTGCCGATGCCCCATCCGTCCAAAATCATCAATAATGCTTTACTCATATCTTTCTATATTTTTTTATTACTATTATACTATATGTATATTCTATACTCTGTCAGCGCAGCGGTCTGTCTTCCTCTTTTGTCCCATCCTTGTGCGAGCCTCCGCGCGCAGAGACACATTTCGCTTTGCAAAATTACTGCTTTTTTCGCACATATGCAAATAAAAATGGAGTTTTTTCTCATAACAGTATAAAAAATATTGCATTTTGTTTGGAACGGCACACATATAAGGGGCATGTAAGGGGCAAGTCAGAGGCAAGTCAGAGGCAAGTCAGAGGCAAGTCAGAGGCAATTCGTGGGTAAGTCGAACTCAATTGTCCCCTTCGGCAACATTTTTGTCGCCGGTTTATATCCTGTCTGCGAAACCGGTCTAAAAGAAATTTTCTTCAATTTTTGATAATTTTTGACAGAAAAACTCCATTTTTATTTGCATATGTCCAAAATTTGTTGTACCTTTGCATCCGATTTCGGAAAGCAACGGACTATATTTATAGTTCGTTTTTTTTATACCACCAAATTTTTCTTCGTTTTTTTCGACTTTTTGTACATTTTTTTGCCATTTGCATACATTTTTTTGGTACAAAGGCTGCATTTTTGCATAATTATACACTCTTTTCTTTTTCTGCGCAAAGCCGCATTCTATCAGTAAAAGAAGGCTGCCGGGGGTGTAACGGGGTAGGGTAATTTTTAACTAAAAGCTTATGAAGGCCGTCTTTCCGGCTGTCAGCACATCCCCCCGGCAGCGCTATGTATGTCAATCTTTCGGATTTTGGTGGCTCAGCCTACACGAACTATTTTTGTAGTCCAATTTACGGTCTGTTTTTTGCGTGCGTGCACGAGCGCATAAATACGGGATAATGTACTATAATATAGTTTATTACAATCTATAGGAATGCGGAAAAATCCGGACATACATGCTCAGTGGGCGGCCGTCATCGGTGCGCTCTGCCTCCTCTTCATAGGGGTGCTTCCTGTGTCGGCACAGGAGGCGGCTCTTGGGGACAGTGTGTCTGCCGATACTCTCGCTATACCGTCTGCCGATTCGCTCAACGCCGATCCGGAGTGGTATGTAGTGCCGGAGATCCCCGTCTCCCTACGCGCGCCCAAGCGTGCAGCGGCTGCGGCTGCGTCTTGTACAAGAGTAGAAGCCATCCAAACCTTCAATATCGACTCCGTACTCACCGAAGGCACCTACTATGAGTACGACGCCAAAGGCAATGTGATCAGCACTACCGTCTGGACCTATAACCCCGACGGCACAATGACCGGCAAGAGCAAGAACGAATACGCCTTCGATGCCGCCGGCACCCAGACCATGACCGCCGTCTATATCTGGGACGGCGCTGCCAACGACTGGAAGGGTACGGAGAAATACGAGTATGTCTATAAGACGTTCGCCGGAGAGAAGAAGATGACCTCCAGCACCTCCTCCGTCTGGCTCAACGGTGCATGGGTGGCAGACCAGCGCTTCACCTACGATTACGACGCTTCCCTCCGCGAGATCTCCTATTTCGAGTACCGCCGCAATACTTCTACCAACGAACTCCAGCCCGTCAAAGGCCGTGAGCAGTCGTGGACTGACGACCTTCAGACCTTGGAGGCGCTCTATACCGCTTATGCCAACGGCAAATGGACAGCCGGCACCAAGAAAGAGTGGGCGTTTGACGGAAACGGCACACAGACCATGTATGCCACCTATACTATCTCCAACGGCGCTTGGGTAGGCTCCTCCAAAGAGACTTGGGCGTACAACACCTCCTCCAAACTGACCCTCCACGAGAAATACGGCTGGGCAGGCAACGACTGGTCAATAACCCTTCAGGAGAACACCACCTACGATGCCTCCGGCAATACCACCCTCATAGAGAACTACTTCTGGTCTAACGGTATTAAGACCGGCACCAAGAAAGAGCAGTACTCCTTCGACGGCGGCAAACCGGTGCTGACCAGGGTGTATGCTTGGTCGAACGGCGCATGGATCGGTTCGTCTAAAGAGGTTTGGAACTACAACGCCTCCTCCAAGCTGACCCTCCACGAGAAATACGGCTGGGCGAACAACGACTGGTCGCTGACCCTGCAGGAGAAGACCGTCTATTCCGGTGCGAACATCACTCTCATTGAGAACTACACTTGGTCTAACGGCGTCAAGACCGGCACCAAGAAAGAGGAATACACCTATTCCGGCAGCCTGAAGACCTCCTTTGTCACGTATTCTTGGGCAGGTTCCGATTGGGTAGGTGCGTCCAAAGAAATCTGGGATTATACCTCCGGTAAGCAGACCCTCCATGAGACCTACGCATGGGGCGCAACCGACTGGTCTATCACCCTTCAGGAGAACACTGCCTACTCCGGCGCGAATATCACCAAAATAGAGAACTACACGTGGACCAACGGCACCAAGACCGGCACACAAAAGGAAATCTGGGCTTATACCTCCGGCAAGCAGACCCTCCATGAGACTTACGCATGGGGCGCAACCGACTGGTCTATCACCCTTCAGGAGAACACTGCCTACTCCGGCGCGAACATCACCAAGATAGAGAATTACACGTGGACCAACGGTACCAAGACCGGCACCAAGAAAGAGGAATACACCTATTCCGGCAGCCTGAAGACTTCCTTTGTCACGTATTCTTGGGCAGGTTCCGATTGGGTAGGTGCGTCCAAAGAAATCTGGGCTTATACCTCTGGCAAGCAGACCCTCCATGAGACCTACGCATGGGGCGCAACCGACTGGTCTATCACCCTTCGGGAGAACACCGCCTACTCCGGCGCAAACATCACGAAAATAGAGAATTACGCTTGGACCAACGGCACCAAGACCGGCACCCAAAAGGAGGAATACACCTATACCTCCGGCGAAAAGACGATGACTGTTGTCTATGCGTGGGCTAATAATGACTGGGTATATAGCACCAAGAACGAAGCAGGCTACCGGGACGGTAATGTGGAGGTCTCTGCAACCAACTATGCTTGGAACGGTATAGCGTGGGTAGGAACAGGAACGCGTACGCAGACCACCTACGATGGCAGCAAAATCATAGAGAAACTGACCAAGAATTGGCCATCCGATGCCACTGATTGGACCAATGCGGCAATCACTACCAATACCTATAATGCAGATGGTGCAAATATAATGACCTACAACGGTACATGGAATGGCAGCCGTTGGGTAATGTCTTCAATGACGCGTACTGATATTATTAAAGATGATCAGGGACGCCAACTGCTTAGAGCATCATGGAAATGTGGTGCTGACTCTGTATGGAAAGGAGTGGCAAAGGATACAGCAGCCTATACGACATCTGGTAAACCGCTATATTCAGCAGAATATGCATCTTGGTTAAATAATAATTGGGTGCCTTCTTATAGGGTAGAGTATCAATACGATGATATGGAGCGTGTGATACTTAATCAACGTTATGATTGGAAGAGTAACAAATGGCAAGGCAAATATAAATATGAGTACTCATATGATGATCAAGGACGACAAACGATGTCAGCTTCATACAAAAGTTGGAATACATCGAAAAATAACTGGGTAGGTAGTAGTAAAAGTGAGATAGTTTATGATGCAAATGGACGCATAGAAAAGGAAACTTCATACAAATGGAGTAATAATAAGTGGGTATATCTTTTTAATAATATCTATCAATATGATGCTCAAGGAAAAGAGATATTACATATCGTTCAATCTCGTGGTAGTAACGGAGAATGGATGAATTCTGAGAAATATGAGAAAGAATATCGTGGAAATACTTTAGTTAAAGATTATGTATATGTTTGGATGAATGAAGAGTGGCAAATATATTCTTTGGAACAGTTGCTTTATGATAACGATATACAGGCAAAACTTCGTCACGAAATAAAAGGGTTATGGAATATTAGCGGAGCTGTACAATCCTATACGGACAAATTATATTCTTACGAATGTGACCCGCATTTCTACACGGTGCGTTTCGTCAATTATGATGGTCAGGTACTGGCGAATATGACAGCCCAAGAGGGCGAGACTCCTGTATATCCAGGCTCTACACCCACCAAACCTGCCGATACGGAGAATACCTATACCTTCTCCGGCTGGACACCTGCATTGGCTCCCGTGACTGCTAATATCACCTATACGGCTACCTTTACTGCTGTCAAGAAGACTTATACCATCACTTGGAAGAATGAAGACGGTAGTATCATCAGTCAAGAAACCCTTGCGTACGGTGCTATGCCTATGCACGCGGATATAACGAAGGAGAGTACCGCCGAGTACACCTATACTTTCGCCGGATGGACACCGGGCATAGGTATCGTAACAAGCGACGCAGAATACACCGCTACCTTTACTCAAACCAAGAACTCCTATCTCATTACCTTCCAGAATGAGGATGGTACGGTTCTGAGCAGCGACACCTACGAGTACGGCACCATGCCTACCATTCCTACTGCCCCAACTAAGCCTGCCGATGGTGCAAACACTTATACGTTCGCAGGTTGGGACAAAGAGATCGTAGCTGTAACAGAGGCTACAACATATACCGCCACTTACAATGCAACCAAGAATATTTACACCGTAACGTGGCTTAATTCGGATAATTCGCCGTTAGCCCAAACCACCGTGGCATATGGCGAGGCACCTGTCTATACCGGTGAGATGCCATCCCGCCCCACTACTGCGCAATACACCTATACCTTCGCGGGCTGGACGCCGGAGGTAGTACCGGTAACGGAGGCTGCTACCTACACCGCGACCTTTGACAGTATCGTGAACAGCTACACGATAAATTGGCTCAATTCGGATAATTCGCCGTTAGCCCAAACCACCGTGGCATACGGCACAATGCCTGTAGCACCATCTGCTCCGACTAAACAGAGTACAGCAGAGTACACCTACACGTTTAGCGGTTGGACTCCTACTATTGCAGAGGTAACAGGTGACGCGACCTATACGGCTACGTTCACGGCAACGAAGAACAAGTACCTTGTTACCTTCAAAGATGAAAATGGTACAACTCTTAAGAGTGAAGAATTAGAATATGGTGTAACTCCTGTAGCTCCGGAAGATCCGACTAAGGGAAACACCGCAGAATATTCATACACTTTCAGCGGATGGGATAAAGAAGTAGTATCGGTTACTGAGGCAGCGATTTATACGGCTACGTACGCAGCTACCAAAAACAGCTACACCATTACTTGGAAAAATGAGGACGGCAGTCTCATAGCGAGTGAAACGCTGGAGTATGGAGCTACGCCTACGCACGCGGATATATATAAGGAGAATACAGCAGAATATACCTATACCTTCACCGGCTGGACACCCGGTATCGGTATAGTGACAGGCGATGCGGAATATACCGCTACCTTTACCCAAACCAAGAACAAGTATCTTGTAACTTTCGTAGATGAGGACGGTACGGTTCTCCAAAGCAGTGAAGTAGAGTATGGTGCAATGCCTACCGCACCGTCAGATCCGACAAAAGCTAATACGGCTGAGTGGAGTTATACCTTCTCCGGTTGGACTCCGGCTGTAGCAACCGTAACAGGCGACGCAGAGTATAAGGCAACCTTCACAGCAACCAAAAACACCTACATGATAACATGGCTTAACGAGGACGGTTCACAAATTAGCCAAATTGTCACAAATTATGGTGAGATGCCTACCGCCCCCGCTGATCCTACGAAAGCAGCTACCGCCGAATACACCTACACTTTTGCCGGTTGGACACCGGCTGTAGCAACCGTAACCGGCGATGCCACCTATACCGCCACCTTCACAGCAACGGAGAGAGTTGAGAACAAGACTTTCACCATCACCTTCTACTATGAGGACGGCGTGACAGTCTTGGATCAGGTGACGGTGAAATACGGCGAGACACCCTCAACAAGCCTCATCCCCTCCAAGTACTCCGAGGAGCACTACTATTACTCCTTCGCCGGCTGGAGCCCGGAGATCGTTCCGGCAACGGGCGATGCCTCCTACACCGCCACCTACAGGGCTATACCGCAGCAATATACCGTCACCTTCAAGAACTACAACGGCAGAATACTCCTGACAACGAACACGCCGTACGGCGAGATTCCGGTCTATGCCGGTGAGACGCCTGCCAAACCGAAGGACAAGCAATATACATATACCTTCTCCGGCTGGAGTCCCGAACTGACGGAGGTGACCGGGCCTGCGACCTACACGGCGGTCTTTGAGGGCATTCTGAACCAATATACGGTTCTCTTCTTGGACGAGGACGGCACGGAGCTGGACCGTCAGGCAGTGGATTATGGTGCTATGCCGGTCTATGCCGGCGAGACGCCCCAAAAAGAGGAAGACGAGCAGTACCGCTATACCTTCAAGGACTGGAGTCCCAAACTGGCGAAAGTCACCAAGGACGTCACCTACCGCGCCACCTACACCAGTCGCAGCAAGACGGAAGGCTTGGGAGATGTACAAAGGGACGATGTACGATGTACGAAGGTGCTCATTGACGGACAGATCTACATCCTCCGCGGAGACAAGACTTACACCCTCCAAGGAATGGAAGTAAATAGATAAAAAATATCTGTGTAATTTGTGTAATCTGTGAACGAGAATTGTCTTTAATTGTTGATAATTGTTGACTGCGAAAGAAATAATTTTTGGAATATTTTTGGTAATTATTGACCACTAAAAAAATCTGTTCCATCTGTTAAATCAGTGGACAAAGAAACGGCTAAGTATGATAATTAACCGGGGGGCGACCCTCATAGTATAACTGAAACAAATTTAGAAAACAATCAATTATTAACCCAATTATTAATTAACCGAGGGCAACAACCCTCACAGTATTAACCAAACAACCAATTTTATTAATTAACGATGCTTCGGCATCAAAGTTTAACTAAAAACTTTAAACAAAATGAGAAAAATTTATTCTCTCGTGCTGATAGCGGCGGCGCTGCTGATCGGCACAAACGCTTGGGCTGGGAACCATTCCATAACTCAAGGTGCTGCATTTGATGACGCATGGAAAGATGTGGTAAAGAATGGCGGTAAAATTACACTGAATGCTGACGTAAATGTTACCACAGGAAAAGTCTATTGGTTAGGTACCGAGAACATGAGCGATGCAGCTAAATCTGTAGAGATTGACCTTAACGGTAACACTATGGAATTTGACGGTCAGTTCTTGCTGACCCATGGTACGCTCAAAATTACGACTCCTGCGGGAACAGAAGGAAAAATTGTAGGAAAAAAGAGCGCCAATTTATTTTACGTAACCGGTTCTACGAATAAGGATGTTGATCCGAGTGTAGATGGTGCTAATTATTTCACACACCTCTATATTGGCGAAGGCGTTACCGTCAGTCAATTTGAATCAGGCTATTCCGCTGCCATCCGTATTGAGGAGGTTTATAGTGGCAATCCAGCTGCTGTAGCTTATGGAACTTCAGTACCTGAAAAGCCTGCTTTGACTTATGCGACCAATATCTATGCTGTTCCTTATGTAACTAAGACTGATAAAAATGTAGATTATATAGCGCAGGGTATCGCCACACCGAACAAGGGTGTAGCATATGGTGTACGTATTGATGTCTATGGTACAGTAGAAGGCCAGAAATATGGTATTCAGACAGGTGGTTACCTTGGCTCGAAGAAATATTATGACGATAAAATTGCTAAATTAAATAATGCACTTCCGTCTTCCCTCGGTACAGGAACATTAGCTTCGAAAGTCAATCCGAATAATGTTTCTCTTGATCTCACAAAACCTTTCTATGCTCAAGTAAAAGATATGAAGAATAATACTTATGATGCTGGATCTTTTGCTCCTGACAACATCAAGAACCATACTTTTGGGACTGATGACGATGAAAAATATTCTTCTTATGTTCATATCTACCCGACCGGTACTGTTAAGGCAAAAGAGGATATTAAAGGAACTGGTACATCTAGTGACCAACCTTTTGGTATTTATGCAGGTGGTTATGGTCGTTGGAAAGTTGAAGGAACTGTAACCGGTTGTACAGGTGCATTGGTTAAGTCCGGTATCGTAGATTTTGAGAACGCAACCGTAGAAGGCACTGGTTCTAAATATAATTCGGCAAATAACTCTGGATCCGGTTCAGCTGCAACCGGTTGCGGTATCGTGATTTCTACGGAGGATTCGTACGTAGGCGAGAGCCAGGTAACGGTAAAGGGCGACTCATATATTGCTGCAAATAATGGTTATGCTTTGGAGGAAATCATTACCACACAAGGTGGCGAAGGTGAATCCAAAGTTGAAGCTATTACCATTGATGGTGGTACGTTCGCAGGTGGTAAAATCGGTGAAGACCCTAATACGGGGGATCCTATCGAAGGTACAATTACCATTACAGAGAAGACTGCAGATCAAGAAAACACTGTAACTATTAACGGTTTGTCTGTTACAGGTACTGGAGCTAACATTACAGAAACAACTGACGGTGTTTCTATCGGTGGCAAGTCGCTTGAAGAATATTTCTCAGAACAAAATATCCACATTACTACTGTTCCTGATGGCGATGGTACCTCTACCTATGTAATCAGCATAGGTGATGCTCCTACTCCTGGTAACTTGGTATCTACTAATGCAGATAATAGTAACGCTTCTGTAAAATGGATTACCAATGCGGAGGATGTGATTGCGACTGGTCGCCATTTGAAATTGGCAGAGTTGGAAATCAATGACTTTACCGACAACGAGAAAACTAATCCGCGTGAGCAGACATTGACTATCCAAAGTGGTGCTACTCTGGAGGTAGGTCGTGTTATTCTTGGTCCTAAGGCTCATATTATCGTAAAGGCTGGCGGTAAACTGCTCGTAACCGGTACTGATGGTATTATTGCTAATCAATATGACAATATCACTCTGGAGTCCTCTGAGTCCGCTCAGGCTATATTCCTCTTCCACCCGCTTGTTTCTTCTAACCGTCACCCGAATGCAACAGTCAAACTAACTTCTAAGGGTTATGTTAAGGGCGGTGACTATAATAAAAAAGTATGGCAGCGTTTCGGTGTGCCCGCTTATACAAGTAACGTAGAAAAGGGTGCAGTTACTCGCAAGAGCACAAATCAAATTGAATATAACGATAATGGCTGGATTGCTGCGTACGATTATAGCATTGATAATTGGATCTCAATGCCGGATGAGGATGCATTCGTTCCGTTCCAATGCTATGAAGCATCTTCTGTTGCAACTGAGCCCAATCATACCATTTACACCTTCAAGTGCCCGTTGATGGGTAACTCGGATTTCACATTGCCTTTGAATGAATATACCGAATGGAACTACTATGCTAATAGCTATATGGCTCCGATTGACATTGAGCAGATGCTGACGAGTTTCGTAACTAATGAGGCAAAGGTTAAAGGTACGGTTTACGTATATCGTTCTGAGGACAACTGGTGGGATAATATCAACTTAGGTCAATTAGGCTATTTCCCCACTGCAGCTCAAACCAAGATCGATCCGATGCAGGCTTTCATCTTCCAGAAGAATGCAGAAGGAACAACAGACGCTGTGATTAACTACAAGAAGCACATCTACAACCCGGATCCGACAACCACTCCGGTCGCAGCTCCGGTACGTAACCGCGAAGTGTTCAGTGCTGCTATCGTTGAAATCGAGGCTGCTGATGGTGCAAAAGACAAATTGTATCTCATCGAGAGCGACAAGTTTACTGCTGATTTCGACAACGGTTATGATGCTGCTAAGTACATGAATAACGAGTCATTCAATATCTTTGCCGGTGAGCAACTGGGTATCATCGCAACGGATAACTTGGAGGGTACTGCTATCAGCATGACCTCTAAAGCTCAGACCTCGTTCACCATGACATTTAGCAATGTAACCAACATGGAATACGCAATCCGCGACAACCTCACCGGTACAGAGACCGCTATTGAGGAAGGCGCAACTTACATGTTCAGTGTAGCTGCTGATGCAAACATCGAGGGTCGTTTCGAGGTAGTTCCGATGGCTAAAGTTCCGACCGCTATCGAGAATGTCGAGGCTACCGCTGCTGCTAAGGGTATCTATACCATTACCGGTCAGTTCGTAGGTAACGACTACCACAGCCTGCCGAATGGTATCTACGTAGTGGATGGTAAGAAAATCGTTAAATAATATGAAGATGATGAAAAAAATATATATGGTTCCGGAAACTGCTTTCGAGCAGTTTCTGAAACCGTTTGGAGTCCTAATGGGATCTGATACTGATCCTCTCAATGATGCACCTGGTGCCGGAGATCCCAATATAGGTGGTGCCCCCGGAGCTCCAAAACGTAAACCATTCTAAGTAGCAACCTTTAAAAGTTAATTGATATGAAAAAACTAACAATTCTTTTTAGCATCTTGATTGCTTCAATCAGTGCTTTTGCGGCAGCGACAACTGTTTCGCAAATTACGTTGTCATCTGCTAGCCAGGGAGATAAAGTGCTCCAAATCGTAGTGGACAATCCATTCTCTGATGCGTACGATAACGGCTATGATGCAGTTATTGGAGCCAACCAACCTGGTGGTCTCTACATCTACTCCGGTAGTGAGAGATATTCATTCTGGGCTACCAACGCGCTGGGAAACAACCTGCCTATGGGTTTTGGCGCAGTAGGAGATACTGAATACACCTTGTCGTTCCAGTATTTTTCGGGAGAATCATATACCATTTATGATAAGAAGAAAAACGAAACAATTACTGTAAACGCATCTACTCCGAACTACGTCTTTACTATTGATGGTAGTTTGGCAAACACTGCCATCAACGACCGTTTTGTTATCAACTATGTTGCTCCGGTTACCGGATACAACGTAACGCTGAACGGTGCAGGTTTGGCTTCTTTCTCTGCTGACGGAGATGATGCAACAATTCCTGATGGTGTGGAGGCTTACACAGCTACATATCAGGCTGCTACCCAAGAGATCGTGCTCAACAAGATCACCGCTACCGCTATTCCTGCCGGTGTAGGTGTTATCCTCTATGGTACTCCGGATGCTGCTGTTACCCTGCCTTATGCCACAGGCGCTGATGCTCTTACAGCAGAAAACGACCTCTATCCGGCTACTGCATGGGCAGGGGCAGACAAAAATAATGTCTTTGTTCTGAGCGGCAATCAGATGTTCAAGTATGTAGGTACTGATCCTGTTCCGGCTAACAAAGCATTTATGAAACTGCCCGGCGGTGCAAACAACGCTCCTGCTCGTATCTCGATGCGCTTCAACACCACTACCGCTGTTGAGAACGTAGAGACAGAAGCTGTTCAGCCTGTCAAGTTCATCGAGAACGGCGAGATCTTCATCCGTCGCGGCAACGAGGTTTATAACCTCCAGGGACAATTGGTCAAATAATTGGCACAATGGTCAAATGACAAAATAAATCGTAAATTGTAAATGACTAAATGGTAAATATTATGAAGACTTATATTGCTCCTAAGACGGAGAACGTAATGTTTGGAACTTCGTATTTGATGCAAGATCCGGTGATCACAATGAACTCCACTTCAGGTGGCTTTGGTCAGCTCAACGACGCAACTCAAATCGACTAATCCCATGCGCCTCGGCGCATAGTAATCAAAACAATCCCGCGACTCCAATCGCGGGATTGTTGTCTCTCCTACAGCGTAGCTCTCTCCCCCTCCACGTAGTGGTGCCCTGAAAAAATTCTGCTTAATTTGTGCAATCTGTGGACAGAAAGAAATAATTTTTGGATAATTGTTGATAATTTTTGACCACTTAAAAAATCAGTTTAATTTGTGTAATCTGTGAACAAAAAGAAATAATTTTTGGAATATTTTTGATAATTTTGGACAAACAATACCACCCTGCCTCCGGGCGATAAAAAGGAGGCAATAACGATCTTTGACATATTGGATTACCGCAATTTTGCTAATTTTGCTAAATTTGTGAACTATTTATTTGTGTATGTCAGAAAAAAATCGTACCTTTGCGTCGTAATCGTCAAAATAGGAGGTTATTATGACAGCTTTACAACTGAATGCAGACATCTATCGTAATTTAGGTATCATTGCTGAAGACGAGTCCATGCTCAAAAAAGTAGCTAAATATGTACGTAAATTAGCGAAACAAGTCACCGACGATCCAACGTGCATGAGCAAGGAAGAGTATTTCGCTATGCTTGATCGCGCAGAAAAAGGGCCGAAGCATAGGATGTTGCCCGATGAGGATTTGACAACATTTCTAAGACGCATGGGGCATGATTTATAATGTTGATATCCAAGAAAGAGCGGAGTATGATTTACTCCGTCTCGCGAAAGAAGAGCCCAAAGCGTTCTTGAAAGCCCAAAGTCTAATCAAGGAACTTAGAGAGCACCCGAAGACCGGCACCGGACACCCGGAGCCTCTAAAGGGCAAACCGGAGGGACGTTGGAGTCGTCGTATCTCCCAGAAACATCGACTTGTCTATCGTATATTGGAGACAGAGGTAGTGGTTCTTGTAATTGCAGCCTATGGTCACTACGAAGACAAGTAAGTCAGAGCATTTATTTTAACACGAATTTTAAGCGGTAATCCAAAGCGGTTCACCGCTTTCTTATATACATAATTCTGCTTAATTTGTGCAATTTGTGAACAGAAAGAAATAATTTTTGGAATATTTTTGATAATTTTGGACAAACAATACCATCCTGCCTCCGGGCGATAAAAAGGAGGCAATAACGATCTTTGACATATTGGATTACCGTAAAAATGAGCGACAAAAGTAAAAAAGTTGCTCAAAAACTTGCGTATATCAGATAAAAGCTGTAATTTTGCAAGCAAAATTGAAGGAAAGGATAAAAGTTATGTCAACATTTACGATTCAAATCCCGGTTGAACAGGTAAGTTGGTTTGAGCAAATGATTCAAACTATGGGCTGGACGTTTAGAAAAAAAGAGACGTCTTCCCAAGCGTTTACCCAAGAGATACAAACAATAACACCGGCGATGCGTCGTCGAATTAACAAGGCTCGCAAAGATTTTGCTGAAGGACAGACTACAACATGCAGAACTCCTCAAGAGATGCAGCAATTTTTTGATAGCTTATGATATATTCGATTGACTATACTAAAACAGCAGAGAAGACTTTGTCCAAGTGGAAAAAGTCCAATCCTCAGTTGTTTAAGAAGGCTACCAAAATTCTGTTCGACATCATGCAACACCCTCGCTCCGGTTTGGGACATCCTGAACCATTAGTAGGAGGTGGGGACATAACATATTCAAGACACATCACGGCACACGATAGAATTATCTATGACATATATGATGAAAGTATAAGGGTGCTTATTATTCAATGTGAGGAACATTACGAAGACAAGTAGCACATAACACATAATACATAATACATTACAAAGCGGTAATCCAAAGCGGTTCACCGCTTTTTTGTTGTTGTATTTTGACCACTTAAAAAAATTAGTTTAATTTGTGTAATTTGTGAACAATAAAGAAAAATAATTTTTGGAATATTTTTGATAATTTTGGACAAACAATACCACCCTGCCTCCGGGCGATAAAAAGGAGGCAATAACGATCTTTGACATATTGGATTACCGCAATTTTGCTAATTTTGCTAAATTTGTGAACTATTTTCTTGCATATGTCAGAAAAAAGTCGTACCTTTGCACCGAAAATTCAATGTAAAATATGCCGGTACCAAGGAAGATTATATTCTACAAACAATACTTTATGGAGTTTTATGTGGCTCAAAGTAATGAGGTGCGGAGAAAGATAAATCAGGTATTGAAACTGGTAGAAACACAAGAACATATACCGGAGAAATTTTTCAGGTCAATAGAAACGACAGACGGATTATTTGAAATCCGGGTAGAGGTGACAAGTAATATATACCGTATATTCTGTTGTTTTGATAAAGGCAATATGGTAGTTCTCTTTCATGGTTTTCAGAAAAAGAGTCAAAAGACTCCGGCAGACCAGATAGAGCGCGCAGAGAGACTAATGGAAGAATATTTTAAAGAAAAGGAGATGCAGCAATGAATAATGCAGAACACACAAAACATTTAATGCAATGCTCTAACTTTGAGCAGTTGTTGGATGCAGAGTACGGCAAGCGGGGTACCCATAACCGCGAGAAATTTGAAGCCGATGCCGAGGCCTTCTGTATTGGCGAACTCTTAAGGGAACAAAGATTGCAAGCTGGTCTCACCCAGAAAGAACTGGCAGATCAGGTAGGTACCCCTGTCACAACTATTTCCCGATTGGAGCGGGGATATAGCGATGTCTCGCTCTCCTCTATATTTCAAATCTTTGCAGGGATGGGACGAAAAGTAGCAGTGACACTTCTGTAAATTTCGTTTAGTTGTCTATTATTTTTAAGCGGTAATCCAAAGAGGTTCACCGCTTTCTTATATACATAATTCTGCTTAATTTGCTTAATTTGTGAACTATTTTCTTGCATATGTCAGAAAAAAGTCGTACCTTTGCACCGAAAAATATAAAATGGCTGAAGAACAAGAGATACTGAATACCGCTGCCGTGGATTACGGCGATGAGAATATTATCCACCTCGACGATAGAGAACATATCCGTCGCCGACCGGGTATGTATATCGGCAAACTCGGTGACGGTAGCCACTCCGACGACGGCATCTATGTCCTCGTCAAAGAGACTATCGACAACTCTATCGACGAGTTCCGCATGGGCGAGGGCAAAGTGATAGAAGTGGAGATCATCGACATCGTTGCCGAAGACGGAAGCCGCCGCCAGAAAGTGCGCGTAAGGGACTATGGACGAGGCATACCTTTGGGGAAAATGGTGGAGGCGGTTTCACTGCTTAACACCGGCGGTAAATACGACAGCAAGGCGTTCAAGAAATCCGTGGGACTGAACGGCGTGGGTACCAAAGCCGTCAATGCCCTCTCGATGGATTTCAGCGTACAGTCCTTCCGTGAAGGCAAGACACGACGCGCTGAGTTTCACCAGGGACACCTCGTTTCCGACACCGACGTACAAGACTACACCGGAGACGAGAAACGCGGAACAGTGATAGAGTTTACGCCGGACGGAACCAAAGGACTGTTTGAAAACTACCGCTTCAGAGACGACTATATCGAGGAGCTGCTGCGCAACTATGCCTATCTCAATACCGGGCTGACGCTGATCTACACCAGCTACCAGCTGTCGGAAGCCGGTCTCCAGAAATCAGCTGTCAAAAGCCGTAAGTTCGCCTCCAAGAACGGCTTGTTGGATCTGCTTACGGATAACATGACCGTCGAGCCGCTATACCCGATTATTCATATCAAAGGCGAAGATATAGAAATCGCCCTCACCCATACAGGACAGAGTGGCGAAGAGTACTACTCCTTCGTCAACGGACAGCACACCATTCAGGGCGGTACACACCAGACTGCCTACCGGGAGGCGATAGGCAGAACCATCAAAGAGTTCTATAACAAGAACCAGGACCTCACCGATATCAGGAACGGTGTTGTAGGTGCAATAGCTATCAATGTCGAGGAGCCGGTCTTCGAGAGCCAGACCAAAGTGAAACTCGGCTCAAAGGATATGAGCCCCTCTGGCGGCGTGAGTGTCAATAAGTTTGTCAACGACTTCGTCAAGCAGCAGCTGGACAACTATCTGCACAAGCATCCGGAGGTGACAGAGGTGATGCTCCAGAAGATTCAGGACTCGGAGAAAGAGCGCAAGGCTATAGCCGGTGTCACCAAGGCGGCTCGCGAACGCGCGAAGAAAAACCTACTCAATAACCCTAAGCTGCGCGACTGCCAGGTGCATTTCAATGACGCCAAACCGGTGAAATCCTCCAAAAACGCCGATGACGACCTCCGGCAAGAGACCTGTATCTTCATCACAGAGGGTCTGTCGGCATCCGGTTCCATCACCAAGAGCAGGGATGTGCGGACACAAGCGGTCTTCTCGCTGCGAGGCAAGCCGCTCAATAGCTACGGACTGAGCAAGTCCGTGGTCTATGAGAACGAGGAGTTCAACTGCCTGCAGTCTGCCCTCAATATCGAGGACGGCTTGGACGAGTTGCGGTACAACAAAGTGATCATCGCTACCGATGCCGATGTGGACGGAATGCACATCCGCCTGCTGATGCTCACCTTCTTCCTGCAGTTCTTCCCGGATCTGGTGAAAAAAGGACACGTCTATATCCTGCAGACACCACTCTTCCGCGTCAAGAACAAACAAGAGACACGTTACTGCTACTCCGAGGAAGAACGGCTCAAAGCCCTCAGCGAGGTGAAGAACCCGGAGATCACACGATTCAAAGGACTGGGTGAGATCTCTCCCGATGAGTTCAAGGGATTTATAGGTCAGGAGATCCGCCTCGATCAGGTGACCCTGCGCAAGGAAGATGCAGTCAAAGATCTGCTGGCATACTATATGGGTAAGAACACCGCCGAGCGGCAGCAGTTTATCATCGACAATCTGGTGATAGAGGAGGACAAGGTGGATGACCAATTTACGGTTTGATGATCTCCGATAGACTGAATGCTTCCTCTTGTTTTATTCATAGCATTGGGAATAGTGGTGCTGGTAGCCACTGAGATTCATGAGCGGCAGCAGAAAACGGCTGCTTCCCGTGGAGAGCGCTCCGCACAAAAACCGACGGCGCGACCCGAAGGCTGCTGCGGCGAGCATTTGGTATGCGAGCGCGAGACACTGTTGCAGACCAATGCCAAGATCGAGTACTACGATGACGAAGAACTGGATGCCCTTTCGGGTATTGCTCCTGCCGATTACACCGAAGCGCAAGCCGAAGAAGTAAGGACTGTGTTCCGCTCGCTGCGGGAGGCAGACATAGCGGGTTGGTGCCGCAGTATGCAGCTGCGTAATATATCGCTTCCGGAGGATGTGCGCGAAGAAGCACTTATGATCGTCCGCGAACGAAGAGCCGGATAAGCACTCCCGAAATCACTATACTCACTACACCTATCCACCAGTATTCACCTGCGCCGAAAGACTCAAGAAATTCTTCCGGCAGTTCGTAGCGGTCGGAGATATAATAAGCGAGAACTGCCAAAGCATTGTTGGTGAAATGCATCAGAACAGGTATCCATAGACTGCCCGTCCAGACCAGCATATAGCCGAAGAGAGCACCCATAAGCATGCGCGGCACGAAGCCGTAGAACTGGAAATGGATGAAACTGAAGATAGCCGCCGTTACCCAGATAGCCGTGTGGCGGTAACGCTCCGGGAACAGCCCCTGCAGCACACCCCGGAAGGAGAGCTCTTCACCGATAGCCGGCAGCAATGCCATAAGACATATATTGAGCAGCAGAGTGGCTATGTTATCTGCTTCCAGAAACTGCTCCGTAAGAACTTTGGCAGCCTCTTCCGACTGCTTCATATAGGCTTCAAGAGGCTCAAGAAAAGCAGGCAGCGAGAGTTGCCGGTTCAGATCACTCAGAAGGTTGATCCCCGGTAGGGCTGCAATCATGATAGCTATCGCGTAGAGGGCTGTGCGCCATGTGAACCCCCGATCCAGATGCAGCCACTCAAACGGGCGTGCCGACCATAGCCATGCCCCGCAAATCGCCGGCAAGACAAATACCGCAAATGATTGCATTAGTTGTAACCATTTGAGGGAACTTACCGATTGCGGATCGCCCCATATAAACCAGACAATAAACATCACTGTCGTGAAAACCGCCATTAGGGCAAACCAGACAAGGGTCTTGGTGAACCAGTGGGAGGAGTCTAAACGTTTCATATTATTGCGGATCTACGTCGATTAGTATTTGTGTTCCTTTATAGACAGAGCGGATATAGTCCGTCTGCTCCATGAGCAGGCGTTTGGCTTCCGCGATATTGGCGGAGGCTTCGATGCGAAGTCGCAGGAGGCGTATGTGGGTGTTCTGTACACGTGCCACAGAGGGAACTATCACACCGGATATGCGCGCTCCGAATACCTGTTTGAGACGCTGCTGCAGGGCAATGGCTGCCTGCACTGCCGTGGCATAGTTCTTATGCTTGACGGTGATATCCGTCATGCGATGGAAGGGTGGAAAAAGAAATGCTTTACGCTCCTCCAGCTGCGTGTGGTAAAGCGACATATAGTCGTGTGCTATCACCTGCTGTAGCACGGGGTGATGGATATCGAAAGTCTGGATAAAGACTTCACCCTGTTGCCCTTTGCGTCCTGCGCGTCCTGCTACCTGGCTAAGCATCTGAAAGGCGCGTTCGTAAGCCCTGAAATCCGGTTGGTTGAGCAGCTGGTCTGCATTCAGAACTGCCACCAGGGCAACATCGTCGAAATGAAGTCCCTTGGTTACCATCTGCGTACCGATGAGGATGTCACACTCATGACGGGAGAAACGGTTGATAATATCCTGGTATGCCGTTTTGCTGCGGGTGGTGTCCAGATCCATACGGAGAACTTTGGCTTCCGGGAAGAGGTTTGCCACCTCGTCTTCCAGACGCTCGGTACCGAATCCGCGCACCTTCAACTCGCCTCCGCAGTCGGGGCAGAGGGTGAAGATAGGGTGCGAGTAGCCGCACCAGTGACACCGCAGTTCGTTCTCTTTCTTATGAAGCGTGAGCGGTACATCGCATTGCACACAGCGAGGCGGATGACCGCATTGACTGCACTGTAGCATAGGGGCATAACCGCGGCGGTTCTGGAACAGGATAACCTGCTTGCCTCGCGATAGCACCTCGCGTATCTTATCTACCAACGGATCCGAGAAATGACCGTACATCTCCTTTCGGTGATACTGCTGCTGCAGGTCGATGAGACGGATAGCAGGCAGGGCTATTCCGGCATAACGCGTGGTAAGAGACACTAAACCGTATTTGCCTGATTGGGCGTTATAATAAGTCTCGATGGAGGGGGTGGCAGTGCCGAGCAGCACTTTGGCGTGCAGCCAATGACCCAGCATCACAGCCACCGAGCGTGCATGATAGCGGGGCGCCGGATCTTGCTGCTTGTAACTTGTCTCGTGCTCCTCGTCAACGATGATTAAACCCACGGATGTCATTGGCAGAAAAACTGCCGAGCGTACACCGATGATCAGTTTGGGAGAGTTGTTCTCTAAGAGGCGGTGGTAGATCTCTACGCGTTCGTTGGTGTTGAGACGCGAGTGGTAAACCACCAAGTCGTTGCCAAAAACCCTATGCAGACGGTCGGTAAGTTGGGTAGTAAGGGCTATCTCCGGCACCAGATACAAGACCGATTGACCGGCAGTCAACTGCTGTTGGATAAGGTGTATATAGACCTCGGTCTTTCCGCTGGAAGTGACGCCGTGAAGAAGAACCACCTCATGGCTCTGCCATTCGGAGAGGATCAGTTGCACTGCTCGGGATTGCGCTTCAGAGAGCGGCAAAGGCGGATGGGTCTCGCCGGTATAAGGTGTCAGACGGCTGACGGATTGGGAGATTTTCTCTATGATCCCGCGTTCCTCAAGTGCCCGTACCACGGCAGTGGACTGGCCGGACTGCTCGATCACCAGTCGTCGCTCAACGGGCTTGCCGTCAGGACTGAGAGCCGAGAGACAGTCTAACACTGCTATCTGTTTTGGAGCACGGGAAAGTGCTTCTTTTGCGCGCGCGTATGTATATATAGGTGTAAGGCGGATGTATTGCTCCGTGCGCGCTTTATAATCATCGTCAATGATACCCGCGGGTAAAGCTGCGGCTAACACTTCGCCTAAAGAGCATAGATAATACCGGCTCATCCACTGCCATAGGCGGAGTTGAAGCGGCGAGACGATAGGACGGTCGTCCAAGACGGCTATTATATCGCGTATTTGGATAGTGGCAGGTACAGGAGTAGTGCGGGAGGAGAGGACGATGCCGGTGAGCTGCTTCCTCCCTAATGGAACCAGTACCCGCATTCCCGGTTGCGGGTACATGAGTGATTCGGGTACATTATAGGTGTAACTGTCCCGAATGGCTAAAGGCAGTATGACATCTATCAGTCTCACTCGCTTTCGCTCTCAATGGCCTTTTTGTAGCAGGCGCGGCAGAGCGGTTCATAGCTGTCGGTCTCACCAAGAAGAACGCGTTTGTCCGATTGTACAAGACGGTGGGATACATATGCCAGATCACCGCAATGAACGCAGATAGCGTGCGTCTTATAGACATCCTCGGCTATCGCCATCAGGGAAGGCATAGGTCCGAAAGGAACACCTTTGAAGTCCATGTCTAAGCCGGCAACGATGACACGGATACCGCGTGCCGCCAACTGGGAGCAGACATCTACGATACCCATATCGAAGAACTGTGCCTCATCAATGCCTACGACATCTATGTCATTGGCGAGCAGAAGAATCTGCTGGGAGGAGTCCACAGGGGTGGATTGAATGATATTATGGTCATGGCTGACAACATCCTCAACGGAGTAGCGCACATCAATGGCGGGTTTGAAGATTTCTACGCGCTGGCGTGCAAACTGTGCCCGTTTCATTCGGCGGATCAGCTCTTCGGTTTTGCCGGAAAACATACTGCCACAGACTACTTCGATGCATCCTCTGTGTTGGGAAGGACCTTTTGTGTCTCGTTCTGAAAACATAAGTGTTATTGTTGTTTTAATCGTATTTCTAATGGACGTAACTGGATGGAGGTGATATGGTTGAATGTGTTCTCCTCCAGTTCGTAGCAAATATCAATGGCATTGCCGTTTTGCAGATACAATGCTTTGTCTCCTTCGCCGAAAGCGATGCCGCTGATGGCTGCTGTCCGGTCGGTGAGGTCGAGTTTGAGGTGCTCGCCGGTGCGTCCGACGCGCCGGGTGTTACGGTTGTTGATCACATTGCGGGTGACGAACACAGGGCGCGGATTGCCCGGACCGAACGGCTCCAGATGGCGTAGGATATTATAGAACTGGGGCGTGATCTCATCGAACGCTATCTCTGCTTCCACCTGGATTGTCGGCCGGAGTTGTTCGGGACGGATATGTGCTGCTACGTATGCCTCAAATCGCCGTTTGAACTCCGGCAGATGTTCTTTCTTCATGCTCAGTCCGGCGGCGAACATATGTCCGCCGAAATTGGTGAGCAGGTCGCTGCAGGAGTCGATAGCGGAATAGATGTCAAAGTCGCTGACCGAACGTGCAGAACCGGATATGAGGTCACTCTCGTCATCCGAGGTCAGAACAATAGTCGGGCGATAGTAATACTCGGTAAGCCGTGAAGCGGCTATACCCACCACTCCTTTGTGCCATCCCTTAGCATAGACGACGGTCGTATGGAGCGCGTCATTATCGGGATCGGCGTGTAGTTGTGCGAGGGCTTCCTCGGTGGTCTTGTTGTCGCAATCGCGGCGCTCGTTGTTGTGCTCGTTGATGTCTTGGGCGAGTTGTTCGGCAAAGACCGGATCATTGGTGATCAGCAGTTGGGCCGCCTCCACACCGCTACGCATACGGCCTGCGGCATTGATACGCGGACCAATCTTATAGACGAGGTCTGAGATAGTGATATTGCGGTCGGTCATCCCTGCTACACGCATAATGGCTTGCAGACCGATGGACGGCTGCTTGTTGATATGCTTGAGACCGAAAGATGCGAGTATGCGGTTTTCATCCACAATGGGCACAATATCCGAGGCGATGGACATCGCCAAGAGGGGCAGGAGCTGGTATATCCACTGGCGGTCAAGGCAGTAACGCTCGGTATATGCTTGCGCCAACTTGAATCCTACACCGCACCCCGACAGTTCTTTGAAGGGGTATGGACAGTCAGCGCGTTTCATATTGAGCACCGCTTTGGCTTTTGGGATAGAGTCGCCCGGAGTATGATGGTCGCAGATGATAAAATCAATATTCCGTTCCGTGGCATACTCGACCTTGTCGACAGCTTTAATACCACAGTCAAGCGCGATGATGAGTTGGCATCCTTCGGCTTGGGCGGTGTCGATACCTTTGAAGGATATACCGTAGCCCTCAGAGTGGCGGTCAGGGATGTAGAAGATGAGATTGTCGGTGAGGTGGCGGAGATAGCTATACATCAGCGCCACCGCTGTAATACCGTCCACATCATAGTCACCATATACCATGATTCGCTCATGTTTCTCAATAGCATGGTGCAACCGCAGAACCGCCTGCTCCATGTCGCGCATCAGAAATGGATCGTGGAGGTCTTCCATTTTAGGGCGGATGAATGCTCTCGCCGCCTCAGGGGTGGTCAGTCCGCGATCTACCAGGATCTGAGCACTCAACTCGCTGATGTTGAGTTCGCGTACGAGGCGTTTGAGAACAACCTGCTGTTCTTCGGTGAGCGTTTGTATTTGCCAATCGGATTCTATCATGTCAATATTTGGTACCTGTCCGCGTCCTGCCACAACGGCAGCGCTTCGCGGTAGTGGTGTAGTAGTTTCATATCTAAGTCAACAATGCGCGTGCCTTGCTCATTGTCTTGGAATTTTGCCAGTTCGTTGAGATAGGTGTCATAGGCTTTGGAATGACCGGTATAATGCCATCCCATACCATCGTCACCAACGTTATTGACCGCCACAATATAGCATTGGTTCTCGGCGGCTCTGGCGGCAATCAGTGCATCCCAGTATTGGATACGCACCTCCGGCCAGTTGCCCACTACGAGAAGTAGGTCATACATATTGTCGATTCCCTGCGGCTGTCTTGCCCAGACAGGGAAACGCAAGTCGTAGCAGACCAGCATACGGATCTTGACACCTTTGTACTCCCAGTTGGCAAGCCGCTTGGAGGGATGGAAGAAACGGGCTTCCCCTCCTGTACGGTAGAGATGACGTTTGTCCTGATAGAGCGGTGTGTCGTTAGGACGGAACATGAATCCGCGGTTGCGCAGTCCGTCCGATGCGCTCCGCTTGATAATCATCGAGCCTGCAATGGCGATGTCAAACTCGTCCGCCATGGCTTGGAGTAGGGTACAGGTCGGCCCTCCCCATGGCTCTGCCAACTCCGGGTTACCTGTACAAAATCCGGTGGAGAACATCTCAGGAACGACCGCGATGTCCGCTTTACCTTTGATTTCTGTTAACCGCTCGCGGAGCAGATAAAGGTTTGCTTCTTTATCTGCCCACACGATAGGATATTGCATCAATGCTATTCGCATCGTTTATTTCTTCTTTTTAGTCTCTCCGCCACTGGCGATGTTTTCGCGCATAGCGGTGTCAGCCTGCATGTTTTGCATGCGGTAGTAGTCCATAATACCGAGGTTCCCGTTGCGGAAAGCCTCTGCCATAGCTTGCGGTACGAGAGCTTCTGCCTCGATCACTTTGGCGCGGGCCTCTTGTGCTTTGGCCTTCATCTCCTGCTCGGCTGCGATAGCCATCGAACGGCGCTCTTCGGCTTTTGCCTGAGCGATGTTCTTGTCTGCCTCTGCCTGATCCATCTGGAGCTGGGCACCGATGTTTTTACCTACATCAATGTCGGCGATATCAATGGAGAGAATCTCGAAAGCTGTACCGTCATCAAGACCTTTGGAGAGTACGAGTTTGGAGATACTGTCCGGGTTCTCAAGCACTTGCTTATGACTCTCGGCACTACCAATCGAACTGACAATACCTTCGCCTACACGTGCCAGTACAGTATCCTCGCCTGCACCTCCTACAAGCTGTTTGATATTCGCACGCACAGTCACACGCGCTTTGGCGATAAGCTGGATTCCGTCTTTCGCTACAGCGGTAACAGGAGGCGTATCGATGACTTTCGGGTTGACAGACATCTGTACGGCTTCAAACACGTCACGACCGGCAAGGTCGATGGCTGTCGCCATCTGGAAGGGTAACGTGATAC
The DNA here is from genome assembly GCA_002394335.1 of Bacteroidales bacterium UBA4333. Lineage (GTDB taxonomy): Bacteria > Bacteroidota > Bacteroidia > Bacteroidales > Paludibacteraceae > Colicola. The sequence continues at coordinate 218,922 of DGTP01000003.1, read as the reverse complement.
CGGCTTTGCTTGCCGAAACGAGAGCGTGTACTACGCGCTCAATATGACCTCCGGCAAGGTAGTGTGCCTCAAGACCGTCGCGCTTGACATCGGTGAGACCGGCTTTGTGCGCCTCGATCATACAATTGACAATCTTGGTAGGTGGTACTTTACGGATTCGCATGAGGAATAATTGTACCAGACTGATGTGCACACCACTCACTCCGGCGTTGATCCAGAGCATGAAAGGCACATAGTAGAAAAAGATACAAACTGCAATGCCGATGAGGCAAAGTAGAACTAATGAAATTGGATCCATGGTTCGTTGTAATTAAGAGGGGTTAAACATTATAGAAAGAGTTATTCCGCTTTTGGAGAGGATTCCTCTTCTTTTTGCAACTTGTTGTTGGCAAGGGATACTTGCCCGTCGATTTTGGTGTCCAGCGCCATTTTGTCAATAGCGCGGAAATGAAAGAATCCCCAGATAGCTAATCCGGAGAGCGCAACGCAGGCACCCAAGGTAACATATCCGGCGGTAATGCTTATCTTAAGATAAGACCAAACCACGGCAGCTAACAAGCACCCAAAACCACTGATACCGGCAATACCGAAACCGGGTATCAGAAACATCTCGGCTACGAGCAAAAGTACACCCGCTAAAACCAAAATTGTGACCAAAATAATGTGTGTCATAATCGTAAAAAATTATTTCAGGGTGCAAAGATAATAATTATCTTTGACATATGCAAATAAAAAAATAATAAATAAAAAAATTTGCATAAATAAAAAAAATATTGTACTTTTGCACCCCGAAACGAAAAAAAGAATGACGAATGAGTAAGAATTTGGTTATAGTTGAGTCCCCTGCGAAAGCGAAAACAATAGAGAAATTTCTGGGTTCGGATTATCATGTACTCTCCTCGCAAGGACATATTCGCGATATAGAGCCTCTCGGCAAAAACTCAATGGGCATTGATTTCGATCATAATTATGCACCCAATTATGTAATAGATCCTAAGAAGCAGACTCTGTTAGAGACTCTTCGAAGTGAGTCATCCAAGGCAGATACCGTATGGTTGGCTTCCGATGAGGACCGCGAGGGAGAAGCTATTGCATGGCATCTTAAAGAAGTGCTGAATCTGGATTCCAAGCATACGAAACGAATCGTCTTTCATGAGATTACCAAGTCGGCCATCCTGCAGGCTATTCAGGAACCGAGAGATATTGATTATAATCTGGTGAATGCCCAGCAGGCGCGCCGCGTGCTGGATAGAATAGTGGGATTTGAGTTGTCGCCGATCTTGTGGAAGAAAGTGACTACGGGTCTCTCCGCCGGCCGTGTGCAGTCGGTAGCCGTGCGGCTGATTGTAGAGCGTGAGCGTGAAATAGAAAACTTTACATCTACGTCACATTACCGCATTACGGCGGATTTTACGGGTGCTAACCCGGGTGACGCCAGCGTGTTGCACACGGTGTTGAATCATACGTTTGCGCATAAGAAAGAGGCAATCGCTTTTCTGGAACAATGCAAGTCGGCTCAATTCTATATCGAAGATATTCAGCGTAAGCCGCAACATCGTATGCCGGCTCCTCCGTTTACAACTTCTTCACTTCAACAGGAAGCGGCTCGGAAGTTGCATTTCGCAGTGTCGAAGACGATGCGTCTGGCGCAGTCTCTGTATGAGAGCGGAAGCATTACCTATATGCGTACCGACTCGGTAAACCTTAGTTCGCTGGCAATCAATACTGCCAAGCAGGAGATTCTCTCGGAGTATGGGGAACAATATTCGCGCCCTCGCCAGTTTACGACCTCTGCCAAAGGTGCGCAGGAAGCCCACGAAGCTATCCGCCCGACTTATATGGACAGGCACAAAGCCGGTAATACTGCCGATGAACAGAAGTTGTATGAGCTGATTTGGAAACGAACGCTGGCTTCGCAGATGGCGGATGCTGAGATCGAGACCACCCGTATGGAAGTGTCTGTCTCAAATTCCGAATACCGTTTTGTGGCAACAGGAGAAGTTGTGAACTTCGATGGTTTCATGCGTTTGTATGTGCAATCAACCGACGAGAGTGAAGAAGGACCGCGCGTGTTACCGCATATGGCATTGCATGAACGCCTGCGCCGGCAAACGGTTACTGCTACACAGACCTATACCAAGCCGCCGTTCCGTTTTACGGAAGCTACACTGGTGAAGAAAATGGAGGAACTGGGTATCGGCAGACCTTCCACTTACGCAACTATTATAGAGACAATTCAGCATGTCAAGTATGTAGAGCGCGGTTCTGTGGCAGGTAAGAAACGGGACTATAATGTGTTCATTCTCAAGAACGATAAATTACAAGAATATACCCGTCAGGAGATTGCCGGCGCTGACAGCCAGAAGTTACTGCCTACCGATTTGGGAAGGATAACGAACGATTTTCTGGTAGCACAATTCCCGAATATCCTGAGTTATGACTTCACGGCGCACTCCGAGGAACAGTTTGACTTGATAGCCGAAGGAAAAGCCGACTGGGTGAAGACCGTAGATACGTTCTATAAGACATTCAAACCTTCCTTGGCGTCTATACCGGCAGGTAAAGTGGCAGCACGTCTGCTGGGTACTGATCCTGTATCAGGACAGCCTGTATATGCTAAAATCAGCAAGTTGGGACCCTGTGTGCAATTGGGCGATAGCGATAACGAGAAACCGAAGTTTGCGAGTCTCAAAAAAGGACAGTCGATATTCACAATCACACTCAGGGAGGCATTGGAACTGTTCAAAAACGCAATGCCGTACACTTTGTGCGAATGGGCGGGAGAGCCGATCATAATTGGCGAAGGTAAATATGGCGCGTATGTGCATTATAAAGAGGTGTATATCACTATTCCCAAGTCGATTGATCCGATGGAAATCACTCCTCTGCAGGCCAAAGATATGATCACCAAGAAGCAGGAGGAGCAAAAACCTGTCCGGGATTGGGGAGACGTGCAAGTGCTGAACGGCAGGTACGGAATGTATATCAAAACTGCAGAAGGAAACTACCGTTTGCCGCGTAATGCAACCGATGCGGATTTGAATGAACAATACATCAGATTGGTGATAAGTACGTCCGAACCGGTTCAAAAATCAGCAGGAAAACGCAGTTTTACGCGAAAAAATGCAAAATAAAGCATTTTTTATTTGCGTATGTCAAAAAAAAGCAGTACTTTTGCACCCGCAAATGAAAAAAGGGCATTTGTGTAAGGTTTTCGAGAAGTAGCGCAGTTGGTAGCGCACCACGTTCGGGACGTGGGGGTCGGGCGTTCGAGTCGCCTCTTCTCGACCAAAGGACAGCCGTAAAGGTTGTCCTTTTTGGTTTTTAGTACAAAAAAGAAGATTTTTTTTGGTATTATCAAAAAAAAAACGTATTTTTGCACTCGAAATCAGGAATAGGAATTTTTAGAGAGCAACAGATTGCAATAATGAAAGATGCTTGGTTTCGGATATGGATGTATGTAAGACACCAATTCCGGTCGTGGAACACTGGCGGAGAAGGAATCCATTCGCCTTACTTGTTCTATCTGGTGAGGATGCTGATATACGATGAGAACCGCTATTATAGTTGGCGCGATATCGAGCAGCAAAGGCGTGCGTTGCTCCGCTCGGATAAGGAGATCGAGGTGACGGACTATGGTACAGGAAAGGATAGGAAAAGTGGGCGAAAAGTGAGAGAAATATCCAAGCATTGTCTGGGATTACCTCTGGAAGGGGAGGTTATGTATAGGCTGATAGCCTATATGAGCCACGAGTTAAAAAGACCGCTGCGGATTGTGGAGCTTGGCACATGTTTTGGTATCACGACATCCTATCTGGCGATGGCTGACAGCCGCAATGAGGTGGAGACATACGAGGGAAGTGAAGCGATTGCAGCGATAGCAAAAGATGTATGGCGGAAGTTGGGGGTCAGAAATATCCGCTTGGTGCCGGGTAATATAGATGAGACCTTATATAAACGCGCGTATGCGGAGCGCGCGCGCGAAGCGCAGGAGAACCGGGCGATTGATTTCGCTTTCATAGATGCTAACCATACCAAAGAAGCAACGCTCCGGTACTTTGATGAGTTGAGCAGGGAGAAAACGGAAAGTTCGGTTTTTATCTTGGATGATATCTACTATTCGCGCGGTATGGCTGAGGCTTGGCGTGAGATTTGTGCACGTGAGGATGTGACGACGACGATGGATTTCTACCATTTCGGAATGGTCTTCTTTGATCCGCATTATTTGAAAAGACACTACAGGTTGCGAATATAAAAAACGGGAAAACACTATAATCTACGAGTATGAGTATTTATACGCGAACGGGAGACAAAGGCATAACGAGCCTTGCTACCGGTGAGAGGGTCGCTAAAACCGACCCACGATTGGAAGCTTACGGTACGGCGGATGAGTTGAACGCATGGATAGGTCTGTTGCGTGCGTGCGAGGATGTGCGCCAATGGAACGAAGCGGACGGAATGCTGGAATGGATCCAGCAGCGGCTGTTCAACATAGGTGCCGGATTGTCGGGTGCCAAAGGTGTGTGGGTGACGGAAGCAGATGTGGCGCAGTTGGAACAATGGATGGATGCGATGTTGAAGGAAACGCCGTTGGTTCGTGCGTTTGTCTTACCGGTGGGAGGCGAGAGCGTCGGCAGGATCCATGTGTGCCGAACGGTTGCAAGAAGATTGGAGCGGCGTATTTTATGTGTCGGAGAGCACGATGATTGTATTATCCGGTATGTAAACCGATTGAGTGATTTTTTCTTCGTTCTGGCACGTCAAATGGAGGTTAAAAGAGGCGAAAATCCTCAAAAATGGGATAAAGAAGCAAAATGTAAAAAATCGTTTTGAAAAGTACATTTTGCAAAAAAATGAGCAAAAAAGCAAAAAAAACGAAAAAAAACTTGCATAAATCGAAAGTTTTTACTACTTTTGCACGGTAATTTCGATAAAAAGCGTCCGCTCGCGGGCTTTTTGTCGCGTGCAAACGGCTGTATGCTGTTTTGCAAATAATTGATAAACAATGAATTAAGAGGAGATTGTTCCTCGTAGAAGCGTATGTATTGGACACTTGAATTAGCCTCAAAGATAGAGGATGCACCATGGCCGGCAACAAAAGATGAGTTGTTGGACTATGCGAATCGTATCGGTGCTCCGATGGAAGTGATTGAAAATTTGCAGGAATTGGAGGACGAAGACGAGGTATATGAGAGTATAGAAGATCTGTGGCCGGACTATCCGGATCAGGATGATTTCTTCTTTGATGAGGAAGAATATTAAGCGAAGTGAGACGATATATTGTTCTTTTAATCGGGCTGATGACCTTCGCGGTTGCGCGTGCGCAATTTGATCCGCAGATGGGGCAGTATATGTTTTTACAGAGTGCCTACAATCCCGCGGCGGTGGGAGACGGTGATTTGATGCGAGTGGCAGGAATGCATCGAATGCAGTTTGTTGATATCACAAATGCTCCAATGACCACTTGGTTCTCGTTCAGTTCAGCGTTCAGGTTAGGCAAGACGGAACATGGAGCCGGCATCCGGTTTATGAACGACCGTTACGGACTATTCACCAATCAGGCGTTGTATGCTCAGTATGCATATCGCCAGAAATTGGGCAAAGGACATTTGAGTATCGGAATAGATGCAGGGTTTGTGAATGTGGGGTTTAAAGGCGATAGCGTTAACCTCAGTAAGATGGGAGATGAATACCACGATGCAAGCGATGCGGCGATTCCGGCGGGAAGCAAATCGGGAATGAAGTTCGACTTGGGAGCAGGGATATACTACTCAACGAACAACTGGTGGGTAGGCGGAAGTTACAGTCATATCACTCGTCCGGTAGTAGAATGGGACGACCAGTCGGATGTGAAGTTGATCGGAACGATGTACATCGCCGGCGGCTACAGCCACAGGTTGAAGAACCACAAAGACTGGGAGTTGATGCCCTCCGCGATAGTAATGTCCGATTTCAGGTCGTGGGATGTGAATTTGACTTTCCTGACGGAATATAAGGATCGCTACCGTTGGGGGGTGGGATACAGAATAATGGGAAGTGTGAATATATTGCTGGGCATGGATATCATTTCAGGATTGGAGATAGGTTATACCTGTGAGTTGCCCACCAATAAACTGCTATTAGAGAGCTACGGCTCGCATGAACTATATTTGGCATACGGGTTTGATATACTCAAGCCGCGAAGAAATAATAAATATAAAAGTGTAAGATATTTATAATTAATACTTATGAAACTAACAAAGATTCTGCCATTAGCTACCTTGCTGTTCGCATTAGTAGCATGTAACAAACCTGCAGGTGAGCTTGTAGGCGCAGGCAATTCGGGCAATTTCAAAGAGGCTAATCCTTTTGGTATGATCTTCATCAAGAAGGGTTCGTTTATGATGGGAGCCAACACCCAGTCCGCTCTGTTTGGACAGGAAGATAACTCTGTGATGGCTACCGTAGATGCCTTCTGGATGGATGAGACGGAGATTACCAACGACGAGTATAAGCAGTTCGTCAATTGGGTACGCGACTCTATCGCAATGCGTCGTTTGATCATGGCCGAAGTGGAAGGCTATGCGAAAGTGTCGAAAAATGCAGATGACGAGGATGATATTCCATTAGAGCAAATGGCTATCGACTGGAGCAAGGCGAAACGTATACCTTGGAACAATTGGCAGAGCCAGGAGGATGAGGTGCGCGATGCAATGGCAACGATGTTCTATTCTGACGGAACATTGAAGACCAATTTCTTGCACTATCGTTATCAGTGGTATAACTACGACGAGGCAATCAAGCAAGTGAATAAGTTTGACGTAGCCACGAGTCGTTATCCTGAGGGAGCAAGTGTGCGCGTAGACACATCTTGGATTAACGAAGAGGATGGCGGAATCTATGATTCAACTATTATTCGTCCGCTCCGTGAGCCGAAAGATCTGATTACTCAGAAGATTATCTGTGTATATCCTGATACGCTGGTTTGGATTCGCGATTTCCAGTATTCGTTCAACGACCCGATGATGCACAAGTATTTCTCGCATCCGGGATACGCAGATTATCCTGTAGTGGGTGTAACATGGGAGCAGGCACATGCATTCTGCGATTGGCGTACCAAGTTCTTTAACGCACACTCCAAATATGGTGCACAGGATTATCGTTTGCCGACAGAGGCACAATGGGAGTATGCTGCGCGTGGCGGTCGTAAAATGGCAATGTATCCTTGGGGCGGCAACTATGCCCGTGATGCCAAGGGATGCTTCTTTGCTAACTTCAAGCCGTACCGTGGCGGATATAACGACGATACGGGAACGACGACGATGAAGGTGGCTCAGTTCCGTCCGAATGATTTCGGTCTGTTTGATATGGCAGGAAACGTAGCAGAATGGACAAACTCGGCTTATCAGTCGGCGGCTAACACCAATGTACATGACTTGAACCCTGACTACTCCTATATGGCCCGTAAGTCGGATCCTGACGTTCTGAAGCGCAAAGTGATCAAGGGTGGTAGCTGGAAGGATATCAGTTATTATCTGCAGTGCGGTGTTCGTACATTTGAGTATCAGTATGAGAGCCGTCCGTACATCGGATTCCGCTGTGTACGTGCCTATATCGGCGAATAATAAGTAATGAAATAGAATAAATCAAAAATTAAATACTTAAAGTCTCTTCACTTATGGCAACAAAAGACAATGCTCAGAAAGGTGGTTTCATGCGCTGGTATGAATCTTACCAAGGTAAGAATGTAGTAAACATGGTTTACTCAGTAGGTGCTTCGGTCGTAATTATCGGTGCGCTGTTTAAGATTTTGCACTGGCCCGGAGCAAGTTACGTGCTGATGGCCGGTATGTTTACCGAGGCATTCTTGTTCATTATCGGTGTATTCGAGAAACCGCATCCTGAGTTTCACTGGGATAATGTCTTCCCGCAATTGCTTGAGTTTGGTGCTCAGCCTGAATTGTTGGAGGAGAAAGCTAACCAACCGCGTCCTACATTGTTGGCAGCCGGCGTAGAAGGTAAAGCTACTATGCCTATGGGTGGTGTAGCGATAGCTGCTGCTCCTGCCGCTCCGGTAGCAGGAGGAAACATGCCCGGCGTTACGGATCAGGAGGCTAGAGATTTCAAGGCTTCCATTGCCGAGTTGACCAAGACGGCAAAGCAGTTGGCAGGTGCCGGTGAGGCAGCTCAGAAGTTGACAGAGGCTTATGGTGCTGCAGATGCAAGCATCCAGGGTCTGGCACAGAATGCACAAGTTTGCCAGCAGAATATGGCGGTTGTAGGCAATAGTTTGCAGAATATGGCAGCCGCTGCCCAGAACTTTGAGGCAGTAGGTGCACAAGTGGGATCGTTGAACTCGCTTTATGAGTTGCAGATTGCCAGTGTTCAGGCACAGAATGCAGCAGCTGCTGCTATGGCTACCGATATGCAGGCAATGCAAGCTGCTACCAGCGCAGCTCTGAAGAACAGCGAGGCTTACAATACCGCTTCACAGCAGTTGGCACAACAGGTGGCAAGCCTCAACCAAGTGTATGGAAATATGCTTAATGCGCTTGCATAAATCCATATAAAAGTCAAAGTTTAGTACTAATTAATCAAGCAAACGACTTAGTATGGGTGGAGCAAAAAACTGTCCGGAAACCCCGAGACAAAAAATGATAGGTATGATGTACCTCGTGCTCACTGCCATGTTGGCATTGAACGTGAGTACGGATATCTTGAATGGTTTTACTGTGGTGGACAACAGTCTTCATGCTTCAATTGATGGTAACAACAACCGTAACGGAAACTTGTACTATCGGTTCTGGAAATCCAGTAAGCGTGAGGAGGTCAAAGTAGGACCATGGTACAAAAAATCGCAAGAGTTGAAAGCAAAAGCCGATGCCGCTTACGATTTTGTCCAGAATTTTAAGGAGCAGATTGTTCGCTATGCAGACGGTAGCGGCGCTGTAGATAAACGAATTGAGAAAAACAAGGGCGTAGAAGGGTATGATGCTACCCGTTATGTCGAGAGCAAGGATAACCGTGATGCTGCTCCCCGTTATGCCATTGATGAGGAGCATGGTGCTGAGTTGAAACAGGTGCTCAATGACTATCTCCAGTATCTGTGCCAACTGACCGATACCGGTGAGTACGGTCAGCAACGTCGCGATGAGTTGAAGATGATCTTCAACACCGGCGATGTCTATATGGAGACTGAGAAACGCGAAATGCCTTGGGAGATAGCGATGTTCTACGATATGCCTTCGGCAGCTGCTGTAACATTGCTCTCAAAGATTCAGAATGATATTCGCGCTACAGAAGGACAGATGATTCAGTATCTGTATGACCGTACAGATGCGAATGATATTACTGTAAACCGCATGGCTGCGTACGTTATTCCTCAATCAATGCGCGTAGGAGTAGGCGAGAAATACGAGGCACAACTGCTGTTGGCAGGTATCGATACATTGCAGACGCCTGAGTACTATGTTAATGGTCAGCAAATCGGCAATGATGGTATATATTCGTTCACAGCTTCGGGTGTGGGTGAGCACACATACTCCGGTGTGATCAAATATCGTAACAATGCCGGTGAACCTGTAGAAGCACATTTCACCCAGCGTTATATCGTTGAGGAGGGATTGATGCAGCAATTGAAGCCGGATAAACAAGATAAATTGACACCTAATGTGGCTATCACAAACCGTGATTTGACGGTGATGTATCAAGGATATGGACACACCTTTATGGTGACTTCCACGACCATCCCGGCTGCCAATCTGAATGTATCGGCATCAGGTGCGACGGTTAGCAAGATGTCTCCGGGGCTCTTCAAGATTGTAGCAACTTCTTCCCCGGGAAGTGATGTGACGATCAATGTGAGTGGCTCTTATCAAGGCAAGACTGTCAGTCTTGGAAGCGAGAAATTCCGTGTTAAACGATTGCCGAAGCCAATGCCTTCGCTGTCAGTAGGCGGAAGCGAGTTGACGGGTGGAAAGATTGCTCGTAGCAAATTGCTGAATAGCGGCGCTACGGTAGTGGCAAGTTATGGTGAAGATGCTTTGATCAAAGCGGACTTTACGGTAACAAGTTTCCAGATTTATGCCGGAGGCAAGTATCTGCCTTCCAGTGGAGCGCACTATTCATCCGAGCAGTTGGCAATGCTCAAGACTTTGACGATGGGAACACCGGTTATGTTCCTGGGTATCAAGGCAAAAGGACCTGGTGGTGTTATCTTGGATTTGCGTCCGATTTCATTTGTGCTGAATTAAAAAATATACGAATATATGAAAAAGCTGAGTATTATTGTTTGTTTGGCGTTCGGTCTGTCGTTTACAGCGTATGCACAGCATCCTGTTAACTCATTTTTCGATGAGTTGGGAACAGCAAATATCCATACCGAAGATTTGCTTACCAGTACGGATGCTACAGGCCGTCTGAGAGGCGATACAATAGTGAAAGTATTCCATCGTACGGACGATGTAGTATGGGCAAAGTTTGTCTATAGTATCATTGACCTGCGTTATATGCAGAACTATCAGTTGTATTATCCGACTAATATTTCGGATACAGACTATAAGAATCTGTTCAAGTTGATAGTAGATGCATTGGCAGAAGGACTTCCTGCGTATGAGAAAGTTGCAAAATCCAATACGGTACGACCTCTTAAGCCTGATTTCACGAAATTGTGCAAGAAAGAGGATCTGGTGACGATATTCTTGCCGGATCCCACCTCAGTGATGACTGATGGTGAGATGCCGGAGCATTTCTCGGAGCCTTGTTGTACAGAGTATTCGATATTCCAGTTGGATACGACTACCAATACGCTGACTTTCAACAATTACTATTATGAGAACTTTGCCAAGAATATGTACAAGTATCTCATTCAGGAGATAGTGTTCTTTGACAAACACACCTCCCGTCTTCACCGTAAGATTCTGGCTATCGCGCCTCTGCATCCGAGCAAGTATCCGGTGCAGAGTGTGAAGGAATGGGCTACAGCAGGCCAGGCTGTCGAAGAAGAGCAGACGGAAGGTGAGGATGTGTTGGCAGCTCTTCCTGAAGCGGCTGAAGGAGACGAGTATGGCGACGAGTATCCTGATGCGGCAGCTACAATGGCTGCAGCAGCAGGCGGTGGCAATGAGGTAATGGAGGCTTTGTATCAGAGTGTGCTGTTCTGGATTCCTTTTGATGCGTTGCGTCCGTATATGGCTAACCAGTATATTATTCCTAAGAAGAATGAGGTGGGGCGTGTTACCTTTGACGAATTCTTCCAGAAGCATCTTTATTCTGCTTATATAGTAGGTGACGGAAATATCTTTAATAAGAACATTCTGGAGTTCCAGTCCCGTCAAGGTAAGGATATGACGGAAGATGAGATCAAGAAAGAACAACAACGAATTCAAACCGAGATGCTCAATGTTGAGCAAGACCTCTGGGAGTATTAATAATGATCCAAAAGGAGGGCAGGTTGCAATACCTGCCCTTTTTGGCATATTGCTATAAAGCGAAACGAGCGTCATTATGAAGCGTGCGCATCATTTTATAAATATGTATTTCACTGCAGCAGTTAGTGTCTTTTTGGTTCTGCTGCTGGTAGGGATAGAGTGTGTGCTCTTGCTTTCTGCTATATCGGCGGTGAGTCATTTTAAGGAGAAGGCTGTCGTGACAGCTGTGCTGTCTGGGGATATTGATTCGGCAGGTATAGCGAAGGTGGATTCGCAGCTGAGAGCATGGCCGTATTTCTCCAATGTGGAGTTTACATCGCGCGAGGTGGCATTGCAGCAGCATATAGATGAGTTGGGCGAAGATCCCCGCGAACTGTTGGGTTTCAATCCTCTGTTTGACTCCTATGACCTGCATCCGACCTCGGAGTATTCAACGCCGGAAGGAATGGAGATCATTGAGCAGAAGTTGAGTGCGATGCCGCAAGTGGACAAGGTGATGTATCAGAAAGATCTGGTACAACAGATTGATAGCAATATCAGCAAGGCGTCAATCATATTGGCTGCGGTGGCTATTATGCTCTTATTGATAGCGATGGTGCTGATTATCAATACTATCAGGCTTCAGATTTACTCTAAGCGATTCCTTATCAATACAATGACTTTGGTTGGCGCTACCGGATGGCATATCCGTGCTCCTTTTGTCGGCAAGAATGTGTTGATGGGATTTATCACGGGACTTCTGGCATTGGGAACAATAGCAGCCGGATGCTATTATCTGATATACAAGATGGAGATTATTCTCTTCCCGCTGAATACGATGAATATTGCTCTGATAGCCGGGGTAGTGTTGGGTTCCGGTATTCTGCTCACGTTGGTTGCTTCGCTCATTGCTACCGGGCGTTATATTCGTATGAATAGTGATACAATGTATGAAATTTAATATAAAGATTGATTTATGAAACATACTTTACCTAAAATGAATAGTATCCTCATTGCTGTAGCCTTTGTGGTGATTGTTGTCGGATTTGTCCTGACAGCAGGAGAGCCGAGTGGGGATGTGTATAATCCGGATATATTTTCTTTCCGTAGGGTGACGGTTGGTCCGATGACTTCCTTAGCCGGATTTGTGTTGATGATTGTTGCCATTCTTTTTCCGAGTAAGAAGAAATGAGTTGGTTTGAGGCACTTATCTTAGGTATCGTACAGGGGCTGACTGAGTTCTTGCCCGTTTCGTCTTCGGGGCATTTGGAGATAGGTCAGGCTCTTTTTGGCACAGCAGGGGAAGATAATCTCTCCTTTGCTATCGTGGTGCACGTGGCAACAGTGATGTCCACTCTGGTTGTCTTGTGGCATGAGGTGGCGCAGTTGTTCAAGGGCACCTTTACGACTTGGAAGTGGAATTCGGAGAAGGACTATGTGATGAAAATCGGGGTCTCGATGATTCCTGTTTTTGTTGTCGGAATGTTCTTCAAGGACGAAGTGGAAGGCTTTTTTGGTCATGGATTGTTGCTGGTAGGGATATGTCTTATTGTCACAGCATGCCTTTTGGCATTGAGCGAGTGGCTTCAGCGTCGCCGGAGCCGGGAGGGACATGAGGTCTCTTATCGTGATGCGATAATTATTGGTGTAGCTCAGGCATGCGCCGTTTTGCCGGGTTTGAGCAGAAGTGGTACCACGATAGCTACCGGTCTTTTGTGCGGCGTGAAGAAAGAATCCGTTGCACAGTTCTCCTTTTTGATGGTATTGGTTCCTATCTTGGGAGAGGCTTTTTTGGATCTGATAGACCTGCTGCAAGGCGAAATGGTGACGACTCTGGGCTGGCTGCCGTTGACAGTAGGATTCTTGGCTGCTTTTCTGACCGGCTGTTTCGCTTGTCGTTTTATGATTGAGATTGTCCGTCGTCAGCGACTGAGTTATTTTGCTGTTTACTGCCTTATAGTAGGTGCCTTGGCTATTGTCTATGAACTTTGTTGAAGGTGAGATTATAGCTATCGACAAACCTCTGCATTGGACGAGTTTTGATGTCGTAGGCAAGATGCGCAATGCTATTTGCCATACTATTGGCAAACGCAAACTCAAAGTCGGTCATACCGGAACTCTGGATCCACTGGCTACCGGGGTGGTAGTCGTTTGTACCGGAAAGAAGACCAAACTCATCAATCTCTTGCAGTATGATACCAAGGAGTATCTGGCAACGCTTCAGTTGGGTGCCACCACACCGAGTTACGACATGGAGCAGGAGGTAGATCACACCTATCCTACGAAGCATATCACTCGTGCGTTGATAGATGAGGTTATCCCTCGGTTTTTGGGTGAACAATGGCAGACACCGCCGATGTATTCGGCTGTTTGGGTGGATGGCAAGCGTGCTTACCAGTTGGCTCGGCAAGGAGAAACAGTTGAACTGAAACCCAAGTTGCTGGTGATAGACGAGATCGAGGTGACGGATTTTGATGAGCAGCAGATGCAGTTGAGTATCCGCGTCGTATGTTCAAAAGGAACATATATCCGTGCATTGGCTCGAGATATAGGAGAGAGTCTTGGCAGCGGTGCCTATTTGACAGCACTAAGGCGAATACGTGTAGGTGACATACGAGTTGAGAATTGCATGACCATTGAGCAGTTTTCTCAGATGCTTCGCACAGAGGCACATGTAGAATCAAATAACTAAAAAACTATGTATAAATCAAACGATTTAAAACTGAGTCAATTCCGTTTTAAATTACCGGAAGAACAGATAGCTCAGTTCCCGAGCCTGTATAGAGATGAAGCACGTATGCTTGTGCTCCATCGTAAAACAGGCGAGATTGAGCATAAACAAGTGACGGATATTCTTTCGCTTTTTACTGAAGGCGATGCTTTTGTATTCAACGACACTAAGGTGGTGCCGGCTCGTCTCTTCGCCAAAAAAGAGAAGACGAATGCCAATATCGAAGTGTTTCTTCTGCGTGAGTTGAATCACGAGAATCGTTTCTGGGATGTGCTGGTAGATCCGGCCCGCAAGATTCGTATCGGCAACAAGCTCTTTTTTGACGAAGATCCTACCATCATCGCCGAAGTGATTGATAATGTGACCTCACGCGGTCGTACATTCCGCTTCTTGACGGATTATACGAACGAGGAGTTTACCAAGAAATTGTATTCTCTGGGTACAACACCGCTGCCTAAGTATATTCACCGCCCCTTGCCGGAGGATTTGCAGCAGCAGTTTGATGAGCAATTCCGAGGTCTGCCTATTGATGAGATGGATCACGAGCGTTACCAGTCAGTCTTTGCCCGCAACGAGGGCGCGGTGGCGGCTCCGGCAGCATCGCTGCATTTCTCCAAACAGTTGCTTAAACGCATGGAGATAGGGGGATTTGAGTTTGCCTTTATGACTTCTCATATGTCGTTGGGCAATTTCCGTCCCGTAGACGTGGAGGATCTCACTAAGTTCAAGTCTGACTCAGAACGCATCATTATTCCGCAGCAATGCGTTGATATAGTGGAGAAGGCGCGTGAAACGGAGCATCATGTCTGTGCCGTTGGAACCGAAATCATGCGTGCCCTGGAACATGTGGCGGGTACCGGAGGTCATATCAAGCCTTATGACGGTTGGACAAACAAGTTCCTTTATCCGCCTTATTCTTTCTCCGCAGCAGACAGTTTCTTCGTAAACCTTTATATGCCGATGTCCAGCCAGCAGCTGATGGTAGCGGCATTTGGAGGATTCGAGGAAGTGATGAATGCGTATAATGTAGCTGTACAAGAGGGCTATCGGTTCGGTGATTACGGAGATTCGATGTTGATTATCGACTAATGGAAGTTCGTATAGAAGATAGTTGGCGACGTGAACTGCAACCGGAGTTTGACAAGCCGTATTTTGAGTTGTTGACTACCTTTGTGCGCCATGCTTATCAGACCCGCCGGTGTTTTCCGCCGGCAGGTCTGATTTTTAATGCGTTTGACTCCTGCCCGTTTGACCGCGTTAAAGTGGTTATCATCGGACAGGATCCCTATCATGATGTCGGACAGGCGCATGGCTTATGTTTCTCGGTCAATGATGGGGTCGCTATTCCCCCGTCGTTGCAGAATATATATAAGGAGATTCACCGCGATCTGGGAACTCCTATCCCTGCATCGGGTAATTTGCAGCGATGGGCTGAACAGGGTGTCCTCCTGCTAAACGCCACACTCACCGTAGAAGCGCATAAGCCCGGATCACATCAGGGAAAGGGCTGGGAAGAACTGACCGACGCGGCTATCGAGGCGCTCAATCGGAAGCGCGAACATATAGTTTTTATGCTTTGGGGGTCATATGCCCAACGCAAAGGCAAGTTCATAGACAGGGGAAGACATCTTGTTTTGCAGACAAGCCACCCCTCTCCGCTTTCTGTCTATCGGGGGTTTGATGGGTGTGGACATTTTTCTGCTGCCAATAAATATCTGGTTAAAAACGGCATACAGCCGATTGAATGGTAATAAATCAATTAGACAATCATGAAAACGCTACTTTTGATTGATGCTTACGCGATGATTTATCGCGCTTACTATGCTTTTATACGTGCGCCTCGTATGAACTCAAAAGGGGAAAACACCTCTGCCATATATGGTTTTGCCAATACTTTGGAGGATTTGTTGCGCCGCATCAAACCAACGCATCTGGCAGTGGCATTCGACCCTCATGGCAAGACTTTCCGCCACGAAGCGTATGAGGCATACAAAGCACAGCGTGAGGAGACTCCGGAGGATATACGCCGGGCTGTTCCTGTCATCAAAAGATTGCTTCAAGCCAGAAATATCCGTGCCATAGAGGTGGATGGATTTGAGGCGGATGACGTGATCGGCACCTTGGCCAAGCAAGCCGAGGCGCAGGGTTTTACCGTTTATATGGCTACCCCGGATAAGGATTACGGGCAACTGGTGTCCGATCATATATTTATGTATCGCCCTCGCCATACCGGCGGTTTCGAACAAATGGGAGTGGCGGAGGTCTGCGAAAAATATGGACTGACGAATCAACTGCAAGTGATTGATTTGCTGGGATTGATGGGGGATGCAAGTGATAATATCCCCGGCTGCAAGGGGGTAGGCGAAAAGACTGCCGTACAGCTGCTCCATCAGTTTGGCAGTATCGAGAATCTCTTGGCTAACACCAATCTGCTCAAAGGGGCGTTGCGGCAGAAAGTGGAGTCGCAGGCAGAGCAGATCCGTTTTTCGCGTTTCTTGGCTACTATCCGTACCGATGTACCGGTTTCATTCGATGAGCTGCAACTGCAATACCGTGATCCGGATGAGATGGCGCTGAGTGCTTTGTATAGAGAGTTGGAGTTTCATTCTCTTTTGAAGAAGGAGGAGACCAAAAAAGAGAAACCCGTCAAAACCAAACCGGCAGAAGCTACGCTGGATCTCTTTGCCGCAGTGGAAGAGACTCCCCAAACCACTAAAACTCCCGAGCAAGAACAGCAGGAGTTGGAAGCGCGCCTTTGCCAGTATCTGCTCAATCCCGAAGTAGCTTTCAACCCGGCTGTCCCGCCACAATGGGACTTGCTCAAGGCTGATGCCGGGCTATGGAATCTATATACGGAGGTGGAACTCCCCTTGGTGCAGGTGTTGCGCGATATGGAGGCGGCTGGTGTGCGCATCGATGTAGCCAAACTGAAACAAGCCGAGCAACAACTGCTCCATGAACTCGATGCCCTGGAGCAGACTATCTATCAACTGGCGGATATGCAGTTCAATATCAATTCGCCAAAACAGGTAGGAGACTTGCTCTTTGGCACGATGCACCTCAGCGATAAGGCAAAGAAGTCCAAAACCGGGCAGTACTCCACCTCCGAGGAGATATTACTGTCTATTCGTGATAAGCATCCGATAGTGGGTAAGATCCTTGATTACAGAGAACTGAAAAAACTCATCTCTACTTATGTCTCTACGTTGCCGGGGTATATCAATCCTCAGACCGGGAAGATTCATACAACCTATAATCAGACCGTTACGGCTACCGGTCGCTTGAGTTCGTCCAATCCCAATCTGCAGAACTTGCCGATCCGTTCTGAGCGTGGTAAGTTAATCCGTGAGGCGGTTATTCCGGACGAGGGATGTAAGTTCCTTTCTGCCGACTATAGCCAGATCGAATTGAGGCTCTTGGCGCATTTCTCTGGCGATGATCACCTCTGCCGGGCTTTCTTGGACGGACAGGATATCCATGCAGCCACGGCAGCCAAGATCTTCCATTGCCCGATCGGGGAGGTGACTGCCGATCAGCGACGCCGCGCCAAAACGGCTAACTTTGGTATCATCTATGGTATATCCGCTTTTGGACTAAGCCAGCAGTTGGATTGCTCTCGCGCTGAAGCTAAAGCGCTTATTGACGGCTATTTTGAGGCATTCCCCAAGGTGGTTGATTATATTGAAAACCAGAAAGAGAAAGCACGCCGGCAAGGCTACGCCGAAACTCTCTTCGGGCGTAAACGCTATTTGCCGGATATCTTGTCTCATAATGCTACTGTCCGTGCTTTTGCGGAGCGCAATGCGGTCAATGCTCCCATCCAGGGAACAGCGGCGGATATCATCAAGATTGCGATGATTTGTATCCATCGCCGGTTGAAACAGGAAGGTCTGAAGTCGCAGATGATTATGCAAGTTCATGACGAACTCAACTTCAATGTGCCCGAAGCTGAAGTGGAGCAGGTTCGCCGTATCGTGGTGGAAGAGATGCAGAATGCGGTGCACCTCTCAGTACCGCTCATCGCCGATTGCGGCGTGGGAGACAACTGGTTAGAGGCGCACTAAAGACCTCTAACCTATAGAAACGCAAAAAGGGGACTACTGTTAGTAGCCCCTTATGTGTATAAGAGAATAATCTATTTACGCAAGTTTGTTAACGTAAACAGCCAACTTCGATTTGAGGTTAGCAGCTTTGTTAGTGTGGATAATATGACGCTTAGCAAGTTTATCCAACATCGATGCTACTTTAGGCAGGGCAGCTGAAGCTGCAGCTTTGTCGGTAGTGGCGCGCAAATCGCGAACTGCGTTGCGGGCGGTTTTTGCATAATAGTGATTGTGAGCCTTACGGGTTGCCGTTTGGCGGATTCTCTTCAAAGATGACTTATGATTAGCCATGTGCTAAATTAATATTATAAAGTGTTATACAATTAAATCTTTGTAGTCTATAGGGGAGTCGAACCCCTCTTTAGAGAATGAAAATCTCTTGTCCTAGCCGATAGACGAATAGACCTTTTCGCTGAAAGCGGGTACAAAAGTACTGCTTTTTGTTGAAATATGCAAATTTTTTGAAGAAAAAACGCATTTTTTTTAAATATTATTGCATATTTCGCCAAAAATGACTATCTTTGCAGTCCCAAAAGTGCATTTATGAGGAAATTTTTTGTATTTTTATCTTTGGCTTGTTCGTCCATTTTGATGGCGCAGGTGTCCGATATGCAACGTGCGGATAATACGTTTTTTGATCCTACCCGTAAACAGTCCGCTCAACAGGAGTATCATTTTGCAGTAGAGTATCGTCTTGAGGCGGGGTATATCCAAAACCAGCAGCGTAGTGCGAACCTCACCTATCCGGATATGTTTCTTCATGGTGCGCGCGTAGGAGCTACCTTTACCTTCTTGCTCCCTTATCGTTTTTCCATGCAGGTGGGCGCCCTCTATTCCATCGCTTATGGCACCCAGGAGCAACACTGGCGGTCATTGGATGCCCCGTCCACCCAGACAGAGTACATCAATCATCGCGTTCTGGAGCACAATCTGACCGTTCCCGTGCGCTGCTTCTATTCTATTCCCCTTTGGAAACAGCTCGGGATGTTTTTCTATGCCGGTCCTCAACTCCAGATCGGATTGGCTCAAAACGACTACATGCAGACCCACCTCTCGGCCTCCAATGCCGCATGGATGCAATCGCAAGGAATACACACCGAGCCTTATGACCGTATGGCGGATGAGTTGATCCGTGCTAATATCCAGCTCGGCGTCGGCGGGGGATTTGAGTGGGATAGATATAGAATACAGGCTGGTTATGATTTCGGACTCAACAATCAGGTCATCAATAACGCAAACCTCAACCGGCATATGTGGGAATGGGGATGGTACACCTCCTTCAGTTACCGTTTCTGAACTCGGCATTATTTAAACATCACATCATACCATGATAAAATACATAGATCGTAGAGGTTCGGATTGCTATAAATGGGATTCCGAATGCGTCAAGGGCGCTCTCCCTTTATGGGTCGCTGATATGGATTTTGAGGCGGCACCGGCTATTCTCAAAGCGCTTCAAAACCGGCTCAACCATGGCGTCTTTGGTTATGCTTCTGTGCCCGACTCGTATTATGAGGCGGTGGTTTCTTGGTTTGGCAGAAGGCACGGTTGGACGAATATCAGAAAAGAATGTCTTATCCCCACAATTGGTGTCGTGCCGGCGGTGGCGGCTATTTTACGTGCAATGACCAAACCCGGCGAAAAAGTGCTCATGCACACGCCTGCGTATAATTGCTTTTTTAGAACTCTCACTAATGCCGGCTGCGAACTGGTGGAGTCGCCTCTGCGCTATGTCAACCACCATTACGAGGTCGATTGGCAGGACTTTGAGGCAAAAATCAAAAACGTCAAACTGCTGATCCTCTGTAACCCGCATAATCCTACAGGGCGTGTCTGGACACGGGAAGAACTGCAGCGGATGGCACATCTCTGTGCCCAAGAGCACGTGCTGGTCGTCTCTGACGAGATCCATTGCGAGTTCACGTTTCCGGGAGTCTCTTATACCCCCTTTGCCACCGTGGCGGAGAATAACTGTTATTGTGTCTGCACCTCGCCCTCCAAAGCATTCAATATCGCCGGCTTGCAGTGCGCGAATATCTATTGCGAGAATGACGAAGTGGCGGAACGCATTCGTCAGGCGCTGGATGCCAACGAGACGGGTAACCTCAATGCCTTCGCTGTCTATTCGCTCAAAGCGGCGTATAACGAGTCCGAGGATTGGATCGTCGAACTCATGGAACTCATCTATGGCAACTGGACTTTTGTGCGGCGATTTATTGCCGACAACAACCTCCCGCTGATTCTCACCGAGATGGAGGGAACCTATCTCGCTTGGGTCAAACTGCCGGAAGGCACAAGTTCGGAGACGTTCTGCCAAAGGCTTCAGGATGAGCAACATATTCTCTTCAACCCCTCTACGATGTATGGTGTGGAGGGATTCGTACGAATCAACCTCGCTACCTCGCCGGAGAATGTCGCCTTGGCGATGGAGGGAATGAAGCGGATGTTCTAACTCCGGCATAAAAAATATCCTGCGTCTCAAAACGCAGGATATTTTCTTTTTGCATTACAGGCAGTAACGTACTGCGAATGCCAATTTCCAGTCGAAGAAGCTCGCGTGAGGAGCATCGGCAGTTGTGAAACCGAGACCGTAACCCGGACGGAAGTCAAACGCCAGTGCCAGAGGTACACCGTTGAACTTGTACTCGGTACCGACCATGGCGTTGATGCCGAATTTTCCTGCTACACCGTTGGGATTGGTGTTGTTGAGGTCGCTCATCAAACCGAAGTTGCAACCACCACCGGCATACAGATAGAAGTTTGCAGGCAGATTGAAGTTGTAAACCAAGTTAGGATTGATAGTGAAATCATAGATGCTCCATGAGCCGTTTCCTAAGTTCGAACCTTGGTAATACGTACCGCCGGCAACGGTTGACAAACCTACTGCCAGATCAGCCTGGATAGCCAGGTTGTTACCCATCCAGTACTTGTAGCTGAGACCGTTCATGCCTCCGACTACACCACCAATCTCATGGCTTCCTGCCATGGCGCTCAAGCTCAACATAGCTACGAGCATCAGAGAAAAAATCTTTTTCATAATGTTTTTTGTTTTGTTTGTTTTAAGAATGTTAATAAATATTCCTGTTCCGGTTGCCCCGGGGTGGGGACCAGCTCAGACTTTTCTAATAATCCTAATGTATCCAGATCCATTATGGTCGAGTATCCGGAGCGGGCGATGATGGTTCTGGCTCCTTTCAGCAAGCCTGCCAACTCCTCGTCTCCCAAATGCGGCACAAGGGTGATGTTCCCGTGGCGGATACGGGTCTTTGGCGCACCTGCTTTCCCTTGGACAATCACCACCTCTTCTTCTTTGCCCTTGTATCGGGCGATAATCTCCTTTTCTATCATACTCCGTTGCGGTTCTAATCCGCTCAGCACTGCCGCTACATCCGCTTTCCAGTCAGTCTTTGCCTCCTTCAGCGGACGCTCAAACCGGCTCAACGGACCTATATAATGCGTTTCTATCGTTCCGGGTGCCGGATGGCTCAATGCGCCGCCCAGACTCTGTGCCTCGTCCTTCCGGTCTGGAATCCAAAGTTCATTATACCTATTATATACGCGCGCGTGTAGGGCGTCGGCAATCTTCTCTGCCCACCGCCAGCCTTTCGGCAGACGGATATGCACTTGGTGCGTGATATACACGCAATGCACTCCCGCATGATATAATCCGAAACGGTTATCGGATACAATCTTGTCAATGTGCGTCGTGCGCAGGCAGTTCTTCAGGATATAATGATCCTGTATCGCACTCTTTATCAGCTTGGGCATACTGCGGAGCATTGCACCCACTTGGCTCTTGCCTTTGCTGTATTGCAGTTGCAGCGGTGCCAGCGGTAACACTCTCAACTGCGGAAAATGCTTTCTCAGTAGTAACAGACTCTCTCCGTCTCCGCCGATGATCACTTCGTTCCCTTCATCCAGAAACCTCTGTATCAGCGGAATACAGCGGGACGCATGCCCCAATCCCCAGTTCAATGGTGCTACTAAAATCAGCATGATACAATCACCTCATACCCTTTCTCTTTCAGCGGTTGGGCGATGGCGTGCATCGTCTCCGGCGCAATCTTCTCCAGACTCTCTTCCGGTGTCTTCCTGTCTATCACGTAGATCATAATCTGCTTGGGATGAAGCCTCTCCACCGCTTGATACCAGGCGTTCAGCTCCTCTTCGGTCGTATTGTCTATCCTCTCCCCGTTGTGTTCGCCTCTCAGAAAACACGTCTGTAGGATGAAATCGCCTTCAAACTGCTCCAGCCATCCGATGATGGTTTCTACATCCAGACCCTCGTTCACCGGCTGGTCTATCCTCCGCATCATGGTGTCCGTGGCGGCATCCAGTTTCAGGATTCGCTTGTCGCACATCCGTAGTGCCTCCACTACATCTGCGCGCCCCAACTGTGTGGAGTTGGACAGCACTGACACCTTCACCTCAGGACAGTATCGGTCGCGCAAGGCACACGTGTCCGCGATGATAGCCTTGAATTCCGGATGCAGGGTCGGCTCCCCGTTTCCGGAGAACGTGATCACATCCAAGGGCTCATTATTCGCTTTGATCTCCTGCAGCTTTGCCTCCAGTGCATCGTGCACTTCTTGACGGGTGGGCAGTACAGGATGTTGCACCTTCTCGTTCCAGCCGCATTCGCAATAGACGCAGTTGAACGTGCATAACTTATGCTCTAAGGGCATGATCTCCATTCCCAAACTGGTGCCTAAGCGCCGTGAATGGATCGTTCCGTATGCAATTTGATTGAATAGCATTATATGATCACTCGCTGTCCCAATTGGCGACAGATCTGATTACGTATTTCTAATAGTTTTGGTTGCTCCAAGAGCAACATTTTCTGTTTCTCCCAGTCGTCGGATGCTTGCGCCGCTTTGATGGCGGCTGCCATCTCCTCTATCCGCTGGTCCACCAGCGCCAGTTTCATCTCTAACAGCAGCTGCGTAACCAAAGCGGGCAGGTTGTCCTCGTCGCTCGCTGCTTTCACTTCGCGCTTCACGTTTTCCGACACGGCCTGTTTGCTGTATATTGAACTCAACTGGTATTTGTCGGCTATCAGGTCTATCGCCAGACTGCTGATCTCGCCGTCCGGGTGGAATTTGAAGTAGTTAGCCGGCACAAAGCCTTCATCCTTCCAATGCGCTTTGTATTCTTCTGTCACTCGCCCGTACACTGCCGTCGGAGGTGCCACCCGGTCGTTCTCCATCTCCCTCAGGATATACTCGCCCACCGAACATATACTGCCGTCCGGCATCTGGTATAACGGCCTCTCACCGTAGCGGATAATCACTTGCAGCAGATTTCTGTATGTCTTCTCCAGAGCCTTGTTCTTGGGCTCTTCGGCGGCTACAGCCTCCACTGTTTCTTCCGCAGCTTCTGTTGTTTCTGTCTGCCCTGCTTGGACATTCGCCTCCGTGCCGGGTTGGGGCTTGCTGTACATCTCTCGGCGCAATTTCAGCACTTCGTCTTGCAGCAGAATCTCCCTGATATGCATTCTCGCGGAGGTGTCGTTGATATACACCTGACGTGTGATTCTGTCCGGAATCTGTGCTATCGACTGCGTGATATCTTTGATCAGGTTCGCACGCGACTGCGGATCATTAGCCGCTTTGCTGTTCAGCAGATCTGCCTTGAAACGGATAAAATCAGTCTTGTGCGACTCTATGTATTCTATAAAATCCGAGGCGTTATGGCTGCGTGCATAGCTGTCGGGATCCTCGCCGTCAGGCAGTAGTACCACCTCCACGTGGAACCCCTCTGCCAAAAACATGTCTATACCCCTCAGCGCCGCATGGATACCTGCCGCATCGCCGTCATATAGTACCGTGATATTCGATGTGAACCGCTTGATCAGAAGTATCTGGGGCTTCGTCAATGCCGTTCCGCCACTCGCCACCACGTTCTCTATTCCCGCCTGGTGCATCGAGATTACATCCATCTGACCCTCCACCAGATAGCACCTGTCGGCACGGGAGATGGCTTGCTTCGCTATGAAGATACCGTACAACTCGCGCGTCTTCGAATAGATGATGGAGTCCGGCGAATTGACATACTTGCCTACGTTCTCTTTCTTTTTTAGTATTCGTCCGGCAAAACCCACCGTCTTGCCGCTTACCGAATGTATCGGGAAGATCACACGGTCGCGGAAACGGTCATACAACCGCCCGTCACCTTGGCTGCGGCCGCATAGACCCGTGCCGATCTTGCTTTCTACATCATTGACGATAAACTCCTCTTTGTAACCCTGCTTCAACAGCTCTTGAGCCAGCGGATTGCCCCTCTCCGGCGAGTAGCCTAACTGGAACTTGTGGATAATATCGTCCCGCAGTCCGCGCTCGCGGAAATAGCCCAAACCGATAGCTTTCCCCTCTTCACTCTCCCATAACTGCTTCTGAAACCAGCGGTTGGCATAGTCGTTCACCACGAACATCGACTCGCGGTTGTCCTGTTTCTGTTGCTCTTCGGGAGTCAACGGCCTCTCTTCTATCTCGATATGGTATCTCTTCGCCACCTGTTTCAGCGCGTCCGAATAAGAGCATTGCTCTATCTCTTGCACAAACTTGACGGCATGACCGCTCGCACCGCAACCGAAACATTTGTATATGCCTTTCGACGGACTCACCGTAAAAGAACCCGTCTTCTCATTGTGAAACGGGCACAAGCCTATCAAGTTGGCGCCTCTGCGGCTCAACTTGACATAGTCGCTCACGATATCTTCTATCTTCGCGGCTTCGTAAATCCTGTCGATGGTCTCGCGTGGAATCATCTATACCACAGATACATACCTACTTTGATCTCCCACTGATCCAGTCTTCCGCGGGTGTTACGGTCCATGCTTGCACCCGTAATCACGTTCGTGAACTGCGGGTTCTTGTACGGATTGATCAGTCCGAAATCATAGCCGCCACGCAGGAAATAGCGCTTGTATTGGAATCCCGCACCTACACCCCAGGTCACATTGATCCTCCGCAGCACGCTGTTCGGATCGTCGCTCGTGTAGCGGTCTTCTTTGGTGGACATGTTCAGGTTACTCAGATCTATCCGTGTCTCATGTTTCTCTGTCAGACCGATACCGCATTGGATCGTCGGACCCGTGTACAACATCAGATAGGTCTCTTTGGCAATCTCGAACTTGTACTGCCAGTCCACAAATGCCTCCACCTGGTGGTACATCAGCGAACTGCGGGTCTCCGGGTAGCGGCTGAACGAACTGGCGGGTTGCCAGCCTGTCGTCTTGGTGGCAAAAGTGTAGTTGATACCGATCGACGTACCAAAACCCAATGCAAAACTGCCGTCGTAAACCACGCCGACTTTCAAGCCGTGCAGCTGTACCGTGTTCACTAACGAATCTTTCGGATACATTACCTCTGGAGAGTTCAGCCGGAGGGTCGGTTGGGCATAACCGATCTGGAATCCGAATCCCTGCTTTGGCAGATCGGCAGCCATCGCACCGATCACCATCGCACATAAACTAATAGTCAATAATAAACGTTTCATATATTTTTCACCTTTCAGTTTTCATCATCCACTTTTGTCCCATCATTGGGACAACCCCTTTTATCTTTTCAGTTTTCATCATTCACTTTTGTCCCATCATTGGGACAACCCCCTTTCCCCTTTTATTCCGCCGCACTCACCGTCCCTACCGGCCTCTTGGTCCGTTTCGGGTGTTTCAGCACCGCTCCCGGCTTGCGCGGACGCTCTTCGGTCGCCCAGAAGAACGACGACAGCCTGTCTTTCCCGCCGGGGATCTTGTCCATCGGGTAGAGGGTGCACTTCGACTCGCTCGTGAACACCGAGTGGTCCACGTCCTGATTCTTGAAAAACACCTTGATGAAGTTCGACTCCGTCACATTCATTCCCACATATGTCCCGTCGTCCTCTTTCGGGAAGAAGATCGTCTGCGCGTTCGCATTCACATCTACCCGCCGCAAGGTGTCATCCTCTATATACGCGGTCATCTCTTTGCCGCCGCATTGGTTGTAATAGTCTTTTATCTCGTGTTGCACCGCCAAGGTGTTGCCTTGCCCGCATATCCTCGCTACACTGCCTTTCTCTACGTAGATCTGCACACTGTCGGCGGAGAACTGCGTGTTCTCATGCCAGCTCACAGGGTCGTAATACAGCCGCAACACGCTGTCCGCGTCCAGCCAGCTCAGCGAGTCGCATACGGCTTGGGCGTCCGACCGGTAGATGCGCACATGGCGATAGCCTCGCACCCAATTGGTTACAGTGTCCATGTACGGAATGTCCTCCGTCCGGAGCGTGTCCCCGTGCATGTAGGTCCAGATCGAGTCCGACCAGTCCACCATCAGTGCTTTCTTCGTCGCATAACCCCGCTTGTCTTTCTCCCACATCTCGCCGTACCCCCCGTAGAGCGTCTTCTGCTGAGCAGAGTCCGTCAGGTGCATATGCCCGAAAAGCCGCCCGAACTTGTTACGCTTGTCGTAGAAGATCGTGTCGCTCGTCATCGTCTGACCCGTCTGGTGCGTCACGATCGACCGGTCTAACAGCATCGACTGCTCCGTCTGGGTGTTGTACCACCCGCGCGTACTATAGATATGTGTCTCTTCTTCGTAGTCGATATTCGTCGGTCCCTGTAACTCGGCAATGTGGCTGCTCGTGTTGTAATGCAGCGTGTCGGCCTCTAACGTGAACTTCGGATGCGTCAGGTGGATGTTGTCGTAGAACACCGACTGGTGGCTGTTCGGCGTGTACTCGCCGCGCGTCGCCCGCAGGGTGTTGATCTCGTCCCGGATCACGCCGCCTTGGTTGAAATACGCCACACCCCTGTTCCGGTCATAGATGACACTGTCGGCGGCTAACTGCGTCATCGTGTACGACTGGTGTATCATCCTCACGTTGTACCGCAACTCCGCGATGCGCGTGTTGCCGTTGTAGAACAGCTTCTCGCCATACACGAAAATACTGTCCCCCTGTAGCATCCGCACCCGGCCGAAAGCGTCTAACGAGTTTGTCGGTTCATAGAAATAGGCGCTGTCACAGTACAGTAGGGCGTCCTCGTGTTTGAACACCACATTGCCCCGCAGGATCTTCACATCCCCGAGCAGCTCTTGGTCATAACTCAGACTGTCTGAGTGAACCAGACGAATCAGCTTCTGACCTGTTGCCGCGTGCGCTGACAGAACCGCTGCCAATACTATGAATAACCGCTTATAACCCATCCTTTACTCATGAATCCAACCCGGATACTGGAAATCGCAGCCCGACCAGTTGGGGTCTATCTGCACAAAAGTGCTCTTTTGTTTCTTCTCTATCCACTCTTTGATAAACTCAGCCGACAGCTTCTGTTCCAACATCGCCCGGATCGTCTGGAAATCATCTTCCAGGTTCGCGCGGTGCACATCCGTCTTCTTCTTCACACGCACGATGGCGCACACCTCACGGTTCTTCGTCTCGTCCATCATCACAAACGGCTCCGACAACTCGCCTTCCTCCAGCGTGTAAACGATCTTCGCTATCTCCGGAGCCAGATCTTTGTACTCGAACGACGACGAACCCGTATTCGGGTTGATCATCACACCCGCATTCATTGCGGTGTTCTTGTCCTGCGAGTACATCACTACCGCACGGTTGAACTCCAGACGACCGCTGTCAATCGCCTGTTTGATACTGTCTAACATCTGCAGCGAACGCGTCTTGTCCTCTTCCGACACTCGCGGACGCAACAGGATATGACGGCAGTTGATGCGGTCGCCTTTCTTCTCTATCAGTTGGATGATATGGTACCCGTACTCCGTCTTCACGACGCGCGACACTTTCTTCGGATCGTTCAGCGCAAAAGCGGCTTCGGCAAACTCCGGCACCAGCTGCCCGCGACCCACAAATCCCAACTCTCCGCCACGTTTCGCACTCTCGGTGTCCTCCGAGTACATGCGGGCTAACATCGAGAACTGCGATTTGCCGCTTGTCACCCTTTCCGTGAACTCGCGCAACCGCTCTTTGATGCGCTCTGTCTCTTCCACTGGAACCATCGGCTCGAAACTGATGATCTGAACCTCCACCTGGGCGGGCATCATCGGCAGACTGTCTTCAGGCAGACTCTTGAAATAACGACGGATCTCTGCCGGAGTGGGCTTGATGTGCTCGGTCAGCTTCGATTGCATCTGTTGGATGATCATCTGGTTTCGCACGGAGGTCATCATCTCCTCACGGATCTCCGAGGCCGTCTTGCGGAAATATTCTTCCATCTTCTCTTTCGAACCGATCTGCGAGATGTAATAGTTCAGACGCATGTCCACCTGGTGACTCACCGTCGTCTCGTTCACCGAGATACTGTCCAGTTCCGCTTGGTGCAGAAACAGTTTCTGGATCGCCATCTGCTCAGGAATAATGCAGTATGGATCGCCTTTCAGCTCCTGACCCTCGTACTCCGCACGAAGACGCTCTTCCTCCACCTCGCTGCGCAAAATGGCCTCGTCCCCTACTATCCAGATCACCTCGTCAATCACGTTCTTTTGACCACTCGCAATACCGATTGACAGTACTGCGGATAATAATATCAGTATTTTTCGATACATAGTCATTCTATCCCTAATTTACAAATTGGGCGCAAAGTTACAAAAAATTTCTCACATACGCAAGCGCGCACGCGTTTTTCCTGCAAAAAGTGTATCTTAATGACCTTTTTTAGCCCCCGGATTTTCTAATTTCGTTTTTTTTTCGTACCTTTGTGCCGTTAATTTGGAGTATTATGGCAAGAACTGAAATTTCTACACTCGGCGAGTTCGGACTGATCCGCCATCTCACTAAGGATATCAAGCATCTGCAACCATCCACCCTCAAAGGCGTTGGAGACGATTGCGCGGTCATGAATTTTGACCAACAACGGGTGCTCATGACAACCGACATGCTTCTCGAAGGCATACATTTCAACCTCGAGTACGTGCCGCTCAAACACCTCGGATACAAAGCCGCAGTCGTCAACTTCTCGGATATTTACGCCATGAACGGCACACCGACGCAGATCACTGTCTCACTCGGTATCTCCAAACGCTTCTCCGTAGAGGACATCGAGTCCCTTTATGCCGGCATACGGCTTGCTTGTGAGAGGTATAATGTGGATCTTGTCGGAGGCGATACTTGCTCCTCCATGACCGGACTGACCATCTCCATCACCTGTCTCGGAACCGCCAAAGAAGAGGACATCGTCTATCGCAACGGCGCCAAACTGAACGACCTTGTATGCGTCACCGGAAACCTCGGAACAGCCTATCTCGGACTGCAACTGCTGGAGCGCGAACTCATGGTACAGCGTTCCACCAATTATGGCAACAACCCCTCTGCCGCCAATGACGGACAGCAGATAGATGCTTTTGAGGGACGCGAATATCTTCTGGAACGCCAGCTCAAACCCGAAGCACGGAGAGATATTATTGCCCGTCTCCGCGAAGCGGGAGTCAAACCCACGGCGATGATGGATATTTCGGACGGACTATCCTCGGAACTCATGCACATCTGTTCGCAGTCTAAGGTCGGATGCGCAATCTATGAGGACAAGATTCCTATTGATTATCAGGCGGCTGCGATGGCGGAGGAGATGAACCTCAATATCGTCACCTGCGCCCTTAACGGCGGAGAAGACTACGAACTGCTCTTCACTTGTGACATCAACGATTACGAGAAACTGGTGCCTATTGAGGACGTCTATCTCATCGGACATATCACCAAACCCGAAGCCGGACTTCATCTTATCGGGCGTAACGGCGAACAACTACCCCTCAAATCCCAAGGCTGGAACGCCTTCAACGAATAAATAAATGACCAAATGGTAAAATCTCCAAATAAATGACCAAATGGTAAATGTCCAAATGGTAAATGACCAAATAAATGTCCAAATGGTAAATGACCAAATAGTAAATAAAGTTCGTTTATTCCTCACGGATGTTGATGGTTGCCTCACGGACGGTGGGATGTTTTATTCCGCCGACGGCGAAACCCTCAAACGCTTCTGTGTCTATGACGGCATGGGCATGGTCTGTCTGGAGCAGGCGGGGATCCCTTGTGGTATTCTCACTTCCGAGAACAGCCCGGTCGTCAAAGCCCGTGCGGAGAAACTGAAACTCTCCTTCCTATACCTTGGCGTCGGTTCCAGAGTCAACCCGTACTGTCAGACCAAACTCCGGGCGGCGCAGGAGATTTGCGATCGGCTCGACATCACATTGGACGAGGTCTGTTTCGTCGGCGATGACATCAATGATATAGACCTTCTACGCGCAGTCGGTTTTCCTTGTTGTCCGCCTAATGCGCGCCCCGAAGTCAAGGCGCTCACACGCGCTGCCGGTGCTAAAAACGACATACATATCCTTGCCACCCCAGGCGGACAGGGAGCCATCCGCGAAATAGCAGACCAAATACTCTCGCAGACCGGCAAACTGCAAGGCTGAAATAACCTCAAAGTAAGGGTAATGTAACTCCAAAAGGGGGTGATTACAGGGTGATTACGGGGTGATAACAGGGTGATTTCCGGGTTATTCGTCCTACGTCACTGCAAGAAAAGTGAGATAAAATGAAGAAAATGCATAACATAGCAGTCATTTTGGCTGGAGGAATTGGCAGTAGGGTAGGAGGAAACACCCCGAAACAACTCTTGCCGCTTGCGGACGGACGTTCTGTCCTCGAACACTCTGTCGATGCTTTTGAGGCTTCGCCGTACATTGACGAGATAGTGGTTGTCATGCATCCTGACTATATACAGACACTACAAAAATTATGCCGTTCTAACCACTGGCAGAAACTCACAAAACTCATCCCCGGAGGCGCCGAACGCTGGGAAAGTACCTACAATGCCGTCTTTCAACTTTCAACTTCCAACTTTCAACTTTCAACTCCGGCCCTCCTTCTCCACGACGCCGCACGGCCGTTCGTCTCCCCGCGTATCATCGCCGAGGTCTGTCAGGCGCTGGAGACGCACGAAGCGGTCACAGTCGCAGTTCCCGTAACCGACACCCTCTACCGGACGGAAGACAACCAAGTCTGCGAGATTCCGGACAGAAGCCGCTTTATGCGCGCACAGACACCGCAGGCGTTCCGTCTTACTGTCATCGCTGAGGCGTTCCGCCGTGCCATGAAAGAAGGTAAGATAGCCGCTACTGACGATGTCGGAATACTCCGCCGCTATATGCCTGAGATACCTGTTTTTATCGTTCCCGGCGAAGAAACGAATCGTAAAATCACTTACCGCGAAGATCTATGAAAATCATCCTTTTAGGTACGGCTTATCCATACCGTGGCGGACTCGCCACTTTCAACGAACGCCTGGCTGCGCAGTTTATCGCCGAGGGACACGAGGTCGAACTTTGGACCTTCACCCTCCAGTACCCCTCTTTCCTCTTCCCCGGCAAAACCCAGTATTCGACCGAACTCCCGCCTGCAAACCTCACGATCCGCCGTGTCCTCAACTCCTGCAACCCTTTCTCGTGGCTGCGGGTCGCATACCGCCTTCGTAAGACGGCACCGGATATCCTCATCTGTTGTTATTGGATGGCGTTCTTTGCACCTGCCTTCGGACTCGTTTCACGTATCGTCCGCCGTAACGCCAAAACCAAAACAATCGCTTTGGTGCATAATATGGTTCCGCACGAGCCGTCTGTCCTCGACAGGCTCTTTGCACCTTATTTCGTCCACTCACAGGACGCCTTTGTCGCCCTCTCCGAAAGCGTTCTTAAAGATATTGAGAACATAGAAACCCACGTAACCCGTAACCCCTCCCCCGTAACCCCTAAATCCTTCATCCCTCATCCCATATACGACCATTACGGCTCCCCTATGTCCAAGTCCGAAGCCTGTGCGGCGCTCGGCTTGCCGCCTGACAAGGACTATATGCTCTTCTTCGGACTCGTCCGCGCCTACAAGGGACTGGATCTGCTCCTCTCGGCGTTTGCAATGGTCAAAGACCTACTGCCTGACCTGCAACTCATTATTGCCGGAGAGTTCTATGAGGACGAAGACCTCTACCGCGCGCAGATCTCGTCGCTCGCTCTGTCCGACCGCGTTATTATCCGTAATGAGTTCATCCCGGATGCAGACCTCCGCAAGTATTTCGGAGCGGCTTCGTTGATCGTGCAGCCTTATAAGACCGCCACCCAGTCGGGTGTCACGCAGGTGGCATTCCATTTCGAGAAGCCTATGCTCGTCACGAATGTCGGCGGATTGGGAGAGATTGTTCATGACCACAAGATGGGGTATGCCTGCAATCCTTCGCCGGAAGTTATTGCGCATTGTATTGCCGATTATTACACCAACCGCCGTCAGGATTCCTACACTCGCTACCTCGTTTCCGAAAAAGCCAAATACTCCTGGTCCCGCCTCACCGCCGCCTTCCTGCAAGCTTACAGCAACGCGCTCTTACAGTGAAACGGTCCTACATCCCTGCACTCCTACAGTGAAACGGTCTTACAGCGCAGCGGTCCTACACTGAAACGTTCTTACAGCGCAGCGGTCCTACAGTAAAACGGTCCTACAGCGTAGCGGTCCTACAGTAAAACGGTCCTACAGCGTAGCGGTCCTACAGTAAAACGGTCTTTTCGCAAAAAACTTGCGAAAAATCCATTTTTATTTGCATATCTCAAAAATTCTTTGTACTTTTGTACCCAATTTGGGAAAAATGCCATGTTACCTTTGGATTTCATCGAAAATATGCGCCAGCAGTTGGGCTCTTCGGCGGACGAACTGTTTCGTTCGTTGAATGGCGAATCGCCGGTTAGCATCCGCCTCAACGACAAGAGGGATGTCCTCACTTTCGATGCGGATATCGACGAAGTCCCATGGCATGTGGACGGCTATTATCTCTCTGCCCGGCCGCAGTTTACACTCGATCCTCTCTTCCATGCAGGCTGTTATTATGTGCAGGAAGCCGGCTCTATGTTCGTAGAGCAGGCGTTGGAGAGATACGTGTCTCCGCAGTCTGTCGTCCTTGACCTCTGCGCCGCACCCGGTGGCAAGTCCACGCTGATCAGCCAGTATCTCGGCGATCAGGGGCTTCTTTTGGCAAACGAGATCGACCGCCAGCGCGTCTTCATCCTCTCGGAGAATATACAGAAATGGGGCAATGGTAACACCATCGTCACCCACAACTCCTCCGAGCAGTACGGCTCTTCATGCCCTAATCTCTTCGATTGTATCTTGGTCGATGCACCCTGTTCAGGCGAAGGTATGTTCCGCAAGGATCATCAGGCGCGCGAGCAATGGAACACACGCCTCGTCATGCAGTGTGCCGAGAAACAGAGGGAGATCCTCATGAATATCTGGGACGCACTCAAGCCCGGCGGAGTGATGATCTACTCTACCTGTACCTTCAATCTTCATGAAAATGAATACAATGTCCAGTGGATCTGTGATTGCCTCGGAGCGGAAATCCTTCCCCTTAATCCGGATCCTTCGTGGAATATTGTGGAGGGAAAAGACGGAGTGGGATACCATTTCTATCCGCATCTCACCCGTAGCGAAGGTTTCTACCTCTGTTGCTTGCGCAAGTACGAAGAAGACTATACCCCCTTCCGTATCCGTGCACCCAAGCGCCCGATAGCACAAAATCCTAACCCGGACTTTCTGGCTCAGGCACGCTCATGGCTTCAGCATCCTGACAAATGGGCTATCCGTTTCACCGAACGCTTCGCTACCGCTTATCCTGCGCAGTACAAGGAACTGGTGGACTATCTCTCTACCTTCCTCACCTGTGTCTCTACGGGCTTCGGCTTGGCGGAAGAACGGGGAAAAGGAATCGCACCGCAACATAGCCTGAGTATGGCGAAAGACATCAACAAAGATGCCTTTCCTAATATCGCACTCACCGCTGAGCAAGCACTCTCATATCTCAGGACTGAGGCTTTGAACCTCGATGCCGTCCCCCTCGGGATGTTGCTTTTGACTTACGATTCCGTCCCCCTCGGTTTCGCGAAGAATGTCGGGAACCGCCAGAATAACCTCTACCCGAACGAGTGGCGTATAAGGCATCTGTAGGCGCATCGCCTAACACATCCGGTAGCGGTATCCGCTCTATCTCTTTCGACAGAAAACGCTCTATCTTGGACCAATAACGGCTGTCCTCCGGCGACACGAATGTCACTGCCTCGCCGCTGTTCTCTGCTCTCGCTGTACGGCCTATACGGTGTACGTAGTCTTCCGCATCGCGCGGCACATCGTAGTTCACCACTAACGGCACATCCGTCACATCTATGCCGCGGGCTACCACATCGGTCGCCACTAATACATCCACTCTGCCGTTTCGGTAGTCTAACATCACTTGGTCACGTTCGCTCTGCTCCAGATCCGAGTGCATCGCGCGCGCGTCAATATTCTTCGCGCGTAAGGCGCGTGTCAGATCTTTCACTCGCTGTTTCTTGCCCGAGAAGACAATCACTTTCTTCAGGTTCCTTCCTTCAAGGAGCAACTCCAATAACCCTGTCTTCTGCGGCTCAAACACCCTCGCGCACATCTGGTGGATACTCTCCGGCGGACGGGAAACGGCGATCTCTATCTCCTTCGGGTGGTGCATGATGGCTTTGGCAAGATGCTTGATCTTGTCCGGCATGGTGGCGGAGAACATGATTGTCTGCCTGTCTTTGGGCAGGCGGCGGACGATGGTCATTATATCGTCATAGAAACCCATATCCAGCATCCGGTCGGCTTCGTCCAGGATGAAATACTTCACACCCGAGAAATCCACATCGTAGATATTTATCTGGCTCAATAACCGTCCCGGCGTAGCGATCACTATGTCTGCGCCTTTCTGTAATCCGCTCACTTGGTTGCCCCAGGAACCGTTGGTGTCCTTGCCGCCGTAGATCGCTACCGACGAGAACGGCACATAGAACCCGAAGCCCTCCATCTGTTGGTCTATCTGTTGCGCCAACTCCCTGGTGGGTGCCATGATTATGGCGTTCAGCTTGTTCGGGTCATGGTTGTCGTAGGCGAGATTGGTCAGCAACGGAAGAATATAGGCAGCGGTCTTGCCGGTGCCTGTCTGGGCACAGCTGATCACGTCGTGCCCCTCTAAAATCACAGGTATAGTCTTCTCCTGCACCGGGGTGCATTCATCAAAATGCATATCCCACAATGCATCCAATACCTCATCTGACAGTGCTAATTCATCGAAATACATACCAACTGCAAAAATACTACATTTTTTGCACATATGCAAATATTTTTATATTTTTTAGCCCAAAAGCTTGCATAATCCAAACTTTTGTTGTACCTTTGCACCCGATTTCAAAATCCACTGGACGAGATTAATAGTTCGGATAGGCTGAGCCACTGAAATGCGGTCTGAGAGCCGATTTTGAAGAAATTAAAAAACACAGCTGCTGAGGGCAACTTACGTGGCAGCCGGAAAGACGGCTTTCATAAGCTTTACATTTTTATTACCCCTTTCTCGTAAGTCCCTTAGCAGCCTTCTTTTCTAAGAACTCGTTTTGTCTGCATATTTATATATTTTCGACCTCATTTAGTCAGAAAAGTATATGAAAAATCGAAAAAATGCAGAAAAAATGAAAAAAATCCATTAAAAATTTGGTAGTTTAAAAAAAAAGAACTATTTTTGCATGCCATTTTATGGTAGGGTATTTTACTTGCGTACGCGTGAGCGTATGCACATACATTATATATAATACATATTTTAATATTATTAACTAAAAGCTATTTTTATGAAGAAATTTTTTCTGATTCCGCTTATGGCGCTTTGCTCTTGCGTCATGGCGTTTGCAGCTGAGAAAGCATCTCTGACAATCCAGTCCGGAGACGCTCTGTTGAAGGCTGTGGTGGCTGATGACTACACAGTCACTGTTAATTTGCCGAACGCGGCTGCTAAATTCAAGGCCGCAGGGGCTACTATTGATGTGGCTGTTGCCGGGAATACCCCTCGCCACAAAGAGATTACTACTTCGCTGACGGAAAGCTACTACGAGTACAGCGTAACCGAGTTGCTGGCAAATGCCTATCAGTTCGCTAATGACAACAAGGCTGTTACGCTCTCTGTGAACGTGGATGCTAACGATGCAGGAACCGCTTCTTTCTCTTATGACGTGAATGGCTTGGGTGGCAATGTTATCAAGGCTACAACCGTCAAGGCGGATGTGGACGCAGTCAAAGAATTGGTACGCAGCCAGTGCTCCGAGACGGCGAACACCTCGGGAGATACCTATCTCTACCTTGCTCCGGGTTCGTATATCACCTATGGTAACGAGACCATCACAATCAACAGCGGTCTGCGCCTTTTCGGTGGCGATTGGGCACTCGGCAATATGCCTGCTCAGATTGAGGCTGCCTCGGACATGACTTCCTATACGGTGAATTCGTCCAATAGAAACCAGACTTTCGTGATCGAGGTGGAGTTGGCTGCTGGTAGTAAGATTGCTTCGAACGGTCGCGTATTGACACTGCTTCATAAGATGACCGCTACGGCCGACTTACTGGCAGCAAAGAGTTCCACATTCACCTCTATCCGCGGACGTTTCTCTGATCGTAAAAACCAGATGGAGAACCTGAGTGCAACAACGAGCAAGGATAAATCGGAGTTCACTATGTTGGCTGCTTTCAAGTTCATTGATGTGCTTGTAGGGGATCTGATGAAGGCAGGCAATATCCCCGCAGAGGTTATCTTTGAGCCGGACCCCATTATCTCTTTCAACTACCGCGAGGGACTGAACATCGGTCAGTTCTATACTCTCACTATCGACCGTCCGCTCATCAGCCTTGAGGGTGCTTCCCTTTGGGAGATTGCTAAGTTCGAGTCCGCTTATCCCCGTCTTGAGTTGGTAGAGGCTTTGGCTCCTGTAGCAGGTATGCCTTACATCGTGATAGCTGATTCTACCGCTATCCGCGCTACCGCATACCGCGATGCAACCATCGAGCAGTTCGGTCAGAACAACAACGGTCTCTATGGCGTGCTGGAAGGAGATGCTACAGACCTCGTGTCTGGCATTGCTTGCAAGCAACTTACAACCGGCGACTATATGGTGCAGAACAACCAGTACGGCCCTGTCGGCACTACTGCATACGTACGTCCGGGACGTGCCTATATCAAACTGGCTGAGGTTTCGCCGGTTGATCCCGATCCGGCTGCTCTTGTTGGACGCCGCCGTATGACGCTCGGCGGAGGCAACAAGGTTCCTACCGGAATCGTTACTACCGAGGAGGCAACAACTGCTGCTAAGACTATCGTGGATGGACAGCTTATTATCATCCGTGACGGTGTGAAGTACAACGCACAAGGTGCTGTAGTAGAGTAATCGATATTGTTAAACCTATAATCAGATTGATCAATATGAAGAAGACTTATTTTGCTCCTCAGGTAGAGGAAATCCGCCTTTTGGCGGCGACAGCCACCTTACAGGCGGTTAGTGAAAACGTCCACATTGACGGATCGAACATACCTCTCGAAGGTGAGGGTGAGTAATAGGCTGTAATATAGTGCCCGACCCACGCCCGATAGTTTAGACCCTCGGGCGTGGGTCGGGCACTATGCAAAAAGGCATTAGTACATTTATTTTATTATCTAAACGAATATGGAAAAAAGATTGTGGATGCCGCTTATGGCGCTGTTCTTGTTATTGCCAATAAAGGGGACAGCACAGAATATAACGAACATAATAATGGGTGTCGCTCAGGCTCAGCCTACGCTAGAAGGATCAGTTAATGGCCAAGGGCAAGTGTTTGTAACGTTGGCGGGTGTGGATGATAATAATAAACCGTTGGCGGCTCCGTTTGATGTTACAGCATCGAACAGATTGTCTGATTCAGAATTTATAGAGACGGCAAAAACGGCCTTGGCAGGCGGAGACCCAGTGTCAACGTATTTTACGATATATGCAGTACCGTATCACGGATATTCTTTCGTTAGTTGGAAGGATTTGACAGAAAACGAAGATAAAGGAATATTGTATGACGAAAAGGTAAACCCTGCCTTAGCGACCGCTTTTGTTAAACTCTCCGTGCCTGACATTACCAGTGGAAATGCGGATACTAATCCATTCCGGGTACAGGCGAATTTCGAGAAGAATGAAGCGGCTACATTTTTGGTTAAATACAATCCTGCCAACCATGGCTCTTACAAGGTATGGCAGTTCACCAATGCTACGGAAAGAGCTCTGTTGGCTAACGACGGCTCCATTTCGTACGAGACATATCCTGATGAATATATCTACGTGGAGGCCACTCCGGAGGAAGGTTCTCAACTCCTTCGATACTATGCTCAGGATGCAACTGGCAATAAGACCACGTTAGGTGATTTGGGTGTGTGCAAACAGCTGATTCGTATTCCGGAAGGTACTGTGGCCGTCGGAGCGGAATTCTCTGGAGGCGCATATGCTATTTTGGATGGCGTACCTGGCTCATTTGATAATTTCGAAGATGCCATACAGGCGCTTCGCAAAAAGAGTGGTAACAATGACGTCTATTCCGGCACTATCGTTGTAGTAAAGGACGCTACGCTTCCTGCCGGACACTATGTCCTTCCGAAAGGCGTCACCTTGCTTATCCCGAAAGACGGACTTCAGATGAAAGCACAGGGGGATGTGGTAGAGCGTACCCCAGAATATACGACTCCGACCTGTTATCGCACATGGACCTTGGCACCAGAGGCCTATCTGGATGTCTTCGGCACGATCGAAGTGGGGGGACAACAATGTATGGTGCCGGACGAAACAGATACTCGTTTGCCTTATTATTCGGGTGTGCTGACAGGTAGTTATGGTCATATGGTGTTGAGTGATAACAGCCATATTACCTTGGAAAAAGATGCCAAATTGCGCGCATGGGGATATGTTACTAACGGAAAAAGCTTTTCCGGCAACCGCGGTGATATTGATGTACGCCGGGGAGCTGTTGTCAGGGAGTATTTCCAGACCTTGGACTGGCCGGGAGCGCGTAAGGCATTTGATTGGTTGTCGACAGGAAAGGACTACCGTGCTTTCTTGGTAAATCAGTATTATATTCAGAATGTGGAGGCTCCGGCTATCTACCACCCGGGGGCACGCTTGATTAGTTCCATCGGCGTAATGGCTAACCAGTCGTATTTTGGCATTGATATGAAATCGGAGGATATTGGTGTCATTGGCTGTGCGTATGGTAACGGACAGAAAGATGATGATGCTATCTTCTTAATGGAAGAAACTGATGTCAGCAAGGATACATGGGTACGCAAGTATTATGACCCTCTTCAGGACAAGCAGGTTTATGAAATCAACAATGCCGCCAAATTGGGTAGTGTCATAATTATTAATCTTCCTATTTTTAGTATGGGATCGCCGGGGTATGTACTCCCGTTGGTAAACAATATGAAGATTCACCTCCTTTCTGGAAAGATGGGTATCACGCAGGACGTGCAGATGCTCCCGGGTATGGAGATTGAGGTGGACAAGGAAGCAACAGTCAATGTTGAACGAAATAGTAGTAACAACGAGACCGTAAGCATTTATCTCTGTGCAACCCAGGACTGGATGACTAAGTCTCCTGTATTCGGAGGATTGACAGCTATCGAAGATGACAATGGGGAAAGTACGGTTGGGTATTCAGAGGCAGGAATGTTGAGCATTATTCCTTACTCTCCGACATCGCAATACACACGTGGTGATATCATCACGGCTCTTAGAACTGCAGTAGTAGAAGCTTCTAATGAAACTACGTGGACCTATGGGGTGTTACCTCTGATAAATGCCCTTCCTGCAGGTGCCCCGTTGTATCGTTTTGTCGATGTCGTTAAGGCATTTATGGCATATACATCGGCATCGGAAGAGATGAAATTTAATGCTCTTTGGAATACCATGTCGGCTCCTACCAGTAGTTTCCACGATGCTACCATCAATGTACATGGTACGCTGAAGATTGGAGAAGGAGGTGCGGTTTATACTACTCATTTAGGGGCTAACATCATATCTTCCAATGAGGATGCCGGTACTGTCTATTTTGAAACGGATGTACCGGAATCTACAGAACAGAAGTTGTATTATCTGCAAAGTGGTACAGTATCTCCTTCTGGTATCACTTGCACCTATGCAAAGTTGCATAACGAGGATACATCTACACCTTATACCGAAACGCAAGGAACATTGACCGGAGCATCCTACTGCTACAAGGATGGCCAATGGAAACGCATGGGCGTGGAAGACTGCTTCGCTACGGAAACGGTAAACAAAACAACCACCTACTACGCCAAACCAGCCGAGTACGTAGCCGTGAACAAGGACCCTAACGACGACCATATCTACAGCGATGCAGCAGGTGAAGGAAGGTCTTTTATCCTCATTGAGGATGACTGCCAGTGGTGGGAAGTAGAGCAGGAAGGAGACCACTACAAGTGCCTTACTCCCAATGCCAATGGCTACTATCCGCGTTATAAGTACAACAAAGAAACAGACAAGTGGGAGAATCCTACCTATACCATCACATGGAAAAACTGGGAAGGCACCAAACTGGCGGAATACACTCTCCCCTATGGTGCAACGCCGAAGTACAATAGTACCAACCCCACACGTCCTTCTGATGTCAATTACGACTATGTATTTGCCAACGAGTGGGAACCGGCTGTCGCTCCCGTGACCGCTGACGCTTCCTACACCGCCAAATACGAACCCAAGGCGATTAAGCATACCGTCATCTTCCGCTTTGACGAAGCGATTAACGGAGGCGCAGAGATCGAGCGCCAGCTCTTGGCGTATGGTGAGACACCGGTTATTCCGACGGTGCATACCGCTTCGGGGGAAGTCTTGTACGTTACGTGGTCTCCGGCCGTCGGCGCTGTCACAGGCCCCGCTACCTATGTCGCCAATATCGTAAATGAGAAGCCGGAGGTTTATATCTACTTCCGTGATTACAATGGCACGAGTTTAGGCGGTCAGGAGAAGTTTAAGTGGTCTGAAAATAATAAATATCCTTCATCTACCGTACCTACCAGAGACGGAACAAGCGAATATTCCTACACCTTCGCGGGCTGGAAGTCCTCTGTGATGGATGAAAACGGAGAATATAAGGTATATGGATTACAAGAACTTCTTCCCGAACCTGAGACGGATGTGGTTTATACTGCGCAATATAGTCAGAATTCATATACGGTCAAATTCAAGAACGCAAATGGTAGCGTCCTTCAGCAGAGCAAATGGGCGGTTGGTGCAACTCCTTCTTACACTGGAGAAACACCGGCAATGGATCCCGATGCACAGTATAACTACGGTGCTTTCATAGATTGGACTCCGGCTATTACCGCTGTTACCGGTGATGCTACCTATACCGCTACATATGCTACAACGCCGAGAACCTATACGGTGAAATGGCTGGACGAAAACGGCAACCTCTTGGAGACGGATGAAAATGTCGCTTCTGGAGTAAAACCGACATTCGACGGTACTCTCCCCACCAAGGATGAAGACGATACCTATACTTACGAATTGGTATGGACTCCGAATGTCGTTGCTGTTGATGGAGATGCTACATACCACGCATCCTTCGTGCCGAGAATGAAATATACGATTACGTGGTATAAAGAGGATGGTACTACAGAATTGGATCACGTTAAGTATAGCGCGGGGGCAATACCTGAGTATAGTGGTGAGACTCCGACAAAGGAGAGCCAGAACGGAATTACCTATGTTTTCGCAGGTT
This sequence comes from Bacteroidales bacterium UBA4333, assembly GCA_002394335.1. Classification (GTDB taxonomy): domain Bacteria; phylum Bacteroidota; class Bacteroidia; order Bacteroidales; family Paludibacteraceae; genus Colicola. The sequence goes on along the minus strand of DGTP01000003.1, from coordinate 177,088 downwards.
GGAAGTGCACGGCAGGTTCTGTGACGACCTCCTATTCCGCAGGTACGGCATTGGCTGCCGTTACGGGTGATGCTGCCTATACCGCCATCTTTACCCCATTCACATCAGAACAGCTATATACGATCGTGTGGAAAAATGGTGAAAATATATTGGAGACGGACGAGAACGTTCCTTACCGCGTAACTCCGGTTTACGATGGTCCTACCCCGACCAAAGAGGCAAATGCCGGGTACACCTACACCTTCTCAGGTTGGACTCCGACAGTTGTTGCTGCTACCGAGAACGCTACCTATACCGCCCTCTTTAACCAGACGCTGGTGGTGGATAAAACTAGCAAGATCGAATTGATGCAACCGACAACTCTGAACAACCTCGTCATCCGCTCTAATGGTATCGAGGCGGGGCAGATAACCGGTGCGGACCAGATCACACTGTCCGGCAATGCCGACTTCGACCTCACGCTCAATGCCGCTGCTCGTACATGGTACGCCGTAGCAGTGCCTTGGCGTGTCAATGCCGAGACGGGCATCTATGCTGACGGCCGTCATCTGACGCTGGGCGTGGACTTCGACCTCATCTGGTACGACGGACAGATCCGTGCTACACAGGGAACCGTGGCTGACTGCTGGCGTTATGTGGAGTTGGAGAGCGACCACACCATGCTCCCCGGCCGTGCTTACATGATATATTTGGCAAGCCCGGCTACCACGCTCCGTTTCCGCAAGGCGGGACGTGCCAACCTGCTCAATACGGATGTTCAACTGACAGCAACCGATGGTAACCCTTCGGATCAGAATGCCAACTGGAACGGTATTGCCAACCCCGCACTCTATAGTGCCAACCTAACGGTAGGTACTACCAAGGCGCAGTATTATGATGGAGATGCCAAAACCTATTCCGTAGCCTCACTGGACAATATGATTGTCGGTAAACCGGCTTTCGTACAGGTGGCTAATGGTGCTTCCGTCGTAGTGAACTCTGCTTCTAATGCTCCTATGCGCCGTAGTGCACAGACCTCTGTCAAAGGAGAGTTTGAACTCACTCTCACCAACGGTGTCCGTCGCATGGACAACCTGTTTGTCGCCATCGACGGGGACAAGGAGGCTGACCGCTACACTATCGGCAGCGACCTGCTGAAGATGGGTGTCTCCACCACCTCGGCTCAGATGTGGATCAACCGTTACGATGCACGCCTCTGCGTCAATACGATGGCACCGGTGGACGGCACAGCGGACTTCCCGCTTAGCCTCTACACACCTGCAGCCGGCGACTACACCATAACTGTGCAGAGTGCTCCGGTTGAAGGTATGGTGATCTATCTCACGCGTGACGGACACGCTGTATGGAACCTCTCAGAGGCTCCGTACACATTCAGCCTGAACCGTGGTACGGACATCACCTACGGTCTGCGTATCTCGGCGGCTCCGTCTGTAGTTACCTCACTGGACGAAGCGTTGGTGGAAAAAGGCGCAACTACTGCTACCAAGGTGCTCATCAATGATGTTATCTATATCCTTCGTGAAGGCAAGGTTTATACCATCAACGGACAGGTAGTTGAGTAACAAAAGGAATTATATAACCAACAAACAGAATCATGAATATGAAACGAGTATATATATTGCCTGTTACGGAAACCACCGTATTTCCGGCTGAGGATATGATGATTATCAGTGTAGTATCTGGTGAAGGAGGAGCATATATCCTCCCTGACCATCCGGGGGTTCGCAGACGCTCTGACGCAAGAGCTGTGTTCTGATTAGACTCTCTTATACGTAGTGGGAGGCTGACTACCTCCCACTATGACTGAACTTGTGATTTGCAATGTATGATAGATAGAAATCTCGACAAATTCATAGAAAATCATTACAATAGTTCCAGATATGCTTTGTTGCTGACAGGAGCTCCGCGTAAAGCAGTATTCTAAACCATTTTTTACGACTCGTCGCTGAGGGCATCCGCCCGAGGCTGAAACACCAATCCGCTCCACGATACATTTCGTGGAGCGGATTTTTTTACTCATTATACATAAAAAACGCACTTTTTTTTGTGTATGTGCAAAATTTATTGTACCTTTGTACCCGAAATTAAAATGCGGAAGTGTGGCTTTGTCATATTATGGTGCTTGTTGTTGGCAGGAATGCCGGCAATGGGACAGTATGCAGGAAGCGGAAGTTCGGTCTTCAACTTTCTGGACTTGCCTGTCTCCAGTCGCGTGAATGCCTTGGGCGGCTCCAACGTGAGCGTGCGTGACGGCGACGTCTCGATGGCGATGTGCAACCCCTCCCTCCTGGGCGAGCGGACCGACAAGGTGCTGCAGCTCAATTTCTCCTACTACCTCCCCGGAACAATGTTCGGGTCGGTGCTATATGGACACAACTTCAAGGATATCCAGTCACTCAGGACTTCTGCCGACAGCACCCGCAAACCCAACTATTTTGCTGTGGGAGTACACTATCTGGACTACGGACATATGCCCTATGCCGACGAGCAGGGCAACCTCTCCGGCGGCTCGTTCGGCGCCAAGGATATCCTGATCGACGCTATCTATGCGCGGCAGCTGAGCGAGTATTTTACCATAGGCGTAGCCATCAAACCGATCTACTCAATCTATGAGTCCTACCATTCATTCGCTATCGGTGCCGATGTCGGCGGACATTTCCAGACCGGAGACAGCACTTTCCAGATGGGTCTGGTGCTGCGCAATATAGGTTGGCAGGTCAAGGGCTTCTACTCGGATGAAGACGGTACAAAACACGAGATCCTGCCGCTGAATCTCGAACTGGGACTCAACTACCGGTTCAAGCATGCGCCCATCCGGCTCCATATGACCTTGCACAACCTCCAGCGCTGGAACTTGGGCTACGAGTGGACTTCGCTCGACAAGTCGCCTACCACGGGCGATATCCTCGACCACAACGTGAAATGGTACGACATGCTCTTCAGGCACACGATTTTTGCAATCGACATCGTCCCCAAGAGCGAACGCTTCTATATCACGCTCAGTTATAACCACCGCCGCAGAGCCGAACTGAACCTGACCGACCAGAAGTCGCTGGCAGGCTTCGGACTCGGTGCCGGCATACGGATCAAGCAGGCACGGATAGGCTTTGCCGTGAGCCAGCTCACACGCAACAACTTCTCCTATCAAGCCGGACTGTCGCTGGATATCAATTCGCTCATGAAATAAACGCGCCCCGGGCAAAACGGCAAACCAAGAATGAAAGGACAAAAACAATGACCAAGAATATTATCGTTGCCATAGACGGCTATTCTTCCTGTGGCAAATCAACCATTGCCAAAGCGCTGGCTAAATATGCCGGCTACATGTATGTGGATACCGGAGCCATGTACCGCACCATCGCGCTGTATATGTTGCGCCACGGAATAGAGGATGACCGGCAGGTCGTGGCTTCGCTCAATGAGGTGAAGGTGGGCTTTGTGCTGACCGGCGGTGCACAGCACGCCACGCTCAACGGAGAGGATGTCGAAAACGCAATCCGTACCCTGGAGGTGGGAAACCGCGCTTCGGAGATCTCGCAGATAAAAGAAGTGAGAGCTTATCTGGTAGCACAGCAGCAGGCAATGGGTGAAGCCAAAGGGATTGTGATGGACGGCAGAGATATAGGAACGGTGGTCTTCCCCCATGCGGAGTTGAAACTCTTCCTGACAGCCTCCCCCGAAGTGCGTGCCCGACGGCGGTTCGATGAGTTGGTCGGCAAAGGCGAAAATCCACGATATGAAGCAGTCCTGGCGGATGTCAACGAGCGCGACTACCGCGACACCCACCGCAAGGAGTCGCCCTTGCGCAAGGCGGAAGATGCCGTGGAGATAGACAACAGTTCTCTTACCCCCGACCAGCAGATGGCAAAAGTGATAGCGATTTTTGAAGAAAGGCTTGCAGCCTGTCAGTAATGGCAATCGTCAGTATAGACCAAAACAGCGGCTTTTGTTTTGGTGTCACCCGTGCAATCACCAAGGCAGAACAGGAACTCCGGGCAGGAGAACTCTCTTGCCTGGGCGATATTGTACATAACGGACAGGAGTGCGCCCGTCTGGAGCAGATGGGACTGCAGACAATCGATTATGACGACTTGCGCACCTTGCACCACGCCAAAGTGCTGCTTCGGGCACACGGCGAACCGCCCAGCACCTATTGGATAGCCCGGCAGCGGGGGATAGAGATCGTAGATGCCACCTGTCCGGTGGTCAAGAAACTGCAAGACCGTATCCGCACCTGCTATGAGGCGCATAAGAACGACAGCCCCTTGCCGCCGCAGATAGTCATCTACGGCAAACCCGGGCATGCCGAAGTCGTCGGCTTGCAGGGGCAGACCCACGACACGGCTATCGTCATCGAGTCTATAGAGCAGCTGGGGAAGATAGATTTCAGAAGACCGGTATATATCTTTTCGCAAACGACCAAGTCGGTAGAGGGTTTTCAGGCGCTGGTAGAGGCCATCCGGCACCGTGTAGCCCAATCGGGCTCTGCCGTGGCTGTTGAGGCGCACGACACCATCTGCCGCAATGTGGCCAACCGCGTAGCGAAGATACAGGAGTTTGCAAGAAGCAATGATATCGTGGTGTTTGTCGGCGGTGCCAAGTCCTCCAACGCGCGCGTACTATATAATCATTGTCTGGAAGCCAATCCCAGGACGGTGTTCATCTCCTCGCCGGAGGAACTGGAGAAGATGACTGACCTCCAATCGGAAGCCTGTCATCCCCGGACGAGGATAGGTGTATGCGGTGCCACCAGCACACCGCAATGGTTAATGGAAAAAGTAAAAAACAAAATAGAATCGTGGAATACAGTATTAAAACAGTAGGCATGCTCACCTCGGGAGGTGACGCGCCGGGAATGAATGCGGCTGTGCGTGCCGTGACGCGTGCGGCTATCTGCAATGGCATTCGCGTGAAAGCCATCTATCGCGGCTACAAAGGATTGATAGACGGAGAGGTGGCAGAGTTCTCTTCGCAAGACGTGTCGGGTATCATCCAGCGCGGCGGCACGATTATCAAATCTGCCCGCTGCCCGGAGTTCACCACACCGGAAGGGCGGAAACAGGCATACGACACCCTGGTACGCGAGGGCATCGACGCCCTGATTGTAATAGGAGGCGACGGTACCTTTACCGGTGGCAGAATCTTTGCGCAGGAGTTCAATGTGCCGGTGATAGGTATTCCGGCTACGATAGACAATGACCTCTGGGGAACGGATGCCACCATCGGTTATGACACCTCGCTGTCCACCATCATGGAGTGTGTTGACAAACTGCGCGATACGGCTACCTCGCACGAGCGCGTGTTCCTGGTGGAAGTGATGGGACGCGATGCCGGCTTCCTGACACTCAATGCCGCTATCGCCGGCGGATGCGAGGCCGCTATCATCCCGGAGCGCGCTACGGTGATGGAACAGATAGAGGATGCCATCGGTAACGGCCGCCGCAAATCCAAGAACTCCTCCATCGTACTGGTACAGGAGCATGCCGTCGAAGGCGGTGCTAACGCTGTAGCGGCAATGATCGAGAAAGAGCACCCTGAGTACTCCACTCGCGTAACTATCTTAGGACACCTGCAACGCGGCGGCAGCCCGACGGCTTCCGACCGTATCCTGGCGTCACGGATGGGCGTGGCTGCCATACAGGCACTGCTGGACGAACAGCGGAATGTGATGGTCGGTGTCCAGAACGAAGAGATAGTGCTTGTGCCGCTTTCCAAAGCTATCCACCAGAAGAAGGATATCAAGGAAGACAAATGGCAGGCAATGCTGACCCTGAGTATCTGAGACATACAAAAAAAAACAGACGCCCGTCGGACGTCTGTTTTTTTTGTTTGGGGTCCCCGATGTAACTCGAAGAGTTGCAGTGGGGAGAAGCGTAGATCAAGACGTAGGCGCCATCGAGCGGTGAAACCGCGAGTCGCGCGAAGTCTTAGATTAAGCTTACTTCAGCTCTGCCAAGTACTTGATAGTACGTACCATCTGGCTGGTGTAGCTGTTCTCGTTGTCGTACCAGCTGACAACCTGTACCTGATAGGTGTCCTCGTCGATCTTGGCAACCATGGTCTGGGTAGCATCGAAGAGCGAACCGAACTTCATACCGATAACATCGCTGGAAACGATCTCATCCTCGTTGTAACCGAAGGACTCGTTGGCAGCAGCCTTCATGGCAGCGTTGATACCCTCTTTGGTGATGTCTTTGCCCTTTACAACAGCCACCAGGATAGTGGTAGAACCGGTCGGAGTCGGAACGCGCTGTGCGGAACCGATCAGTTTGCCGTTCAGCTCAGGGATTACCAGACCGATAGCCTTGGCAGCACCGGTGCTGTTCGGAACGATGTTCTGTGCACCTGCACGGCTGCGACGGAGGTCACCCTTACGCTGCGGACCGTCGAGAATCATCTGGTCGCCGGTGTATGCGTGGATGGTGCTCATGATACCGCTCTGGATAGGAGCATAAGCGTTCAGCGCTGCTGCCATCGGAGCAAGACAGTTGGTGGTGCAGGAAGCTGCAGAAATCACCTTGTCTGCCGGAGTCAGAGTCTTGTGGTTTACGTTGTAAACAATGGTCGGAAGGTCGTTACCTGCAGGAGCAGAGATAACTACTTTCTTGGCGCCTGCCTCGATGTGTGCGGAAGCTTTTGCTTTGCTGGTGTAGAAACCGGTGCACTCCAGCACTACGTCAACACCCAGCTCGCCCCACGGCAGCTCGGCTGCGTTCGGCTTAGCGTAGATGGTGATCTCCTTGCCGTCAACAGTGATCGAACCCGGAGTAACGACGGTCTTACCGTCCTCTGCCAGAACAGCGTCCTTGTATGCTACAGTGTGTTTGCCCTCGCCGAACTTGCCTGCGAAACCACCCTGAGCGGTGTCATATTTCAGAAGGTGAGCCAACATTTTCGGGCTGGTCAGGTCGTTGATTGCAACTACCTCGTAACCCTCTGCCTCGAACATCTGACGGAATGCCAGACGACCAATACGGCCGAAACCGTTAATTGCTACTTTTGTCATAGGAATGTTATTTTAATTGTTTATACTTGTTTATAAATTTATAAATGATGGACGTTTTTTGGTACCTCATTTCAAAGCGGCTACAAAAGTACTACATTTTTTTTGAATATAAAAATAAAATATTATTTTTGATATTTTGGCTTGTCAAAAACAATACTTATTTGCGTCCGAAATCCGCCGGAATCTCTCCCCACGCTTTGGTGTCCCACTTATAGACGGGAGTCGTCCAGATGTTCTCATGTAGCCATTGTTCCGCCTTGCGGAGCATGAGCAGCAGCTCTTGGTTGGAACTGTCCCACTCCAACTTGGTCTCTGCGTGCCCTTTCTTGAGCCATGAGAGCGCCGTGCGGCTGTCGGAGTAGAGTGCCCACGGCAGGTTGTGCTGCTTCAGATACGCCAGACCCAGCACTATTGCCAGAAACTCGCCGATATTGTTGGTGCCGTTCACGAACGGTCCCCGGTGAAAGACCTCGGTGCCGGTGTCGGCTATCACGCCGCGGAACTCCATTACACCCGGATTACCGCTGCAAGCGGCATCCACCGCCAGAGCCGGCAGAATACATTCCGGTTGCTTGCCCGGAGATTTGGAGGTTTGAGGATCGGAAGAGTCGGATCGGCGGATGATATATTGTTCGGGCGAAGAGGTAAAAGCCTGTTCGGCTTCGGGGAGCGTGGCAAATCCTTTGTACTTGGCGCCTGCCTGGTTTTTCACCTGCGCTTCGCAATCCGCCCACGAGGTGTAGATACCGGGGGTCTTGCCGCACCAGACTACGTAATATGCCGCTTTCTTTTTTGCCATTCTTTGGTGATCCGAGCGGGAATCGAACCCGCATTTGAGCTTTAGGAGAGCCCCGTTCTATCCATTGAACTATCAGACCGTGCGCCTTGGTACTTCGTCACTTGGTACTTTGTCAACACCTGCTCGGAAACTCCCCGTACTCCTCGAAGGTGTAGTTCAGAAAATCGTTCATCGGCTTGGCTGTTCGGGCGATATCGATAATAGTGTCCATGAAATCCGGAGCACAGACTATTTCGTCGCTCAGCATGGTAGAGACCGTATAGGTCTTGTGTTTGAGCCATTCCGGGTGCTTGAAATCAGGATCAAAGCCTGCAGGCACTTTCTTCAACGTACCCCATGCGTAATCAAAATCCTGTGCAAAATAGCGTTTCCACTGTTCGGAAGCCATGATCTCCTCGATCTCTTCGTAGTTGGCTTCGATCTCGGTGCGCAAGGTTTTGAGCAGCTCTTTGCCCGGATCCCATATTCCGGCGGCGAACATGCACTGACCGGGCTGGATGTGGACGTAGTACCCTCCGCGTTGCGATTTCTTGCCCCATGTCTTGGGTTCTCCCGGAACACCTGTGGCGGGAAAGACGCCGAACCACTCTTTGTACGGCCTTTTGTCTGCGGAGAAACGGATGTCGCGGTTGATACGCCAGATACAGTCTTTGGGTTGCAGTCCGCGCAGGGTGGGGTCGATCTCCGACAAACGGCGGATATACTCCGTCGAGAATGCTACAAACCGGTCTCTGCACGCCTGATACCGTGCACGGTTGGCATCAAACCACTCCTTGTTATTATTATAGGCCAATTCAGCCAGAAAATCCAATGTCTCTTTCATTTACCATTTGCCCATTTACCATGTACCATTTATTTTGTTATTTAACCATTTAACGTCGCGCAGCGACCATTTTAACCATTTAACGGTTTAACAATTTAACAATTTAACGCATCGCTCCAACGCTTCCGTCCAATACGGTATCTCCACGCCGAAGGTCTTCTTGAACTTCGATTTGTCGAGCACGCTGTAGTGCGGACGCGGAGTCTTGTATTGGTATTCGGCAGAGAGGATCGGACGGACAGCACAACGGATGCCTGACCGGCGGTGAATCTCAATCGTGAAATCGTACCATGAGCATACGCCTTCGTTGGTGAAATGATAGATGCCGGGATGCCATTCTTCTGCCTCGATGACGGTGAAGATCGCCCAAGCCAGGTCGGCGGCATATGTGGGTGTGCCTATCTGGTCAAAGACCACGCCTATCGAGTCGCGTTCCTTGCCGAGGCGGATCATGGTCTTTACAAAATTGTTGCCGTATGGCGAGTAGAGCCACGCGGTGCGGAGGATGACAGCGTCGGGACAAGACTCTGACAGCAGCTGCTCGCCCTCCAGCTTGGTTCTGCCGTACGCGGTACGGGGTGCTACGGGATCGTCTTCGCGGCAGGGCACATGCTCGTCGCCGGAGAAGACATAGTCGGTGGAGATATGAATGATTTTCTTGCCCGTCAAGGCGAGGTTCTGCACCGCCAGGGCGTTGATAAGCCGTGCGGTGGGTTCGTCCTTCTCGGCGCGGTCCACGTTGGTGTAGGCGGCGCAGTTGACGATGAGGTCGATGCTGTGCTCCCTGACAAAAGCCATAACGGCTTCGCGGTCGGTGATATCGAGGATATGGGTGTCTCCGCTCTCTACGATATCCGTAAAGAGATAAGTGTGCTTCGGGTGCTGCTTGCTCAGTGTCCGCATCTCGTTACCCAACTGCCCGTTACTGCCTGTTATCAGTATCTTCATCTTTTTTATTTACGATTTACATATTTACGATGTACGATTTAGCGATGTACGATGTACGATTTATTTACGAGGGTCCGCTTTGCGGGTTATGTACGATTGTTCTTTCGTCCTTCAATTCCTTCGTAAATCCTTCGTACTTCGTACATTTGTCCTTCGTACATTAAAATGGCGAATCGAATTCTTCCATTTTAGGATGTTTTTTGTCTTTCTCGCTGATGATACGCTGCTCCACGGGCACTTGCCAGTCGATCTTCAGGTCGGGATCGCTCAGCAGGATACCTCCGTCCGCTTCGGGGTGGTAGAGGTTGTCGCACTTGTAGGTGAAGATAGCCTGTTCGCTCAGCACCGAGAACCCGTGTGCAAAACCGCGCGGGATGAAGAACTGGCGTTTGTTGGCTTCGCTCAGTTCTACGCTGTACCATTGCCCGAAAGTGGGACTGTCTTTGCGCAGATCGACCGCTACGTCCAGCACCCGTCCTACCGTGCAGCACACCAGTTTGGCTTGGCTGTATGGCGGAAGCTGGAAATGCAGACCGCGCACCACGCCGTAGGATGAGCAGGACTGGTTGTCCTGCACAAACTGTGCTTCAATACCGGCTTCGCGGTAGCGTTGTTCGTTGTAGGTCTCTACAAAGTAGCCGCGTGAATCGCGAAAAACCTGCGGCTCCAGCACCAACAATCCTTCTATAGGTGTCTTGATAATATTCATGAAAGCATTTGCAATTTGACGATTTAGAGTGCAAAAGTACTGCTTTTTTTTGACATATGCAAATAAATCTGTCTTTTTTCTGTTTTTGCGCACGGATTGCACGGATTTTTACTGCGTGACCGCCGGGCTGTAGAACAAACAACAATCCCGCGATTGAAGTCGCGGGATTGTTTGGATTACCATGCGCGGAGCGCATGGATATTAGTCGATCAATGTAACGTCATTAAACGTACCACCCGAAGTGGTGTTGATTGCCATTGAGTCTTGCATGATCTTAGCCGAAGCCAATACTACGTTCTCCGTCTGAGGAGCAATATAATTCTTCTTCATAATTTCTGTCCTCCTATTATTTAACCATTTGACCTTGAGCGTTATATACATTCTCACCGCGACGGATGAAGATCTCGCCGTTCTCGATGAACTTGACAGGCTGAACAGCCTCTGTCTCTACGTTCTCAACAGCGGTAGTGGTGTTGAAGCGCATTACGATACGACGCGGAGCGGGGTTGGCGCCACCGGTTGCGGTGTAGATCAAGTATGCCTTTCCAGCCGGAACAGCTTCAGTACCGGTGTATTTCTTGAACTCGTTACCTACGAGGAAGTAAGCGTTCTCGGTTGAAACAGTCCAAGCGGAAGACGGCAGGAGTACATTACCTGTCATATCAGCGGTAGCGGTAGTGGCAGCGAACTGATAAGTGGTGTTCGGAGCACCGAAGAGTACAACGCCGGTATTAGCCGGAACGTCAGCTACCTCGCTCAGCGTGAGGGTCTCGCCGGCCAAAGTACCTTTGCATACTTTCAGACCTGCCGGCATAGCCGGTTTAACGTCAGCAGTGTAAGAGAAGGTAGCATAGCCGTACTCATTGGTAGTAGCGGAAGTAACAAATGCTGTTGCATCGTAGTTGATGACGAAGCGGTTTACAACGGTGTTTGTTCCGGCTGCATAGCCCGGGGCATTGGTTGTATTAACAACGAACGGGCCATAAGTTCCACCATCAGCGATGGTCACTTCCTCACCGGTTACAAGATCTTTGAGTTTGAGGGAACCGTTGCCTGTTCCAGCCAATACATCTTCAAAATGAAGGGTATAGGATTGATTGGCGGTACGGTCGGTAATAAACGAAACCGGCAGATTGACAAATGCACCATCCGTTGCAAAGATAGAATAACGCTCATCATCCTGTACATAGATTGCTACGTTGTCCGTGTTTGCCAGCGGGGCAACGAGTGTTGCGTTGTCGGCAGCAGAAACGCCTGCGCCGGAAGCCAAGAGCAGGGTGCTCTCACCGCCGCTTTGTGCTACGAGTTTGATATTGACAGCGATGTCTTGCGCTGTCATGGTCAGTGCAGCAACTGCTGCTACACATAAACTTAAAATCTTTTTCATGATTATAAAATGAATTTCTCGTTATTAGAATATTCTACGTTTGGGAGCAGTAGTTCCTCCTATTTGCCCTTGAGGATGTCCTTCTGGGAAAGAACTATCACAAAGGTGTGTAGTGTCCATAAAATCTACTTGCTCCGTCGTGGGGTGTTGATATATCTTTTTCATAACTATGTTGTGTCTTGGCGCGCCTCCCCTTTCGGGGAAGCGTCCAAAACATATTGGCGATTATTACTTAACGACTTTTACACCGTTTACTACATATACACCTGCGGGCAGTACGGTGAAGTCGCGACCCATATACTGTCCGGTGATGGTATAGATACCGGTTGCCTTGGCAGCCTCCTCTACATTCTCGATAGCGGTCGGAACTTTAGCAATAGCTACTACCTCGAAGCGTGCAGGGTTGGTCGTATTAGCTGCCTGAGTGAACGTATATTCAGCACCATCAGCGATAGCAACCATTGCGCCGGTTACATTGTCGCGGAGCATATAGTTCTCATTGCCGTTCTCGAACGAAAGTGTGTACTCGGTAGCGTCACCGGCCTGGAACGAGAGGATCGTATTCTCCAAGTTGTCGGTAGCAACAATAGCCTGCTTGCCGTCGTTGGTGGCAGCATAGAGGTTCATGCTGTTGTTGTTGATATACTTGCCTGCATCTGCACCGTTGTCAAACTCGCTGGAGAAATCAGCACCCTCAATGAGCGTTACCATCTCTTTCTTGCCATTGGCAGCCACGTAGATGTTGCTCCACTGCATTTCCTCTGCTGCATGACGTGCAGGAGCAGGAGCTGCGAGCGAGTTGATACGCGGGTTGTTCCAGATAGCGTCACGGTAGTTAACCGTTGCAGCAGCACCGTCAGCCTTCTTGTTCAGGATAAATGCCTGGAGCGAACGGATCTCTTTGATGGATGTACCGTCTTTGTATTTGGCAGAACCGAGACGGGCTGCCAGCGGGTTAACGGATACATAGGTATCGGCACCTGCATCGTAGAGCCATACGGTACGCTCATAAACACTGTTGTCCAATGCGCCAAGGAAGTTGCTGATCACGATAGGTGCGGTGTAGGAGTTACCGAAGTAACCATAACCGTTGGTGGTAAACTCGTAGGTGCCGTCACCGTTACCCATCAAGTTACCCTTGAAGGTATAGTCCACACCTCCGTTAGCGGAGTTGTTGGTCAACTGATAGCCCTTGAACGGAACGAGAGATTTCCAACTGCTGACAAGCGTCCAGTCATTGCCACCCCATGTATATACACCGGTCATGAAGGATGCCTCACCTGCATAGAGACCTTGTACGGCTGCGTCAAAGTTGTTGGTCGGCTTGTTGGCATCTGTAATCTCTTGTACCGGGCATGCGAAATACTCCCAGATATAGTTGTACGGGTTTGCGCTCTTCTGACGAGCAGCGGTGTGGATCGTCACGGTAGCAAGCGGTTGGGTATTCTGAATGACATCCGGATCAATCAGCAGAGCCGCTTGTTTCTCAGAGCTGGTCTCCAATACCAGATTCTCAGTACCATTCACATTGATAATACCATTGGTACCAACTGTTACCACAGCACCCGGCTCGACAACTAATTTGGCTTTATCCTCCAAAACGAGTCCACCGGTACCGATATTCAGTTGTTTGTCTTCTTTTATAATCAAAGTATAATCTTCGGCTACTTCGACTTTCTTGGAACTTTGATCTTCGTTAAGAGTATACGTCTTATTTTCTAACTTTTCGCTCGGAGTAGTACTGCTGATCTCTACATATTCAGCCTCAGCCGCAGTAAAGTCATACGACTGCACATGGCTTGCTTCACCAACCTGCCACAAGTCGCTGTAAACAACCTCATCGTGGTTATAAACTGTCGGAGTAGGATTGAGCTTAGTTACCGTATAGCCCTCAGCCGGAACATAAGTAGTCGGATCAGAAGAGAAGATACCTTCACGAACAGAGAGGTGACTCGTTGCAGCTGCCCAAGTAGAATGTTTTGATCCAACAGCTTGAGAGTTATCCCATGTATAGGCAAGAATAGCATCCTGATGCTGCGCCAGGAAGGTTCCGCCATTGATGGCAAATGTAGGCATACCGCCGGGATAATTACGATTTACGATAGAAAGTGCTGCTCCGTCAGTAATAATACCATCGCCTGTTTTCGTGGCACGTATATCTGTACCATAAGCCTCAAAGCGACCACCGGTAATAGAACCTGTCATGCCGACGCCGGCGCATAATTGGATAGCATTTTCTCCTTTGATAACCGGATTGCCTTTGATAACAAGACTTCCCTCTTGCGGGTGATAGATACCGGCCCATTCGCCTTGGATAGTACCACCAGAAATGTTGATGTCGGTATTTTTTTCACCACCATTACCAACTATGCCATAGCCTAAACCGTAGATAGTTCCGCCTTCCATATTAAAAATTGTGTGACGGGTATTTGTTAGAGTATTCTTCACAGCACGAAGGTCAACCCCTGCACCTGCGCCATTGCTCGAACGAGCATTTATATTGCCACCATGAAAATTTACCGTAGAACCGGATCCTACAACTATTCCTTCTGCTTTAGAGGTACCTTGTACTATAAAATCAGAATTGTATATATCAATAGTAATATTCTGATCATTAGAGGAAGGTATAGTATTACAATTCAATCCATAGGCATTGGGGCCAGTTACGTTAAAAGTACAATTTTCAATGTCTAACTTATATTCATTTGTAGGACATGTATAAGATACACCAATAACATCACCGGATTCTCCACTCACATTAACGATACAATCCTCCAAAGTAGCCTTTGTTTTTCCAATGTACAATCCTGTCCTTTCTGCTTCAATAGTTCCGTTCTTGATAACTACTGTTGTCAAGTCATATGCATCTTGTGCAGTTCCTAATAAAGCAGAATTTATTTCAAAACTACCATAAACTGTTTTCCCTTGCAAATCAATTATGGTTGATTCATTTTTTACAGATAATTTACCACCTACAAACTTAATGACAGCATCGTCTTGAGAAGACAAAGCTTCATTTAAGGCTGTGACAGTCGCAACATAATGATATTTTGTATTATTAAGGATCTCAGTATACTTTTTAATATTAGAGGTATTCCAATAGTCACCTCCTCCCAGTGTCGTGTGACTTGTTACATCGTTAATGGTTATCGTAGGGAATCCAGAAGGATATATACCATAAGTTGGGGCATAGAGGTCACCTCCATTGCATGTGATATCACCAGCAGTTATATAAATACCCTGATTATTCGTGCCACGGATAGTTCCGTCATTAACAATAATGGTTCCACCATCCGTATAAATACCATTGTTTGGACCACTAATTGTGCCACCGTTGACTGTTAGATCACCTCCTGACATGTAGATACCATTATACTGACCACCAATAACCGTACAATTCAACGTCAATGAGCCACCATACAACTCAATAGCATTCCACAAATAAGAAGCAACGGAGATAGTACCATTTTCAATAGACACATTACCACTATTAATGGCAAGCCAGCCATCAGTAAAATTGACGGTTTTTCCATTCAAGTCCAACGCCACATCACTAGCTATCTCAATTTTAGCAGTGGCAGTAATGAGGGCATCGCTACCGGCTAATGCGGTTTGCAGTTCGGCAAAAGTGCCAACATTCACACCCCACGCCATGACGCAAGTAAGCAGCGACATGAGCGGAATTAGAAAAATTTTCTTCATAAAATAAAATGTTTTTAGTTAATACTTGAGGGTTGCCCCTCGTTAATTAGTTTGTTATAGTTGTTATTCTTACATTATACTAACGTCGTCTTCGACCGTCGTTCGACCGTCGTTCCAATGTCGTATTTGACTGCTATTTTATGTTGCTTTCTATTCACAGATTACACAAATTAAACTGATTTTTTTCAGTGGTCAAAATACAACAACAAAAAAGCGGTAAACCACTTGGATTACCGCTTTGTAATGTATTATGTATTATGTGCTACTTGTCTTCGTAGTGACCGTAGGCAGCCAAGACAAGAACAATCACTTCAGTTTCATAGATACGATAAACAAGTCTATGTTTCTTTGTAATTTCACGACTCCAGCGTCCTTCCGGTTTTCCTTTGAGAGGCTCCGGATGTCCGGTGCCGGTCTTTGGGTGTTCCCTGAGTTCGTCTATAAAACGAAGAGCTTTCAGGTATGATTTAGGCTCATCCTTTGCCAGTTTGTAAAGACCGGCCTTCGCCTCTTCAGTGAAATCAATCTTAAAGATCATAACCACTTCTCCTTAACATATCCGTAACCGACTCTCCCGGTAGGAGCGTAGTATATTCCCCACGTGCATACTGGGCTTCCGAACGATCAAGCATTGCGAAATACTCCTCCTTGGTCATACACGTCGGATCTTCCGTCATCTTATTAACAAGACGGCGAAGCGACTTGGCTGCTTTCTCCAACATCGACTCATCTTGCGAAAGAATTGCCAAGTTCTTATAGATGTCTGCATTCAGTTGTAAAGCTGTCATAATAACCTCCTTTGCATCAAAAATTTGCTGCAAAGATACAACTTTTTTCTGACATACGCAAGAAAATAGTTCACAAATTTAGCAAATTTCGTCTGAAACCCCGCAAAAAATCGTGTTCCTGCTAAGAAATTCGTTTTTTGTGGGAGAGCGGAGCACATCCGAGTATTTACTGCCTAAACAGCGTTTAGGTACTCATACGAGGATAGTGTCCGCGAACGGTAATCCAATATGTCAATGTTCGCTTTGAGAGGAGGGAAAGGGAAACGTGCTGAACCGAACTATATTATTATGGTGCACGCACGGATACAATGCGCACATACGCGCAATAACGCGCGAAGGCACTATACGCCCAAACCCTATTACTCAAAATGGCTCACAAAAATAGTTCGGATAGACTGAACCGCAGAAATGCGGAAAAACGGACATATTAGTGCTACCGAGGAGATTTACTGACAGCCGGAGAGACGGCATTCATAAGCTTTTAGTTAAATTTACCCTACCCCTGTGTCTCCTCGGTAGCCTTCTTTTCCTCAAATAATGCGGTCTCCGCGGAAAGAAGAAAAGGGTGCATAAATATGCAAAAATTCGCCTGTTTTGCAAAAAAATGTATGCAAAAGGCGGAAAAATATATAAAAAGTAGAAAAAAATAAAGAAAAATTTGGTGGTATAAAAAAAAAGAACTATAAATATAGTCCGTTTTTTTCAAATCGGGCACAAAAGTACAACTTTTTTGGGATATATGCAAATAAAAAAGGTGTTTTTTTTCATATGTGCATAAAAATACTGCGATTTTTCGAAAAACACACATATCAGGGGCAAGCAAGGGGCAAGTCGGAGGCAAATCAGAGTCAAGTAAGAGGCAACTCGTGGTTATTTTATGAATTTTGCCGCGAGATGTATTCTATCAGGCGCGT
Organism: Bacteroidales bacterium UBA4333; assembly: GCA_002394335.1. GTDB lineage: Bacteria > Bacteroidota > Bacteroidia > Bacteroidales > Paludibacteraceae > Colicola. The sequence goes on along the minus strand of DGTP01000003.1, from coordinate 160,012 downwards.
GCGCCGGTCTTACAGCGTAGCGGTCTTTTCGCAAGGGTCTTATCAGACTTTCGTCAGACTTTTATCGAGTCAACGATTTCTATAGAATGGCATTCTATTCGTCAAAAAAATGCCCGAACACTTGCATATGTCAAAAAAAAGCAGTACCTTTGTCCCCTGAAAAGCGTGATCATTATGAATAAATATGTACTTATCGCCGAAGAAGGCGAAAGAGACTTGGTAGGACAGGTCGAAGAACTGTTCGGCGTGGATCTGGCGGATGCGGAAGTGCTTGTCACCGGAGTGGGGGCTGTCAATGTCATCCGGTCGCTGCAGACGCTTGACCGCGATGCCGAAGTCTATAATATCGGCTACGCCGGAAGTGCCAATTTTGACCTGGGAAGCTGGGTGGAGGTGCACGAAGTGCGGCTGAACCACCCCAATGTGACCTATCCGGAGCCCGCACTGCCCCTGCAGAACTGGGACTTCGGCAAAGACCGGCAGGCTCTCCTCGCAGGCGGCAAACTGAAACACGCCCTGTGCTACACCAACTGCGATTTCGTGCTGGCTTCCGACTACAAAGACTGCGTCTTCGACATGGAGCTGGCTTTCATCGCCTCCCTGGGATTCAAGTCCCTCAGAAGCCTGAAATACGTCAGCGACAACCTCTCGCTGCACGCCTATCATGAACATACACATGGCGTGGAGTAGCCGGAAAAACAACCCCGCCATATAGAACGGAAATGACAACTGTAATCTTAAAACCGAAAAAAGAGCAGTCCCTCTTGCGCAAACACCCCTGGGTCTTCAGCGGTGCTATCGGGCGTGTGCTCTTGGACGCAACGAACACCGCCGATACTCCCTCCGAAGGGGAAATAGTGGCTGTCCAGGCGCACGGCGGCGAGGTGCTCGGCTACGGCCATTGGCAGGTGGGGTCTATTGCCGTACGGATACTGTCGTTCGGAAACGAACTGCCGGGAGAGAACTTCTGGCGCGAACGCATCCGTGCCGCCTATGCCGTGCGTGAAGCGGTAGGTCTGGTCAGAGAAGACAACAACACCTTCCGGTTGATACACGGTGAGGGAGATAACCTGCCGGGACTGATCGTGGATATATACGGCTCCACCGCCGTGGTGCAGGCGCACTCGGTGGGGATGCACCTGCATCGGATGGCGATAGCGGAGGCTCTCGTGGCGGAGGTGAAACAGGTGGAGAGAGTCTATTACAAGAGCGACGACACCCTCCCCTTCAAGGCGGATATCAAGGGCGACAAGACAGGATGGCTCCTCGGCACTCCTCACTCGCAAGACGAAGAGTACTGGGCTGTGGAGAACGGCCTGAGCTTCCGCATCGACTGGCTGAAGGGACAGAAGACAGGCTTCTTTATCGACCAGCGCGAGAACCGCGCTCTGGTGGAGCGGTACGCACGCGGCAAGGACGTGCTGAATATGTTCTGCTATACCGGAGGATTTTCCCTGTACGCACTGCGGGGAGGCGCCAAAACGGTGGATTCAGTGGATGTGAGCCGGAAAGCCATCGACTTGGTGAACGTCAATGTGGCGCGCAACTTCCCCGATTGCAACTGCCATAACGCCGTAGCGCAAGATGCGTTTGAATACCTCACCGAAATGCGCGCGCAAGGGCGCACGTACAATATTATTATCTTGGATCCGCCGGCTTTCGCCAAACACCGGGACGCCGTCAAGAATGCGCTCCGGGGATACCAGCGCATTAACGCCAAGGCTATTGAGATGATCAGGGAGGGAGGACTGCTGTTCACCTTCTCCTGCTCCCAGGCGGTGGACAAAGAGGCTTTCAGACTGGCGGTGTTCAGCGCTGCAGCGCAAGTGGGGCGCAATGTGCGCATCTTGCACCAGTTGCACCAACCCCAGGACCACCCCGTCAATATCTATCACCCGGAGGGAGAATACCTCAAAGGACTCGTTTTATGGGTAGAATAGCAAGTGGAATTTACAAATTGAAGAAAAATCGGTGCAAAAACAAAAAATATTTGCGTATTTGAAAAATATGTACTACTTTTGTACCCCAATTTGATATAACGTATTGAAAATGAAGAAAATTCTACCTATTTTATTAGTTGTGCTCTGCATGATTTCGTGCCGTAAGGATCCGAATGTCGTCATAGCAGAGTTTGTGGATCAGGTTGACTCCACTTGTGTGGGCCGCATGGTAGGCGACGAGAGCGATGCTACTCAGATCACTTCTGTAACCTATCAGGACAGCACACTGCTGTTCGATTGCCTCCTCAGCGACCAGTCGGAGCACGATCTGGGACTCCTGGAACTGACGGCCGAAGAGAACCTGATGCCCGATATCCATTCGCTGGTGGAGAACCTGCTCGATTCTGCCCAGTTGGCGGAGACCAATCCGGGCTTGCTCACGGTGTTCGCTGAACAAAAAACGAAGGTCGTTTTCCGGGTAAAAGACGAAACCGGAGCTTCCTTTGACCTCATTGCTAAGGAATTTTAAGAAAAAAAGCAAAAATATTTGCATAATTAAAAAAAAAGCTGTATCTTTGCACGCTTTTTTGCGGTTAAGAGGAGCGGCAACCGTCCGGGTTATCGCCCGTCACCGTGAAGATAATTAACATTATTTATTAACAAAACAACAATTTACTACAATGGTAAATCATTACGAAACCGCTTTCGTGTTAACTCCCGTTTTGTCTGAGCCACAGATGAAGGAAGCGGTAGACAAATTCGAGAATCTTCTCACCTCAAACGGTGGCACCGTGCTGAATCGTGAGGAGTGGGGTATGCGCAAGCTCGCTTATCCTATCCAGGGCAAAACCACAGGTTTCTACGCTCTCCTGCAGTTTGACGTAGAGCCTGCATTCATCGCTAAGTTTGAGACAGAGTTGTGCCGCGACGAGCGTATCATCCGCTTCCTCACCACACGTCTTGACAAGTACGCATTCGAGTACGCTGAAAAGCGTCGTAACCATTCTAAAAAAGAAGAGGAGGCTTAATTATGGCACAGAACACTGAAATCCGTTATTTGACCCCGCAGACCAAGGGTCAGCAGAAAAAGAAATACTGCCGCTTCCTGAAGAGTGGTATAAAGTATATCGACTACAAGGATCCCGAGTTCCTGAAGAAGTTCCTCAACGAGCAAGGTAAGATCCTCCCACGTCGCATTACCGGTACCTCGCTCAAGTACCAACGCAAGGTTGCACAGGCTGTCAAGAAAGCACGCCACTTGGCTCTGCTGCCTTATGTTACCGATTTGATGAAATAAGTATTAACCCACTAAGAGAAAGGAAACAATCATGGAAGTAATTCTGATTCAAGACCTGGCTAATCTGGGTTTCAAGAACGACATCGTTAAGGTAAAAGACGGTTATGGACGCAACTACCTCCTGCCGCAACGCATTGCTGTCATCGCTAACGAGCACAACCGCAAACAGTTGGCTGAGAACCTCAAACAACAGGCTCACAAACAGGCTCAACTGCTGGCTGACGCTCAGGCGCTGGAGGCTAAACTGCAGGAGACTGTTGTTGAACTGAAAGTGAAAGCTAACGAGGACGGCAAGATCTTCGGTACGGTAACGACTACCGCTATCTCTGCCGCTCTGGCCGCTTTGGATATCAATATCGATAAGAAGGTCATCACTATCGCTGAGCCGATCAAGGTTTGCGGAGAGCACACCGCTCAGGCACGTCTCCACCGCGAGGTAAAAGCTGATATCAAACTCAACGTAGTAGCTGAGTAAACTAAAGTACAAAGGACGAATGTACAATGTACAAAGGATTTACGAAGGCGTCAAGGACAAAAGTCCGCGTAAATCGTAAATAATCCGCTAAGCGGAAAATCGTACATCAATCGTACATCGTAAATCGTTAAATCGTAAATTTTAAGATTTTTATGAAAAAAGGAATTCATCCTGATAACTACCGAGTAGTAGTTTTCAAAGATATGTCTGATGGTACTCAGTTCTTCAGCCGCTCTACCGCTGCTACCAAGGATTCGATTACTATCGATGGCGTTGAGTATCCGCTCATCAAGCTGGAGATCTCTAACACTTCGCACCCGTTCTATACCGGTAAGTCGAAGCTTGTCGATACAGCCGGACGCGTGGACAAGTTTATGTCTCGCTACGGAAATCGCAACCGCAAGTAATGCGAGAATGGATAAGGGGCGAGCATCGGCTTGCCCCTTGTTTTTTAGTAGGATCTCATGATCACTTATGATTTCATGATTGCCTCCCCCGAAAAAGATATTAATTATTAATTCCCCACCCGCCATGCAAAGCATCCTCTGGCGCGCACTCGGCCGCAACACCATTATCTCCATCCTCCTCTTCGGAGCACTTTTGGGACTTTTATTCCTGATCGAATCTTTTCTCCCCTCCTTTCAGGGAGGGGCTGGGGGTAGGCTTCTTCGTTGGCACGACCCTGCCTGGGTAGTAGGTATTCCCGCCTCTATCATCGGCGTAGCCTATATACTGACCGTCCGGGATCCGAAGAACTACACCGGTTTCTACGCCGGGATCATCATGAGTGCCTTGCTCGGTGTGCAGTTCATTCTGCAGGGCGCGTACGACAGCGCCTTCCTCTATTTCTTCGTCTTCATCCCCTTCCAATTGATGTCGATATACAAATGGAGCCGGAAGAAAGAAGACGGCGGGGCAAGTTTCGAGCCTAAGTTCCTCGACACGCCGCGACTGATCCTGTCTGTCGCATTGCTCTTCTTCATCACCGCCGGCGACTACGTACTTTCTACTTTCGCCTTGCGCCATGATGCACTCTCCGATGCGATTGTTGTCAAACTGCTCAACGGACTCCTGATCTCGTCTTCCTTCCTCGCCAACTACTGGCTGATTTACCGCAAGACCGATTCCTGGATCTACTGGTTCATCTATAGCATAGCCGGTATCGGACTGTTCATCATACTGGGCAATGCTTTCTCCATCGTTCTTTTCACGTTCTTCCTGATCATCAACGGTGCGGCAGGGATAGCTTGGATCAAGAATACCAAACCGGAAAACATGGGATGGCTAACCCGTAACCCATAACCCCTTAACCCCCTATTTTAACCAATGATTCGCAAACAAGATACTGTATTGATGGTCGGCGAAACGGTTTCGCTCTTGGATTTTCTGGTCTCGAAGATGGGCGGCATGAGTCGCACATCCGTTAAACAGCTGATCTCACAACGCCGGGTATCCGTCGCCGGAGCTGTCCAGCCGAGAGGAGACTATACGCTGATGAAAGGGGATAAAGTGGTCGTCTCCGCCGGAAGAGGGAACACAACGCTCAATCACCCCAAACTGTCGGTCATTTATGAAGACGAACACCTGATAGTGGTCTATAAGCGCCCGGGATTGCTGACGATGCCCACGCGCCCGGAGTCCTCGGAGACTACTGCTCTGTCTATCCTGAGGGCTTATGTGCGTCGTGAGAACCGCAAGAACTCCGTTTTTGTCGTGCACCGGCTGGATCGGGAGACAAGCGGTGTACTCGTTTTTGCACGCACGCAGGCGCTGCAGGAGTATATGCGCACCTACTGGAGGCAACTGGTAACGGAGCGTACATACATCGCTCTGGTCGAAGGAGAATTGCCTCAGAAAGAGGGAACGGTCACCTCCTGGCTCACGGAAGACAAACGCAATGCGATGGTCTATTCTTCGCCCACAGATAACGGGGGACAGAAAGCCGTCACCCACTATAAAACGCTTCGCGTCAGCCATCAGGCATCAGATGCCGGAGGTCAGACAACAGACAGCCCGGAGCAAAAATCCTTCGTACATCGTACATCGTCCCTTTGTACATCAATTTACTCCCTTGTCGAATTGCATTTGGAGACCGGACGCACCAACCAGATCCGTGTGCATATGCAGTCCCTGGGGCATCCGGTGGTAGGGGACCGCAAGTACGGTTATGGGAATGAGTATAGTCCGATCGACCGGCTCTGCCTGCATGCCAAAGTCTTGGCGTTCATCCACCCCGTGACGGAGAAGAAAGTGCGCTTCGAAGCCCCCGTCCCCAAAGAATTCAACCGCGTATTACTATAGAAAAGACGGACTTCGGTCCGTTTTTTTTGTACCTGTTATACCAGAAAAAGCAAAAAAAAGCAGTCAACTCTTGCATATGTCAGAAAAAAGCAGTACCTTTGCAGCGCAAAAAATCACAAAAACATATACCATTATGCCGGAAATAAGCCGCTTTTATGGAATTATCATTTGTCTTTATTGGAAAGACCATAATCCGCCTCATATACATTTTATGTATGGCAACTATGAATGCAGCATTAGTGTACTGGATAGAATAGTAGATGGGCAAGCCCCGGCAAAGGTGATTAGCAAAGTAAATCAATGGATAGACTTGCACGAGCAAGAGATTCTTTCGCTATGGGAAAGAGCACAGGACGGCAAGCAGATAGGAAGAATTGAACCGTTAAAATAGTAAAACTATGTTACGCGTTAAAGATGTAGATTATCAAGGCGACTATCGTCTGGCACTTACTTTTAGTGACGGAGTGCATAAAGTAGTTGATTTGGAACCGTACTTGACAGGTGAGGTTTTTGGAGCTTTGCACGACAAAGAGCAGTTTATACAATATGCTCTCACGCCGGTTACTATCGAATGGGCAAACGGAGCAGACCTTGCTCCTGAATACCTGTACGAAATTGGAACTCCGGCATAAACAAACGAGATTTAGAGCCGGACAAGCAAGCCTTTCGGCATTAAAAGACAAGCGCAAGGCGTTCGCTACATAGATAAAAAGCGTTTGCTTTATTTGAGGATTCATTCATTGACAATAGCAAAGTCAAAGCGACATTTGATGTTTTCTTCCTCCGTAGCAGCCGGATCTTCATCCTCCGCGGCGACAAGACATACACCCTCATGGGGCAGGAGGTGAAATAAAGCACAAAGGAACAGTGTACATTGGCAAATAATCTTTGACATCTTGTAGAGAAAAGTTAGAATAGTTTACCCGACCATAATTCTTGTAAAAAGTCGCGGATAAAGATTACCCGTATCCCGTCTTCTGTCTTGCGGTTGATGGGATCCCACGAAACAATCATCCGGTCCAAATGAGGGTATTCTTCTGCAAAAGCCCGTAAACCTTTGAGATGCTTAGGTTGTACCATATCAGCAGACTTGATCTCAATGGCGACTCGGTTTCCGATGATTGCATCTACTTCATTTCCGGTATATGTATGCCAATACGATAATTTTTCATCGCTGTTCTTGTAGCCGAGATATGCAATAATTTCCTGAATTACAAAATGTTCAAATGCGTGTCCGTATTCAGGAGTACCGCGTTGCAAGTCTTTTCTGTGCAGCAAGTAATTGGCGACACCCACATCGAAATAGTAGAATTTAGGCGCTTGTACTTCTTTGCGTTTCTGAGACTTGTGATAAGCAGGAACCATATAGCCGATCAACGTGTCCTCCAATATGGCGAAGTACTCTTTGATGGTATTTGATTTAACGCCGCAATCGCTTGCTATGTTGGAATAATTGACTATTTCTCCATCCGTCAGAGCCGCTACTTCCATAAACCGCTCGAAAGCATCAATATTGCGAACGATTGCTTCTGCTTTTATTTCTTGCTGCAGATATACATCAATATATGCGGACAATAAAACCTGAGGACGTTTAGATAAATAATGGTTCGGAATCATGCCGACATTAATTGCTCGGTCAATATCCAACTCAGGAATTTCTGCGCTTACCAAAGGATATAGGAAACAAGGATATGCCCGGCCTCCTAATGTATTTGCTCCTTTTCGGCGTAGTTTGCGGGCACTGCTTGCGCAGATAATGAATCGTATATCGGTTTTGAAAATTAAGCGATGAACCTCATTGAGCAAGTCCGGAACCTCCGTTATTTCATCGATGATGACTATTGAGGTGTTGCTTTCTGCCAACTGGTCATACAGTACGCTCGGTTGGTTTTTATAAATCCTCCGGATAGAGGCATCCAAAAGATCAATATACATCGCATTAGGAAAGGCATTTTTTAAATAGGTTGACTTGCCTGTTTGACGGGCGCCAAAGAGAAAAATACTCATTTCCTCCAAGATTTCGTTGACCGATAAAATTCGTTTAAACATACACTCTAATGCTTGAAATTCTTAAATGCTATTGTAAATATTCATTGAAAATTTTAGATAATATCTATAATATTCATAGAAAATTTTCTGCAAAGGTACAACAAATATTTGAAATACGCAAGGCTTTGGACAAAAAAATGCCAAAAATCTCTCTTTCTCTTGCATATATGCAAAATTTGTTGTAACTTTGCACTCGCTTTTGTAAGCATAGATAGAAGAAACAATGTTACGGAAACAGATACGGGAGTTTTGGCTGGACTATAAGTCCGAAGTGTTTTTCTTTCTCGTAAGCGTGTGTATGGTCGTTCTTAGCACGTGGTGGGGGCGGTTCATCCCCGATAAGGTGTACGACAATATTCTCACCCCTATATTCAACACATGTACTATAGCACTCTCTTTCGGCGGTGCGTGGATGCTTTTCCGCCGTTCGGAGGGGATCAGGGCGCGCCGTTTGTTCGCCGTGGCGTTGCTGGTCTGGGGGACATGCGATCTCATCTATCTGGTGGGTTGGGCGGTTGCGCCGCACCGGGTGATGGATATGGCGGCGTATGAACTCACTACCTACGAACTCGTCCTCGGCAATATTCTCGGATGGGTTCTGCTCTTGTATCCTACCGAGGCACTGCGACCGGGTTGGATGAACTGGAAAAGAGCGTTCCTGCAGTTGCTGCCGCTCGCGGCACTCATGGCATTCGACTATATCATGCCATTCAATCTATGGCCCGTGATTGCGCTCTATCCGTACATGCTACTGGTAATGCTGTTCAGCCACATGCGCGCCTATCGTAAGTGGTGCGAGGATAACTTCTCTTCCCTGGATAATATAGATGTCCGTTGGATCATCCGGTACAGCACTATGCTCTTTATCGTGGGAATCAATTATGTATGGATGTGCTCCACCCATTATCACACCCGCGGATTTACGCAGCAGTGGTTTGTGGTGATTATGATCATCTATGCCACCGAGCATATTCTCTTCCGCAAAGACCCGTGGCGGGAAGTACGAAGGGACGATGTACAATGTACGAACTCTCCAACAACCTCAAACAATCTCAAACTACTTCAAACCCTCCCAAACGGCGAAGCCTCAAACCTTCAAACTCTCCCAAACGGCGAAGCCTCAAACCTGAGTCTCGCGGACGATATCCGCATCTTCGAACACTGGATGGCGGAGGAGAAGCCTTACCTCAATCCGGATTTCCAACTCGCGGACATCCGCGCCGTAATGCCCAAGAACCGCACTACTATCTCTCAGTTCATCAATTCGACGTACGGCTGTTCGTTCTTCCAGCTCGCCAACCGCTACCGCGTGGAGGAAGCGCAACGCCTCATGTCTGCGCACCCGGAGATGAAACTCTCTGACATAGCTTCCGCCTGCGGCTTCTCCTCGCTTGCCGTCTTCTCCCGCACCTTCACCCGCCAGACGGGCGTCTGTCCCCGCGAGTGGTCTGCTACTAAGAAGTGATAAATGATAAATGGTTTGACCTATACTGAAATAAATTTTTGGATAATTGTTGATAATTTTTGACAGAAAAAGGATTATAGGTCCAAAATTACCAAAAATTAAAGAAAAATTTTTGTTTATTTGTCAACAATTATCAACAATTACCAACAATTAAAAAATATGCATCCTATGTAAAAAAAGAAAATTGTCTTTAATTGTCTTTAATTCTTTGCCGTACAGGCACGATCTGCTTCGCTGTATGGTTGACCGCGAAAGAATAATTTTTGAATCATTTTGGGTAATTTTTGACCGAAGAAGAAATCTGTTTAATTTGTGTAATTAGTGGACGTTGACAGACCTTCCGAATCTTTCCTTCCCCCCCTGTATTACTGCTGCCTCGTGTGTAAAAATTGACGGACACGATGTGTAAAAATTGACGGACATGATGTGTAAAAATTGACGGGCACTGGGTGTGACGGCAAAAAAACTTTGCACTTCGTAAATTTCTGCACCTAAAATTTTGCACTTCGTAAATTTTTGCGTGTACGCCTTGCGCGTATACGTTTTTTTTTGTAACTTTGTGCGAATTTTGAACATAGCAAACAACAATCAACAATATTAACTAATTTTATTAACATTATGAGAAAGCTAAAACTATTTTCACTATTTGCGGCGATGCTCATCGCTACAAGTACGTGGGCGGCGATTAATTGTACGACGGCAGACATCGGAAAGGTGATCTGCACGGATGGTACGGTGTATGCGCCCAACAGTGTACCGTCAGGAAAGACCAAAGCGGCAATGATCGGGTATGTGGACATGTCGACACGGAAGGGTTTGGCTGTGGCATTGAAGGATGCGCCGTCAAACGGTAACCTGTGGTATGATGATGCTGTAAGCGCAGCATCCAATTTTACCCCTGCTGTGCCGAGCGGAAACGGATGGCGAATTCCTCTTGTGGAGGATTGGGAGAAGATGTTCTGCGCTTGCGCCACCGGCAATGACGATACTACTCCGCAAAATAAAATGACCATATCCGGTTTTCAGCAGAAATTGAGCGCCTGTGGTGAGTCCCTTACGCAGGGTATCTATTATTGGGAAACGGATAATAAGCAGGCAACAAACCAGAAATTGTTTGTTTGGGGATATACGGCAACACTTGGCTATCTCCTGTATCAAGGTTATGTTCGTCCGATTTTTGATTTTGACTTGCCGATTACGTCAACGGTTACTTTCAATAAACAGGGCGGTACCGGTGGTACGGCTTCCGTGACGGCTGCGAATGGTTCGGCGATGCCGGCGGCTACGATGCCGACCCGCACGGGTTATACCTTCAACGGTTATTTCGATGCCACCTCGGGCGGTACGAAATACTACAATGCCAACGGCTCTTCTGCCCGTACATGGAACAAGACTGCTAACACGACGCTCTATGCACAATGGACAGCAAACAAATATACCGTTACTTTTGACAGAAGAAGCGGTTCTGGCGGTTCGACAAACGTTTCGGCTACCTACGCTGCGGCGATGCCGAAAATCACCGTTCCTTCCCGCACGGGTTATACTTTCCAAGGCTATTATACCGAGGCAAACGGCAATGGTACGAAATACTACGACGCCAACGGCAACTCTGCCAAGAACTGGGACAAGACCTCCAATGCAACGCTCTATGCACAATGGACAGTAAACACCTATACCGTTACTTTGGACAGGAATAGCGGTACCGGTGGCTCGGCAAGCGCTTCGGCAACCTTCGATGCGGCTATGCCGGCGGCTACAATGCCGACCCGCACGGGTTATACCTTCCAAGGCTACTACGACGCCAAAACAGGCGGTAACCAGTATTACAAAGCGGACGGCTCTTCTGCCGGTACATGGAACAAGGCGGCTAACACCACGCTCTATGCGCGCTGGGATCCTATTACCTATACGATCACGTACGACTACGCGAAGGGTAAGGGAAACAACCCCGCTACCTATAACCCGGATATGGCGACCTTCGATCTGGTCGCTCCGACTCGTCTGGGTTATACCTTCCTCGGCTGGACCGGCTCGAACGGAGAGACCAGGCAACTCATCGTGACTATTTCTACCGGCTCGGTTGGCGACAAAAACTATACCGCGCATTGGGAGATTGATCCGAGTACAAATGTAGCTTATCTGGATAGCCTCAATCAGACTGTGGCACAAGAGACCGCTGCTTTCAACCGTCCGGAAGCTCCGGAGGTTCCGGGATTCACCTTCCTCTACTGGCAAGTAAAAGAAGGCCCGCTGAGCGAAGGTATCAAGCTCCAGGCGATCTATGCCGAGGACGAACCTTCGGGCGCGCCCAAGAAACAGGTAGGCAAGTTCACGCTTATCCGCAAGGGCGATAAGAACGAGTATATTCTTCAAACTGCTAAATGAATTATACTATGATAAAGAGATTTTATATCCTACTTCTTGCTATAGTAGCAAGCGTAGGGATGAGTTGGGCAGCCGGTATCCCCTGCACTGCAGCAGATCTTGGCAAGGTGCTCTGCACCGACGGTAGTATCTATGCCACAGTTAGCGATGCAACCGCCGCAAACAAGACGGCTGTAGCCATGATTGCTTACATCGACACCGAGAACAACAAAGGTCTGGCACTCGCGCTTGTCGAAGAAAAAGGTAACGCAAACTGGAGTGAAGCCATATCCAAATGCGCAGCCAAGACACCAACCGTTACCGGCGGCACATGGAAACTGGCCAGCGAAGATGAGTGGAATAAAATAATTGACGCTGCTGGCAGCAGAAACGCCTTGCGCGACGGCTTCAGTGCCATTGGCGGCTCCAATTTGAAGTCGGACGGGAACGACAAATACTGGTCAAGTACGGAGTCGTCTAATACCGAAAAGGGTAGGTGCATAAATTTCAGCAACACATTTGGCGGTTGGAGCGACGCCTCTAAAACCACCAACTACCCCTTCTATGCACGCGCCTGCCTCGCGTTTAACATAGGCGAACCCGAACCCGCTCCGGCGAAGTTACCGGGTGCATTTACTATCAATGCAAACGGAGACAAGATCGTCTTCTCTAAAGGTAACTTACAGGCAAAAACCACCGACCTCGGTGCTAACTGGACGTGGGATTTTGCTCCTAACCAATGGAGTCTTATCGGCAATGCTGTTGCTAACAATGCCATCAATGGAAACAAAAAAGTTTCTGCAAATGGTACGGTAGATCTCTTTGGTTGGAGTACTGCGGCTACCTACTATGGTATCAATGAGAGCTGGAAAAACGACGATTATGCCGGAGACTTCGTTGACTGGGGCGCACTTATGGGCACAGAATGGCGTACGCTGAGTAGAGATGAATGGCGTTATATTATTTATGACCGAACGGATGCGTACAAAAAACGCGGTCAAGCGACGGTGAACGGCGTGCCGGGTTATGTACTCTTGCCGGACGCATGGACTCTCCCGAGCGGTTTGAGTTTTACAAACAGTGTCGAAAATTTTACCACAAACCAATACGACGGAGCCGATTGGACCGCTATGGAGAGCGCCGGTGCAGTCTTCTTACCTGCTGCCGGAGTTCGTGAGGGAACGGATATATATCAAGTAAATATCTACGGCTGGTATTGGGCTTCTACTCCGAATGAGACAGATGGAGGAAAAGCGTACTACTTATATTTCGATAAGTCAAGTCAAGGCGTTACCGAATACAATCGTTGGAAATCGAAATCTGTACGTTTGGTAACAGAAGCTCCGATTCCGCCTTATGAGGCTGCAATAAAGTTGATTGACGAGATTCCGGATCCGGTGGTTCTCACCGCAGAGTGCAAGGCGAAGATCGATGCTGCCCGCACGGCGTACAACGCGCTGAGCGACGGTGACAAAGCACTCGTAACCAATAGCGTTACGCTGACGACTGCAGAGACAGCCTTTGAAAACGTAATGAATATCTGGCTCAGCGGCGACTGCGATGCCATCCTGTGGAAAGATACGACCCTGACTATTCGTAAACATGCAGGCGAAGGCAACGGAGCAATGGCAGATTATACTTCCTACTATGGTGATAATACTGCTCCTTGGTTCCACTCTCGCTGGTATAACCCGCAACCGGGCGACATCATTATCAAGTCTGTTACGATAGAAGAAGGTGTTACACACCTTGGGGATAATGCATTCGGATGGATGATCGACCTGAAGACCATTACTATTCCGTCAAGCGTAACAAGCATTGGTGAAGACGCGTTCTATTGGAGCAAGGCGGTCGATGATATTTATCTCTCTGCGGACCCGTCGAACCTGACATGGGTACTTCCGCATAGTGCAGATAATCAGTTCAAACCGGAAAAGGCTACTCGTTGCCACGTACCGGCTGACCTCTTAACTGCATACCAGGAGAAATTCGGTACCCTCAATATGACTTTCGTGGGTGACCTTGATCCGATTACTCCGCTTACTCCGGAGCAGCAGCAAGCGTTGGATGCAGCCAAAGACAAGATCGCAGCTATTCCTTCGCCGGTTGTTTATACTCCGGCATGCAAGGATGCCATCGATGCTGCCCGTGCGGCATACGATGCGTTGACACCCGATATGTTAAAGCAGTTGGTAAGCAACTACACAACGCTGACCGCTGCCGAGGCTACCTATGCAAACCTGAAGGATGTAGTGGTAGTAGAGGCTAAGATTGCTGCCATCCCGCAGCCGGTTACGCTGAAACTCGCTACGCGCGATTCCATTGAAAGCGCGCGCGCTGCATACGATGCCCTGACTGCTGACCAGAAACTGCTGGTAAGCAACTATGATGTGCTGACCGCTGCTGAGGCTACTTGGGCAGGATTGATCAATGTAGCTCCGGCGGGCGCTTTGAGCGGTAAATATACCATCAACGACGGCGGCGATGTGATTTATTTCGCACACGGTAACCTGCAATACACCCGTGAAAACCTGGATGCTGATTGGAGTACCGGTACCTTCCGTCTGGCGGAAAACCAGTATGACCGGATTGAGCTGGTTAAGACATATCCGGATGCGTATTGCACCGACAACTACGGCGACAAGACTGCGGTAGGTCTGTTCGGCTGGGGTACATGGGGTGAAGGCAAGACCCCGAACCTGACCAGCTCGGATAGAAGCCTCTATACTTGGAGCACCGACTTTAGCGGTACGCTCGAAGGCACCGACACATGGCGTACCCTGACCAAGGACGAGTGGGTTTACCTGCTGGCGCACAATAATCAGAGTTACGCCACCGTTCACGGCGTTAATGGTTTGCTCGTCGCGCCGGACGGTAAGGATATAGATGGTAAGAGCATGGAGAATTGGGTAGAGATCAATGACGAGACCTGGACCACGATGCAGAATGACGGATACCTCTTCCTGCCCGCTTGCGGTCAACGAAGCCAGATAAGCGGTGCGAATATCACAACAGGTGGTCAAGGCGAAGAAGTCCTCTACTATTCCAGCACGCAGTACAATGATACCTATGCACATAATATATGGTATAAGCCGGGTCAAGCCCCTGCAGCTGATGATTTTAGTAATAAGAGACAAGCCTTTGGTGTCCGTCTCGTTTCCGCCGGAGTCAATCCGCTGGATCAGGTACAAGTTGTAAAAGGTCTGATTGATGCTATTCCTGTTCCTGTAACGCTCGATGATGCTTGCGTGAACGCTATTCAGTCTGCACGCACAGCATACGATGCCCTGAGTGACGACGCCAAGGCTATCCTCGATGCCGCAGACGTAAAGAAAATGACTGACGCTGAGCAAGCATTGAAGGACCTCAACCAAGCCGAGGCAGACGAGGTAATCGCTAAGATTAACAACATCCCGACGCCGGTAGAGCTCAAACTCGCTACGCGCGATTCTATTGAAAGCGCGCGCGCCGCATACGACGCGCTGTCCGAGGAGGCAAAAGCTTTGGTTCCGACAGCCGAGTACCAGAAACTGCTCGACGCTGAGGATGCACTCGCAGCACTCAACCCGGGCGGTGGAATGCCTGCCGGAGCTTTGAGCGGTAAGTTCACGATTAACGAAGATGGCGACCAAATCTCCTTCGCAAAAGGTAACCTGCAGGCTACGACTACCGACCTCGGTGAAACCTGGACTTGGGGCTTTGCTGCCAACCAATGGGATCTCATTGGTAATGCAGCAGCGAATAATGCTGTCAGCGGCAACGGAACTGTTTCTGCGAACGGTACGGTGGACCTCTTCGGTTGGAGTACTCCTACTACCTATTACGGTATCCATAACAGCAAGAATAACGATTACTATAGCAGCGACTTTAGGGAATGGGGTGAGAATATCACCGGCGCTGAGTGGAAAACGCTTAGTCCAAACGATTGGAACTATATCATTAAGAATCGTGCAGACGCCGCTCAGAAACAAGGTCAGGCTAAGGTAAACGGCGTGAACGGATATATCTTCCTGCCGGATGAGTGGGAACTCCCGACCGGCTTGAGCTTCACGGCTAAACCGAACAACTGGACGGCCAACGTCTATGAGGGCGAAGACTGGACCGCTATGGAGAATGCCGGTGCTCTCTTCCTGCCGATGTCACCTTGGCGCTCAGGAAATACGGTAACCACCCTTACTGCAGCTTATTACTGGACGTCTGACTATAATAACAGTTATATGGCGATGGCTTATTCTTTCCAAGAAGATGCTTCAGTTAAATTCACAGGTATTAATCGCTACGCGGGTATTCCGGTACGTTTGGTAACGGCAGATGCAGGAAGGCCTACTCCGCTGGATTCCGCACAGGCAGTGAAAGACCTGATTGACGCTATCCCGACTCCGGTTGAGTTTCCGACCAGCGGCGCAGCTATCGCAGCAGCTCTCAACGCATATGACGCGCTGAGCGACGCAGCCAAGGGTGCGCTCGATGCCGCTGACGTACAGAAACTGACCGACGCTGCCACCCAATATGCAGCGCAGGAGGCTATCGCAGCAATCGAGGCAATCCCGGCTGAGATTGTTTATGACCCGGCTGTCAAAGCTGCTATCGAGACCGCTCGCGACAAATACGACGCACTGATCGATGCTTCGAAAGCACTGGTAAGCGCAGAGGTGCTGCATAAACTGACCAACGCTGAGGAAGCATGGGCTATCCTCGTTGCGAAGGTGGAGCACAACGTATCGTATATCGGTAAGGACGGCGAACTCAAGAATGAGAAAGTAGCCTTGCTCCATATCCCCGAGCCGGCTCCGGACTTCAACGGTTACGAGTTCGTTCGCTGGGATGTCAAAGCAGGCGACTTCCTGGAAGAAGGTCTCCGCATCAAGGCTGTCTATACACCGATCATCACCACCGATCCGGTCGCTTATGACACCCTCGTTTACAACGGCACGGCGCAGACCCTGATTACCGCCGGTATCGCGAAGGAAGGTCATATCGAGTACCGCATTGGTGAAGGTGAATGGAGTACCGAACTGCCGCAGGCTATGAACGCCGGTACGTACGTAGTAACCTATAAACTCGTGCGGGACGGACATGATGATTATATCTCGCCGAACCAAATTTCGGTAACGATTGCGAAGACGCAGGTAGCATTCGACGCTCCGACGGCTGTTGAAACCCTCGTTTATACCGCATCTAACCAGACCCTCATCGCAGCCGGTCAGACCAACGACGGTACCTTCGAATATACGCTTGCGCCGAATGACGAGGAGAGTTGGAATACCGCTCTGCCGCAGGCAAAAGATGCCGGTACGTATAGTGTTTACTACCGCGTACAGGGTGACCTCAACCACCTCGATTCGACGGCTGTTGATCCGATAGCTGTGACGATCGCTAAGGCTGAGTTGACCGCTACCGCCGATAACAAGGCGATCATCTTCGGTGAGTTAGCTCCGCAGTTTACCGTTACCTATGCCGGCTGGCAAGGCGACGACGAGGCTTCAGTCCTGACCGGTGAAATCGCATACGCTACCCCGTACGTACGAGGCAATAACGTAGGCGAATACACCATCACCCCGTCCGGCGTAGATGCTGCTAACTATACCATCACCTTCGTCAATGGTACGCTCACCGTCAACCGCAAGTCTGCTGAGTCCTCCGACATCATGGCGGCTCAGGAGGATGACGAGCAACTGGTTTACACCAATGCTGTCAACAAACCGACCATCTTTGTGAAGGATACGACCCTCACGCTGACGGAAGAGAAGGACTACACGCTGACCTTCGTTGGCCGCGGCGAGACCGAGTACACCGAGTCCGCTACCGCTCCGACCCACGTAGGCGAGTACACGGCTATCGTAGCCTTCGTAGGCAACTACAAGGATACCCTGACCGTGGACTTCACCATCTCCAAGGCTGAGCTGACCATCACCGCCGACGACAAAGAGAACATCTTCGGCGAGGAGGCTCCTGAGTTCACCGTAAGCTACGAAGGCTTCCTCGGCACGGACACCAAGGATGTCCTGACCGGCAGCCAGGCATACGCATGCGAGTACAAGCGCGGTGATAATATAGGTGACTACACGATCATCCCGTCCGGTGTGGACGCACACGACTACGTCATCACCTTCGTCAACGGCACGCTGACCGTCAACCGCAAGTCCGCTAAGGACGCTGACATCGTGGCAGCACAGCTCGCCGGCGAGGCACTCGTTTACAACGCCGAGGTCAACAGGCCGACTATCGTGGTAACCGATACGACCCTCACCCTGACGGAGGACAAAGACTACGTGCTGACCTTCATCGGTACGGCTAATGACGCTTCTGTATATGAAGAGTCTGCCGTGGCTCCGACCAAGGCGGGTGACTACACCGCTATCGTAGCGTTTGTAGGCAACTATATCGACACCCTGACGGTTGACTTCACTGTCTCCAAGGCTCCGCTGACCATCACCGCGGATGATAAAGAGATGATCTACGGCGATGAGCATCCGGAATTCACCGTTTCGTATGACGGCTTCCTCGGTACCGATGATAACTCTGTACTGTTTGGTACACAGGGCTACAGCTGCGTTTACGCACCGGGCTCGTATATCGGTACCTACGCGATCACTCCGAAGGATGTAGAGGCATACGATTATGCAATCACCTTCGTCGATGGTACGCTCACCGTTAGTAAAGCCGCTGTCTATGTTTCCGGTGCAGAAGTGCATATCGCTAAGTTTGAGGATAACAACACCGATGCGGAGGTAACCGATAAGGGTGTACTCCACGGTGTGAAACTGAATGATCCTGTCGATCATATCACGACCGCTTCCTTCAGCAGCGCGGACGTAGCGGAGCACCTCACCATCACCCTCTTCTACGAACTGAGCGGTGATCCCGCATTGATTGAAAACTACTACCTCACCGTTCCCTCCGAGGTATATACCGAGGAAGGTGTGATCATTGAGCAGATGCTGCCGGATAACGATCACCAACCCGGTGAGACAGAACAGGTAGAGGTGAAAGAAGGTATCGATGTATATCTGTTCGGTTATTGCGACGGTAGCGGCAATAGTCTCCGGTACCATCTCAACCGCGGTATTCCGGATCAGTACATGATTGATTTCGAAGACAGCCGATTCACAGACGTCGATTGGACGAATCTGGACACTCCGGGTAAGGACGGAACAATCTTCTTGGAGATTCCGGAGGATATGCCGACCGGTGACTATAACATGAGCGTGCAGTTCCGTGACAGCCGCTTCGACTGGCTCGAGTCGCGTCAGTTCAACGTCACCTTCCATGTCAACCTGCCGGAGACCTACACCATGCCGCAGTTCGGCAACGTGATTGCGCTGGTAGATACCTGCGAGTGCTTCACCGACATCCAGTGGTACTACCGTGCAACAGATACCGATGTATGGGAACCCATCCCGGGTGCTACCGGTTACTACTGCCACGTGGACAACAAACTGACCGGTGAGTACTTCGTCAAGGCGAAGATGAATGGTGTGGAGACCTTCACCTGTCCGCAAACCGACATGGAAACCCTCTACCAAGACGATATCAAACAGGCTAAGGTAAGCGCATACCCGAACCCGGTAGTGAACACCACCACGGTAACCATTGAAAATTCGGAGAACCGGAACCATAACCTGCGTATCGTCAATATGATGGGTATCGAGGTAGAGAACGCTACCTTCGAGGGTAACGAGACCACGGTTGATATGGGCGGTTACACGACCGGCAACTACATGATCTCCGTGGACGGCATCGTAGTCAAAGTAATGAAAAAATAAAAACATTTACCATTTGGACATTTACCATTTGATCATTTATTGGGTCATTGAAGCATTTAGTTAACTATGCAGAAAAATGACTAAATAGCCAAATGCTACATAAATGGTACATGGTAAATGACCAAATGGTACATAAATGGTACAGCTTAAACAAATAAATTTTTGGAACATTTTTGATAATTTTTGACTAAAAGAAAAGAAGAAAATGTTTTATAGGTTTTTGTTTAATAAGAAATTTAAAAGTATAAGATACAATGAAAACAAAGTATTTTCTTACCATTGTTGCAGCGAGCATTGCTTTGACAGCCGTAGCTCAGCAAAGCGAGCATGACAACTACATCGGTGTTAACTTCGGCGGTGGTCTGAACTCCGCGCTGTACAAGCCGGCAAACGGTACGCACGGTCTGGGCTTCGGCTTCGACGCCGGTCTGCACTACGGTCATTTCTTCAACAAGACGGTCGGTCTGGGCGTGGGCTTGCAGTTCTCGTGGGCAAACGCCTATGCGACCTATAACTGGAACGAAGTGACGACGGGTCTCACACACCCCTCCAACCCCAACACGCCGTATAACCTCACCACGGGCTTCAATAACTTCGTGGAGCGGCAGAACATCGGCTATCTCTCCATCCCGGTAGAGGTGCTGTTCCGCAAAGGTCTCAACGACCGCGCCGCCTTCATCGCCGGCGTAGGACTCTCGCTGGACCTGCCTCTGTATGGCAACTATATCGCCAAGTCCGGCAGCTACAGCACGACGGGTGTCTTCCCTGCCCTCGGGTCGTACGCCTTTAGCGACATGCCCGAGCACGGCTTCAGCACCTATACGACGACGCAGGGTGCCAAGTGGAACAACCGCGCGAAGGTGGGCGGATCGGTCATCGCCGACCTCGGTTTCCGCGTAGCGATGAACGACAACTGGGGCATGTACTTCGGTCTGTATGCCGGCTACGGCTTCACCAACCTCTTAGGCACTGCCAAGACGGAGGAGATGGTCATGATAAATGACCAAATGGTAAATGACCAAATGGTAAATGTCCTTTACCGCGGTACGTTCGACTCCAACGAGACAGGCAAAGCCAATCTCATCCGTGCGGGTGTGAAGATCGCCATCGACTTCGGCTGGCCTAAGACAAGTGACGAAGTGACTAAGGACCAAGGACCAAGTGAGTTGGAGACCGAGGCAGCCCGTCTGGCAGCCGAGAAGGCACGCCAAGACAGTATCGCCAAAGCCAACGCCAAAGCGGAGGCAGAGCGTATAGCCGCAGAAAAGGCGGCACGCGAGAAAGCCGAGGCAGACCGTCTGGCTCGTGAGCAGGCGGAGAAAGACCGCCAGGCACGTCTGGCAGCAGAGCGCGCCGCACGTATCGCCGCACTCAAAGCCAAAGGCGAGACCGTCACCGTACACTTCGATACCGGCGGCGCTGACCTCAAGTTCAAGGAAGGCGAGCAGGAGATCGTGGATGACATTGCGGCAGCCATGAAGGAGGATGCTTCGATGAAGATTGTCATCACCGGTCATACCGACAACACCGGTAACGCCGAGAAGAACCTGCGATACTTCGGTATGAAACGTGCCGAGGCGCTGAAGAACTACATGGTGAAGAAAGGTGTACCTGCAAGCCAGATCCGTTGCGAGTCCAAGGGTCAGACCGAACCGATAGCGGACAACGCTACCAAGGAAGGACGCGCTCAGAACAGACGCGCCAACATCCGGTTCCTCTAATGACTGAAAACTGACAGCTGATGGCTGAATGCCCAAAAATCGTCCTTCGGGGCGATTTTTTTTTGCACATCTCAAAAAAAAGTTGTACCTTTGCAGCGAAAAAATGTTACTAATCACAGAAAATCCTTGTAAATATGCGTTTTTTACGTTCAAAGTACCTACAGATGACTAAATGAGTATCACAAATAAAGCACAATATGAATGACTTAGCCACTATACAACGCCGGATTTATGAGATACGAGGGCAAAAGGTAATTCTTGACCGCGACTTGGCGGCTTTGTATCAAGTAGAGACCCGTGTCCTCAACCAAGCCGTCAAACGTAATATTGAGCGTTTCCCTGAGGATTTCATGTTCCAACTAACCAAAGAGGAGGCTGATATTTTAAGATCACAATTTGTGACCTTGGAAGAAGGCAGTATGTCATCACAATCTGTGACGACATCCCCGCAAAAGCGTCCTAAGTCTGCTCTTCCTTACGCCTTTACGGAACATGGCGTGGTGATGTTGGCGTCTCTTTTGCGTAGCGATATAGCCGTAACGATGAGTGTGCAGATAACTCGTGCATTTGTAGCAATGCGTCGGACAATCGCGGCTTTAGCATCCACGGAGAGTAAGATTGAGTTGCTAAATGAGCGGGTAGAACGGTTGAATATGTATATAGAGGAAGTCTTGCGTGACCAGAACGATATCAATGAGGAGCAACGGACGATTAACGAAGAGACAAGTATGCAGTTGGAGCTGATCAATCAGTCGTTAGCAGAACTGCAAGCCAAGCCCAAAGAGAAACCCCGCAAACGTATCGGCTTTAACGCCACGGATGACGACTGGATATAAATATCCACTTTATGCCACAAATAAATGCCAAAATGGTAAATAGATTTACCCCTCCCATGCGAATGGGCGGAAGGTAAGCAAATACAATACATTCGCAAGCCGGAAGGCGGGCGAAATAACACCGTGACGGTGCGTGACTTTTGTCGCGTGCCGTCTTTTCGTATATCTCTGGTTTATATAGGATAGCGTAAGCGGTCTAGGTAGTCTAGGATAACTAGTAACAAAAAACAACAAACTAACATAACAAACAATCTTTAAAACCGATGGGGCGATGGGATATAACCGCCCCCAAACCCTACCTAAACCGACAAAATAGCGTGCAAAAATTATTTTTCTTCTAAAAGTCTTGCGTATATGGAGAAAATGTTGTAACTTTGCGGCCGAAATGGCAGAACGTGCAGCAATAGAGCATTTTGATTACTTGCACTTGTTGGCGCAAGTGAAACAACGTGTGCGGTTGGCGCAGCAGCGTGCGATCTATTCTGCCAACGATGAAATGCTGCGGATGTATTGGGATGTCGGTCACCTTCTTTCAGATGCACAGAAGCAGATCGGTTGGGGCAATGGAGCGCTAAAAAGGCTGTCTGTAGATATGCGTAACGACTACCCTGAGATAAAAGGCTTCTCCGTTCGCAACTGCCAATGTATGATTCAGTTCTACAATGAATACAACCAAGAACTGACCCTTCCTAAAGACACTTTGCCAAATACGCAATCGCCGGTTGCGCAATTAACCGAACAAAATACGCAACTGTCGGTTGCGCAATTACCAAAATACAATTTTACACTACCCATACTTCATTTGCCTTGGACGCATAATATCATTTTGATTCAGCGCGTAAAAGACATTAAAGCCCGGTATTGGTACATGGTGCAATCCATTACCGGTCACTGGTCAAAGGACTATCTGGCAGATGCTATCAAGCAGGATTATTACAAAAGGCATGGTGCATTGGCAAACAATTTCGACGTAGCATTGCCACAACAGGAAGCCGAAGAAGTGAAGTCCATGCTTAAAGACCCCTATCTGTTTGATATGCTGACATTCAAAGACAAGTTCGATGAGCGTGATATTGAATTGGGGTTAGTCAAAGAAGTAGAGAAATTCTTGCTTGAAATGGGTACCGGCTTTGCCTTCATGGGCAGGCAATATCATCTGGACGTAAGCGGCGATGATTACTATATTGATTTGCTGATGTACAATACCTTCATGCACAGATATATGGTTATAGAACTCAAAAACACAGAGTTTTTACCGGAATATATTGGCAAACTCAATTTCTATTGTTCCGCAGTGGACGATATACTATGCCGGGAAGGCGACAACAAAACAATAGGTTTGTTATTATGCCGTACAAAGGACAAGATTAAAGCGGAGTATGCCCTTCGTGACATTAACAAACCTATCGGAGTATCGGATTACGAAATAGGTAATATGCTCCCCAAAGACCTTCGCTCATCGCTTCCTTCCATCGAAGATATTGAGCGTGATTTAAGTGAACCAACAGAATAAATATACAATACTTATAATCCCAAACACCGCCTATGGGCAAGGAAAGATAATACAAAACATACATATTAAATAAAGCGTTATAAGCCAAACTTGAGTTTTTGAAATCTGAACACCTTCAAAAAACTTATTTATCTATCAAGCAAAAGCCTATCGACGCTCGCGCCTATGGCGTGAGCTTTTGCGTAGAATTTGATAGATAAAGGTAAGTTCAGAACCTCAAAAACTCAAATGAAGCGAACAAAAGTTCACGTTTTTTGTGTATGTATGTTTGTGCTTTGCAATATGTTCCTGCCATTAAGATTGAACAAACAAAATCAACATAACAAACAATCTTTAAAACCGATGGGGCGATGGGATATAACCGCCAACAATGCTTATGAGAAAATTTTTATTATCCTTCTGTGCTTGCCTCATGACATGCACAATGGCGTTTGCCGGCAGCGAAGTAATTGCCGAGAAAACACAAATTGGTGGGTTGTATTATCATCTCACGCATGACACCTATCCATCATTAGGTATTGACTCGCGTAGCGCAGTTGTATTGCCGAAAGTAGCAGATGGCGCTTCCGGTAATGCGGACTATGTGTCAGGTAGTATTACTATTCCTGCTACTGTCTCGTACGGCGGTAATGATTACAACGTCACCACTATTGAGCACCATGCATTCTATGGGTGCGCCAACTTACAGCAAGTAACATTGGCAAGCGATGACATTACGATTAACCGTTATGCCTTCTCCAATTGCCCATATTTGGCGAAAGTCTCGTTCAGTTCTTCAACAGTGACATTGGTTGGAGAATATATCTTCAGCAACAACGGCCGGTTGGCGACGGTGGAGTTTGCTCAGTACGACGCCACACAATGTAATTTCTCTACTGCTATCGGTGCTTTTATGGACTGTTCCGGCCTGCAACTCATTGTTCTGCCACGAACCATCGAGAAATTGCCGGATCATTTCTTCTTGAATTGTAGCGCACTCAAAGAGATTCATTTCGGTATGCCTTATCAGGCTACGCGTTCTATTAAAAATTTTGGTAACGAGGTATTTGCTAATTGTACTAACCTTGAGAAAGTATATCTGCACGGATGGTCCGGTATTGCACCTACCGTAACTGCTACAACTTTCAATAACATGCCTTCTACCGCCAAGTTCATCATGCCGTGTGGCTATTCGACGGTTATTACAGGTGCAGGAGGTTATTGGGCAAATGTAACTATTGAGGAAGAGTGGGATAACGAGTTCCGTGTAGTTAGTGCGGATGAGACGATGGGCTCCGTTGTTATCGTCAAAGCACCCGATTGCAACGATATGACAGCTACAATCGCGGCATATCCTAATGAGAAATATTCGTTCTATCAATGGTCTGACGGTAATCAGCAGAACCCTCGTACGTGGAGAGACGGAGAAATCAATACCAATACAAAGATTCATCTCTCCGCGTTGTTCATAGCAAATGATTGTGCTACCAACGGAAAGTTCCCATATCTCTTTAAGATTGAGAACGGGGATGAGAACAAAGGCTCCATATCGATTACCAAAGCCCCGGATTGCAGCGACGCCTCTGCGTCTATTGCTGCCTATCCGTACGCTGGATATACTTTTGCGGGATGGACCGATGCCAATAATGGTAATGTGCTTTATTCGCTGCAAGCAACTGCCAATATTCCGGCTGTTACTGAAGATATGCACTTGGTTGCCAATTGGGAAGCGGCAGACTGCGGTACCAATGGTGTTTTCCCTTATCAGTTGAACATAACAGCCAATATGCCGGAGGCTGGTTCTGTAGACGTGCTAAAAGCACCAAGTTGCGATGATGCTTCTGCTCAAATTGCCGCCTATCCGTATGCCGGATATGCGTTTGAGGCATGGTATGATGAGGATAATAGCGTGGTGTATTCCTATCAAGCGGTTACTTCTATCGCCACCGTGGACCGGAACATGAATCTGCAAGCCCATTTCGTGGCGGCAGACTGCGCTACTAATGGCGTTTTCCCCTATCAGTTCAATGTGGTCAGCACCAGCAAAGTGACCGGTACGGTGGAGATAACCAAAGCCCCTGATTGCGACAATCCTTCTGCACGTGTTTATGCCCGTGCAAACACGGCTTCCGGATATGTCTTTATGATCTGGAGTGACGGTGAAACCGAGAACCCGCGTGTATGGAGCGAAGTGACGGAGGACGTGAATATCTCCGCGCTCTTTACGCAAGGCGAACACGGCTGCAACAAGGATGGTATCTTCCCCTATATGTTCAGCGCTGTTCCGGATAATGAGGCTTTCGGCTCGGTTGACGTTACTGTACCAACCTGTGACAACCCCTCCGGACGCGCATACGCCCGTCCGAAGACTGGCTACGAATTTGTCATCTGGAGTGACGGCATTACTGAAAACCCGCGTAACTGGAACGAGGTAAACTGCGATGTGAACATCTGTGCCATGTTCAAGGAGAAAGATCATAGTTGCCAAAACGACGGTGTGCTCGGATACTTGTTCAAGATCGAACCCAATGATTATAACATGGGTACGACGATGATGACCAGAATCCCGGATTGTGACGACCCATCTACACAGATTGCCGCTATTGCAAAAGAAGGATTTGAGTTCGTTCGTTGGTCTGACGGAGATAAAAATGCTACCCGTACCATCCAGGTTACCGGAGATACCTATCTGAAGGCACTCTTCCAAGATCCGGCTAATCCGATTAGCGAAGGCATTGACAATGTACAATGGAATAATGTACCTTGTACCAAAGTCATTGATAATGGTGTCCTCTACATCATCCGTCCGGATGGCAAGGTATATACCGCGCAAGGCGCAGAGGTGCGTTAAGCTGTTAAACCGTTAAATTGTTGAAAGACAGACTTACAAATAAAAAATGTAGGTCTGTCTTTTTTTACCCAATAAAACAATCAACATTATGACCAAAAAAAAGAAGTCTTCTGTCTCTTAGAAAGCACGGCAGAACGCCGTGCGCGACGTAACCGGGACATCAAAGCTCTCTTCCTGCATTTGACAGTCGAAGAGGGCTTTTCGTTTATGGACGCCTACGAAGCGGTAGGGTATCAATTCTACCTCTCCGCCGAGCAAATCCGACAAATAATTGCACGGCGTTATTAAAAGTGGTGAAAACCACCACAATACTACCGCAAAAAAGCAGTACCTTTGTCGTCGCTTACGTTAAGGCTCGTTACGACTCGCGGCTCGACCGCTCGATGGAAACTCGCCTTACGCTACGCTCTCCCCACCGGGTGCACTGCGTTAGCGCCCGTCGGGGACCCCAATAGGTAAATGACTAAATCGTAAATGATTAAATGATATGGCAAACAGACAAGAAATCGTGTGCTCCTATATTCGGGAGAATTATGTGGAATCCGACCGGTTGCGGCATGACGTGGTGAGTAACAAAACGCAGATCAATGAAAGCCCTCAGCCGTCAGCCATCAGCCCTCAGCTTTGGCGGGACATCACCACCGCGGATGTGAACGATATCGTGTGCGACTGTTCGGCTCAGAGCGGGCTGCAGATCACGGCGCGGGAGGTGCTGGCGGTGCTGCAGTCCCACCGCATCCCCGATGTGCACCCGTTGCGCGAGTATGTGCTCTCCTGCCGGCCGTACACCACCGACCAGCCCGACTGGATAGCATGGCTGGCGGAGCAGGTGAAGGTAGTCGGCGGCGAGGCGGAGCAGAAGCTGTGGGTGGACACCTTCCGCAAGTGGTTCGTGGCGATGGTGGCGGGGTGGCTGAGTGACGAGGCGGTCAACCAGCAGGTGCTCGTGCTCATCGGCAGGCAGGGTATCTTCAAGACCACATGGCTGGAGCACCTTCTGCCGCCCGAACTGCGCGCCTACGGCTGCAAGATGGCGAATAGCCCCTCCCTCAACAAGGACGAGAGGCTGCGCATCGCCGAGTACGGACTCATCGCGCTCGACGAGATAGACGCCATGAGTCCGCGCGAACTGAACGTGATGAAATCCGTCATCACCGCCTCTGATGTATCGGAAAGGGCGGCGTACGGCTATACCAAGGAGCGCAGGCCGCGCCTCGCCTCGTTCTGCGCCTCCGGCAACAAGCAGGAGTTTCTGACCGACCTGACGGGTAACAGACGGTGGCTGCCGTTTCTGGCGGAGGCGATTCAGAACCCCTTCTATATCAGCCTGCCGTACGAGCAGATCTACGCGGAGGCGAGATACCTGATTGACCACGGGTTCCAGTACTGGTTCGATCTGGAGGATATCGGGACGATCGAGGCGCACAACGAGGATTTCCGGGCGCAGGAGAACGAGGAGCAGCTGTTGGCGGTCTATTTCGACATCCCGGCGGAAGGCGCCGGCAGGTTCATGACCACCGCTGAGATCTCCGACATCCTCGTCTGCCGCGGCTCCATCAAGAAACCGATGAGTATGGTACAACTCGGAATGCTATTAAAAAAGAATGGATATAAAAGCAAGCAAGTCGGCACGGCTCGCACTCGGGGGTGGCTAGTAAGAGAGCGGGGTCTCGAAGAGGTAAACGCGAACAGAAATATAGAAGGAAAAGTATGAACACCCGAACAGGTGAACACCCTTCTTTATAAACTCACACACGCGTGTGTGTATGTATTTTAGAAAAAGGGTGTTCACCTGTTCACCCTGTTCACCCGGAAACAGGGCATGATATAGGCGGCTACGACGGAAGCTCGCGCAAAAATGCGCGAGAACGGAACAATGGAAGGCTCGCGCAAAGATGCGCGAGAAATGGATGATGAAAGGCTCGCGCAAAAATGCGCGAGAAATGGATGATGGAAGGCTCGCGCAAGGATGCGCGAGAAATGGATGATGAACGGCTCGCGCAAGAATGCGCGAGAACGGAACAATGGAAGGGACAAAAAGCCGGCATAGAATGCCGGGGAATGGACATACGAAAGAGACATACGAAAGAGACGGTACGGAGATGTCCGTAATGCGAACGAGATGCGAACGGTTTAGACCGGGAAAAGTCGAAAGATAAAAGACAAAATATGAAAGTAGAATTTATTATCCCTATCGAGAGAATAAGGGGGAAACTAAGACAAGACGGATATTACTTCCGGATGTACAGAGGTCAGCAGATTGCGCAGCGTTGTCCGACCAAATGGGAAGACACACCGGCAAGGAAAGCCGCCAGAGAGAAATTTACGGCACAATACGCCGTGAAAAAGAAGCCCGTATCTGATGCGGGGGAATAAATAAAATTCAAAATTCAAAAATTAAAAATTATGGCAAAGATTACCATGATGTCCGGCATCGCGTCCATATCGGGGCGCGTAGGGAACTGCTGCTTTAGGACAATGAAGGCAACAGGGAAGGTGTACATGCACCAAGTAAATGTACGAAGGACAAATGTACGATGTACAAAGGAGCCGAGTGAGGCGATGAAAGCTCAGCGGGCGCGTTTTGCCGCCATCGCCAAGATGGTGAAGCAGATGATGGCGGAGGGGACGAAGAAAAGCAGAAAGCAACTGTGGAAAATAGCGATGAAAGCCTATGACGACGCAAATCAGTAAGCGTGCCATTGCGGAGCGTCTGGACGAGGTGTTAGGCGCGGAAGTGGGGCTGCAAGGGTTGAAGACGCTGCTCTACGGCTGGACACGGAAAGACCCGCAACTACGCACCAACATCAGCCACCGGACCTGGCTCTTCGGCTACGAAGTGGCGGAACTGTCCGCCTATGCCGGCTATGACCTGCGCCCTCGGAACGACAATTCCGTTTACGAGGCGGAATAGTTGCAGGAGTCGCAGATTTTTAGTAATTTTGCACCGGATTTGAGAGATAAGATAATGAGTTTCTCGGGGCGTTTATCGTTTCCTTCTCAGTCTCGTGAACTCAAAAAGGAAGGACTCAAATCCCACGCGTGTAAAAGAAACGGCTCGCGCAAAGATGCGCGAGAAATGTATGATGGAAGGCTCGCGCAAAAATGCGCGAGAACGGAACAATGTTAAACCAAAACCTAAACCAAAATGGCAGAAATCAAACCTATGGCATTGATTGAATCAATGCGCAAGAAGGTGTGCATGCACTCCGATGTGTATTTCCGCACGAACAAGCAGACCGGCAAGACCACAACCGGCAAACTCTGCAACCCCTCCGACAAAGAACCCTCCGCCGCACAGACCGCAGCGAAAGCACGTTTCGCGAAGGTGGCTGCCGCAGTACGGGCAATCCTGACGGATCCCGAGCAGAAAGCCCGACTGAAAGCCGAGTACAAAGCCCAGACGAAGATCGGTTCGCTCTTCGGCTACGCGATGCACAAGCTGAATGATCAGTACGACGAGAACGGCGACAAGATCGGGGAGTAAAGCCCGGACCGTTACACTGACAGACCTAATTACAAATCCAAACAAGCAAAAAAATGACACGTAAAGAAATCCTGAAAATCGTTATTTCGGTGCTGATCGCCGCTTTAACGGCGCTCGCGGCGGGGCTGGGACTGAGTTCGTGCAATGTGACGCGGACGGTGACCACGCGGTCAGAGGCTTGGCAGAAAGGCGACACCAGCGTGGTTATCCAGACCCGCACCGTCGAGAGTTACGATGCTTCGAAGAAACTCTGATCTTTGATATATTTTTATTGGTCCAAAATTACCCAAAATTAAAGAAAAATTATTTTATCCACAAATTACACAGATTAAACAAATTAATTTTTGGAACATTTTTGATAATTTTTGACTGAAGAAAAAAAAACATACAAAACAGATTATTGGTCCAAAATTACCCAAAATTAAAGAAAAATTATTTTATCCACGAATTACACAGATTAAACAAATTAATTTTTGGAACATTTTTGATAATTTTTGACTGATAGAAAAATCAGAGGACTTGCAAAATTGTTTTTTTTCTTAAAAAATTAGTCGACTTTCGACTATTCAACCAACCATTAACCCTAAACCCTAACTATTATGGCAAAAGTAACTTATTCAGCCGGAATTGACCATGTATCCGGCGCACTGTCGAAACCGGGCAAGAGCGGTCAGCACTCTTGCACCAAGATGCTGTTGGCAACCCACCGTACGGCAGCCACCCAGAGCAATGCTTGTAACCGTCTCTACCTGCGTGAGAAGACCGTCCGCAGCACCGAACCGACCGCACGCGAGTTGGAGATCCGCGCACGCTTCACGGCTGTGCAGGCGATGGTGAAAGCGCGTGCCAAAGACCTGTCGAAGATGGCAGCCGACCAGGAGGCGTTCAACGCACAGAAGGACACCGCCGGCGGCAAGCGCACGATGAGGGCGTATCTGTGGAAGGTATGCGGACAGGAGTACGACGCGCAGGGCTGACGAAAGTACGAAGGACGGATGTACGATGTACGAAGGATTTACGAAGGGGAGAAAGGACGAAGGTCTGAAAATCGTACATTACCGCGAAGCGCCAAATCGTAAATAAACACGGAAAAATCGTCCTTCGGGGCGATTTTTTTTTGCACATCTCAAAAAAAAGTTGTACCTTCGACCTCCTCCCCCGTCGCGTTCGGTAATCGGGTCGCATAGACCAAACCGCTACCGCTTCGTCGGAAGTGGCTTGTTGCGACTCGCAAAAGACATTTTGCGGAAAGCAACCGCACTTCCTCCTCTTCCCACAGATTAGAAATCTGCGGGAGCCCTAAAGGGGATGGGGACCCCTTCGAAAGTACGGTCGCGTCCTGCCGGACATATATACCACCGCGGGCATTTTTTTGACGAGCCGATGGCTTTCCTGTTTGGCGCGGACAAATACCGTCTTATGCAAGCATAACCGCTATCTATCCACGCCAAACAGATAGAAATTACATTCTATTCGTCAAAAAAAAATGCCCGAACGCTTGCATATGTGCAAAATTTGTTGTACCTTTGCACAGAATTCAAACTTATTACTACCATGCGAAAGATTATTTCCTTTGTACTTTGTACTTTGTCCCTTTGTATATTATCTGCCGCTCCGCGGCGTGTACACACCATCGGTGACAGTACGATGAGCGATTATAAACCTGCCGCTACACCCAAACGCGGTTGGGGTATGTACCTCCAGGCGTTCTTCAACCCCGATTCCGTCGAGGTCAACAACCGCGGCAAATCCGGCGCCTCCACCCGTACCTTCTACGAGACGGACAACCTCTGGCCGTCTGTCAAGCGCCAGATGAAAGCCGGCGACTACCTCATCATCCAGTTTGCCCATAACGACGAGAAATGCAAGGGCGAGGATGTGTATGTCGAGAACGCCAGACTGCGTGCTGAAGGCAAAGACACCCTCACCGATATGCGCGGCACGGAACCCAATACCACCTACAAAATGTACCTGCGCCGCTTTATATCCGAGGCACGCGCGATGGGCGTAACGCCGGTTCTGATGTCTCCTGTCTGCCGTGCATACTTCAAGGACGGCAAAATCAATGACGAAGGGCAACACAAGCTTTCAGCGGTCAGCCGTCAGCCATCAGAGGCAGGAGACAAAGACTATGTCCGTTGCATGCGTGAGGTGGCGGAGGAGATGAATGTCCCCTTCCTTGATATGACCGCCCGCTCCCGCGAAATGTACGAGCAGGAAGGACAGAGTTACTGTATGAGCCACTATTTCAACTGCGGCGACAAGACCCACACTTCGGCTGCCGGAGGTATGGCGGTTGCTTCGCTCGCCTACGGACTCATCGCTCAGGCTCCGGAACTCACCCGGCTGCAGTCTTGGACGCTCTCCCCTTCCAAGGAGGCTTACGCCGCTTATGCGCAGAACATTGAGGACGCCGGCAAACAAGCAGCGTTTGCAGCTTCCGGAACACCGTTCTCCGAGACGCTGCAACCCTCCCGCCTTTCCAACCTTCAAACCCTCAAACAAGCCTACCTGCCTGCAGGCGGCTTCTGGCCCGCCGGCGAGATAGACGAAGTAGCCAACCGATATGTCGGATACACTATCGCTGCGGAGAAGAAGAAAGGGCTTGTTATCGAGACCATTACACTCCCCCTCAAAGCCGTCGGAGGTCCGGGTATGAATATTCATATCAACTACGGCTTCGGAGAAGATTTTAACGGTGTTACCACCATCTATGAGAACACGGCGCTGCCGAAAAACAAAAAACTGGTACTGACTCTGGATCAGCCGATCCTGGTGCCTGCCGGACAGACGTTGCATATACGCGTTCTGCCGTGGTACGACTCTGACGGAAAACCGCAGAAAGGGAAATCGCTGAAAATCTTCCCTATGGAGGTCAAAGGCAAAAGACTCAAATAGAAAAGAGGTAGTCCAAAGCCTCCCGGATAAGCTCGTCATCGGCAGTCCTGTTGATAAACGGATTGCCGATGTTGCGTAACAGGGTGAAGTTGATCTGACCGCCGTTGTTCTTCTTGTCGTGTCTCATCAACGCGATGAGCCGGTCGTAGTCCTTGCACGAGAAAAGGATGCCGCCGTAGTACTCTTTGGCTATTTGCACCAGTTGCGCGAGGTGCTGCGAAGGGAACCCTAATTGCGCATGACTGATATACAACTCGGCAATCATGCCCCATAGCACGCAGTAGCCGTGCGGCTGAGGCTCTCCGCGCTCGATGAGCCGGGACTCGATGGCATGCCCTATGGTGTGTCCGAAATTGAGGGTCTTGCGCATGTCCTTCTCCTCGGGGTCGATCTCGTAGAAATAGCGTTTGATGTCCAGCGAGCGTGTCAGGATGGCGGAGAACTCTTCTTTGAGTCGCTCGTCCGGATGCCTGTAGAGACGGTCGATATCCAGAGCCAGAATGCGGTCCCATTCAAGCGGAGAAGCGATGAGGGCATGCTTGAGCATTTCGGCAAAACCGGATAGAAACTGCTCGCGCGGAAGAGTCTTCAGAAAAGGAGGATAGACAATAGTCTCCAGCGCTTCGCGGAAGAGTCCTATCTGGTTCTTGAGTCCGTGATAGTCGAATCCTGTTTTAGCCCCTTCGGAGGCATCAACGATGGCAAGCAGCGTTGTAGGGATATTCACAAAAGGGATACCCCGCTGATAGCAGGAGGCGGCAAAACCGCCTATGTCGGTGATCATACCTCCGCCAAGGTTGAGCAGCAACGCCTGACGGGTGGCATGTTGGGAAATCAGAAAATCCCATATACGGCATACCGAATCGAGCGTCTTGTGTTCCTCTCCCGCAGGCAGAATGAAGGTGTGGTCACGAAGCTTTTGGATAAAAGGTGCCCCTAAATCGCTTAACTCTTCCATGAGTACAGGTACACAATGGGTTGCGGCATTGCTGTCGGTCAGAATATAAATCTGCTCTCTGTCAAAACGCTCAATGAGCGTATGCAGCTCCAGGAAAATATCGTCTGTAACCATGGAATAGTGGATTAAAATAAAAAAAGCCGCAAATCTTTTGCGGCGATGTAGCGGGACCCAGGATTGAACTGGGGACCTCATGATTATGAATCATGCGCTCTAACCAGCTGAGCTATCCCGCCGAAGCGCTTTTTTGAAACGCGGGTGCAAAGGTACTGCTTTTTTTTGACATACGCAAATTTTTTAGTCTATTTTTTGCATTTAGTGCCATTTTTTTCGAAAATTACTCTTCCTCCTCCATCATAAAGCTCTTCATATAGAGGGCTAAGGTGTTTCTGCTGCAATGCAGGCGTCTGGCTATTTCGCGCTGCGACATTCCTTCCTCCAGGCGTTGGCGGATGTATTTCTCATGCCGGTAAAGCCGGTAGGTGCTCTGTCTGGGTCTTGTTCCGAAATCGCGGCCTACCAGTTTGCCTTCCGCCTTGAGGCGTCTGAGTGCCTCTTTGGTGCGCTGGGAAATGAGGTTGCGCTCTATCTCGGCGGCTATGCCGAAAGCAAAGGCCAGTACTTTCGCCTGAATGTCATTGCCGAGACGGTAGCCGTCTTTGACAGTCCATACCTGACAGCCGTGGTCCATGCAGTAACTCAGTATCTCCATAATCATGAAGAGAGTGCGCCCGAGGCGGCTCAGTTCGGTGGAGATGATCAGATCCCCTTTCCCTATATTGTGGAGAAGTGTGCCGAGTTTGCGTTTTTTATACTCTTTCGTGCCGGAGACGGTCTCTTCTATCCAGCCGTCAATGGAGAGGTGATTTCTTTCGCAGAATTGTGTTATCTCAAATCGTTGGTTTTCTACTGTTTGTTTTTCTGTACTGACACGTATATATCCGTAATTCATGGTTTTTAAGGTTTTTATTGTATTACCCCACAGAGCCTTCGAGCGATACTTGTAGTAGTTTCTGTGCTTCTACGGCAAACTCCATCGGCAGTTTGTCCATCACCTCTTTGGCGTAGCCGTTGACGATCAGCCCTACCGCGTCTTCCGTGCTGATTCCTCTTTGCCGGCAGTAGAAGAGCTGGTCTTCATTGATCTTGGAGGTGGTGGCTTCGTGCTCGATGACAGCGGTGGGATTCATAATCTGCATGTCAGGGAAAGTGTGTGCGCCGCATTGGTCTCCCAGTAGCAGTGAGTCGCATTGCGAATAGTTGCGTCCATGCTCGGCATGAGGACCCATCTTCACCAATCCGCGATAGGCGTTCTGGCTTTTGCCGGCGGAGATACCTTTGGAGATGATACGTGAACGGGTGTTCCGACCGATATGGATCATCTTGGTTCCGGTGTCCGCTTGCTGGTAATTATTGGTGACGGCTACTGAGTAGAACTCCGCCGACGAGTTGTCGCCGCGCAGGATACAGGACGGATACTTCCAGGTGATGGCAGAACCCGTCTCTACCTGTGTCCATGAGAGACGGGCATTCTCGTAAGTGATGCCTCTCTTGGTCACAAAATTGAAGATGCCTCCCTTGCCGTTCTTATCGCCCGGATACCAGTTCTGGACGGTGGAGTATTTGACTTCGGCATCTTTTCTGACCACTATCTCTACGATAGCGGCGTGGAGTTGGTTCTCGTCCCTCATGGGTGCCGTACATCCCTCCAGATAGGAGAGATAAGCGCCTTCGTCGGCAATGAGCAGCGTGCGCTCGAACTGGCCGGTGTTGGAGGCATTGATACGGAAATAGGTGCTCAGCTCCATCGGACAGCGGACCCCCTTGGGCACATAGACGAATGAGCCATCAGAGAAGACAGCGGAGTTGAGAGCCGCGTAGAAGTTGTCGCTTGGCGGTACTACCGAGCCAAGGTATTCTTTCACCAGCTCCGGATATTCTCTGACCGCCTCGCTGATAGAGCAGAAGATAATACCCTTCTGCGCGAGGGTCTCCCGGAAAGTGGTCTTGACGGAAACAGAATCCATCACGGCATCTACTGCCATGTTCCCTGCCAGCGCTGCCCGTTCCTCCAGAGGTATTCCGAGTTTGTCAAAGGTCTTCATGATCTCTGCATCAATCTCTTTTGCCTCCTCTCCTTTTGGGAAGGTGGCGGAGGTGGACTTTACCTTCGGTGCTGCGTAGTACGAGATGGATTGGAAGTCGATTTCAGGAATGTCCAGATGCGCCCAGGTGGGCAGTTTCATCGTCTGCCATTTCTGATAAGCCTTCAGCCGGAAATCCAGCATCCATTCAGGCTCTCCCTTTTTGGCGGAAATGAGGCGGATGATGTCTTCGCTCAGTCCGACCGGTACGACATCGGTCTCCACATCCGTGGTGAAACCGTATTTGTATTCTTGAGAAGTGATATCTTGAATAACTGAATCCATAGGAATACCTTTTATTAAAACCCCAACACAAACATTTTTTGGTTTGCGTTGGGGAGAAAAGTATGGAGGCCGGTAGCGGAGTCAAACCGCTCTATACGGTTTTGCAGACCGCCGACTAAATCGCTCATCCAACCGGCCATGCGCTCCCTTTTATCGGAAAGCGGGGACAAAGGTACTACATTTTTTTGACATATGCAAATATTTTTGTAATTTTCTGTCAAAAAGTGCCTTTTAACAATGCTTTATTATATAATAAGGTGTGCCTAATGCCTGAATTTCCTGCTCGTAGCGGTCAAAAAGTGCTTGACGGATCCGGTCGCTCCCGTTCGTGCGGGCAGGAGGATCAGGCACCCATTCGATATCCGGCGCCAAAAGCAGATAGACATCCATCTTGTATTCTTCTATCGCCTCGTTGAGCCATTCCGGCACTTTCCCCCACCGGTAGTCGAACCAGACCTTGGTGATGATAAGTTCGGTGTCGAAGAAATAGAGTCCGTTCTCCGCACTCCGCAGATAATCAATCTGCTGCCGGGCGATAAGACACACCTCGTCGTAGGATATATCCGGTTGGCCTTTTTTCTCCACATATTCGCGCGCGTATTCAGGCACATAGATGCCCTGATAGCGCTTGGACAGGTAGCGTGCCAAAGTGCTTTTGCCTGTGCTCTCCGGACCGATTATTCCTACTCTGTACATCCTAACGGGTAAGCATGAGTTTGATGTTAAGGCCGATGTTATCCGCCTTGACCGGATACGAAGAAGAGATAAGAGGCGTGGTACTCTGGTGGTCGTAGAACAACTGGAGGTTGATCTTCTGGCTCAGCACGTAGTCTGCCGAAATCTTGATTGCCAGTACCTTGTTGCCGTTCGATGCCTGGGTGATACCCTCGTCTATCTTGCGCAGCAGCGTCTTGATATCCTTGTAGGAGACATCCACCTGCAGTTTCAGGTCGTTCGACACCTTGCGTTGTGCACCGTCTTTCTTCTTGGCTACGAAATTGAGGTTCTTGATCGTATAGCCGGCTCCTATCACAAACTCCGAGGTGTGACCCTCAGTGAGCTGTACCGAGGTGACATTGAGTGCCAGGTTACGCTGTTTGCGGTACTCGGCTTTTACCGACAGGGAGTTCTTCATCGTCATGTTCAGTCCGATGAGCGGCGAGAAGGACTCGGTGAGAGTGACATTGGCGATGTCGTAAGCCGATGACGGGATAGGCATGTCGGTAGTGACATCGCGCACGAAACCGATCATCTTGTTGTTGCCGTCGCCGGCAGGCACCCAGGTAGAGTAGGATCCGTAAGAACCGATAGCGTACTTACACGTGTAGGCGTGGGTGAGCATCACCGACTTGAAGTGGTCACGCATCCAGGGCAACTTGCCCAGACCGTCGTATGTCACCGACCAGTTAGGCAGGATCTTGAGGAATCCTAAGATCGGGTTCAAGTCCATCGATTGCGGGTTTCTGCCGGTGTAAGCTGCCAGGAAAGCGGGTACCAGCACATCGGCGGAGTTGTTCGATACATGTCCGTTTTGCGTGTTGAACTGCTGTCCGGCGAAGACAGTACCTTGCAGGAAGCCTGCATCGGGGTATTGGACGCCGGTGTATTGCGCCTCTACGCGGTCACGCATGATATCCCGGTATTGCAGGAAGTTGTCAAACGCAGCGTTGGCAAAATTCTCCTCTTGCGAACCGATATGCTGGAAGAGCGTTGCCAAGGCGCACGAGGTGATATTAAACGAACCCGTCATGTTCTCCTGCAGCCTGTCATACGAATAGATCACCGAGGTCGAGGAGGCGGTATAGCGTTTGCCGGTAGCCTGGATCTTCAGTCCCGGTAACGGCTCAAGGGTCAGTTTGATATCCAAGTCGCTGGTATGGGCGCGTGCTGCCGGCTGAATGACGCTGGTGTCGCCTGATAGCCAGCCGTACTCCTTGGCGCGTTCGATGAGGTTGTCGGGGATGAAGCCGAAAGCGAAATCAAAGCCCGGCGCATAGACGCCGTTCACCTTGCGCTGTCCCATGAATCCGGCTTCCGGACCAAAGCCCGGCAGCGTCATGGAGTTGGTCTCGCGATAGGTGACTTGCAGCTTGCGGAACATCGTTCCTACGTAGGCGAACATGTCGCCTGCCACCTGAGCCGGCGTACGCTCGTTCGGATCCTTCGAGGTGATGGATATGTTGGCTGCTGCGCAGTCGGCTTTCGGGGTCAGCTGGATCTTGGTGTTGCCGTCCGTCTTGAAGGATACAGGTATCTTATGTCCCGCGCTGTCGGTCACGATCACTTGCAGTTTGTCGGCATTGAGACGGTGGGTGACTTCAACGGTCTTGCCCTTCTCCATAGCCAGCGTCTGGGTGAAGGTCTTGGGCTTGAAGCTGCGGCGGTTACCCCTGCCCGTATAGCGCTGGGTCATCTGCTTCCAGTATTTGGATTTGTTCCACCATGTCTCGAAATTCAGACCTCCGTCCACTTGCCATGACTGCAAGGACGAGACGGTGTTGCCCAGGTCGTTGGTGGCTTTGGTCGAAGCGGTGCGCGACCAGTTATAGTTGGCATTATACGAGGCGTTGGCACTCAGTGCCTCCACATACGGGATGCGGTTGAATGGCACATTCCAACTGGCGGTGAACACCTGCTGGTAGGTGTACGGAGAACCCCACTTGGCAAGCGAGCGCTGGATAGTGTCCCGCCATGCCTCGTATTGGTTGTGGTTGAACTCTGCATCAAAATACTGTCCCTTCAGTACCTCCGGGGTGTACGTTCCCTCGTCGATGATGGCGTTCATGGCGGACTGGAAGGAGAACTTCATATTCTTGGTCAGATCGTATTTGAAGTCCACATGTCGGTCCCAGGTGAAGTCCTTGCTGAAGGTCGGATCCATTGCATTGCCTGCATCGGCTGTCAGATCACGCATCTTCATGTGCGAGAAAGTACGGTGCATATTCGTGGAGAACGACCACGACTGCGGCAGATAGTAGAAGTTCATCTCGTTCAGGAATTTCACTTTCTGCACCTTCTGCACCTTCTTGAACGGCTCCCAGGGTTTGGGGTTGAAGTTATAGGCATAGGTGAACGATCCCTTCTGGTCGGTTGTCACGTTGGTCTCCAGTTCGGGCGTGCGCTCGCTCTGCTTGTTATACGAAGCCGAGATGGAGAAGTTGGCGGGGTCGTAGAACATGTCTTTCTTCTTGGATTTGATGTTCACCTTCATGTTCGTCACGGAGAACGAAGTGGACTCTTGTACGGAGTTGGCCATCCGTTTTACGGAGTCGCGTTCAGCCTTGGTCTCAAAAGTCTCCAGTGTCTCGTGCAGCTTGATATCCGTATCCAGCGGGTCATAGTCCGGCGAGGAGGTCTCGTTGGTATAGGCTACGTAGAGCGGTATCTGCAGTTTGGCTTTCTCCGGGAAGAGACGCCCTGCTTCCAGAGCCGCCGAGACGGACATCTGGTAGAAGTTGTCCAGGTTACGGCCTAAGACATTCGATTCGATCGAACCATACCCTGCCGTCTCCAGCCGTCCTGCTACGTTGACTTGTGCTATGTCGCTGATGGCGAGCGAGGCGTTTGCCATGGCTGCCACACCGCCTTGTTCGTTGAATTGGCTCAGGCGCATCTCATTCACCCACACTTCTGCCGTATGGTCTGCCCTGCCGGTGTTGCGGATACCGATCATGATAGTCTCCACATCCTCCAAGGTAGGATTACCCATCACGGTGATCTTGTTCTGCGGCTTGCCGGAGTCTTCGTCATAGATGACATAAGGAATGGTGTTCGATACGCCCTCGTTGCCGGCACGTTTGGCTTTGTTGCGCGCCGTTTTGGCGTTGGTCAGAACGGAGAACGGGAAATCGAACATGTTATCCTCAGGCCATACTACCATCCGGTCGCGCTCGTTACTGTTGTTGTACTGTCCCGGAGCGGTCAGATGCAACGGAATCTCGTATTCGTAGTAGTTGTTCTTGAGATCCGAACCCAGACGCACGAAGCAACTCAGATCACCGTCTCTGAGGTCGGGATCCAATGCCTCCATCTGCTCGGCATGCACAAACATCTGGAAGTTCTTGTACTGGCGCATGTCATAGCCGGTGTTCTTATATACGGCACGCGCATCGTGCGGACTGAGGTTTATGACACGCATCACCATTGCCTGCTCGTTCTGCTCGATGAGTTGTGCCTGACCCGGATCGGTCTGGCGGCTTACGCCCGGAGGAAGCACATAGTTGATCGGTGTACGGGTGCTGTTCTCCTCGATGTTGACGGTCTGTACATTCAGCGATGCGCCGGTGTTGACAGTCGCCCCGATAGGATACAGATCCTTGGTGTATTGGCGCCACTCGCCGCGTACGAGATCCATCGTTGCAAAGCGTAGATGGGTCTCTTTCTCAAAACCGGTCATATACAGACGCATGAAACGGATCGACTTGAAGTTGCGGATCGAACCTACGGTCTTGACATCGCTGCTGTCGCCCTTCAATGGTATCTTGAACTGATACCAGGTCACCTCTTGCGTCTCGCCGTTACGGAGTGTCACTTTGGCTACTTTCTTCTCCGTTATATGCTGTCTTCCCACCTCCATCATGTCGGGGCGGATGATGACTTTGTACTGGAAGTATTTTTCGTACTCATTGAGGGTGTTGTCGTTGTTGATGTCCTCGATATCCGGCTGTAGTGTGGAAGCGGTTCCGTAACTCTCGGTCTGCGACTCGGTGTCGGGCGAGTTGCCTTCGGTACCGTTGAAATGCTTGTATCGCGCAAGAACAGGCACTTCTTGCTCGTCGAAGTCGGAGCCTCTGTAGTAGTGGAAGTTATCACCGGCAGGGTCGTTCAGCGGCGAGAATGGGTCCTCTTCCCAACGGCTGATGACGTTGGCATCCACTTTGGCACGCAGGTCGCGTACATAGTCGCGATAGATACCCCAACGCTGCTCTTGCTCGGTGGTCAGACCGTTAAGACCCACGTCTTGTTTGGGACGTGCACCGGCCTCGTTGGAGAAGGCGGTCACGGTGCTCGTGGTACGGGGCACATACCCCCAGATAGTGGAGTCTACACGGCCGGCATCCTGGTCGGAGATAGGCAGACCGTGCTCGAACGACTTCTTGCCGTCACGCAGAATATCCTCGCTGATGTCTCCCAGGTTGATGTATAACTCGCCGTCGTAGCCTTCGGGGTTGGTGAGCATCGGGTCCATGAGCCAGAACTCGATATACTCGATATTGGCGCGCTCGAAGTCGGTGTTGTCCAGGCGGCGCATTATTCCGCCCCAGCGCTGACGCGGATTAGTGAGTTCGCCTTGGTTGTTGATCTCCGATGCGGAGACATTATATTGTCCGCGCTCTTGCGGATAATAGGAGAGGTTAAGCACCGCCAGTTTGGTGTCCTGATTGGCAAGTTGTGTCTTGTTTGGATAAATCTCCGTCTCATAGACAATACGGGTGCGGTGGTCGCTGAGGGCTGCTACATCGTTGCGGATGTGTGCCGGCGTGTTGCTCTGCGGATAGCCGAAGATGGGATCTACGGTGTACCATGCCAGCAATGCCCTGTTCTTGTTATACGAGCTCTGGTTGATGTCTTTTGC
This sequence comes from Bacteroidales bacterium UBA4333, assembly GCA_002394335.1. Taxonomy (GTDB): domain Bacteria; phylum Bacteroidota; class Bacteroidia; order Bacteroidales; family Paludibacteraceae; genus Colicola. The sequence goes on along the minus strand of DGTP01000003.1, from coordinate 118,108 downwards.
TTCGGCAAAAGGAGTTGGCGTGGAAGCCAGAAACCAGTAACTGGGGTAATGCACGTCGATATTGGTTGTAGTGCTCTCAAAATCATCGATATACGCCGTTCCTACCGATCCTACATCTCTGGTGTGACCGGGGATCATGTGCGCAAACTCGGCGTTGATCTGGAAGGTCGAAGGTGCGGTGGCGGTGATCCATGGAATCTTGTCGATGGCGTTGGTAAGCCACTGCATCTCGGTCTTGTAGGAGCCGTTGACACCCCAGATGGTGTTTGCCAGCGGTTCTGAACCGGTGTTGACCTTGGTGGTCAGCGGACGCTCGCGCAGGTGCATGATCGTACCGCCTAACATGAAGTCCTTGGTGAACTGGTATTCGAAATGCGCACCAAAGAGCGATTTGCGCTGCATGGAGAAGGTGGACTGGTTTTCCAGTTTGACGTCCACGTTAGTGCCGGACTCCAGAATCGACTGGTTGAGGATCGTTACCGTTCCCATCACATAGTCCACGGTGTAATCTACGTTCTCTACCAGTTTGGCTCCTCCGGCGGTGACGGTCACACTTCCTCTCGGCACATTCATTGCTCCCAGACGGATCTCGCTGCCGTTGGTGCCCTTGTATTTACCGGTCAGGTGGAATTTGTTCTTCTCGCTCATCTCCTGCGCCACCACCAGCGTGGAGTCGTAGAGTTCGGGGAAGCAGTATTTGTCCACCAGCCGTTGGTCGCCCAACTGCTTAGCCAAGTGGCTGCCGAACGGCTCCAGAACAGGGAAAATGATGCGTCCGTTGGAGGCATAGACAGTCAGACCTTCCACAAAATCGAACTTGCCGTCAGGAGCGTTGTTGTTCTTCGAGTCCAGACGGTCGAGGTTCATCACGCGGAGCAGTTGTTTGCCTTTGATATCACCTTCGTTGAGGTATTGCATCTCGGTGCCGACAGAGTCGTTGCGGTACATTACATACAACTCAAACTTGTCGCTGTTGATACTTGTCGCGCCCAGGGAGTAGATGTTTTTCATCATCAGATCCCAAGTACCTCTGCCTTTTTTGACAGGTGCGTTGTTCGTGGATTTCAACAGCTTGAGTGCCAGCGCGTTAGGAGCACGCAACTCTTCGCTTCCGTCGGTAGAGAACTCACCTACCTGATATACCTTGCCGTTGTAGGTGTACTCGTATGCTACCGCCAGCACTTCGTCCTGGTTGAGGGCTTGTTTGAGGGAGATATATCCCAAGGCGCTGTTGAGCGTATATTCGCTGCTGCTCAGCAGTCGTGCGGATTCCACTTTCTCGTAGTCAATGCTTCCTTCCATGCCGTTGAAGCCTTCGAGAGACGAACTGGTCTGCTGGATATCGCGGAAGGCAGTAGTCTTGACAGCGGCATACAGACCGTTGGCGGTGTTCTCCGGCGCTACCACGTCATTGCCGCCCCAGGCATCGTTTTGCAGGTGGCTCTTCTGCTCGCCGAGGTCGGTGAATGCCACGATATTACGGGCTTGGTCATAGTTGCCTTTGCGGTTGGTGACCCACACCTCGATCTTGTTGATCGTCACACCTGATGCCACGTATGGCACCGACTGCATCGCCGCCTCGTATTTGTCGCGGAAGAAATGGGAGAGGAAAAAGTGACGGTTCTCGTCATAACTGTCGCCGGCGATATCGAACTTCGACATCTGCGCGCCGCCTTTGGAACTCACACTCTGGCTCTCCGAGTTCTGCTGACTGATGAGGGCCTGGATGCGGAATTTGCCGAACTTCAGGTTGGTCTTGATACCGAACAGCGCCTGACTGCCGCGTATCAGCGAGGAGTTGAGATCCATCGTCACGTTTCCTGCCTCGATCGACTGGATAATATCGTCCTCATGACCTTTGTAGTTCAGCTTGAGGTTCTGCTGGTCGAAGGAGAAAGAGGCTTCGGTGTTGTAGTTGAGGTTGAAGTTGATCTTCTCACCCACCTTACCATTGACCGATGCCTGTATCTTCTCGTCAAAATCGAAGATGTTATTGTTCCTTGCACGCTCGGTGAGCGAGGGGTTGGCTATGTACTGGTGCTTGAAGCCGAAGAGCAACTCGGCGCTTCCCTGCATCTTCAACTGCACACCGCCCGGACCGAAGATCTTGTCTGCTGGACCGATATTGAATTTCATGTCGGTGATGTCAAACTTCTTCTCGTTGTTATGCTCCACTTCGCCGATCTTCTGTTGCCAGTATTGTTGCATCAGCTGCCGCTCGGTATAGGCTTTGTACTCCTCATCGGTCATCATATACGGCGTGGTTATATCGGTGTCGCCCACTTTGGTATGGAGTACATACATGCCGGAAGCCAGGTCGTATTCCACTTCGGTCTGGATATTCTCCGGTGTCCGGAGGTCAAGACTGCTCTTGGGTGAGGCCAGGTCGTCGTAGTTCTCGGCACCTAACGGTGCTACCTGTGTCGGAGCCCATACAGCGCTGTCGCTGTTCCAGTTGCTCTCCACTTCCACTACCTCGCCTGCGGCTATCTTCTCTGCCGTCTCTTTGGCTTTGGCTGCCCGCTCGGCTGCTTCGGCTTCTTTGCGTGCCTTCTCCTCCGCCTTACGCGCTTTCTCGGCTTCTTTCTTGGCTTTCTCGGCCTCTTTCTGAGCTTTCTCCTCGGCTACCAGTTCCCTGAGCGACTTGGGTTTGGTCTGTGCATGAACCGTCATGGCAGCCAGCGGCAGCCATAACAGCAGACTAATCACCAATATGTTCTCTAATCGCTTGATCACAGCATCTTAAGTGCTTTGCGGATTACTGTCTCCACGTTTGCGGTGGGTTCCGCTTTGAGGATTTTCTCTACCACCTTGTTGCTCGGAGCGGCGGCGAAACCTAACATCGTCAGGGCACTGACAGCCTCTTGCTTGATACTGCTGTCTATCTCGTATTCGGCGAAAGCCAACTCGCTGGCGGAAGTGGTGTCCAGATCCACTTTGAGCATCTTGTCCTTGAGATCCACAATGATGCGTTGTGCGGTCTTCAGACCCAGCCCTTTCACTTGCGAGAGCACTTTGGCATTGCCGGTGGCTACTATGGTGCGCACCTCTGCTGCCGTGAAAGTGCTGAGGATCATACGTGCCGTGTTGGCTCCGATACCGCTTACCGACACCAGTAGCAGGAAAATCTCACGCTCTCCCTTGTCTCCGAAACCGAACAGGTCATGAGTGTCCTCGCGGATGATTTCTGTCACCCATAGTTTGGTCTCTTGGTTCTCCTTTCCCGCCAGGGAGGAATAGGTGCTCAGCGAGATATTGATCTCGTATCCCACACCCGCAGCTTCCACTACTGCTACTGCAGGCATCAATTCAGCCAGTTGTCCTTTGATGTAATCTATCATATATCTTACTTACACGCCATTGCGCAACGCGTGTGCGCATACTGACGCACGAAAAAGCCCACAAAATTACTGCTTTTTTTCCATATATGCAAAAAAAACTGTCTTTTTTTTGGAAATTACTTCTCCCAGCCTTCGAAAATCTCTGCTCCGTAGATGTTATCTTCTGTTTTGTCGTGCAGAGGAGCCCATAGTTGTGCAAAGAACGGATTGCTCTTCGCTACGCTGTCCCAATGCCACGGAGTGGGGTGCGGATGGAGCGATTCGGGCAGTCGGAGACGCGCAAGAGTCTCTTCGTCGTACGGCCATGGAATGTCGTATGGTGACCAGTGTCCGCCGAGCAGCACCAGTCTGCGCGAAGCCCGGAAGGTTCTGCCTTCGGCATCCTGCCAAGTATCGTTGCCCAGGTATTTGCCGCCGCGGAATGCCGCTGCTTTCTGCAACTCCTCGTCCGTGAGCAGATCAATATCTTTGCTCTCATCGTAGCCGTGATCCAAGAGTACCGGCGTCTCGCTGTTATGCGTACGGTCGGTATGCTCCCAGTCGGGTATGGCGCGATATGCCTCCAATGTGCCGTAATATGCAGCCACGCGCTTCTGCGCTCTTTGTGCTTCGTCCTTCGTCCCTTTGTCACTTTTCTTGATCCACCATTGTGTGCCGTGCTCCTTGCTGTTCGCCATAAACCACATGGCGGCTTTCACGCAGTGCGGGAAGAGTTTGGCGATGTGGGTCTTGGAGGCGAACTTGATTCCCCAGGGCAGCGAAGGAGCTTTTGCCATCCGGGCGAAATACTCTTTCACGGGCACGTTGGCGCGGAAATGGAGATAGTTTTCCAACTCATCACCGTCGATATACCACATGCCGTGGAAGTTACGGGTGGTGAACCAGTTGGCATTGAATATCTTTTCGGGCTTCGGGCAGCCGATAGCGTCCAGCAGCAGTACCTCAAACTCGTAGTTGGAGAGCCGGTACTCTTTGCCCGAACCGATGTTGTAGTATCTGTTCCAGAACTCTTCCGGCACCTCCGGACGGCAAACGCGCTCCAGCAGTCGTCCGCTGTCTTCCACAGTCGCCCATTCTAACACGCCGCGGATAGGTACGTGGAACATAATAGGGTCGTAGTTCTTGAGGATAGCGGGGTAGAGGATGCCCGACTGACGGAGGCTGACCCACTGTTTGATGCCGGAATCGGTGATGATGCGCTCTGCCGCCACTTTGGTCAGACCGTAATGGTCGTAGGCAGACACACATATGGGATCGCCGGTGCGTCCCCAATGGAGCGGCTCGCGGCGGTCGCCCATCTGAGCTACCGAACCGATATAGACCACCTTGGGCTGTTTCTCCTCCTCTTGTGCCAGCACTGCTTGGGTGATATTCATCGCGGCGGTGATATTGGTGCGCAGAGTGGCTTTGGGACGGTAGTCTGCCTGCGGCGACACCATTCCGCCTACGTGCAACACGATATCGGCACCGGTCACTCCTTGCAACACATCCTCGTAGCGGGTGAGATCGCCCCAGATGATCGAGAGTTGGGGGTTGAGAGCCGAGATAGGAGAGAGCAGCTCTTTGTTCTTCTTGCTCGGGCGGGCAAGGATACGGAGGTCATACTGGTCGGGACGGCTGAGGATCTCAGTCATTCCGGCAAAACCCATAGTGCCTGTGGCACCGGTGAGAAATATGGTAGTCTTAGCCATAAAAAGAATTAGTTATTATGCACAATCTTATGCCAGATAGACTGGAAAAAGTCCTTGGTGTCGGTCAGCATCCGGATGTTCCAGTAGGATTGTTCTTCCTCCTCTTTCTCCATCTGGTATTGGCGTGCCATTTCTACGTCGTTGTCTGTGATGACGAGCAACTGGTCTCCTGCCAGCAGTTCGCTGTTGCCGCTTGGTACAAAGAAGTCTTCGCCTCTGCGGACCATGATCACCAGCGTCTGTGACGGAAGCGTCAGATCGCGCAGCCGGTTGCCGTTGGTGCGCATGATAGAGAACACCGAAGCCGAGTCGGTGGACGAGAGCGTGGCGGCTATGAGCAGTGCGAAGGCGATGCCGAGCGAGTGGTCGCCGTTGATCCATCCGAAGATATAATAGACCAACACGCCCGTTATCCCCATCGTCAGCAGTACACCGAAGGTCGCCAGAGCGACACCTTGCGGCATGACAGGGTTGATGTCGCTCAACTTGGTGTCCATCCCTCCGGAGAAGAGGATGACGCATAGTGCGATGGAAGAGAGGGCTTCGGCGGACGAGATATTTAACATATACCCCACGCCGTTGGGGTTGATCAGCTTGCCTACGCCGTCCGGACCGAATAGCATTCCTACTGCCAGAAACACCAAAAGCGCCGGAACACCGAACCGGTATCCGATCTTGTCTGCGATGATGCTGAAGAAAAACAGCATCGAAAGTACCAATAGAACGAACTCTACGGACATTATTTCTTCTTGGCAGCGGGCAGCAGGAATTGTGTGATGATCTCCTCTATCTGGTCTTTAGGGTATAGTCCCACCAGCTTCTGAGGTTTGCCCTTCATGGGGATGTAGAGCACCTGCGGGATGCTTGAGATCTGGAATTTGGCAGCCAGTTCGGGCTCTTTCTCGATATCCACTTTGTAGAACACAACGCGTCCTTTGTATTTCTCGCTGAGTTCTTCCATGATAGGCGCGAGACGTTTGCACGGACCGCACCAGGTGGTGTAAAAGTCGATGATGACGGGTTTCTTGCCTTTGAACTTCCACTCTGCGGAACTGGAGTAGTCGTAGATGCGGTCTTTGAACTGGGCAGTGGTCATCTGGTTGACTTCTGCAAAAATCGGCATTATTCCGATGAGTGCCAAAAGGCTTATGATAATACTTTTTTTCATATTCTTTGCGGTTGGTGTTTTGTTAGTGTTTTTAATTGTCTTTGATTCATTGATCATGAATTTCGGTGCAAATTTACTGCTTTTTTCTGATATATGCAAATTATTCTTCAATTTTTATGCCAAAGTGCAAAGACTTCCCTCCCTTATTTAGTAGAAATCGTTCCGAACGAATGTGAGGATAAAAACATGACCATCACGGGACTATGTCCCGGCGAGAACCTGGAAATGCGCGACTCAGAACAAAAGCGGAGTACCGGTTGGCACTCTGCTAAAAAATTGCCGATTATTAAGATACGTAAATTCCGGGGTTTATTTACAATATTTCATATGCCCCTTGTTTTCAGCGAATTACAAACCTGTTATCGGAGGCAAGTCAGAAGCAAGTCAGAGGCAAATAAGGGGCAAGCAAGGGTCGATACGTACTCAATTGCATAAAAAGAATTGCCGATTGTTAAGATTTAATCACGGTATCTCGTCGGTATCCTGTCGGCCTCTCGTCCCGTCAGCGTCTCGTCAGCCTCTCGTGTGTGGTAGGTAAGCGCGGAAAGTGACGATTGTTAAGAATTAGCGGGCAACCATCATGGCTGCCCGCTAATTTGCATATCCGTGTCAGAAATCAACATTACGAACATATTTAGCAGGATTTCCAAACCAAAGTTCTCCCGATGGTACATCTTTTGTTACAACACTTCCTGCTCCAATCATTGCCCTTTCTCCAATTGTAACTCCGCATACTATTGTGCAATTTGCTCCAATAGAACAACCTTTCTTTAATTTCGTTTTATAGAATTCTTCTGGATATTGCTTCGAACGCGGATACATATCATTCGTAAAAGTTACATTGGGACCTACAAATACATCATCTTCAATTCTTACACCGTCCCATATTTGCACGCCGGATTTAACAGTTACGTTGTTCCCAATAGTAACATCGTTTTCGATTAAGCAATGACTACAGATATTGCAATTTGAACCGATTACTGCTTTCGGAAAAATCACGCAATACTGCCAAATACGAGTTGTCTCAGGTACACTTGCTTTACAGTCAGACAAAGGATGAATCATAATTTTACGGGTTATAGTTAAACAAAAACGCGAATAACTGTTGTTATCCGTGAATTGAGGCTGTAGGAAGTGCCCTAAGAATCGGATATACATGCAGTTACTCGCGCAATGTATAATATACCCCAACATGCCCAATGGACTTATGTCCAAGGGCACGGGCGGGTGTAAAATACACTCGTGAGCATCTACTTTGTCAATCTTTTGATTCTTAATTAGAGTTTCCTACATTCCAATTCACAAAAGAACAAACGTGTAAACGCTTTAAATCAATATGTTATCGCGCGTCGCTACGCGCGTTTCTCCTGTTTAACGTCTGGAAAAGAGACGAGGGAATTTTTTATTTTATCTCTTTCAGTATAGTTTCTGGACTTGTTCCCATAAGGGTGATAGCCGATAGCTTCTTCCCCATGTCTTTGAGTGAGTGCCCGCAATGATATAAACTATCGTCTATTATCAGCCATCTGTCGTGCGATGGCGTTAACCATTTATGCGTATTCACGGGCTGCACTCCCTTGGTTGTATTGTGCATTTCGCGTAGAGACTTATACTCGCTATCCGAATAGATGTCTGCTGTCACTCCTTTGGCGCGCACGTCCAGCATCTCAAAGGTAGCGGCATCCACATACGCATCAATGATAATAACACGTTTCTGTGCTGTCTTGATCAGTTTCTCCAAGAGTACTCTTGCACCAAAGAACTCTCCTTCAAAGAACACTTGCTCTACCGGCGGTATATTCGTCCGGACAAAGAAGTCAATCTTTTCTTGGTGGTCGGCTAATTGCTTTTGCTGTGATGCCAATTGATTTTCTATATTCAGCAAACGTTGATTGACAACATAGCCACGCAACATGTAATTCTTAATGACTTTTAAAGCCCATTGGCGAAAACGAGTACCAACTACTGATTTGACGCGATAGCCAACAGATATGATGACATCTAAATTATAAAACTTTGTTTTATATGTTTTCCCATCGGCGGCAGTTAGTAAGGATTCCTTACATACTGAATTACGATCTAACTCCTGCTCCTTGAAGATATTCCCTATATGCAGCGTGATATTATTACGCGAGGTGTTGAATAGTTGCGCTAATTGATGTTGTGTTAGCCACACGGTTTCCTCATCCACTCGTACCTCCAGCTGTAATGTGTTATCCTCTGTACGATAGACTACTACATTTTCTTCGTTTGGTTGATATCGTGATATTTCGCCATTCATTATTTCGCTTAGTTGATTATTCGTATCTCCGCGTGCCCGGAGTTACTCTTCGGAGAAATGCACGAGCACATGGCGGTAGGAGTTGAAGATCTTGGACTTGGAGACGAAGCCCAGATACCGTCGGGACTGATCCACTACCGGCAGATTCCATGCACCGGTGTCCTCGAAGACCTCCATCACCTTCTCCATCGGCATGTCCGATTGCAGGATATACGGCGGAGAAGTCATCAACTGACCTACCGTAAAACGCTTATACAAACGCGGCTGGAACATGATATTACGCACCTCGTCCAAGAGCAGAATACCGCGAAGATGCCCCTCATGGTCAATCACGGGGAAGATATTACGATTGCTTTCCGAAATGACCTTCACCAACTCGCCCAACGTCATCTCAGGGAAGATGGTTTTGAGGTCTGTCTCCAGCACATTGTCCATCTTGAGCAGGGTGAGGACATTGCGATCCTTGTTGTGGGTGAGCAACTCGCCTTTCTGCGCCAGACGCATTGCGTAGAGAGAGTGGGGCTCAAAGAGCATGATAGTCAGATAGGAGATCACACTGACCGCCATCAGAGGCATGAACAGGTGGTAGCCGCCGGTGAGTTCCGCCACAAGGAAGATACCCGTCAGCGGCGCGTGCATCACGCCGGACATCAGTCCCGCCATGCCCACCAGGGCAAAATTGGCTTCCGGCACCGTGAGACCCGACATATTCATTATCCGGGCTGTCAGAAAACCCGTTACAGCTCCCATGAAGAGCGAAGGTGCAAAGATTCCTCCCACACCGCCGGCACCGTTAGTGGCTACCGACGCAACGATCTTGAAGAGGATGATAAACCCGAAATAGGTCAGCAACAGCCAGTAGCCGTTGCGCGCCGCCCACTCGTTGTGCTCCAGCGGACTATTCTCCAATGCGGACATGCAATCGCCGTTGATGAGTTGGCGGATGACATCATAGCCCTCGCCGTAGAGAGGCGGGAAAACGAAGATCAGGATACTCAGCGTCAGACCTCCCATCAGGAGTTTGAGCCACATGTTTTGCGTGGAATGTTTGAACCACTGTTCCAAACCGTTCATCCCCCGCGTGAAATAGAGGCTGACAAATCCGCAGACCACGCCGAGCACCATGTACCACGGGATGCGGTTGACGGAAAACGCCTCGTAGTTGTCCAGCGGGAACATCGGCTCCATTCCCGTCAGGATATACGAGATGGCGGTGGCTGTGACTGATGAGATCAGCAGGGGGGCAACAGAGGTCATCGTCAGATCCATCAGCAACACCTCCAGCGTGAAGACAAATCCGGCAATAGGAGCCTTGAAGATACCTCCCACTGCTCCGGCAGCGCCGCAACCGATCATGAGCATCATCGTCTTCTGGTCAAGCCGGAAAGCTTTCGCCAGATTAGAGCCGATGGCAGCTCCGGTCAGCACAATCGGTGCTTCGGCTCCAACCGATCCGCCGAAACCGATGGTGAGCCCCGAACCGATAACAGACGACCACATGTTATGTGCCTTGATGATAGACTTGCGCTGCGAGATGGCGTAGAGGATCTTCGTGATACCATGCGAGATATCATCCCGCACGATATACTTGACAAATAGCGCGGCGAGAGTAATACCGATAATAGGAGTAATCAGATACCACCATGTATGGGAGTCGCCGATCAACTGTTCCTCTACCACCCATTGGATCAGATGGATAAAAGACTTGAGCAGCGCTGCGGCCAAAGCGGAGAATACACCAACGACAAACGAGAGAAAGAGCACCAGCTGCTTCTCGCTGATATGGCGTTCACGCCATTCTATGATGTTGTCATAGAATTTCCTCATTTGTTCATTTGCTATTTGTTATTCGTCCCAGCCGATGCCTTTGTATTTGTCGAGATCCCACTCTTCCTCTACCTCGTTGAGGTAAATGGTCTCTTCGTTTTCCTCTTGGTCATCTTCCATTTGGTCATTTTCGTCCTTCTCGATGGCGTTCACTTCGATCGGCGCATGGCTGATCTCGATGATCTGGTTCTGCTCTTTGTTGAGTTCGGTCCAGAGGGTGTCTTTGAGCAGGTCTATACCCTGGTTGGTGAAAGAAGATATGGGAATGACAGGGATGCCCAGTTGGGAACGGAGCAGTGCTAACTGATCGTCTATCGGCGGCAATTCGTTGCCTTCTTCGTCCAGACGCGGCAGATCCATCTTCGAGATGGCGAGGATGCGTGCCTTGGTGAGCAGTTCCGGATTGTATTGCTCCAACTCGTGGAGCAGGATCTCATACTCCGCTTTGATGTCGGGCGCTGTGGCAGGCACCATGAAAAGTAACACCGCATTGCGCTCGATGTGTCTCAGAAAACGCAGTCCCAAGCCCTTGCCTTCGCTTGCGCCCTCAATGATGCCCGGTATATCCGCCATACAGAACGACTGTCCGTCGCGATACCGTACGATACCTAACTGCGGCGTGAGGGTGGTGAAAGGATAGTCGGCTATCTCCGGCTTGGCTGCGGAGACGGTACTCAGGAGTGTGGATTTGCCGGCATTAGGGAAACCTACCAGTCCGACATCTGCCAGCACTTTGAGTTGGAGGATGATATTTCGCTCTTGCGCCGGTTCTCCAGGCTGTGCATAACGCGGAGCCTGGTTGGTAGCGGTGCGGAAATGCCAGTTGCCCAGACCTCCCCTGCCGCCTTTGAGCAGAACGATGCGCTCGTCGTGTTCCTTGACCTCGCAGAGAAACTCTCCCGTGTCGCCGTCATAGACCACGGTACCGCATGGCACCTCGATGATCTTGTCCTCGCCATCCTTGCCGAAAGAACGGCTGTCGCCGCCGTTACCGCCGTCCGTGGCAAAGAGATGCTTCTGATATTTGAGATGCAAGAGTGTCCACAGATTGCGGTTGGCGTGCAGAATAATCGACCCGCCTTTGCCTCCGTCGCCGCCGTCCGGCCCTCCTTTAGGCAGATATTTGGCACGGTGAAAATGCATACTACCGGCGCCGCCCTTGCCCGAGCGGCAGTAGATCTTAACGTAGTCGATAAAATTGGTCATAAGCTACAGGCTGATGGCTGTTATTGTTATTTGCAGGCGAGGTCGATAACCCGCTCCAGTTGCATGAATACTTCTTCCACGGTGTGGTTCCCGTTAACGGCAAAATAGTTGCCTTGGTGCAGATAGTAGTTGGCAATCGGCTCTGTCTGGTTGTGATAGACAGCGATACGATGACGGATAGTATTGAGGTTGTCATCCGCTCTGCCGCTGACTTTGCCGCGCTCGATGAGGCGCTGGATGAGCAGCTGCTCATCTACCAGCATGTCGATCATGATTGCCTCCATGTTGTATTTCTTGAGCAACTCCGAGAGTGCTTCCGCCTGGGCTACTGTGCGGGGATAGCCGTCAAAAATCATTCCCTTGCTATCCTTTGGTAGATTAGCCAGATAATGGTCGATAACGCCGTACATCATGTCATCCGGCACCAGGTTGCCCTTGGAGATCAGTTCGTCGATCTGTTTGCCTAACTCGCTACCGGTCTTGATCTCTTTGCGCAAGACATCACCGGTGGATAAGTGCTGGAGCCCGTAATGAGCTACCAGTAAATCAGACTGTGTCCCCTTTCCACTACCGGGGGCACCACTTAAAATAATATTCAACATTATACCTTAAATTAACAGACACAAAACGAGTTGCCCCAATCCGGAGCAACCCGTCAGGTAGTGATTGTAGAAATTATAAAGCGAGTTTCGAACCGGCTTTGAATTTAACCACTTTCTTGGCAGGAATGGTGATTGCTTGCTTGGTCAGCGGGTTGATACCTTTGCGCTCTGCTTTCTCAGCTACTTTCAAGGTAGCGAAACCTACCACTTGCACATCATCACCTTTCTTCAATGCCTCAACTACAGCGTCCATAGCTGCGTCCAGAACCTTGGTAGCCTCAGCTTTCGAAACACCGGCTTTCAGTGCGGTAGCTTCTACAAGTCCAGTTTTGTTCATAATAGTTAAATTTTAGTTGTTAATTAAACGTTTAATTATATTTCCGGAGCTTTAATCCGAAAAATCGTTGCAAAGATACAACAAAAATATGACAATACCAAATAAAAATTATATTTTTTCGACTTTTTCCTGCCAAAATTGGCGTTTTTTGCCAAAAAGTACAGTTTTTGTATGTGTATTTGCAAAAAAAATAGTAACTTTGCACCGTTATGAGAAATTTACCGACAGTAACCCGCAACATTTTGTTGCTCAATCTTATCGTTTGGCTGCTGACCGTTATAGTAGGAAGAGCCGGTTTGAACCTGAATTATCTGTTAGGCCTTCAGTATTTCACTTCCCCCGGATTTCACTGGTGGCAGTTCCTGACATATATGTTTATGCACGCCAATTTCAGCCACTTGTTCTTCAATATGTTCGCCGTGCTGATGTTTGCGCCGGTCTTGGAGCGTGAATGGGGGGCGGCGAAGTTCTTGTTCTTCTATCTGGTATGCGGATTAGGTGCCGCATTGACGCAGGAGGGAGTCTGGGCGCTGATGCTCAGTCAAGGCTCCTTGGCGGTGTATGACATACCTTATCTGATCACTATCGGAGCCTCGGGAGCGGTATTCGGTATCCTGTTTGCTTTCGGATGGCTGTTCCCGGATGTGCCGATGTTCCTGTTCTTTATACCTATACCTATCCGCGCACGCGTAATGGTTATCAGCTATGCCGCAATCGAGTTGGCGCTGGGCTTGAATGGCCTGTCCGGCGGTGGCGATGGCGTTGCCCATTTTGCGCACTTGGGAGGATTTCTTTTCGGATGGCTGGTAATGCTCTACTGGAAATACGGGGAGAAGTATGTCAAGGCATGGTGGAGCCGTATTCGCGGTCACAAAAACGATGACAACAAGAATGACCACTGGAGCGAATACCATTACCAGCGGTCGCTCTGAATAAACAGATTGTTCTCTTCGCTATCGGTGAGATAAAGTTCGGTGGAAGCGTCCTTCCATCTGAACTTATAGAGCGTAGGATGGAAGAATCCGTCATCATATCCGCAGATGAAGGTGTAATAAGTATGCCCTTCCTCAAAATCCAGAGCTTTGCCAAAACCGTTGTTCTGCCGGGTATATACTCCGTATAAGATGTCGGCGTCCTGCGGGTTTAGAAGCCATAAGTTCTGAAAATCGTGGAAGTATTGTTGCGGTGAAGAAGCGTCCTCTGCGAGATCAATACTGTCAACGGTCTCTATCAGATACGGATAATGGGCTTCGATGTGCCCTTTGGAGTCTTGCGGATAGACATAGTCCCACTCTCCTTTGATACGATAGGCAAAATGTATATCGAAGGTGCTTAGTTCCGTGGTACGGACTTTGACTGCATGGAGTTTGCCCACAGGCGTCAATCGTTCGGGGTCCACCACAAAAGCATATACCCAATACTCGGTGGAGCGCTGCAAGCCCGTGAAATAGTAGTCGGTTTCGCCGTACTGCAGGGCATGGCTTGCAAAAGAGGCTATGTTAAACTCTCCTTCCTGGAGCAGTCTGCGCCGCCAGTCGAGGTATTCGAGGTGGGCGGAGTCCAGCTCCAAGGTCATAAACTGCTTCTGGTTGCCGGGATCGAGCGGGTTATAACCATTGCGGACTTTTTCAATACCGATCAGGTAATAGGCATCCTTGTTGGTGCTGAAAACATGTTCGACGAACCCCGACGAGATCACCTCCGGATGGGAAGTGATAGTCACATTGTTGATTTCGAAATGCGGTTTGGGATCGCAGCCTGCTGTAACCAGCGCAACTGCTATCACCGACAGCCATGTGACAAGCAGGGTCTCTATGTGGGGATTGCTCTTACTCATAGTTCTTCTTTTCTTTTTCCTCTTGCTCCAGAAGTGTCTGTACAGAGTAGATAAATCTCAGACAGCATTTCACATGTGAGCCGTAATGCCCGAAGTTATATTCGATATTGGCGCCTTTCCATTTGTTCTTGGCATTGACGGCATTGGTGTAAGGTACGGTCTCGTCGTCCATGGAGTGCATGATATACACAGCCGCTTTGGGTGTCCAGTCATAGGAGACGATCGAGTTCTCGGTCATCGCTTTGTAGAGTTCGGCTACCTTGTCCGAAGTCTGCGCCATGGCTTCTTCGGTGAGGATCTCGTGGGTGACTTTGGTGTTGATAAACCCGTTGATCTGGGCAGTCGTATATCGCTTGGAGTTGATCCATGAGTCGATGTTTTCGCATATCTGCGGTTGTATCATATCGGTCATGGCGATATTGAGGCCGTTCCCCTTGATCATTCCTTGCAACACCAGCGGAACGGCTACAGGATAACCGGCTACATCGGTGTTGATAAACCGCTCAAAGGTGGCTTTCACGTCATACGGTCCGCCTCCGGCAAAAACACGGTGTATCTTGGTTTGCAGACTGTCAGGGAGGTAGTCGTTGATCCGTTCTATCATGTGCTGAACCGCCATCGTGGTGGCGCCTCCTTGCGAGTAGCCCATCAGGTCGATGGCTTTTTCCTGCGGCTCCATCCCGACAGCTTTGAGCCATGGCTTAACGGCATGCCACATATCAAGCACATTAAGCGCCGTGAGATCCATCACAAGGTAGGGATGAATTCTGTCGGCGGTGACGCCGTAGCCTATATAGTCGGGTATAACCAGTCCGTAGCCCATCTTTACCAACACGCCTTCGAGCGAGAAAGAGTTGCTGGGGGCTTCGGCATTACTGCCGACAGTGTAGTGGCTGACGAGGATCATCCGCTTGGGTTTCTGCCCTTTGGGGAGCATTACCTTGCCGGAGAGGGTGATGGGTTGTAAATCTGCGTCAAGACTGCGATAGACACCTACTATCTCCACAACCTTGTTGGCGTTCTCCCAGTCCAAAAGCGACTGTGCGATGGCTGTGCCGGTCACGGAACTGGTCTTGCGCGGACCATTGGGAAGAGGTTCGTCCTGATAGTCGTTCATCCGTGTGCCGTCCGGCAGGTAGCAGTCAGAAGGCAGACCGTGTGAGAGATCAGTCTCCCTTTGGGAGATAACCCTGAACATCGTGGAGTCTGCCGCTGAAGGCGTTTCAAAATCCGTGGTGTAAGTGTCGCCGAACCGGCACGAAGCTGTAATGACTGTTATCAGCGTCAGAAATACTATGTGATGAAATCTTGCCATGTGCTCTAAAACCTTGCGCCTACAGAGGCGGTGAACATTCGTGATCCTGCCATGTAAATGGTGTTGGCATTGCGTAAACCGTATAGCCCACCGAACTCCACGGCGGCGAAATACCGCTTGTAGTTGGCACTCATGCCGAGGGCGGTAATATTGACCGCCGCTCCTGCTTCCGTATGTTGTCCGTGTACGTTGGTCTCCGTGCCGCCGTTGATGCAGACACCGATACCCAAACCCGAATAGAGGTTGAGGTACTCGTGCCGGAAATAGGTGAAACGGATAGTCGGCATGATGGATATATTATAAAAATAGTGGTTCGGGTCGCGTGAGAGTTCTTCGCCTCTGCCGTTGCGTGTCACCTGATTCCATCCTACTTCGCCTACATCGACCATACCGCCTATACCAAGCCAGTAGTTGAATCGGTACTGGTACTCTAAAAAGAGGTGCTGGTGGTAGCGGAACTGCTCGTCGTAGGTCTTGGACCACTCCGCAGGCATGGTGTTGATAACCGCGTTGGGGTTGTGCCACATTAAGGTCTCAAAGAGCATGTCACCCCAACCGGCACGTATCTCATGCGGCATTACCGCACGGTCCACGCGCGTCTCACTGAATGCCGGAGCAGTCGCCAGACAGAGAAGCAGGATATATGTCAGTATTTTTTTCATCGGGTGTGAAGAATCATCGCGCTCTGTGGAGAAACGGTGATGATACCGGATTTGTTCTCCGGCTCGCAGGGACACTTGCCATCGGCGGCGTATGTCACCCATTTGCCTTTCGGAAGCATTACTTCTGCGGCTTCGCGGCGGCTGTTGAGGATCACTACGATGTCCTTCCACTCGTCGCCTCCGGCATGGTCTTTGAGCACGAATGCCACAATGTTATCGCCTGTCTCAAGGAAACGCATGTGCTGGCGTACCTCTTCGGGCATGCCGATGCGGAAAGCAGGGTGTGCCTTGCGCAGTTGGATCAGTCCGCGATAGTATTGGTAGAGATCCTGGTTCTGTGCCTTGAGTGTCCAGTCGATCTGGTTGATGGAGTCGGGCGAACAGTAACTGTTGTGCACTCCTTTCTTGTCTCGCAGGATCTCTTCGCCCGCCCAGAGGAACGGCAGTCCCTGACTGGTGAGGATAGCGGTCTGCGCCAGTTTGTCAAGTCTTTCCATCTCGCCTTCCTGCAATGCGATAGAAGCTTTCAGACGGTCGGTAAGCATCATGTCGTCGTGGCAGGAGACATAGTTGATAGACTGCGTGGGGAGAACCGTCCACGGCTCCTTGGAGTAGTTGACCTCCTGCATGTTCACGTCGGGGTGTGGCATACAGCCCACCAGTCCGAAACGGATCGACTGCTCCATGCCCGGTTTGGCATCCAGGAAAGCTGACTCCCTGTCGTCGGAAAACGGACCGCGGAGGGCGTCGCGCAAGTCATCGCAGAAAGCGCCTACGCCCGGCATCTGCTTCACGTTGGCTTTCATTGCCAGTTTGTTGTTGTCGTACAGCGGCGCACCGGCAGCCCAGCCCTCGCCGTAGAGCAGGTAGTTGGCTCCGCGGGCATCGAGTTTGCGGCGGACATCCATCATCGTGGATTGGTCATGGATACCCATGAGGTCGAATCGGAAGCCGTCAATGTGGTATTCGTCCACCCAGTACATGGCGGACTCGACGATGAAGCGATGCATCATCACACGCTCGGAGGCAGTCTCGTTGCCGCAACCGGACGCATTGCCAAGTTCGCCTTTCTTGTTCATTCGGTAGAAATAGTCGGGGCAGGTCTGTGTAAACCGGCTGTTCTCGACATCGAAGGTGTGGTTATAAACCACGTCCATGATAACGCTGATACCGGCGTCGTGAAGGGCTTTGATCATCATCTTCATCTCGCGGATGCGACAGAGCGGATCGGCGGCGTTGGTCGAGTACGAACCCTCCGGCACGTTGTAGTTGAGCGGGTCGTAGCCCCAGTTGTATTGCGGTTTGTCAGGCTGGGACTCATCCACGGAAGCGTAGTCGTACATCGGCAGGATCTGCACATGTGTGACACCTAACTCTACCAGGTGGTCGATACCGGTCTTCAGTCCTTCGGGCGAAAGCGTGCCGTGCTCGGTGAGACTGAGGAACTTGCCTTTGTTCTTGATGCCGGATGCCGGATGCACCGAGAAATCGCGCATGTGCAACTCATAGATGATTGCATCTTTCTCCGGGATACGGCTGTGGAAAGCGTCTTGCTCCCATCCCTCAGGATTGGTCTCGCTGAGGTCGATGATAGCGGCGCGTTTGCCGTTCAGGCCTACTGCGGTGGCAAAGATACCGGGATTTTCTTGCATCTTCCAGCGCGACGAGGCTTGGGTGACTTGGAAGGTATAGAACTTGCCTTTCTGGTCTCCCCAGACGGTTGCCGTCCAGGAACCGTCAGCACGGTGTTTCATCTTCACTTTCTTGAGTACCTCCGTACTCTCGTTGGAAGCGTACAGACGCAGAGTCACGGCGTCTGCACCCGGACTCCAGAGCGAGAAGGTGGTCTTCTCCGGACTGTAGGTCATCTCGCGAAGCGAACCCTGCTTGGCGGGATATTGGTCGATGGTCAGCGGGCGCTTGACGGCGCAACCGGTGATAAGACTCAGTACCAGCGTGCCTATGACGCCGAATACGATGCGATTCATTTTTTTCATATGCTTTCTGTGCTTTTCAGTCTGCTGAAATCGGTTTTCTCTACGCGCTCTTGGGCGTACTCTTTGGTCACTACGATCTCCTTCTTGTCTTTCTGGCTCGGAATAGTGTACATCAGATCCATCATCACTTCTTCCATCAGTCCTCTCAGACCGCGTGCCCCCAGTTTGTTCTCTAAAGCTTTATCTACTATGTAGTCAAGCATGTCGTCGGAGAAAGTCAGTTTCACCCCGTCCATCTCAAAGAGCTTGGAGTACTGCTTGGTAATGGCGTTCTTGGGCTCGGTAAGGATGTTACGCAATGCCTTTTTGTCCAGAGGATGCAGATACGAGATGATCGGCAGTCGTCCGATGATTTCAGGAATAAGACCGAAAGTCTTCAGATCATGCGGAGCAATGTACTGCAGAAGGTTGTCTTTGTCTATCTTGTCGGCTTTCTCTTGGGCGTCAAAGCCTACCACTTGGGTGTTCAGCCGTTGTGCAATCTTGCGTTCGATACCGTCGAAGGCGCCGCCGCAGATGAAGAGGATATTCTTGGTGTCCACGTGCAGGAACTCCTGTTCCGGGTGCTTGCGTCCGCCTTCGGGTGGTACGTTGATCATAGCGCCTTCCAGAATTTTGAGCAGTCCCTGTTGCACTCCTTCGCCGGTCACATCGCGTGTGATGGACGGGTTTTCAGCCTTGCGGGCGATCTTGTCCACCTCGTCGAGAAAGACTATACCCTGTTGCGCTTTCTCTATGTCGTATTCGCAGTTCTGCAACAGCCGCGTAAGCATCGTCTCGACATCTTCGCCTACGTATCCGGCTTGCGTCAGGGCGGTGGCATCGGCAATGGCAAAAGGCACCTTCAGCATCTTGGCAATGGTTTTGGCAAGAAGCGTCTTGCCCGTGCCGGTGGGACCTACTAAAAGGATATTGGATTTCTCTATCTCCACCTCGTTGTCGTCGTGCGGCTGCAGAATACGCTTGTAGTGGTTGTAAACCGCTACGGAGAGAAACTTCTTGGCTTCGTCCTGACCGATGACATACAAGTCCAGAAACCGCTTGATATCTTCGGGGTGGGGTAGGTTGCTCAGCTCCAATGGCTCATCCGGCTTGGCGGCTTTCTTCTGTTCGGTTATCATGTTGGTGACAAGGCGGTGTCCCTCTTCGATACAGTCAGGACAGATATACGATCCGTCCAGACCGCTGAACAGATCCGGACGCTCGGCACCGCAGAAACTGCAAATGTCTTTACTCTTTCCCATCTTTACCGCTTTGTAAAAATACGATCCACCATTCCGTATGCCAACGCCTCGTCGGCTTTCATCCAGTAGTCGCGGTCTGCGTCCTGACGGATGCGATCCATCGTCTGACCGCTATGGTCTGCGATGATCTGATATAACTCGTCTTTCAACTTCAGAATTTCACGCGCTGTGATCTCAATGTCGGAAGCCTGACCCTGGATGCCTCCGAGCGGCTGATGGATCATGACGCGGCTGTGAGGCAGAGCCGCACGCATCCCTTTCTCGCCGGCTACAAGCAGTACTGCGCCCATCGAAGCAGCCATGCCGGTGCAGATAGTGGCTACGCGGGAACGCACGAACTGCATCGTGTCGTATATGCCTAATCCGGCATACACCGAACCGCCCGGCGTGTTCAGGTAGATATGAATATCTTTCTCCGAGTCGGCTGAGTCAAGGTAGAGCAACTGCGCCTGGATAACATTGGCGGTATAGTCGTTGACCTCGGTGCCCAAAAAGATAATGCGGTCCATCATCAGACGGGAGAAAACATCCATCTGGGTCACGTTGAGTTGTCGCTCCTCTAAAATGGACGGGGAAATATAACTGTCGCTTGCCTGAACCGTGTTCTGGGCTGCGGCGTTCATTACTTTTTCTACATGCATGGAGTTAAGCCCCTGCGATGTGGCGAATTTCAAAAAATCATTCATCTATCTTATTCTTTATACGTGTATGTGTTTCAAAATACGTGTATGTGTTTCAAAAAACGGCTGCAAATGTACGAAAAAAAAATGATATACGCAAAAAATACTACTTTTTTTTGTGTATTTCAAAAATTATTTGTAACTTTGCAACCGATTTTTGGAAAATGACTTAGAACTACTATAAAAATCCTTTTTTTTGTTTAACTTAATTATTCACATCAACATGAAGAAATTCTTTTCTTTTTTGGCTGCCGTGCTCTTCGCAGGCAGCATGATGGCCTCTGAAGCAATTATGCAGTACACAGGTGGCGTTACTACCAACATGGTTGGTGATGGCGCCAACAATGCTGCTACTGTTGGCTTGGATGCAGATCTCTTTACTGTTTTGGCAGACAAAGGAGCTAATCAAAATCTCCCGGGTTTGAACAAAGGCAATGACATTCGTCTTTACGCCGACAGAAGCACAGGTAATGGAAACACTATTACTGTGCGCATCGCTAATGGTACGATTAATTCTATCGTATTGGACATTAAGCAGACTGCAACTTTCGTTGTGAAAGCAGGTGAAACCGCTGTAACAGAAGCAGGTGGTGCGTATGCTATTAACGCAACATCTTTCTCTATTCAAAACACCACTACCGGTGCAACAACTCAGCTGCATTTGAACAAAATTACTATTACGTACACTGCTGAAGGAGGCGAGACTCCCGTTGAGCCGGGTGACGAACCTTCTGTACTTCAGGCTGTAAGTGACTCTACTACTTGGGATTTCTCCAAGATCACTGCCAATACCGCAAATGCACTCTATGGCAACGATGGTATCAAACTGACTGACGAATCAACGCCGAGCAAGAATGACGAAGTAATCTATGCTGACTATTCAGCTGATTTCATGACTATTGGCGAAGACTTCAATAAAGCTGCTATCGCTTTCAAAGGTGAGTATCCTATCCGCAAAAACCAATACTGCCAGGCTGGTACGCTCCATTTCAAGGCAGATGTTGCCGGAACAATCGTAGTTAAGTTCTCCGATACCGGTTCGTCCGCAAGCGCAACGGCTGTTAAACGTTACCTCGTAGTAAACGGTGAGCAGACCGAGTACTGGACCTCTCGCGAGAATAATGGTGAGACTCCTTACGACGCTCAACTCAATGTGGTTTCGGGCAAAATCGCAGTTCCTGCAGGCGACGTTACCATTACCGGTTCTTCGGCTATCACTATGTATTATGTTACCTTCGTTCCTGAGAAAGCAGTAGAGCCCGAAGGTCCGAAGAACCTCGGCGCAAAGACCATCGCAGAGTTCCTTGAACTTAAGAATACTACCGATACCTGCATCCTCACCGGTGTTGTTTCGAACATCCAGAACACTACCTACGGCAACTTCGATTTGACCGACAAGAGCGGCAAAGTATATGTTTACGGTCTGCTGACTCCTGCCGGAGAGAGCAAGAAATTTGCTGAACTCAATGTGGCTGAGAACGACACCCTGACCGTCCTCGCTATCTACAATGAGCACAACGGCAACCCGCAGGCTAAGAACGCTATCTTTGTGGAGGTTAAGAAGAGCACAGCTCCCGTTGTTGAGCCCGAAGGTCCGAAGAACCTCGGCGCAAAGACCATCGCAGAGTTCCTTGAACTTAAGAATACTACCGATACCTGCATCCTCACCGGTGTTGTTTCGAACATCCAGAACACTACCTACGGCAACTTCGATTTGACCGACGAGAGCGGCAAAGTATATGTTTACGGTCTGTTGACTCCTGCCGGAGAGAGCAAGAAATTTGCTGAACTCAATGTGGCTGAGAACGACACCCTTACTGTCCTCGCTATCTACAATGAGTATAACGGCAACCCGCAGGCAAAGAACGCTATCTTTGTTGAGGTTAAGAAGAACTCCGCTCCTGTTGTTGAGCCGGTTAACCTCGGTGCAAAGACCATCGCTGAGTTCCTCGAGCTCAAGAACACCAAAGATACTTGCATCCTCACAGGTGTTGTTTCGAATATCGTTAATACCACCTATGGTAACTTCGATCTCACCGACGAGAGCGGTACTGTATATGTTTACGGTCTGCTCACTCCGGAAGGCGAGAGCAAAAAATTCGCTGACCTCAATGTAGCAGAAAATGACACCCTTACTGTCCTCGCTATCTACAATGAGTATAACGGCAACCCGCAGGCTAAGAACGCTATCTTTGTTGAGGTAAAGAAAGCAGCTGTTGAGCCGGGCGACACGATCGAACTCGTCTTCACCGCAGGTGGCGTAGATAACTATTATTATGATACTTATGGCTCTACCGACATCCAACTCTACAATATTCCTGTAGTGGGTGGTCAACTCCAAGGCGACGGCGACTTCCTCCAACTCGAAATCTATCCTGCAGATCCTAACGACATCTCCGGCGAGTATTCGATCGAGGATGAAGGACTGGATGGCTACTATACTTACCTCATGCATATTGAGGGAACCGACACGACAGAGATCGAGTTCGTAGATGGTAGTATTACTGTAAGCGTACAGAATGCCGATAAAGAGACCAGCTCTGCTGACCTCACTGTTCAAGGTCAACTGACGACCGCTGAAGGTGACGTTTACGTAATTAACACTACGCTGAATGTTTACTACAACTTCGCCCTCACTGAGGAAGAGAAGTATCAGAATGATGAGGAGGAGGCTGAGTTCAATTATAACTTCGATACCTATCAGCTTGGGGCGCTCAACGAAGTGGTTGTTGGAGTTATGGCACAAACAGATGAGGCTGGAATCGCTCTGGCGATTATTCTGCCGGAAGGTCAGACCGAATTGACAGCAGGCACTTATGAGATTTCCGTTACGCCGATGTATGGTACTGTAATGGCAGGTCAGAATACCGAAATGGGTATGTCTCCTTCCTATGCAATGACAGCAGATGAAAAACTCTGGTTCCTCGTTTCCGGTACCGTTACCGTAAATGAAGATGGTTCAATCGTAGTTGACGCGCTCAACTCGAAAGGCAAGGCTGTCAAGTCCACCCTGAACCACCTCCGCGGCCAAGGCGTCGACGAAGTAAACGCTGCTCAGAAGGCAGTTAAGTACATCGAGAACGGTCAGCTCATCATTGAGAAAGCCGGCGTTCGTTACAACGCTGCCGGACAGGTTATCCGTTAAGGAACTATTATCCGGCTTCTCCCTCCGGGGTGAGCCGTGCAATAAAGAAGAGCGGACATCTTTCGGGTGCCCGCTCTTCTTCAAAATAAACAAACCATCTACCACAACCACATTTATTTCGCCATGAAGAGATTTTTTGGAACTGTTCTTACCCTTGTAGCCTGCTGGATAATGGCGCACGCCGGACAGCCCGGTTATACCAATCCTATTCTTCCGTACGACTATTCAGACCCCGATGTCATCCGCGTGGGGAAAAACTACTATATGACCTATAGCACCTTTGCCTGCGTTCCGGGACTGCAAATCCTGCACTCCGTCGATGGCGTCCGTTGGAAGATAGTGGACGCGGCGTTGCCGGACACGGTTCCCGGCTATGGACATCTGGACGCCTGTCCTGCCGGTTGCGGCGTCTGGGCGCCTTCTATACGCCACCACAAAGGGCGTTTCTATATCTACTATGGCGACCCGGATATAGGTATCTTCTGTATCCGCTCTGAGAAAACCCGTACCATCCCCTGCCGATGGGAGCCGGCGGTGCTTGTCAAACGCGGAAAAGGACTGATTGACCCCTGTCCGCTCTGGGACAGCGACGGGCGGTGTTATCTCGTGCACGCTTTTGCAGGAAGCCGGGCTGGATTCAAATCCGCTTTGGCGGTATGTGAACTGGCGGAAGACGGACTGTCCGTACGCCGTGAAGACCAACTCGTCTTTGACGGACACCCCGACAACCCTACCTGCGAGGGACCCAAGTTCCACAAACGGAACGGCTATTATTACATTCTTTGCCCTGCAGGAGGCGTTAAAACAGGTTGGCAGCTCTGTCTCCGCAGCCGCTCGGTCTATGGACCTTACGAGTGGAAACGCGTACTGGAGCAGGGCACAACGGCTGTCAATGCACCCCACCAGGGAGCGTGGGTGGACGATATGTTCTACCATTTCCAGGATGTCGGAACGGCGGGAAGGATTGTGCATCTGCAGCCGCTCGAATGGCAGGACAACTGGCCTGTCATCGGCAATAACGGCGAACCCGTTCCGGGCATGGGACAAACGGGAACGGGTATGCCTTCCCTGTATACAATGGACGGTTTTTGGACGCGTACGCTCTCGCCGGAATGGCAATGGAGCGGAAACCGTAAGGCGCAGTATTATTATCTCGCTGTAGAGGCCGACTCCGCTTCGCATATGGCGAAGGATTATATCCGGCTCTTCACGTACCCTGCCGCAGACGTCCAGACGGCACCGAACTTACTGCTGCATAAGATACCGGCTAACACCGCTTTTACTGTCACGGCTCGCGTGCGTTTCATGCCGCGTCCGCAGGGTAAGAGCCCTAAATATACCGAAGAAGCCGGACTGATCATTCACGGTCGTCAGAGCCGCACAATGCCTGTTCCTGCGGACGGGCAATGGTATTATGCGCGGATCGAAGTTTCGGACACTCATCTGTGCCGTTTTTTCCTCTCCTCCGACAATCAGAACTGGACTGAACAAGGAGCTCCTTTTCAGGCGGTTGCAGGCGAATGGATTGGCGCTAAAATAGGCCTCTATGCCGTGCGTTCAGTCGTTCAGTCCCCGTCGCCCTACAAGCGCCCGGACAACGACGCCGGCTGGCTTGACATAGACTGGTTCGAACTCCGTTGACAGCCATTTTCTTGCTCTTTTGAGCAACAGTCTTACTTTTTTCCTGTAGCAAGATTCTTGCCTCTCTTGGCAACGATCTTGCTTTTTTTCTGTCGCAACAGTCTTGCCTCTCTTGGCAACAATCTTGCCTCTCTTGGCAACAATCTTGCTTTTTTCTGTAGCAAGATTCTTGCCTCTCTTGGCAACGATTTTGCTTTTTTTTGATCTGTTTTTTAAGGCCTGCTCTGTGTGTGCAATGGGTGTTTTCTGGGTGTTTCCTATGTGTTTCCTGGGCGTTTCTTAGGTATCCTAGACCATACGTCTGAAAACAAGCCGTAACAACTTGTCTTACAAGCGTTTACAAAGAACAAGAAAAACGGCAAAAATCGCGTTTTTTGGAATTTCATTTTAGGAAAATCGGCATTTTTTCAACCGCCCTTCTCTCACCCTTTTTTCACCTCTCTCTCGCCGCTCTCTCACCCGTATTTTGTTCGTCTCCCGCCCTTCTCTCCGGGAATAACGAATGGCATCGGCAGAGTTGCTAAGTGTACTGAACAAAATGAAAAAAGTTGAGGATTTTTTGCATTTTCTCTCGGAAATATTTTGTTATATCAAAAAAAAGTCGTACCTTTGCATGCTTTTTCAGCGCATGCCAAGTCCTTGTACGCACGTGTATAATATAAATCACAAGATTGCAGAGCGTGCACGCAGGAAGCGGATATGCATGAAGAAACGGAACTTTTATTAACATTAATTACTAACAACAAAACAAGTTAAAATGCCTACAATTCAACAATTAGTTAGAAAAGGAAGAGCAGAACTGATCGACAAGAGCAAGAGTCCTGCATTGGACAGCTGCCCGCAGCGTCGTGGTGTTTGTGTACGTGTTTACACAACTACCCCGAAGAAACCTAACTCTGCATTGCGTAAGGTTGCACGTGTTCGTCTGACCAACGCAAAAGAAGTGAACGCTTACATTCCCGGAGAGGGACACAACCTCCAGGAGCACAGTATCGTAATGGTACGTGGCGGACGTGTGAAAGATCTGCCGGGTGTTCGTTATCACATTGTCCGTGGTACTTTGGATACCGCCGGTGTGGCTAACCGCCTGCAGCGCCGCTCCAAATACGGAGCTAAACGCCCGAAAGCTAAGAAGTAAAAAGCCCTCAGCCGTCAAAAAAAACTGAATGCTGAAAGCTGAAAACTGAAAGCTCTGAATTAACTAACTAAAAGTTCCATAATTGGGACAGATTACAAATGGGTTGAAGGTTGAGTAAGCGGCAAAGTTGAATTTTGAAATCCCTTTGCTACTGAAGTAATTGACAACCACAAGAGCTGAAACGGCTCTGATTAAAAACAAAACAAAACAATGAGAAAAGCAAAACCAAAGAAACGCGTCATCCTTCCGGATCCTAAGTACGGAGAAGTGATGGTGGCAAAATTTGTTAACCATCTGATGTTGGATGGCAAGAAGAGTACTGCTTATACTGTTTTCTACGGTGCATTGGACACAGTAGAGGCTAAGATGAAGAGCGAGGACAAGACCGCTCTGGATATCTGGAAGCAGGCATTGGATAATATCACTCCGTTGGTGGAGGTGAAGAGCCGCCGTATCGGTGGTGCTACCTTCCAGGTGCCGACTGAGATCCGCGCAGACCGCAAGGAGTCGATCGCAATGAAGAATATGATCGCTTTCGCCCGCAAACGTGGCGGCCACTCGATGGCTGAGAAACTTGCAGCTGAGATCATGGATGCCTTCAACAACCAGGGTGGTGCCTTCAAACGTAAAGAGGATATGCACCGCATGGCTGAGGCTAACCGCGCATTCGCACACTTCAGATTCTAAAAGGGTTGTCAGCCGTCAGAAAGCTGAATGCTGATGGCTGAAAGCTGTAAGCTAACAAAAAAGATTGAAAGATAAACAACAATGGCAAAACACGATTTACATTTGAATCGAAACATCGGTATCATGGCGCACATCGATGCCGGTAAGACAACGACCTCTGAGCGTATCCTGTTCTATACGGGTCTGACGCACAAGATCGGTGAGGTGCACGATGGAGCTGCTACTATGGACTGGATGGAGCAGGAGCAGGAGCGTGGTATTACTATTACCTCCGCAGCTACTACTACCTTCTGGAACTATGCCGGAAACAAATACAAGATCAATTTGATTGACACTCCGGGTCACGTGGATTTCACGGTGGAGGTAGAGCGTTCGCTCCGTATCCTCGACGGTGCTGTGATGGCACTTTGCTCGGTAGGCGGTGTACAGCCGCAGTCTGAGACCGTTTGGCGTCAGGCTGACAAGTACAAAGTTCCCCGTATCTGCTACGTGAACAAGATGGACCGTTCCGGCGCTAACTTCTTTGACGTCGTTCGTCAGATCAAAGAGGTGCTCGGCGCTACTCCTTGCGCAATCCAGATTCCTATCGGCGCAGAGGAGACTTTCAAGGGTGTTGTTGACCTGGTGAAGATGAAAGCTATTGTATGGCACGATGAGACCATGGGCGCTGAGTATGTAGAGGAGGATATCCCTGCAGATCTCGTAGCTGAGGCTGAAGAGTGGCGTGACAAGATGCTGGAGACTGTATCCGAGTTCGATGATACATTGATGGAGAAATACTTCGACGATCCGAGCACTATTACCGAGGATGAGATCCGTGTGGCTATCCGCAAGGGTACCCTGTCGATGAAGATGTTCCCGGTAATCTGCGGTAGCTCGTTCAAGAACAAAGGTGTACAGACCATGCTTGACGCAGTCTGCGCTTACCTGCCTTCTCCTATGGATACCCCGGAGATCTTCGGTACCAGTCCTGACAGCGGTGAGGAAATCGTCCGCAAGCCGGATGACAATGAGCCGCTTTGCGCTCTGGCATTCAAGATCGCTACCGATCCGTATGTGGGACGCCTCTGCTATTTCCGTGTATATTCCGGTAAACTGGACGCAGGTTCCTACGTTTACAACCCCCGTTCGGGTAAGAAAGAGCGTATCAGCCGTATTTTCCAGATGCACTCCAACCACCAGAATCCGGTGGACACCATCCTCGCGGGCGATATAGGCGCGGGCGTAGGATTTAAGGATATACGCACGGGCGATACGCTCTGCTCTGAGGACAAACCTATCGTACTCGAGTCTATCGAGTTCCCGGCACCGGTGATCGGTATCTCTGTAGAGCCGAAGAGCCAGGCTGACCTCGACAAACTGGGCGTAGGACTTGCCAAACTGGCTGAGGAGGATCCTACTTTCACCGTCAAGACTGACGAGCAGACCGGACAGACTGTCATCTCCGGTATGGGTGAGCTTCACTTGGAGATTATTATCGACCGTCTGAAACGTGAGTTCAAGGTAGAGTGTAACCAGGGTCGTCCGCAGGTGGCTTACCGCGAGGCTATCAGCGCTCCGGTTGAGTTGCGTGAGACCTACAAGAAGCAGTCCGGTGGTCGTGGTAAGTTCGCTGACATGATCGTCCGCGTCGAGCCGGCTGACGAAGGCTTCGAGGGTTCTCTCCAGTTCGAGGATATCGTTAAGGGTGGTAATATTCCTAAGGAGTATATCCCTGCTATCGAGAAGGGCTTCACCGAGGCTATGAAGACCGGTGTGCTCGCAGGCTATCCGATGGATAAACTGAAAGTAACGGTTATCGACGGTAGTTTCCACCCGGTTGACTCTGACCAGTTGTCCTTCGAGATCTGTGCCCAGATGGCATTCAAGAGCGCTTGTGCGAAAGCGAAACCGGTACTCATGGAGCCGATCATGAAGGTGGAGGTTGTTACTCCGGAGGAGTCCATGGGTGACGTTATCGGTGACTTGAACAAACGCCGTGGCCAGGTTGAGGGTATGGATACCGCTCACAACGGCGCACGTATCGTGAAGGCTAAAGTACCATTGAGCGAGATGTTCGGTTATGTGACCGCTCTGCGTACGATCACTTCCGGCCGTGCTACCAGCTCCATGGAGTTCAGCCACTATGAAGCAGTATCGAGCTCTATTGCCAAAACCGTACTCACCGAGGTCGGCGGCCGCGTAGATCTGGTATAACAACAACGGGCGCGTATGTGCGCAAGCGTGCGCACATACACGTTCATTAAATATAAATATTATAAAACCCGAGTGGGTGTGGGTCATCTAAGCAAATGACTCTTTAGGTTATCTGCGCTCATTCAAATTACTAACAAGATAAAGAATTATTATTTATTATGAGTCAAAAAATCCGTATCAAACTGAAATCGTTTGACCACAACTTGGTGGACAAGTCCGCTGAGAAGATCGTTAAGACGGTGAAAGCTACGGGTGCCGTAGTAAGTGGACCGATTCCACTGCCGACACACAAACGTATCTTCACTGTTAACCGCTCAACCTTCGTTAACAAGAAAGCTCGTGAGCAATTCGAGTTGGCAAGCTACAAGCGACTGATCGACATCTACAACTCCAACAACAAGACCGTTGAGGCGCTCATGAAGTTGGAACTTGCATCAGGTGTGGAAGTAGAAATCAAAGTTTGATGAAACAAAGACCATTTCCATCGGATAGTGAGCTTACCGGTATGTCGACGGGATCTCGACGACGTCTCGTGAAAAGAATCAACCCGATGGCGAGAATGGAAGAATTAATTAACTAATTAAACAATCTAAGCAAAAATGCCAGGATTATTAGGAAAGAAAGTCGGAATGACTTCTGTATTTGGTGCCGACGGCAAAAACATCCCGTGCACCGTGATCGAGGCAGGCCCTTGCGTTGTTACTCAGCTCAAGACCGTTGAGAAAGACGGTTATAGCGCTACTCAGATCGGTTATATGCCGAAAAGCGAGAAGCACACCAACAAAGCTGAGGCAGGCCACTTTAAGGCAGCCGGTGTACAACCGATGCGCCACCTCGCTGAATTTGAATTTGAGTCGGAGATGACTCTTGGTCAGACCTTGACTGTCGGCGACCTCTTCGAGGAGGGAATGTATGTCGATGTTATCGGTACAAGCAAAGGTAAAGGATTCCAGGGTGTTGTGAAACGCCATGGTTTCGGTGGTGTAGGTCAGTCTACACACGGTCAGGACGATCGTCTCCGCGCACCGGGTTCTGTAGGTGCTTGTGCTTACCCGAGCCGTATCTTCCCGGGTACACGTATGGCAGGTCACATGGGAACTGACCGCGTAACGGTTCAGAACCTTACTGTCCTCAAAGTTATTCCTGAGTACAACCTTATCATGGTGAAAGGTAGTATTCCGGGTGCTAAAAACTCAGTAGTAATCATTAACAGGTAATTAGAGATGGAACTTAGTATTTTGAACATGGCCGGCAAAGAGACCGGCAAGAAGATCGCTCTCAACGACGCTATCTTCGGTATCGAGCCTAACGACCACGCTATTTACTTGGACGTTAAGCAATTCTTGGCTAACAACCGTCAGGGTACAGCTAAGGCTAAACAACGTAGTGAAAACGCTCACTCGACCCGCAAACTCGGTCGCCAGAAAGGTGGCGGAGGCGCTCGTCCGGGTGATCTGAAGTCTCCGGTACGCGTTGGTGGTGGTACTATCTTTGGTCCCGTTCCACGCGACTACAGCTTCAAACTGAACAAGAAAGTAAAACAGTTGGCTCGCAAGTCTGCTCTCAGCCTCCGTGCAAAACAAGATCAGGTGATCGTACTCGACACTCTGAATTTTGACGCACCCAAGACCAAAGCAATGGTAGAGGTTCTCGACGCATTGAAACTCGCCGGTAAGAAGGTTCTCTTCGTTACCGCTGAAAACAACTGCAATGTAGTCAAGTCCGCTGCTAACATCCAGCGTACCAACGTAACCACAGTAGGTGAGTTGAACACCTACGCTATTATGAATTCCAACGTAGTAGTACTGACTGAGGCTTCGGCTGCTGCTATCGAGGCAACTTTTAACGCTTAAGGAGGATTAGATTATGGCAATTATTATCAAACCTATCGTCACCGAGAAGATGACTGCCGCAGGCGAGAAGTTGAATCGTTACGGTTTTCAAGTAGAGCGTACTGCTAACAAGGTAGAGATCAAGAAGGCAGTAGAAGAAATGTACAATGTTCAGGTTACGGATGTGAATACCCTCATCGTGGCTCCGAAGACCAAACAACGCTATACCAAGAGCGGTTTGCTTCGCGGCGCAAAACAGGCGTATAAGAAAGCTATCGTAACACTGAAAGAAGGTGAAACAATCGATTTTTATAGCAATATTTAACAATGGCTGTTCGTAAATTCAAGCCCTCTACACCGGGGCAAAGACACAAAATTATTGGCGCGTTTGAGACAATTACAGCAAGCGCACCAGAGAAATCGCTTGTGTACGGAAAGCACAAGACCGGTGGACGCAACCATGTCGGAAAGATGACAATGCGTTATATCGGCGGTGGTCACAAGCAGAAATATCGTGTAATTGACTTCAAGCGCAACAAAGATGGTGTACCCGCAACAGTAAAGACGATAGAGTACGATCCGAACCGCTCGGCTCGTATCGCACTGCTATTCTATGCTGATGGCGAGAAGCGCTACATTCTTGCACCTAATGGACTGCAAGTAGGTCAAACAGTAATGTCGGGTGCCGAGGCTGCACCTGAAGTAGGTAATGCACTTCCGATGGTGAACATTCCTCTGGGAACACTCATCCACAACATCGAGCTTCGTCCGGGTCAGGGAGCCTGCATGGTTCGTTCCGCCGGTACCTTCGCTCAGTTGTCGAGCCGTGAGGACAAGTACGCTATCATCAAGCTGCCTTCGGGTGAGCTCCGTAAGGTACTCGCAGCTTGCAAAGCAACTGTTGGTGTAGTAGGTAACAGCGACCACGCTTTGGAGAAGAGCGGTAAAGCAGGTCGTAGCCGTTGGCTCGGTCGCCGTCCGCACAACCGTGGTGTTGTAATGAACCCTGTAGATCACCCGATGGGTGGTGGTGAAGGTCGCCAGTCCGGTGGACACCCGCGTAGCCGTAAGGGTCTGCTCGCTAAGGGTTACAAGACTCGTCGTCCAAAGAACCAGAGCAACCAGTACATTATTGAAAGACGTAAAAAATAACCTATTAAAATCAAATTAACATTATGAGTCGTTCATTAAAAAAAGGACCGTTTATTAGCGTAAAGCTGGAGAAGAAGGTGCTGGCTATGAATGAGGCTAACAAAAAAGAAGTTGTTAAGACCTGGAGTCGCGCTTCGATGATTTCTCCTGATTTTGTAGGTCATACTATCGCAGTTCACAATGGAAACAAATTCATTCCTGTTTACATTACGGAAAACATGGTAGGTCACAAACTGGGCGAGTTCGCTCCGACACGTACCTTCCGCGGACACTCCGGTAACAGAAAGTAATCCATTGAATCAGTTAAAAACATTTAAAAAACATTAGATTAAAATGGGTGCTAGAAAACATAATTCGGCTGAAGCAATGAAAGAGGCTCGCAAGAACCAATACTTTGCCAAGCTCAATAACGTTCCTACCTCGCCTCGCAAAATGCGCCTCGTGGCTGACATGATCCGTGGCTTGGAAGTGAACCGCGCACTGGGTGCATTGCATTTCTCTACCAAAGAGGCAAGCCGTGCACTGGAGAAATTGCTGAAATCTGCTATCGCTAACTGGGAGAACAAAACCGGCAAGAAAGCAGATCAGGAAACTTTATATGTAAGTAATATCATGGTTGACGGCGGAATGATGCTCAAACGTATGCTGCCCGCTCCTCAGGGTCGCGCATACCGTGTCCGCAAACGTTCGAACCATGTTACGATCTTTGTAGATACTAAAAATACTAACACTGAAAAGTAATTACCAAAATGGGACAGAAAATTAATCCAATTGCAAACCGCCTTGGTATCGTACGTGGTTGGGACTCCAACTGGTTTGGCGGTAAGAATTTCGGAGATACTCTTCTTGAGGATGCTAAAATCCGCAAGTACCTGAATGCCCGTTTGGCAGAGGCTAGTATTTCTCGTATCGTCATTGAGAGAACTCTGAAACTTGTAACTGTAACTGTCTGCACCGCTCGCCCCGGTTATATCATCGGTAAGGGTGGACAAGAAGTTGACAAATTGAAAGAGGAATTGAAGAAAATCACCAAGCAAGATGTACAGATCAACATCTTCGAGGTTAAGCGTCCTGAGCTCGATGCTACTATCGTGGCTAACAAGATCGCTCGCCAACTCGAGGGAAAGATCGCTTATCGTCGTGCTGTGAAGATGGCTATCCAAAGCACCATGCGTATGGGAGCTGAGGGTATCAAGGTGCAGGTATCCGGACGTCTGAACGGCGCCGAGATGGCCCGCAAGGAGATGTACAAAGAGGGACGTACCCCGTTGCATACACTCCGTGCTGACATCGATTACTGCCACGTTGGTGCACTCACCAAAGTAGGTATCATCGGTGTAAAGGTTTGGATCTGCCGTGGTGAGGTGTTCGGTAAGAAAGACCTCGCTCCTAACTTCACCCCTGCTAAGGACAACCGTCCTGATCGTCGTGACGACCGTCGTGACCGCCGTGGTGGTTTCCGTAGAAACAAAAAATAATTAAAAACGATTTGTAGATTAAACAGTTATGTTACAACCAAAGAAAACTAAATTCCGCCGCTGTCAGAAAGGTCGCATCAAAGGTGTGGCACATCGCGGCAATGAGCTCGTATTTGGCTCGTTCGGTATCAAGAGCCTTGGTACCATCTGGTTGACAGGTCGCCAAATCGAAGCAGCTCGTATCGCCGTTACCCGTTATATGCAACGTCAAGGTCAAGTCTGGATCCGAGTTTTCCCGGACAAACCGATTACCAAGAAGCCGTTGGATGTACGTATGGGTAAAGGTAAAGGTGCTCCGGAAGGATTCGTCGTTCCATTGGAACCAGGACGTGTCATCTTCGAGATTGATGGTGTAAGCTTTGAGGTTGCTAAAGAGGCTCTCCGTCTCGCAGCACAAAAGCTTCCTATTACAACCAAATTTGTCGTAAGACGTGATTACGACCCAACCCAAAATGTTTAATTAGGATTATGAAAACAGCAGAAATTAAAGAATTAACCACCGCTGAGATTCAGGAGCGTTTGGACGCAGAGAAGAACAATCTCGTTCAGTTGAAACTCAATCACAGCATTTCTCCGCTTGACAATCCATTGCAGATTAAGGTTGCTCGTAAGACTATCGCGCGCCTTGCAACGGAATTACGTGCAAGAGAAATTAACAAGTAAAAAACGACAATTGAAATGGAAAGAAATCTAAGAAAAGAACGCGTCGGTATCGTAGTCTCCAACAAGATGGAGAAGACAATCGTCGTAGCCGTAAAGTGGAAGGAGAAACACCCGATTTACGGTAAGTTTGTCAATAAGACACGTAAGTTCCATGTTCATGACGAGAAAAATGAATGCGGCATCGGTGATACCGTGCGTATCATGGAGACTCGTCCGTTGAGCAAAACTATTCGTTGGCGTCTAACTCAAATTATCGAAAGGGCTAAATAATTATGGTACAGCAAGAATCAAGACTTATTGTTGCGGATAACTCAGGTGCTAAAGAAGCTCTGGTAATCCGTGTTCTGGGCGGCACCAAGAAACGTTATGCCAGCCTCGGAGATACAGTTGTAGTTGCAGTTAAGGGCGTTATCCCTTCAAGCGAAATCAAGGATGGTACGGTAAGCCGTGCAATCGTTGTACGCGTCAAGAAAGAGGTTCGTCGTGCTGATGGCAGTTATATCCGCTTTGATGACAATGCTTGTGTATTGGTCAACAATGCCGGTGAACTCCGTGGCAGCCGTATCTTCGGCCCTGTCGCTCGCGAACTGCGTCAAACGAATATGAAAATTATTTCACTGGCACCGGAAGTGCTCTAAATCATCTAAATTGTTACAGTAATGGCAAAATTACATATCAAAAAGGGTGATACCGTTTATGTAAACGCAGGTGCTTCGAAGGGCAAAACCGGCCGCGTGTTGGAGGTGCTCGTGGATAAGCAACGTGCTATCGTAGAGGGTGTCAATATGGTATCAAAGAGTACCAAACCCAATGCAAAGAATCCGCAAGGCGGAATTGTTAAACAAGAGGCTCCCATCCATGTTTCCAACCTCAATGTAGTCGAGGATGGCAAACCCGTTCGCGTAGGACGCGTTCGCAAGGATGGCAAACTCGTTCGTGTATCTAAAAAAACCGGTAAGGAGATCTAAGTATGAATACAGCAAGTTTGAAGCAGGACTACAAGGAGCGCATCGTTCCTATCCTGATGAAGGAGTTCGGTTACACTACAGTAATGCAGTGCCCTCGTCTCCAGAAGATTGTGCTCAACCAGGGTCTCGGTGAGGCTGTGGCAGACAAGAAAATCATTGAGGTTGCCCTCAACGAAATGACTGCTATCGCTGGACAGAAGGCTGTGGCTACTGAGTCTAAGAAAGATATCGCCGGTTTTAAGGTGCGTAAGCATATGCCGATCGGTGTGCGTGTCACTCTTCGTGGCGAGCAGATGTATGAGTTCCTCGAGCGTCTGGTACGTGTGGCTCTCCCGCGTATCCGCGACTTCAGAGGTATCAACAACAAGATGGACGGTCGTGGTAACTACACGCTGGGTATCACCGAGCAGATCATCTTCCCCGAAATTAACATTGATAACATTACCAAGCTCCTTGGAATGAACATTACCTTCGTAACCACCGCTAAGACCGATGAGGAAGGTTTCGCTCTCTTGCGCGAGTTTGGCTTACCATTCAAAAAGTAATTAGACTATGGCAAAAGAATCAATGAAAGCTCGCGAGGTAAAGCGTGCTAAACTGGTGGCTAAATATGCTGCCAAGCGTGCGCAACTCCTCAAGGACGGTGACTATGAAGGTCTTCAGGCACTGCCTAAGAACGCAAGTCCGGTTCGTCTGCACAACCGTTGCAAGATCACCGGTCGTCCGAAAGGCTATATGCGCGTATTCGGCTTGAGTCGTATTCAGTTCCGTGAAATGGCTTCACAAGGCCTCATCCCGGGAGTAAAGAAAGCAAGCTGGTAAAATTAACATTATTAAATATTGTCCCGACAGGCGGGATTAATTTAACAACAACAAATTATGACAGATCCTATTGCAGACTACCTCACTCGATTGAGGAATGCTATCAAAGCCGGCCACCGTGTGGTTGAAGTTCCGGCTTCGAATCTGAAGAAGGAGATCACTCGCATTCTTTTTGAGAAAGGTTACATCCTCTCCTATAAGTTTGTCGAGGATGGACCTCAGGGTACAATCAAAATCGCCCTGAAGTATGATCCGGTTAACAAAGTTAACGCCATCAAGAGTTTACAACGTGTTTCGACCCCCGGTCTTCGTCAGTACGTCGGCTATCGTGAGATGCCTCGCGTCCTGAACGGCCTTGGTATCGCTATCCTTTCGACCTCGAAAGGCGTGATGACCAACAAGGAGGCTCTCGGACAGAAGTTGGGTGGTGAAGTTCTATGCTATGTTTATTAATGTAAGGAGGAAAAGACTATGTCAAGAATTGGAAAACTTCCTATTGCAATCCCTGCAGGCGTAACTGTAGCAGTTAGCGCAGACAATGTAGTGACCGTCAAAGGTCCTAAAGGCGAACTCACCCAAGCTGTTGATCCGCTGATCACAGTCACTGTTGAAGGTGCTGAATGTCATGTGACTCGTCCGAATGACGAAAAAGAAAGTCGCTCAAAGCACGGTCTCTATCGTGCTCTCATCCATAACATGGTAGTGGGTGTAAGCGAAGGATACAAGAAAGTCCTGGAGCTCGTCGGTGTAGGTTATCGTGTAGAGTTGGCACAGCCCAATGTGCTGAACTTCTCGCTCGGTTATACTCACCCGATCTATCTTGGTTTGCCTAAAGAAATCAAGGTCGAGACCAAGTCTGAGCGTAACCAGAACCCGTTAGTGATCTTGGAATCGGCTGACAAACAGTTGATCGGACAGGTATGTGCTAAGATTCGTTCTTTCCGCAAACCGGAGCCGTACAAAGGTAAAGGTATCCGCTTCCAAGGTGAAGTTGTTCGTCGTAAGGCTGGTAAGTCGGCTGGTAAATAATAATTAGAAAGGAGTAAGATTATGCTAAAGAAAATCGCACGTCGCCTTAAGATTAAGGCATCTATCCGTACCAAGGTATCGGGTACTGCAGAGCGTCCGCGCCTGACCGTATTCCGCTCTAATAGCCAGATTTACGCGCAGGTTATCGACGACACTAAGGGTGTAACCCTCGCAAGCGCTTCGTCACTTGCTATCAAGGATAAAATGACTAAGACAGAGAAAGCTGCCCAAGTCGGAAAACTCATCGCCGAGGCTGCCCAGAAAGCAGGTGTTCAGGAGGTGGTATTCGACCGTAACGGTTATCTCTATCATGGCCGAGTTCAATCATTAGCAGACGCTGCTCGCGAGGCAGGTCTCAAATTCTAATAACGTACGAAAATGCAAAGAGTTAAAACTACACAAGACCTTGAGCTCAAGGAGCGTCTGGTCGCAGTAAACCGCGTAACGAAAGTTACTAAAGGTGGACGTACGTTCACTTTTGCAGCAATCGTCGTTGTTGGAAATGAGAACGGTATCGTAGGACAGGGTCTGGGTAAGGCAGGCGAAGTAACGGCTGCTATTGCCAAGGCTACTGAGGCTGCTAAGAAAAACCTCATTCAGGTGCCTATCCTCAAAGGAACTATTCCTCACGAGCAATATGCCAAGTTCGGCGGTGCTCGCGTTTACATTCAACCCGCTACTCACGGTACCGGAGTGAAGGCCGGTGGTGCTATGCGTGCCGTACTCGAGTCTGTCGGCGTGACCGACGTCCTCGCTAAGGCAAAAGGTAGCTCCAACCCCCACAACCTCGTAAAAGCTACTATCCAGGCTCTCGCAGAACTGCGTGACGCCCGTACGGTAGCTCAAAACCGTGGTGTAAGTTTATCAACTGTGTTTAACGGATAATTAGCAACATTACTATGGCAACAATCAAGATTCAACAAGTACGCAGCATTATTCGCTGCCCGAAAGACCAGAAGGCTACTATGGCTGCTCTTGGTCTCAAAAAAATCAACGCCGTGGTTGAGCATGAGGCTAATCCTGCTATCCTTGGTATGGTTGAGAAGGTAAAGCACCTGATTAAAGTAATTGATTAATTGAACTCAAAGATTTAAGCATTATGGAATTAAATAATTTGACTCCGGCAGCCGGCTCTGTTAAGACCGCTAAGCGTATCGGTCGTGGCGCAGGTTCTGGATTGGGAGGTACTTCTACCCGCGGTCACAAGGGTGCTAAGTCTCGTTCGGGTTACTCTAAGAAAATCGGTTTCGAAGGTGGACAGATGCCTATGCAGCGTCGTCTTCCGAAATTCGGTTTCAAGAATATCAACCGTGTTGAGTATAAGGCTATTAACCTCTCTACTCTTCAGGCACTGGCTGAGGCTAAGAAACTCGAGAAAATCGGTCTCGTAGAGTTGCACGAAGCAGGTTTTATCTCCAAAACCCAATTGGTTAAGATCCTGGGTAATGGAACCCTGACTGCTAAACTCACCGTTCAAGCTAACGCTTTCTCCAAAACGGCTGAGGAGGCTATTACTGCTGCCGGTGGCTCCATCGAGAAGATTTAAAAATATTAATAGTATGAAGCCTTGTGCTAGCCGGGCATAAGCTCGCTTATACAGGCTCGGCAAAGCCAAGACTCCATAATAAAGTATTTTGTTATGAAATTTATTGAAACATGTAAGAATATCTGGAAGGTTGAGGATCTCCGCAATCGGTTGCTGACCACGCTTTTGTTCGTGCTCATCTATCGTTTCGGAAGCTTCATCGTCCTGCCGGGTATCAACCCACAGGCACTTGCAGCCCTGCACTCGCAGACCGCAGGAGGTTTGATGGCATTGTTGGACATGTTCTCCGGTGGTGCCTTCTCTAACGCCTCTATTTTTGCGTTGGGTATCATGCCTTACATCTCTGCATCAATCGTTGTGCAACTGCTCAGTATAGCAGTGCCCTACTTCCAGAAGATGCAGAAAGAGGGTGAGTCCGGCCGTCGCAAGATGAACCAGATCACACGCTATCTGACTGTGGCAATCTTGCTCTTCCAGGGACCGAGTTACTTGGTTAACCTCTCTGTCCAAATGGCAGCTGCCGGTCAACCTCTTGACATAGGCTTTAACGGATTTACGATAACATCTACTATCATCCTTTGCGCCGGTTCCATGTTCGTTATGTGGCTAGGTGAGCGTATCACTGATCGTGGTGTTGGTAATGGTATTTCCTTCATCATCTTGATCGGTATCATCGCGCGTTTCCCCGCTGCTCTCGTGCAGGAGTTCGGTAGCCGTTTGAACGACAACGGTGGTGGTGTGATCGTATTCATCCTTGAGGTTGTCGTCCTGCTGGCTGTGATGGCTTTTGCTATCATGCTTGTTCAGGGTACACGTAAGATCCCTGTACAATACGCTAAACGTGTAGTGGGTAATAAACAGTATGGCGGTGTTCGTCAGTATATCCCTCTGAAGGTTAATGCTGCAAACGTGATGCCGATCATTTTTGCTCAGGCAATTATGTTTATTCCTATCGCTATCGCCGGCTTCAACTCTGATGGTAGCGGTGCGTTTGTACAAGCTTTCTCTAACAATGACGGATTTTGGTACAACTTTGTATTCTTTATCCTCATCATCGCCTTTACCTATTTCTATACAGCGATTATTATCAATCCTGTACAGATGGCTGAAAACCTGAAACTGAACAATGGTTTCATTCCGGGGGTTAAGCCGGGTAAGAAGACTGCTGAGTATATCGATACAATCATGTCTCGTATCACGCTGCCCGGTTCGATTCTATTGGGTATTATCGCAATCCTGCCTGCTTTCGCACGCCTCTTTGGTGTAACGATGGGCTTTGCACAGTTCTTCGGCGGAACATCATTGCTGATCATGGTAGGTGTGATTTTGGATACACTCCAACAGATTGAAAGCTACTTGTTGATGCGTCACTATGACGGATTCTTTGAGTCCGGCATGCGTATCAAGGGACGCTCCGGCGCAATGGCATACTAATAGTTGATTGGAAGATGATCTATCTTAAGACAGACGAAGAAATAGAACTCATGCGAGCAAGTAATATCCTGCTGGGTAAGACTTATGCCGAGGTGGCTAAGTCTATCCGGCCGGGTGTCAGCACAGCAGAGTTGGATAAGATAGCATATGAGTTTATCATGGATAACGGCGGTAAGCCTGCCTGCCTCGGGTACGAGGGGTATCCTGCTACACTTTGTACTTCTGTCAATGAGCAGGTCGTGCACGGCATTCCGAGCAAGGACCAAATCCTCAAAGACGGAGATATCATCTCTATCGATTCGTCCATCGAACTCAATGGTTGGCATAGCGACTCGGCTTATACTTTTCCTGTTGGGGAAGTCAGTCCGGAAGTGATGCGACTGCTGAAAACTACCAAAGAGGCGCTCTATCTTGGTATAGAGCAGGCTATCACTGGCCGCCGCTTGGGAGACGTAAGCGCTACAATACAGAATCATTGCGAGCGCGCCGGGTTTGGCGTAGTGCGTGAGTTTGTAGGTCATGGTATAGGACGTGATATGCACGAGGATCCCGAGGTGTGCAACTACGGACGCCGGGGAAACGGCATTGTGCTCAAATCAGGAATGACCCTTGCTATCGAACCGATGATCACGCTTGGACGCCGCCAGATACTTGTGGAGGATGACGGATGGACTGCCCGTACCATAGATCGCAAACCTGCTGCTCATTACGAGCACTCCGTTTGTGTCAGAAACGGTAAGGCGGATATCCTTTCAACCTTCGATTATATCCAGGAAGTCTTGGGAGATAGATTCATCTGATAATCAATAATTATTTAATAGTATGGCAAAACAAGATTCGATTGAAGTAGATGGCACAATCATTGAGTCGCTGAGCAACGCAATGTTTCGTGTACAACTCGAGAATGGTCCGGTCATTACGGCACACATCTCAGGAAAGATGCGTATGCACTACATCAAGATTTTGACGGGTGACCGTGTCAAAGTGGAGATGAGTCCTTATGATTTGACCAAAGGACGCATATCGTTCCGATACAAGTAAAACAATTATTAACAAAGTAAACACTATTCAGCAATGAAAGTACGTGCTTCGGTTAAAAAGCGTAACGCAGACTGCAAAATTGTACGTCGCAAAGGACGCTTGTATGTAATCAACAAAAAAGACCCTAAAATGAAAATGCGTCAAGGATAAGCATTTCATCTTGGTAATTATTAAACAAAAACAAATAATCCTTAAGTAAAAAATTATGGCTATAAGAATTGTCGGTGTAGATCTGCCGCAGAACAAGTGCGGTGAAGTCGGATTGACTTACATCTACGGAATAGGTCGTTCAAGCGCAAAGAAGATCTTGACAGAGGCAGGCGTTGACCCAAGCATCAAGGTTCAGGATTGGACGGATGACCAAGCAGCTAAGATTCGTGAGATCATTGGTTCCTCCTACAAAGTAGAGGGTGATCTCCGTTCGGAAACCCAATTGAACATTAAACGTTTGATGGATATCGGTTGTTATCGTGGGGTACGTCATCGTATCGGTCTTCCTGTACGTGGTCAATCTACCAAAAACAACGCTCGTACCCGCAAGGGACGTAAGAAAACTGTTGCTAACAAGAAGAAAGCAACGAAGTAAATGATTTAAATTAATTCATCTAACAATTATGGCAAAGAAAACAGTTTCAGCTAAGAAGCGTGTTGTTAAGATTGACGGCGTAGGACAACTCCACGTAATGTCCTCTTTCAACAACGTTATCGTTACCATGGCTAACGGTGACGGACAGGTTATCTCCTGGTCTTCAGCTGGTAAAATGGGCTTCCGTGGCTCTAAGAAAAATACTCCCTATGCAGCTCAAATGGCTGCTGCAGACTGCGGTAAGGTCGCATTTGACCTCGGTCTGCGTAAAGTAAAAGCATACGTTAAGGGTCCCGGACAAGGACGTGAATCGGCAATCCGTGCCTGTGTAGCTGCAGGTATCGAGGTAACGGAGATTATTGACGTTACTCCTATGCCGCACAATGGATGTCGTCCTCCTAAACGTCGTCGTGTATAAGCAAACGTAGTTTACGTAGTTATTGTAGTTTACAAAGATTACGAAAAATACGGAAACAACATTTTAAGTTAAACCCTTTAACGTAAAATTTAACAATTATGGCAAGATATATAGGCCCAAAATCACGTATTGCACGTCGTTTCGGCGAAGCCATCTTCGGTCCGGATAAGGTGCTTGATAAGCGCAATTATGCACCGGGACAGCATGGTGTAAACCGTCGTAAAAAGAATTCTGAGTATGGCACTCAGTTGGCTGAGAAGCAGAAAGCTAAATATACCTAT
Organism: Bacteroidales bacterium UBA4333; assembly: GCA_002394335.1. Classification (GTDB taxonomy): domain Bacteria; phylum Bacteroidota; class Bacteroidia; order Bacteroidales; family Paludibacteraceae; genus Colicola. The sequence goes on along the minus strand of DGTP01000003.1, from coordinate 75,863 downwards.
GGTGTGTTGGAAAAACAGTTCCGTCTGCTCTTCACCAAAGCATCCCGTAAAAAAGGTATTACCGGTGAGATCCTGCTCCAACTCCTGGAGAGCCGTCTCGATAACATCGTTTATCGTCTTGGTATGGCTCCTACCCGTGCAGCAGCTCGTCAGTTGGTAAGCCACCGACACATCACTGTGGACGGTAAGGTGGTTAATATCCCTTCGTATGAAGTTAAACCCGGTCAGGTGGTAGCTGTTCGCGAGAAAGCTAAATCACTCGAGGTAATTGCTGCTTCGCTCGAAGGTTTCAACCATGGCAAATACAGCTGGCTCGAGTGGGATCAAACCCAAATGGCCGGTAAGTATTTGAATATTCCTCAGCGTGAGGAGATTCCGGAGAACATCAAAGAACAATTAATCGTTGAGTTGTACTCTAAATAATCATTAAATTCATGGCAATATTAGATTTCATTAAACCTAACAAGGTTATCATGTTGGATTCGACAGCGACGAAAGGAACTTTTGAATTTCGTCCTCTCGAACCGGGGTACGGAATTACGATAGGCAATGCTATCCGTCGCGTGCTGCTCGGCAGCCTCGAAGGTTATGCTATTTGCTCTATTAAGATTAGTGGTATTGATCATGAATTTGCTACGATCCCCGGAGTAATTACTGACGTGACTAATCTTATCCTCAACCTCAAGCAGGTTCGTTTCCATCTTAACGAAGGAGCCGAGGCTACAGAGGAGACTATCAAACTGCATGTCCAGAAGTCCAAAGCATTCCGTGCCGGCGACCTGAATGCGGCATTGCAGAATTTTGAAGTCCTCAACCCCGAACTGCTTCTCGCCGAGTTGGATGAGACTGCTAATTTTGAGATTGAGATTACTATTAACAAGGGACGTGGCTACGTACCCGGTGACGAGAATCGGCATGCTGATGACAAGATCGGCACGCTGGCTATCGATTCCATCTACACGCCTATCCGCAATGTCAAGATCGCTGTTGATCCTTATCGTGTTGAACAGCGTACTGACTACGAGAAACTGACCCTCGAGATTTCTACCGATGGTTCTATTTCTCCTCAAGATGCACTGACAGAGGCTGCCAAGATTCTGATCTACCACTTCATGCTCTTCTCTGATGAGCGTATCGTTCTTGAAGAGGAAACCAAGAATCCGAACAACCAACTTGACGAGGAGATTCTTCGTATGCGTCAGTTGCTCAACCAGAGACTGCAGGACATGGACCTCTCCGTTCGTGCGCTTAACTGTCTCAAGGCAGCTGAGGTGGATACACTGGGTGAGCTGGTTAAATATCACCGTTCCGACCTGCTCAAGTTCCGCAACTTCGGTAAGAAATCTCTCACCGAGTTGGACGAACTCCTCGAGCGTAACGGTCTGGCATTCGGCATGGATATATCCCGCTATCGGGTAAACGAGTAATTGATTATTTAGAAAAATTTAAACAAAACAATGAGACATAACAAGAAATTCAACCATCTTAGCCGCAAAGCTAATCACCGTGCTGCGATGCTCTCAAATATGGCATGCTCGCTGATTATGCACAAGCGTATCTCTACTACGCTGGCTAAGGCTAAAGCTCTCCGTATGTACGTGGAGCCGATACTCACTCGCGCTAAAGAGGATAACATGAACAACCGCCGTCTGGCATTCTCTCTGCTCAAGCAGAAAGAGGTTGTTACCGAGTTGTTCCAGAACGTAGGCGAGAAGATAGCTAATCGTAACGGTGGTTATACACGTATTCTTCGCACCGGATTCCGTCTTGGTGACGCTGCTGAGATGTGTATCATCGAGCTTGTGGATTACAACGAGAACATGCTCAAGGAGGTTAAGAAAGCCACCAAGAAAGCTACTCGTCGTGCCGGCAAGAAAGCCGTTAAAGAGGCTGTAGAAGAGGCTGCTGTTGAGGCTGCTCCCGAAGCTCCCGCTGCTGAATAAGTTAACAGTTTAACGTCGCATAGCGACCATTTTAACTATTTAACTATTTAACGTTATGTTTTTGAATGTCAAAAACCATAACCCGGAAGGATCAGATCTCGCCAACTGCAAGGTTGGCGAGTCTGTTTCCGTTTCAGGCATGATCCATAATGTCCGCGTCACCAAGTGGGGCGGATTTATCGTCCTTCGTAAGTCTCGCGGACTACTGCAGGCTGTCGTTTCAAACGACACCTCCAAGTTCTATGACGAGGCAGGAAAGGAGATCGCTATGAATGATCTCTGCCGTGAGATGGCTATCACCATCACCGGTACTATCAACGAGGCGAAGATCAAAGACCCTGCAGCGTTCTACAATACCATTGAGATAGCAGTTAGCGAGGTGCGCGTTCTTTCGCGCCCGACGACTGCCGAGGTGGTGGATATGAATGCCCTCAAGTTCGGCGACGAGGAGACGCTTCTGCGCTATAAGTTTGATAACCGTCAGGTTACTCTCCGTAACCCGCGCGATATGGCGATTCTCAAAGTACAATCGACTATAGCCCGCGCTTTTGGAGAGTTCCTTTCGGCGAATGGTTTTACCCAGATCTTCACTCCGAAGATTGTATCCGAGGGAGCAGAAGGCGGCGCAAACGTCTTCCGTATGGATTATTTCGGCAAACAGGTCTATCTCGCACAGAGCCCGCAGTTCTACAAGCAGATCGGCGTAGGCGTCTATGAACGCGTCTTTGAGATTGCTCCGGCTTACCGTGCAGAGAAACATGCGACTTCGCGTCACCTCAACGAGTATATCTCCCTTGATGTCGAGATGGGCTTTATCAAAGGTCAGGAGGATGTTATGACCTTGGAGGCTGCTCTTCTCCGATATATCATTGCTACTGTGGAGAAAGATTGCGCCCATGAGCTCAATCTGCTCAATGCCGTTAACCCGGTGTTGCCGGAGCAGGTTCCTGCATGGAAGTTGAGCGAGGTGCACGAGATCCTCTTTGAGAACCACCTTTGCGAGGCAGACCACCGTGGCGAGGATGACCTCGCACCCGAGGAGGAACGTGCTATTTGCAAGTACGCCAAGGAGAAATACGACTCGGACTTCGTCTTTGTCACCCATTTCCCCTCAGAGCACCGTGCGTTCTATGCGATGGATGACCCTGAGGATCCGAATCTCACACTGAGCTTTGACCTGCTTATGCGCGGTTTGGAGATTACTTCCGGCGGTCAGCGTATCCATAAAGAGGCCGACTACCGCGAGAAAATGCTCCGTAGAGGGATGAATCCGGATGCCTTCCATTTCTATCTTGACACCTTTAAGAACGGCATGCCGCCTCATGGAGGTTTCGCAATCGGACTGGAGCGCATCACCGCTTGCTTCTTGGGAATCGCTAATGTAAAGGAGTGTTCTATGTTCCCGCGCGATATCAACCGCGTAGCTCCATAAGAATGTCATCCTTCCTGTGATAAGCCATCCTTAGGGGTGGCTTTTTTTAGAAAAACTTGCGTAACTCAAATTTTTGTTGTATCTTTGTACTCGGAATAAATATCGAATACCTATGATTATCTATTTCTCAGGTACCGGCAATAGCCTTGCCATTGCACGGCAGATAGCTTTTGCTACGAATGATAGCACTTTGCCGCTCACAGAGGCGGTACGTCGGGATCTCACCGCTGAGAGGCGGATAGGTTTGGTCTTTCCCTCTTATGATTTCAATGCACCGCCAGCGGTGCGTAATCTTGTGCCACGGCTCAAGATAAGTGCGGATGCCCACGTGTATATCATTATACCTTGCGGTGCGCAGGCGGGAAACTCTATCTGGTCGGTTCGTCGTCTTCTTCGCGAGAAAGGGATAGAAGTGCGGTATAGCCATAAGATCCGTGTGCCGGATAACAGTGCCATCGTTTTTGGACGCAACCCCAATGACCAAGTATGGAAATTCACCCGTTTCTCAGACCGTCTAAAGAACATCATTAACGACATAAAAGCAGAGCGCAAAAGACTTCATTTTGCATGGTTTAGTCCTCTTGGATGGTTTATGGGCACGGATCGGATGCAGCAATGGATGTTACGCACATTTCGCCCTGCGGTGAACGAGGATAAGTGTATCGGTTGCGGTATTTGCGAGCGCGTATGCCCGATGCGTAATATCGCTGTGGATGAGAAGGCTGGCATTGGTCCGCATTGTACAGCCTGCCTTGCCTGCCTTCATGCCTGCCCGCAGCAGGCTGTCGAAGTAGGCGCTAAACCATCCCCAAAGACGCATCAGTACCGCCATCCGGATATCAAACTGAAGGATCTGTCACTTCAATAGAGGTTTGTCTTGGACGGAGAATACTACGGGAAGGAACTGCCCTCTCAAAAACACAGCATAATAAATAACACAGCATAACCTTGCTGCTATAAGAAAAAATCCTTTTTTATTTGCATATGTGCAAAATTTGTAGTAACTTTGCACTCTCATTGTGTCGGCAATGCAAGAAATAGCGCAGAAAATAGAACAAAAAGGGGTGAAACCCACAGCAAACCGAATGCTGGTCTATCAGGCTCTGACAGGACAGCATCGGCCGTTAAGTATGCGTGAGTTGGAATATAAGTTGCAGACACTCGACAAATCCTCAATCTTCCGTGTGCTGACTCTTTTTCTGGAACACGATGTGGTACATGCCGTAGAAGACGGACGGGGAGTGGAACTCTATGAGCTATGCCACCATGACGACGACTCGGATCATATGGCGAGTCATCTGCATTTCTACTGCGAGAAATGCAAACGGACCTATTGTATCGAAGAAATGCCACTGCCTGCGGTGGAACTGCCCGAAGGATACCATGCGCATTCAATGTCGTTTATGGTGAAGGGAGTCTGCCCGGAGTGCAATAAATCACATTAACATAAATGAAACATTTACCTCTTTTTGTCCTTAGTTTAGTCGCTGTACTCATCGCCTCTTGCGGCAAGAGTAATGAAGGCGCACAGAGTAGCGAAGACACGCTCGCACTGAGCAACGAAACTATCCAGACCAAGCCCGTCGTAGTAGAACGCGAACTCGCCAAGCCGGATGTTATGACCTTCGGTTTATGCCAGTACGGAAGGGTTAAATCGATTACCAGCGATGATATGCTGGCGGAGATTCCTATCATAAACTTTAACGGGCAGGGCGAACTTTCTCCGTCCAAACCGATGGAGGTGGTGATGCGTGATAACGAAGGGCGTCCGATAGTACACAACGGCGGCAAGATGGGCAAAGACTCTACAGGATTTGTCTTCCACTGCACCTATCAGTATATAGGGGAATCGATGCAGGTGGCGTCGGTCTATACGGAGAATACCACCGACATGAAGACCCTGCTTAATCTCAAGCGATACACTTATGCCGGTGATAATATCTCGCCAAGTACGATGTGCGAGTTCCAGCAGACTTCTTCTCAGCCTGCCGCTAACTATAGCACTTATACCTATATTAGTATTGATGAACAGGGGAACTGGACGGAACGCGAGGTGAAGAACTACTATTTTGCGCATCCGGATTTCCTCTCTCCCGAACTGATGACCCGTGTCAAAGAGGAGTCTGTCTCTGCAGAGGCGGAAGCGCAACTCATAGAACATCTTGAGGAAGCTACTGCTACCTCTTATACCGAATACCGCACAATCGAATATTACGAGTAAACTAACGGTATTTGGACTCGGTGCAGTCGCCCAGAAGCGACATGTACGATTCTAATCTGGAAATAGCTATTCTGCCTTCAATGGCTGCCTGCTGAACGGCGCAGCCCGGTTCGTTGGTGTGGGTGCAGTTGCCGAACCGGCAGTCCGCACTTATGCGGAAAATCTCTCGGAAATAGTGACTGACTTCTTCTTTTTCAAAATCAATCGTGCCGAATCCCTTAATTCCCGGCGTATCAATCAGCCAGCCATGAATACTCTCCTTTGTACTTTGTCCTTCGTCCCTTTGTCCCTTTAATTCATACATCTCGCTGAATGTCGTGGTGTGCATCCCTTTGTCGTGGGCATCGGAAATCTTGCCCGTGCGGGTCATCTCACGTCCGAAGAGTGCATTGAGTAGCGTGCTCTTGCCTACACCCGAGTTGCCGGATAGCAGCGTGGTTTTGCCGGTCAGCAATCCGGATAGTCCGGCCAATCCGTTTCTTCCGGCTAACGCAGAAATGGCTAAAGTCTGATAGCCGATCGACTCATAGAGCTTGCGCAACTCCTCTAAATGCGCAAGTTCTTCTTCTGTCAGTAAATCTATCTTGTTGAAAATGAGAACCGTGGGTACTCGGTACGCCTCTGCTGTAGCCAGAAAGCGGTCAATGAAAGTGGTAGAGGTAACGGGGTGGTTGACAGTGACGATGAGTGCCACTTGGTCGATGTTGGCTGCCAAGATATGTGATTCTTTGCTGAGGTTCGTGGAGCGGCGGATGATATAGTTCCGCCGATCTTCCACCTCTGTAATCCAATAGACGCTGTGCCCTTTGTCACTTAGTCTATTGTCACTTTGTACTTCTACATAGTCACCTACGGCTACGGGGTTGGTGCTACGGATACCACGGATGCGGAAGTTGCCCTTGATACGGCACTCCACATCCGAACCATCATCCATCCGGACGATGTAACTGCTACCCGTTGACTTGATTACTAATCCCCTCAATGTGGTAAACGTAATTTGCGTAGTTGATGTAGTTTGCGGAAAAAACGAAAATTACGAACACTACGAAAACTACGTGCAACTTACACTGTCATGATCTCTTTTTCTTTCTTCCCGTAGAGATCTTCGATTTGACGGACATACTTGTCGTGCAGTTTCTGCACTTCCTGTTCACTGTCTTTTTCTGTATCTTCGGGAAGGCCTTCCTTAATCTGCTTTTTGAGCGTCTCAACGGCTTCGCGGCGGGCGTTACGCACACTCACTTTGGCGTTCTCCGCCTCTTGCTTGCATTGTTTGGCCAGCTGCTGGCGGCGCTCTTCGGTCAGCGGCGGCAGAATCAGGCGGATACACTCGCCGTTGTTGTTAGGCGCCAAACCAAGATTGGAGTTGATAATTGCACGCTCAATGGTTGCGAGCATATTTTTCTCCCATGGCTGGATCTGGATGGTACGTGCGTCAGGGGTGCTGACGGTAGCCACATTGGCTAATGGTGAAAGAGTTCCATAGTAGTCCACACGAATGGGATCCAGAATACGTGTGCTGGCTTTACCGGCACGGATGTGTGCCAGAGCATCGTCGAGGAAAAGAACTGCTGCTTGCATTGATTCTTCCGCCTCGCTGAGGATTTGTTTTGGCTCAATCATGGTGATGAATTTTTATTTATGGTTTTACTAATGTTCCAATCTGTTCGCCGTCAATAACTTTGGCGAGGTTGCCGGCTTGATCCATGTTGAAGACATAAATCGGCATGCCGTTTTCTTTGCACATCACGGTAGCGGTCTGGTCCATCACTTTCAGTCCGCGGCGGATAACCTCGTCATACGTGATCTCGGTGAACTTCGTTGCTGTGGGGTCTTTCTCCGGGTCGGCGGTGTAGATGCCGTCCACGCGCGTACCTTTCAACATCACGTCTGCTTTGATTTCCAGTGCGCGGAGCGACGAACCCGTGTCTGTCGTGAAGTAAGGAGCACCGGTACCGCCGGCAAGAATGACCACATTGCCTTTCTCCAATAACCTTTGCGCTTTCGCCGGACTGTAGAAATCGCCGATGGGCTCCATTCGGATGGAGGTCAGTACGCGTACTTTCTGACCGATAGCTTCCAAAGCGGAAGACAGCGCCAGCGCGTTGATCACGGTTGCTAACATGCCCATCTGGTCGCCTTTCACGCGGTCGAAACCTTTCTGCGCACCGCTCAGTCCGCGGAAAATATTGCCGCCGCCGATGACGATACCTATCTGCACGCCTTTGGCGGCTATCTCCTTGATCTGCTCGGCATATTCCGCAAGGTGCTCTGTGTCTATCCCCTGCTTGTTGGCTCCGGCCAGACTCTCCCCTGATAATTTAAGTAATATTCGCTTAAACATAACAATTTAACGTCGCGTAGCGACTATTTTAACTATTTAACGTTTTAACGTGACGAAGTCACTCTTTGTACCAACTTGCATACATCGCGTAGTTGTTGGCAATCGTCTTGTTGATCTCCTCGGTCTGCGCGGGGTCGGCTTTCTTGATGAACTTTGCCGGTACGCCTCCCCATATTTCATGAGGACCTATCTGCGTGCCTTTGAGTACCAACGCCCCTGCCGCTACGATTGCTCCTTCACCTACGTGTGCCCCGTCGAGTAGGGTAGAACCCATGCCGATGAGCGCGTAGTCATCTACGTCCGCGCCGTGAATCGTCACATTGTGTCCTACTGACACGTAGTCGCCTAACGTGATCGTCGATTTCTTATATAAGGTGTGCAGCACCGCGCCGTCCTGGATGTTACAGTGCTTACCGATGGTGATAGTGTTTACATCGCCACGGAGCACAGCATTGAACCATAGACTCGATCCCTCGCCTACCGTCACATCGCCGACAACCGTGGCGTTCTCTGCCATGAATACGTCATCGGCAATGCGTGGGGTAAGGATCTCGCCGTTTCTGTTTACGGTTTTGATAAGTGCCATTTTGTCTTTGTTCTTTTAGTGAACGAAGTGAACGGTCTTTATTCTTTCAGCGAAGCGGTCTTTTATCGCGCAGCGATGATAGCCAGGAATTTCTCTGCTACCAGTGCGGCACCGCCGATCAGACCGCCGTCGATATCCGGGCAAGCGAACAGCTCGGCTGCGTTCTTGTCGTTGCAGCTTCCGCCGTAGAGGATCGTGGTGTCCTCGGCTGCCTCTTTGCCGTATTTTTCTGCCACAAGGCTACGGATGTATGCGTGGATCTCCTCAGCCTGTGCCGGAGTAGCGGTCAAACCTGTACCGATAGCCCAAACCGGCTCATAAGCGAGGGTGATGTGCTTCCACTCCTCTGCGCTCAAACCGAATACGGAGCCTTCCAACTGTGCTTTCACAACCTCGTTCTGTTTGCCTGCTTCGCGCTCCTCTTTTACCTCGCCGATGCAGAAGATCACCTTCAGACCGTTAGCCAGAGCCAGACGCACTTTCTCGGCCAGCATCTCATAACTCTCAGCGTAGTACTGACGACGCTCTGAGTGACCGAGGATGACATATTCAGCGCCGGTCGATTTTACCATCTCTGCGCTCACCTCACCGGTGTAAGCACCCTTCTCATGGTCAGCGCAGTTCTCAGCAGCCACCTTGATAGCTGAACCCTTCAACAGTTCTGCTACGGTAGCCAGATGGATAAACGGCGTACCGATAACTACGGCGCATTTAGGATCTTTTACTGCTTCTTTCAACTCGGTAGCCAATGCTACACCTTCCTGCAGGTTCTTGTTCATCTTCCAGTTACCTGCAACCATTCTTGTTCTCATATTCAGTCTTTCAAATTTAATTAAAAATCAATCTTGGGCACAAATTTACTGCTTTTTTTTGATATATACAAAAAAATGTGCATTTTTTGCAGCGATTTGTAAAAACATTTGCATATGTGCAAAAAAAGCAGTACCTTTGTAGCCGCTTTTGCAAATGGCGAATAAGAACAAATAAATATCTTTATATCGTGTTTTTGAATATTCTCAAATCCAAGATCCATCGGGTGCAGGTGACGGAAGCCAACCTTGAGTACGTAGGCTCGATCACTATTGACGAGGCGTTGATGGAAGCAGCGAATATCTGTGCCGGAGAACGTGTGCAGGTGGTGGATAACACCAACGGTGCCCGCTTGGAAACCTATGTGATAGCAGGCAAACGCGGTTCGGGATGTATCTGTATCAATGGTGCTGCTGCGCATTTGGTTAAGGTCGGTGACACAGTGATCATCATGGCATACGCGATGATGACGCCCGACGAGGCAAAAACGTTCAAGCCGGACATCGTATTCCCTGTAAATAACAAACTGGTTGACTAAACAATTGTCAGAACTGAAGAAACGATAGAACTATGGCATTTTTCGAACTACATAGCGAAGCCAGATCCGTCGGTGCTCGCGCCGGAGTGATTCATACCGATCACGGCGATATCCTTACACCGATATTCATGCCGGTCGGCACGGTGGGTACCGTCAAAGGAGTGCAACGCCATGAGTTGGAGAATGACATCAAGGCGCAGATCATTCTGGGTAACACCTATCATCTGTATCTGCGTCCGGGGACGGAGATTCTGCACAAAGCCGGCGGTCTGCATCGTTTTGAGGGTTGGAACAGGCCTATTCTGACCGATTCCGGCGGATTTCAGGTCTTCTCTCTGACTGATATCCGCAAGATGACGGAGGAAGGGGTGCGCTTCTCCTCACACATAGACGGTCGCAAACTGATGTTTACCCCGGAGAGCGTGATGGATATAGAGCGCGAGATAGGAGCGGATATCATGATGGCTTTTGACGAGTGCTGCCCTGGTACTGCCGATCGTCAATATGCCAAGGATTCGATGGATCGTACCCATCGGTGGCTCGACCGTTGTATTGCACGGTTTGACGCTACGGATGATCTCTATGGCTATCGCCAGCATCTCTTCCCTATTGTGCAGGGCTGTACTTATACCGACCTTCGTCAGGAGGCTTCCAAAAGGTTGCGTGATCTTGACCGGGACGGCTATGCCATCGGCGGACTCGCTGTAGGGGAACCTACTGAGGTGATGTATGAGATGATAGAGGTCTGCAATGATATTCTGCCGGAGAAGAAACCCCGCTATCTGATGGGGGTGGGCACGCCATGGAATATCCTCGAAGGCATTGCCCGCGGTATAGATATGTTCGATTGTGTGATGCCTACCCGTAACGGCCGCAACGGTATGATCTTTACTTGGCAGGGAGTGATGAATATGCGCAATAAGAAATGGGAGGACGACTTTACCGAACTGGATCCTTATGGCAGCTCGTATGTCGATCATGCATATACTCGCGCTTATGTGCGCCATCTGATACACGCGCAGGAGATGCTGGGCTTGGAAGTGCTTTCGATACATAATCTGGCATTCTATCTCGACCTTGTCACACAGGCGCGGCAGCACATACTCGCCGGAGATTACGACTCTTGGATGGCGGCGGTGATACCGCAGATCATGCAGAGGCTGTAAACGGAAACCGTAAATCATTAAATCGCTATTTGGCGTGAAACGCCTTGACTGGTATATCATCCGCAAGTTCCTCGGAACATTCTTTTTCTCGATAGTACTGATTCTGTCGATAGCGATTGTCTTTGATATCACCGAGAAGATCGACGATTTCTTTGAGGAGCAGATACCCCTGCGCGAAATCATCGTTGACTACTATTTCAATTTCATCCCCTATTATATGAATATGTTCAGCTCGCTGTTCATCTTCATTTCAGTGATATTCTTCACCTCCAAACTGGCGTCCAACTCAGAGATCATTGCCATGCACGCCGCCGGGATGAGTTATAGGCGGTTGATGTTGCCGTATATGTTGTCGGCAACGCTGCTGTTTGTGATGTCGTTCGTGTTGGGAGGGTATGTCATTCCGCCTGCCAGTGGCAAGATGCTGGCTTTCACCGACAAGTATGTGGAGCATTTCACTTCTTCCAACGCCCGTAATGTGCAGGCGGAGATAGCTCCCGGTACAATCCTTTATATCGAGACCTTGCAGAAGAGTTCCGGCACCGGCTACAGGGCGTCGCTGGAGCATTTCGACGACAAGACACTCGTCTCGAAAACCACTTGCAGCAGTATTGTCTATGACTCGCTGCAACGCTGGCACATGGAGCAGTGTGTCTGCCGGGAGTTTCATGGTCTCAAAGAAACCCTCACGCGCAAAGAACGCATCGACACGATGCTTAATATCACTCCGGACGAGATGTTTATTACCTCGCAGATGGCGCAGCAGATGACCAACCCCGAACTCCGTGAATACATGCGCAAGCAGCAGGAACGCGGAACCGGTAATATTCAGGCCTTCGAGACGGAATACCATAAGCGTTGGGCATCACCCCTTGGAGCGTTTATCATGACCCTCTTGGGAGTGACGATGTCCAGCCGTAAAGTGCGTGGCGGAATGGGGAAGAACCTCGGAATAGGACTGGTTCTCACGGCTCTTTATATCCTCTTCTCAACCGTCAGCACCACTTTTGCCGTCAGCGGGGTGATGTCGCCGTTTATGTCCGCTTGGATTCCCAATTTTGTGTTCCTTATTCTCGCTATTCCGCTCTATTGGCGTGCGAGACAATTCTGATAAGTTATGAGACAATTACGTGTTTTTTGGATTCTGATGCTCTTGGTGACAGTGATGGCCGTGCGGGCGAATGATACTGTTAGGGTGCTTTGTATCGGTAACAGTTTCTCCTGGGATGCAGTAGAGCAGGAATTGTATCCGCTGGCTAAAGCACAAGGTACGGAACTGCTTATCGGAAACCTCTATTTCGGCGGTTGCTCACTGCAACAGCACTGGGAGTTTTACGAACAGGGCAAACATAACTACTCATTCCGCATCATCAGGGATGGCGTCAGAACGGTGAATGAACACTGCTCGCTGGTGGACGCTCTCGGGTATGCGCAGTGGGATTATATATCTTTTCAACAGGCGAGTCACGACAGCGGCAAGCGGGCTTCATATGAACCCTATCTGGGAAAACTGCTGGCACTGGTGCGCCAATACCGGCCTAAGGCGCAGTTCTGCTGGATGCAGACATGGTCGTATGCGCTGGATGCCACACATCCGGGCTATCCCTATTACCAAAACTCGCAGCAGGTCATGAACGACAGCATCGCCTCATGCACGGGCGCGATCCTGCGCGCGTATAAAAATATAAGGTTGGTACCCTGCGGGTCGGCAATCACCTATGCGCGTGAGTCCATGGGGGATATTCTCTGCCGGGACGGCTATCACCTCTCCTATGAGTTGGGAAGGTATGTCGCATCCTGTGTCTGGTGTGAGTTCCTGACAGGAAAATCGGTAGTGGGAAATCCTTATAAAAATGAGAAAATGACCGATTCTCAACGCCAAAAAGCCCAAAAAGCGGCACATAAAGCAATAAAAATGCCGATTTTTGAAAAAAAATGCGCAAAAAATTTGCGTATGTCAAAAAAAAGCAGTACCTTTGCACCCGCTTTTGAAATCGAAGGCACTTGTGCCGAGAAAAACGATGCTTAAGCGCTTTTGAAAAAGAAGACTATCTGGTGCGGTAGTTCAGTTGGTTAGAATACCGGCCTGTCACGCCGTAGGTCGCGAGTTCGAGTCTCGTCCGCACCGCTTCTTTTCAAGAGAGGTCCATTAGCTCAACTGAATAGAGTACCACACTACGGATGTGGGGGTTGCAGGTTTGAATCCTGCATGGATCACAAACGCAATCATAAGAGTGCACAAGAAAGAATCACTTTCGAATGTGCTTTTTTTTTGCAAAAAGAAAACAAGCTCCTCGTGAGAGGACATTAAATAAGAACAATATTATGAAACGTACATTCCAACCATCGCAACGTAAGCGCCGTAACAAACACGGTTTCCTTGAGAGAATGTCCACTCCTAATGGTCGTCGCGTTCTGGCTGCACGCCGCGCGAAAGGACGTAAGAAACTGACGGTTGCTGACGAAGGTCGCCACAAATTTTAAGGTAATGCCTTCTTAATCACACCCAAAATAGGGAAAAGAGACTTGGTCTCCTTTCCCGTGTTTTGTATCAATACATAATCATTAAGTCATTTTTTATATGGAATCTACCAGACAGCATAAGATCGCTCGCCTCATACAAAAGGACATGAGCGATATTCTTCTACGTTACGCGCGCACGCTGCATGGCACGCTCATCTCTGTCAGCGAAGTGCGTGTCTCCCCCGATTTGTCAATCGCGCATATCTACCTCTCCGTCTTCCCGCAAGACAAAGAGGCTTCTACAATGCAGCAGGTGGAGGAACTCTCCTCACGCTTCCGTGGAGAACTGGGATCGCTCGAACGCCATCAGTTGCGTATCATTCCCGAACTCCGTTTCCACCTCGATGAGACCATCGATCGCTTGGAGAGAATCGACCAGTTGCTCAAATCATAACCATGGCTTTTGAGGCACAAATAGCATGGCGTTACCTCTTCTCCCGGAAACGGGTGAGTGCTATCAATATTGTGTCCGGAGTATCGGCTGCGGCGGTCACCGTCGTGACGGCAGCTATGATCTGTGTCTTGTCCGTGATGAACGGCTTCGGCTCTGTGGTAGAGCGGATGTTCTCCCGTTTCAATCCCCAGTTGGAGGTCGTCGCATCGCAGGCTAAGACTTTTTCGGTCAGCGATCCGGCTATCCGTTCACTCTACCAAAATCCCGATATTGAAATCGTCTCTCAGGTGCTGGAGCAGACGGCGCTCATCCGCTATAAGGACAAGCAGACTCCCGCAAGGCTGATGGGGGTCGATTCGCTTTTTGCCGCCGCTACGGAGATTGACTCGATCATCACCGATGGAAGCTTCCTCCTCATTGACGAAGGAGGCTTTGAGCGCTCGGTACTCGGACGCGGACTGGCATCGACAATCGGTGTCGGAGCACATTTTATAGAACCGGTCTATATCTATGCGCCGAAGCGCACAGGACGGGTCAATCTCATGCGCCCGGACAAGAGTTTTAAGCGTGAATATACATTTATTGCCGGCACTTTTGCGGTGAACCAGGTGCAGTATGACGACCAACTCATCATCGCCTCTTTGCCCCTTGTGCGAAGACTCTATGACTACGATTCGCTGACTGTCTCTTCCCTGCATATCAGACTTCGTGATCCGGCATCCCTTTCCAAGACCAAAAAGGCTCTCCGTTCTTCGTTGGGCGATGCCTACCGGGTGCTCGACCGCTATGAGCAGCAGGAGGATTTCTTTCATATCCTCCGTGTGGAGAAACTGCTCACGGCACTCCTGCTGGTGTTTATTCTCCTGATAGCGTCGTTTAATATCATCTCCTCCCTGACGATGCTTATCATCGACAAGCGCGAAGGAATCCGCACCCTCTCGCATCTGGGTGCCTCTATCCGGCAAATCAGAAGGATTTTTCTCTACGAGGGATGGCTCATTAGCATCCTCGGAGCCGTTTTGGGTGTCATTTTTGGTGTCACGATATGCCTCCTGCAGCAACATTTCGGGTTCGTCAAACTGGGGTCGGGCGAAGACTATATCCTGTCTGCCTATCCGGTAGTGGTGGACTGGATGGATATTGTGTTTGTCGGCGCAGTGGTCTTGCTGCTTGGCTTCGTGGCTGCGTATATTCCGGTGAGGAGGCTGAAGATTGAACAATGAGAGATTTTAGAATAATACTGTTACTGGGCATCTGTGCCTTCTGTGCCTGCACGCCCAATGCGCCGGTGAAGCGCTACTCCTTTAGTGAGTTCAGTTCTGCGTATGTCCAAACTCACGGACATTGTTATGATTCGGTCAAGGCGGCTGTCGTCTCCTTGGATTTCTATACCTCGGAGCTGCTTCTTGATTCGGCTAACCGGATGCGCGGAACGGGCTATAACCTCTATCTGTCGGATCTTTTTGTGCCCGATTCGCTTCTGGAGGACGGCGTTTATACGGCGGACACCTCCGCTCTGGCGTTCACTTTCCTGCCCGGCAAGTCTTTCGGGGGAACGCCTACCGGGTGCTATCTGCTCACCATCGAGAATGACAATCTCACCAATATCATGCTCATCGACTCGGGTACCGTCACTATACGCGACACCCTCGATGGCATCAAAGATATCAGGATGGTCTATTATGTCAGACGGCAACGCTATACCTCTCATTTCCAAGGCTCGCTGACTCCCAAACGATGACAGACCTCCTCAAAGAATATCGTATCTATCTCAAAGTGGAGCGGGGATTCTCGCCCAACACGGTTGATGCCTATCTTCGGGACTTGGATAAACTCAACGCCTACTGTGCCCAATCGGGCATACAGCCTCAGGAGATGACCTACGAGCAGTTGCAGCACTTTGTGCAGACCGTTTTCTCGCCTTCGTCCAACACCCGTTCGCAGGCGCGTGTCATATCCGGCATCCATTCTTTCTATCGCTTTCTGCTGTACCACAACTATATTGAGCAGGACCCTTCCGAGTTGCTGGAGTCGCCCCGCCGCGAGATGCATCTCCCGCAGGTGCTGACACTGGAAGAGGTGGACCGGCTGGTCGCGGCTATCGACCTCTCGTCCAATGAGGGACACCGCAACCGCGCCATCATTGAGATGCTCTACGGCAGCGGATTGCGCGTTTCCGAACTGGTGAATCTCAAGTTCTCCGATCTCTATCGCGCAGAGCATTATATGTTGATCAAAGGCAAGGGCTCCAAACAGCGTTTGGTGCCTCTTTCTCCGGTCTCGGAGCAGTGGCTCGATTTCTGGATGCAGGATCGCAACCACTGGCGGATACAGCCCGGAGCGGAGGATTTTGTCTTCCTCAACCGCAATGGAAGACCGCTCACACGGGTGATGATTTTCACTATCATCAAACGCCTCTGTCTCGCTGCCGGTATCACGAAGACTATCTCGCCGCACACCCTTCGTCATTCCTTTGCCACCCATCTCTTGCAGAACGGCGCCGACCTCCGTGTTATCCAGCAGCTCTTGGGACACGAAGACCTCACCACTACCGAGATATACACCCATATTGATATTCAGGATCTGCGCCGGACGATCCTCCAATACCACCCGGCTAACCAATGAATCAACACCCGGTATATAAATTTCTCATCCTTGCGATGGTGGCTTTGTTCCTGTCCGTCGTCACACCGGCGCACGCCGTGGAGACGATCATCGTAGGGGAGGTCTTTTCCGAACTCACCGGCGCACCGATTGAGGGGGTCAATGTGCATTTCAAGGGCACTAAGATTGGCGCTTCTACCGATGCTACGGGTACGTTTGTTCTGCGGGTCGATCTCCGCGCCAAGATGCAACTCGTCGTCTCTGCTGTCGGCTACCACTCCCAGCGGTTCGAGGTCCTGCCTGGGGCTGTCGGCGGAATACAGGTGGCGCTCAAAGAGAAGGTCTCTATGCTGGAGGAGGTACTCGCTATTCCTAATAATAATCCCGCTTTGACACTGCTTAAAGCCGTCCGGGCTAACCAGGCGAATAATGATAGAGCATTATTGCGAAACCTCTCTTCGCAGTCTCGCCGGACGCGGAAGCTCTATGTCTCTAATATCGGGCAGCGCCAACTCCGGCGCGCTATTTGGCGTTCGCTCCGGGAGGGACTGATTCGGCAGGAGGACTCCACGTATCTCTTGCCCTTGTATAGCGAGCAGCAGACGTTCCGGCTACAGGGGCGCGGGATGATTCCGGCGAATGACTTGCAGCGACGGTCGCTCATCCTCTCCGAGACCGACTACTCCTCGCTCCTCTCCATCCACGGAAACCTCAATTTCTACAACACCACGATCCCCCTCATGGAGCATCCTTTCGTTTCGCCTTTGGCGGCGAGCGGAACTACCTATTACAAGTATTATCTGGCGGATTCGGTCTCGCTGCCGGAGGGAAAGCACTATATTCTGCATTTCCGCACACGCAATCCCTTCTATCCCACTTTCAATGGCTCGCTTACCATCGATTCGGCTACTTGTGCGGTACTCGATATCGAAGCCCGGGTGCCGGCGGAGACCAATGTCAACTATCTCAGTTCGCTTACTATCCGTCAGCATTTTGCGCCCGACCACTCTCTGGCGTCGGAGGATATTTCTGCGCTGCTGGATTTTGCCGTTAAGACCGATTCTACCCATCGTTTCCCGACGGTGCTGATCACCCACTCCCTCACCTCCAATCCTGCTTCTTCCGTCACGGAAGGCGATGTGCTGTCTGCCGGTGATGGCGACCCGGCTGTCGCAGCGGAGCCGGCCGCCCTCTCTTCTGCCGACGCTTTTGCCTCTCTCGACTCCGTGCCTCTGGTTCGTGTCGCTACATGGTTTGCCACAATCGCCCTGACCGGATATATTCCTACCGGAACATGTGTTGACGTGGGGCATATACAGCATATTCTGCAGGTGAACGACCATGAGGGCGTACATATAGGTTTGCCCCTCCGAACCAATGAGAAACTATGGAAGAATGTCTCCTTGGAGGCGGCGATAGGCTATGGTTTCCGTGACCGGAGACTCAAAGGCCTGGGACGTGTCTCATGGCTTCTGCCTGTGCCGAGGCGCAATATCTTGCAGGCGGAGTACGAAGACCGCTATGTCTGGTCTGAGGTGGATGATTTCGATCAACTCATGCGCGAGAATAGCATGGGTCTCAAAACCATGGATTTCACGGCATACGCTTTTGAGGCTCTGCATCGCGACTCACTCTATGTCAATACTGCCCAACGGCAGCGGCAGTTCCAGCTCCATTGGTTTGCCGATTGGTCGCCCAATATCGAGACCCACGCCTATATACGTGTCGGTAACCGCTCTCCGCTGCCTGTCTATGACACCCCTTCTGCCCTGACGCATTTCCAGACTTTCTCTGCCATCGCGCGTCTCAGTTGGGGGGAAACCAAGCATGACGGCTATTTCCGTCGGCTATACACTTATTCGCCGATCTATCCGGTGCTCTATCTGGGAGCCGAAGTGGGGCATTGGTCGTCGCTGAAGCAGAACGGGCTCTATGCCCATCTGCGGCTGATGCTTACCCAGCATGCCTCGTTGGGCATGGGAGGTACGCTGGATTACGCCCTGCAGGGTGGGGCTGTTGTGGGGCGTGTCCCGGCGATGTTTCTCTGGCAGGCTTCCGGCAACCAGGGCTATGCATACGATCCTTATAGATACACGCACGCGCACAATGGAGACGTGGTAGGCGACAAATATCTGGCTTTGCAGGCGGAATGGAACGGACAGGGAATACTCTTCAATCTCATTCCCGGAGTGCGCTATCTGCGGCTGCGTGAATTGGTCGAAACCAAACTCGCTTATGGCTATCTCTCACGGTCGAACAGGTTGGATGATAGAGATGCTCATTCGCTTTATGCGGAAGTCGGTGTCGGCATTGGCAATATCCTGCGTATATGTGATTTATACTCCGTGTGGGGCTTCCGTCCCGCCCTTCCGGCAAATGCCTCTCCGCTTCTCTCCAACCCCTCGTCAGGCAATCTCAAATCTTACTATTGGGGCATCCGTTTCCGCCTCCATTTAGGCCTATAGTCCATATCCCGTACTCTATACTCTGTCAGGCAGCCTGGGCCTACGCTCTGTTCTTTCGTTCATGGTGCCGTCTGTTAGACGGCGTATCGCAATACTGCTGTTCTTAATTAAAATTGTGACTCAGATTAGCAAAAAAATTTTTTTTGTTTATTCTCTTGCAGATGTCAAAAAAAAGTTGTATCTTTGCACTCGAATTTATGGGTACCAACGGTTAAGACACTACTCACAATGAATTACAACTCCTTACATATCGCTGTTTATACACAACTGGAAGGGGAATACTGCCTTTAACGCACTGTCAGACAGATAGTGCGTTTTTATTTTCTTAAAAACGTAGCTGACGACCTATAAATTAACTTTTTGTTTAACGTCTATGTTTAAATTAACGAAAGATGAATGTAATGCGCTGATTTCCAATGGGGGGGATCACAATCTGTGATACCCGTTGGCTATAATTTTGGAGGGGCTGTCCCCTATGCGTTTACGGAGCAAGGAGTAGCGATGTTGTCCAGTGTGTTGCTTGTATTTTAGCTTCCGATTCCGACGGTCGAACGACGGTCAAGGCAGACATCTTACCGACGCCCTGCCCAAAATAAAGTTGTAAGGATTTTTTACAAGTTCAAATAGAAAGAGGAAGAAACCAAATAATAAATCAAACAATCAATCAACTTTTTAAGAATTAAGGTCTAAATAGAATAAATAATGGCGCAATTGGTTAAATATGAACAAGTTAAGGACAAGATAGTTCTTTTGCGTGGCAAACAGGTTATTTTGGATTCCGATGTGGCGTTACTCTATGGCGTAGAGACTAAACGCGTTAATGAAGCGGTTAAGAATAACCCTGATAAATTTCCAGAGGGGTATTTGTTCGTACTTGATAACCAGGAAGTTATAAACTTGAAGTCGAAAATTTCGACCGCAAGTTGGGGTGGAAGACGCAATGCTCCGACGGCTTTTACGGAGAGTGGTTTGTATATGTTGGCAACCATCTTAAAGAGCGAACGTGCTACACAAACAACGATAGCTATAATAGATACTTTTGTTCAACTGCGTGAATTGGCGCACACGATGCAGGAAGTAGCGGTGACGGAAGATGCGGCGCAGAAAAAAAACCTTATGCAGCGTAGTGGTGAATTGATAGGCGAGGTTCTTGGATCGCAATTGGATACTACGGAAACAGAAACGGAAATAGAGTTGAATTTCGCGATAGTGAAGATCAAACATAAGGTAAAGAAAGGCAAAAACAATAAAAACAAATCAAACAATCAATAAATTAACTTTTTGTATAACTAAAAATTATTAACATTATGAGAAAACTTAAACTATTTCTCTCCCTGCTGATGGTCATGCTCCTCAGCATCGGGCAAATGTGGGCAGCGGATGTGACCTTTACACCGGGTACGGAAACAGGCGCAACTTCTGTAACTAAGAGCGGTGTTACTTGTACAATGACTACAATGAACAATGCTTCTTATTATCAGATTTATGCAAACCAATCTGGTACTTTTTCCGTTGCGAGCGGAAACATTACAAAGATTGAGTTTACATGTACTGCTAGTGGAACTTCTAAATACGGTCCGGGTAATGCATCTGCAAATGTAGGTTCCTATTCATATTCGGGTACTAAAGGAACATGGACAGGTGAGGCATCATCAGTTACTATTTCTTCTACGGCTCAAATCCGAATGACCGCTCTTACGATTACTGTTTCAACTAGTTCGTCAGAAAAAACTCTTTCTGCGAGTCCGGCTGTAATTGATTTCGGAACGGTAGAGCAAGGAACTACTGGCTTGGCAGAATCTGTAGAAGTTACTTATGCTAACTTGACAGGACCGGTAACTTATTCAGGGTTGAGCGATGCATTTAGCGCAAGTGGTTCTATCAACGCAAGTGGTGATGAGATTACTATTGAAGCTAACACAGCAACTATAGGTGAGTATGAGCAAACGCTGACTGTTACATCTGCAAATGATAGCAAATCCGCAGATGTTACGGTAAGAATGAACGTTGTTGAGCCGTTTGATGGTTTAGCATTAACTTTCCCTGATTATAATGATAAAGGTGTTTCTAGCTATACATCTTCATGGACGGCAACGAAAAGTGGGCAGGTTTGGACGATTGACAATTTCAACAACAATAGTAATGGATGGTCACTTATTAAGGCAGGAAGGAATGGAAATGCATCTGTGGCTTCGATAACCACTCAGGTGGAAGATCACGCGGTTTCTGATGTAACAGTGACTATTGATGGTGTTACTGCTTCAAAAATCAATAGTCATAAATTGTATGTGGCAGACAATTCAAGTTTTACTGGCGCCATTGAAATTACTGGCGCTCCATCTACCATTGCAGCGGGAAATATAGTTTATACGGTACCGGTAGTTAATCGTGCTAATGATTTATACTACAAATTGGAGTTCAATTGCGCTTCTGGATCTAGTAATGGTTTCTTGCAGATTTCAAAGATAACTTATGCATATGCTGCGGCAACTCCTCAAAAAGATCCGGCAGGTTTGGCATATGACGATGCGGATTTGAGCAATTTGGTAAAACTTGGAGATGCCTTTACCGCTCCAACGTTGACCAACCCGCACAGTTTGACTGTTGCTTATGAAAGTAGCAATACGGATGTGGCAGAGGTGGCTTCTAATGGCGCTTTGACTATCAAGGCTGTGGGTGTTGCAGAAATTACTGCTTCTTCTGAGGAGACAGATACTTACAAAGCAGGCTCGGCTAAATATACAATCTATGTAGTAGCTCATGACGGTACAGAGGCTGATCCTTATACCGTTGCCGATGCGCGCGTAGTTATTGACAAAGTAGGCGAAACAGGCATTGCAGACAAATATACAAAAGGTATTGTTAGCAATGTGAAGAGCCTTGATCCCTCCAAGTACCAACGCGCACAATACTATATTTCGGACAATGGAGAACGTGAGAACGAGATATATGTTTATAATGGTTACTATCTGAGTGGCACGGACTTCACTTCTGCAGATCAACTCTTGGAAGGTGACGAAGTAGTTGTAAAAGGTCTGCTTAAGAAATATAACAATATTTATGAGTTCAATGCGGATAACCAACTAGTTTCTCTCAATCGTACCAAAACAGCAGCCGGTTTGGCATATGTAGAAACAGCGATTGAGAAGAATATCGGTGATGCAGCATTTACTAATGTGCTGACTAATCCGAATAATCTGGAGGTCTCCTACAGCAGTAGCGCAACAGGTGTAGCAACGGTTGATGAAAATGGTGAAGTTACCATCGTTGGTATGGGTACAACAACCATCAAAGCAACTTTCGCAGGCAATGCATCCTATTTGGCAGAAGAGGTATCTTATACACTGACTGTTAATGATCCTTCATTAATTAAAGTAACATTTGACGCGACGATAGATAAAGCTTCTGACAATGCAGAGGGAATCACCAAAAACGG
Organism: Bacteroidales bacterium UBA4333; assembly: GCA_002394335.1. GTDB lineage: Bacteria > Bacteroidota > Bacteroidia > Bacteroidales > Paludibacteraceae > Colicola. The sequence continues at coordinate 53,401 of DGTP01000003.1, read as the reverse complement.
AGTTAATATCAAAGCTTCTCACGTAGATGGAGTTAATAACTCAAGCAACCCTATTACTTATTATCAATGTTTCAAGAATGAGGTATTCACCGCAACTTGTACTTCAGGAAACATCAAACGTATAGAATTCTCATGCACATCTTCCAACCCTGCAAGCGGATTCGGTGAAAGTTATGCGGATGGTGTTTGGACGGGCGATGCTGCAATTGTAGAGATAACGGCTACAGTAAAGCAGGTGCAAATGAATACTGTTACCGTTTATTACAAGGTAGATGCACGCGCTGAGGCTGGTTTGGCTTATGCAGAGACTGCTATTGAGAAGCATGTAGGTGATGATGCGTTTGTAAACACTCTGACCAACCCGAATAACTTGACGGTTGCTTATGAAAGTAGCAATACCGATGTCGCTGAAGTTGCCAATGATGGAAATGTAACCATCAAAGCTGAAGGAACAGCAACGATTACTGCATCGTTTGGCGGCGATGAAGATTACAAACCCGCAAGCGTTTCGTATGAGCTTACCGTAAATGAGGCAGGTTTGGATAATGTCACTTTTGATGCAACTATTGATGTGGCAGAAACTGACGAATTGACATTGTCCAAAGGAGGCTTTACATTGACATTCACTGACGGAGCGATGAGTAATAGTGAGAATTATCGTTTATACAAAGGCCAAACAATGACCCTGTCCTCAACTGATTACATTATCAAGAAGATTGAGTTTACTTGCACAAGCGATAAACCGATTGGCGGTTTTGCAGACGCAACCGGTTTGGATAAAGAAAATAACCGTTGGACAGGTGAAGCAAACAAGGTAGAACTTACAGCTTCCAATGCCCAAGTACGTATTACTCAAATGATTGTTTACTACGTTGAGGATACGCGAGCTGCTTCCGGTTTGGCATGGAGCACCGATGCTGTTGAGATTCCACTCGGCGAGACATTCACCGCTGCAAGCCTTGTGAACCCGAATAATATTGACGCTGCAGAGATTACCATTGAAAGTAGCAATACTAATTTGGCAATAGTTGAGAATGGAGTTGTTTCGCTTGTAGAAGACGTCACTGGCGAAGCAACCATTACGGCAACCTTTGCTGGTAACGCAACTTACAAACCTGCGGAATTCTCTTACACCATTACGGTAAATGATCCGACCCCGATGATCATTACTAACCCGACGACCTATCTGAACTTCGGCTCTGTAGCGCAAAATGTTCTTGTTAACGCAAAGAATCTGGAAGTAACGCTTCAGAACGTAGCTGCCGCAACAGTTTCTATTACAGGAGATGGTGCATCTGCATTTAGTGCAACTCCTATGACTCTGACTGAAAGTGGAACAATCGTAGTTTCGGCAAGTTCGGATACCCAAGGAACATTCAGTGCAACGCTGACCATCAGCGATGATGCAAATGGTGCAGAATCCAAAGAGATCAGCTTGTCCCTGACAGTTACTGAGCCGGTAGTAGAAGAAACTGCTGTCAGCACGACTTCCAAGTGGGTTGCTGCAACCGATGCAGACCTTGTAGATGGCGCAGAAGTGCTTATTACGGGTGTGAAGGAAAGTGCAACTTATGCAATGGGTGTTCAGAATAACAATAACCGCGCTGCCGTACTGGCTTCTGTGGATGGCGAAGGCATTCTGACTCCGGGCGAAGGAACGATGTCCTTCATTCTTGAGGATCAAGGCGATGGTACATTCGCTCTCCGCACTTCGAATGGCAAGTATCTCTATGCTGCTTCTTCTTCCTCAAACTATCTCAAGACGCGCGATGCTATTGGAGATGACAGTAATGCAAATTGGACACTTACTGCCACAAGCGCAATTGCAAATGGCGACAATACGAATGAAACAGTTCGTTTCAATAGTGGAAACAATCCAAAGATATTCTCTTGCTATGCAGATGAAAGCAAGCAATCAGTAATCGCTCTCTATGTTCCGCAGGTTGTAGAACCGGTTTATGAGACCGTTCGTGAGAATCTGGAGCCTAACCGCTACTACACCGTTTGTCTGCCTAAGAAGATGATGGAGGTTCGCGGCGCAAGCTTCTGGACACTCAGCAGCCGCAATACGGCAGAGACCGAGGCTTATCTGGAGGAGGTTGATCCGACTACCGCTGAGGCTGGTACGCCGTTCATCATCCAGGCTACCGATACCAAACTGGAGGTTGTTTACACCGGCGCTGCTACTACCACTGCCGGCACCAACGGCGCTCTCCACGGAACACTGACCTACATGGACGCGGATGCACTTGCAGCTGCCGGCACGAACATCTACATGCTCTACAACAATGCACTCCGTCCTGTTGGAACGAACAACCACCTCGACGCTAACCGCGCTTACATCGACTATGACGCACTCAACCCGGTTACAGAAGCTCCGCAACCGGCTCCGGGTCGCCGTGTACGCGCCGTTCCGATGCAGCAGAATACCGCTACCGGCATCGATGAGCTGAACGGCAGCGAGGCTCCGGCTAAGGTGCTCATCAACGGTCAACTGTTCATCCTCCGCGGTGAGAAGATGTATGACGCAAAGGGTCTGTTAGTAAAATAACATCATTTCGGCAAAAAGTACGGCAAAGATTTCTTATTTGACAAGCAAAACGATTATTTTCGTTAAAAATCTTGCATATGTCAAAAATTTGCCGTACCTTTGCACCCGAAAAAACGTGAATAGATTATGAAAAAGAAAATGTATATTCAACCCTCTGTGGAGGAGAAGCTGTTCCAAAGTGGAATGGTGATGCAAGCTTCCAGTCCTAACGGTCTGCCTATCGAAACCACTCCTATTGACGATGGTATGGGTGGCGATTGATCAGACATCTGAGACTTTTTATTACAACAACCCCGCCGGGGAGGCGGGGTTGTCTGTTTCCCTTAATACCCCTTACACCATACACCATACACCTCCTACGCATTTTGATAGGTCTATTTAGCAATATATATTTTTTTTGCTGAAAGTTCTTGCAGGTGTCGGAAATTTTTTGTACCTTTGCACTCGATTTGATTTATCAAAGGTACCAACGGTTAAGACACTACTTTTGAATGAATAAATTCTCACTATATCAGTATTTCGCATCGGGGATGAATGCCCTTGCGGGATTTATGCGCTAAAAAACAAGACCATTCGGCGGTTTTGTTTTTTTGTTTTTGTACACGGCTCGATATTTTGTAGATTTTCCGCAAAAGAAGTAAACTGACCTTATAGCCCGTCCGGCGGGCAAAGCGGACTTTGACAGACTGAGAAAGACTGAAAATGGCATTTTTTGCTCGATTTATTTTCAGGAACTTGTCGCTGCGTTTGACCGAACGGTATGGCAAAGGATGGAGCTATTCTACCCTGCAACATTGTGTACGCGCTGCGTACACTTTTACGGAGGAGGAGATTGTCTCCGCAGTGCAGAGACAATTCAGTTGGTCTCATCTCAAGTCTATTATGTACCTCTCCGACCCGCTTGCGCGCAAGTTCTATATGCAGATGTGCTACCATGAGCATTGGGATACCCGCACGTTGGACAAGAAAATCGACAGCCAACTCTACGAACGCACAGCCATCAGCCGGAAGCCGGAAGAGGTGATTCTCCGGACTTTGGATGAAACGGCAGAGTCGAATATGTTAGTGCCGGATCTGGTATTCCGTAGCAGTTATTTTCTGGATGCTTTGGGCTTGCCGGATAGTTTCTCCGAGAAAGATCTGGAGAGTGCGATTATCTCACAGATGCAGGAGTTTATCTCCGAAATGGGAACTGACTTCGCTTTTCTTGCACGACAGAAACGTATTACGGTGGATGCTACGGATTATTATATTGATCTGCTTTTCTATCACCGCGGGTTGCGGAGATTGGTTGCCATTGACCTTAAATTAGGTAAATTCAAACCGGAGCACGAAGGTCAGATGCTGTTGTATCTGCGTTATTTGAACCGGAACGAACGCCGAGAAGGAGAGGAGTCGCCTATAGGATTGATCCTCTGTTCGGAGGGGAATACCGAACATATCGAGTACTTGATGCTTGACGAGCAAAGTCCCATTAAAGTGGCGCAATATTATACGCAACTTCCTGATAAAAAACTACTCGCAGAGAAGATGCAGCGGGCAATCGCTATTGCGAAAGCAAGGCACAGCGAGCAAAAGTAAGTTCGGATTGCACTAAACACATCCGTTTTTCAGTCAGACACGGCAAATGCTGTGTCTGTTTTTGTTTCGGTCTTTCTCATTCGGTCACACAGACAAGCGATCTTCAATACCCTATAGTGCCGTAGTCGCACTTGAAATGGATTACAACGGTCTTTGACGTACTTAATATAACTGATTAAAAAGAGTTTTTGCATAATTTTTCAATATATATGAACCCCTGCATTCCACTGGCTCAGATTAGCTGAGCCGTTAACCTGAGCCAGTGGAGTGCAACAAGAAGTGGCATAGTTGGAATATGTTGTATTATCAGTTGTCTTAGTGAAATTGATAGTTGCTGACGTTGCATATCCTGTGTTTCCACTTCCGCTAGTTCCGACAATTCTAAAATAACTGGCAGGAGTTCCTGCTGATGATGGATTTTGAGATGAGCCTTTTATGTTGCTTACTTTGCTCCCATTTGTTAAAGAGATACTATTTATTGTTCCTAAATCCGTAGTATTATAAATATATCCTGGAGTGTTCCTAAATTGCATCTTAGTGTCATTAGGCGAAGCACCTCGCATTACATTAGATGATACCCATTCTACCTCCATCGTTGCTCCTGAAGCATCTGTGGCTGTAGCAGTAGAACTATGCTCTCCATCATTGGCTCCATATCCACCAGCATTAACAAAGTCAGTATAACTGATAATTAATTCATATGTTTTCGAAGCGCTTTCTCCTTCTGTCTTTGCGAACACAGCATTATACGTTTTGTTACTTGTAATTTTAGTACTAGTGCTGATAACACTTGGAGCTGCAGAAGCGTGAGAATAAGCTTCTCCGTCATACCAGCCAAAGAATGCATTTCCTGTACATGAGTAATCTTCAGGATCTGGTTCTGTCGGTAAAGAACCTAATGCTGTTCCAGTGCCGGTAGCATATGCAACATAAGTAGTCGCATGTGTCGTTCCGTTTGCCTTCCATGTTACTGTAAACGGAACAGAACCACTTAAGGCAACATTCTTTGTTGTAGCTCCGGATGACGTGCATTCTACATTACCCGAATAATTATTAGCCGTTTTGCCAGATTGTAAACGAACGTAAACTGTCGAAGCAGACAGAGTTCCAGAACCTTTGTCAAATGTAACAGATGATGTATATGTCCCACCTGAAGTCTTACATACTTCATAGTTAGTCGGGGCAGTTACGGTTACATTTGTCGTTAAATTAGAACCGCTGACTGTAAAAGACTTCATCTGCTGACTAAAATCCGCAGTACTATAGCCTACTTCCGACAAAGAAGAAACAGACGTTGTAATCGTTGGAGTAGAACCACCACCAATAGCCTCGTATGTTACAACTACTTTGCTCCATCGAGTTTGTGAGCTTGGCTGAATGGTTACTTCGGTCGCTGTTCCCGTTATGTTAGCAGTAACATCTTTGCCACTATCCGTTCGTTCATTTACTGTGCAAGTACCTGTTCCACTTGCTGCCCAAGTAGCATTTTTAGTATAAGTTACATAATTTCCTGTAGATGATGCTGTAACAACTACTTTTGTTATTTTATAGCCGCTATTTGCTGTTAAAGTAATTGTTGTATTAGCATACACACGAACGGGATTAGTATAAGTATTTGTAGAAGAAGTTTTCCACTTTATTTGTTTCCCTGTTTCCATGAGCGTAGCTGTTCCAGGTATCGCACTAGTACAGTTATTTGTTGCTTCCGCTCCCCAAACATTACCAACACCCAATACAAAAACAAGTGCAAATACAGCTGCAAAACGGGTCAAATACCTGTTAGACGTTAAATATAAGTTAGAGATACGTTGGATATTCGTTGGATATTGAGCCAACGACACCCTAACGTCCTTTACCCCACGATTTGCAAAAATTGGCTTTGCACTTTCTGCACTTTCTGCACTTTCTGCGAAAATTGACATGAGACTTTTGAGACTTTTGAGACTTTCTGCGAAAAATGTCGTGTCGCTTTGTCGCTTTGTCGCTTTCATAAACGGCATAAACAACTTGACCATCTCGACCAACTTGTCTTTCGACCTTTCACTTAAAGTAAATAAATGTTTCATAATGTTTGTTATTTATGTTAGTATTATTTGCCGTTGCAACGATTGACTACTGAAAAAGACTGAAAACAAACAATAAACGGCAATACCTCGTATCACCGTTTATCGCAAATGCAGCATCTGTACGCGCTTAGAGCGCTACCTTGCCAATAACTCTTGGCGAGAACAGTTCTCTAAACCAAGAGATATTGTTGCTCTTCTTGAGATCCAAGATCAGATGCTTTTGAATCTTTTGGCATAATTTGCTGTACTCCTCTTCGGACATCTGGTTCTTGCAGCCCTCTACATAACCGAGAAAAACCGCAGGAGTCTGAATACTCCGGAGCATTTTACCAATCGCTTCGCTGGGCATCTGTCCTTCCTCGTACAGCCGGTACTGGTTGGTTCCCAGACCAAGGATCTCCGACATCTTGGCAGCTGAGAGTCCGTAAAACTTTCGAGTCTCGGTTAACTCTTTGGGCGACGGAATGTCATGTTTGGCACGGTACTGGACATAGACACGCTCCAGGTTTTCAAAGTCCATCTCGTCTGTTGTGAACTCCAAACCGGTTTCATCACAGCGATAATTGATGTGCTCATACGTGTACGTCTCACCACGAAAATCCATGGTCTCTGTCAAATGCTGCAAACGAGCTTTTGCAGTTTCGGAGAACGGGCTGTTTATGACAAGCTTATTGTTCATCGTTACCTCCTTTCTTCTTATAAGGATATTTCATTGGATACTCAGCTAAATGGAAGGAAATACAAATAGCACGTCCATTAGGGACACCGTAAGCAATTTTAATATATACCTCTTGTCCTTTAATGTCCTTTCCGAACACCCACAAATCTCCCCATTTGTTAAGGAGATTCTTGATCGGACCTTCGGAATAGTCATCCACGGTCAACGATTGAACAACCTGTTTACGCGCTCCCGGAACGAGTTCTAATTCAGGGATAGATTTTAGATTCTTCTCCCGGTCATCGAGGAAGAAGATGTCGAACACCTCTACTTTCTGGTGAAAGTCATTGAGGAACTTCTGAATTTCGGCTAACGTGGCTATCATTGGTTCCGTACTTTTGAATTTTGGTGCAAAGGTACAACAAAAAAATGACATACGCAAGAGAAAATGCCAAAAAATCAACTTTACAGTTGGATTTTGTGCATTTTTCGATAAATCACAGTCTTTTTCAATATGTCAAAGATCAATTCCGCCGATGTTCAAGTGCCGGCGGGCACTAAGTTATATTAAGTACCGTTAATTTATACTATATCGTTTTCGGCTCTTGGCTGAGCCGGGGATGGCAACACAATGAAATACTTAATATAACCAATATAACCCACAGTGCAATCGCAGCACTCTAAACCGCGCAAAGAGTTCTTTGACAAGACTGCAAAAACACAGGCAAAAAGGATTTTTTGGATAAAATACTTGTGTATATCAGAAAAAAGTTGTACTTTTGCAGCGCAAAACGTAAAACAACAACGACTATGGCACAAGAAACACTCAAAAGTCTCATCGCAGTGATCATGACACTTTCACTTCAAGAGCAAGAACAAGTAGTCATGGAGTTGCAAGACAACATCAACAGCCTCTCCGGCAACTACCAGCCGACAGATGAGCAGAAAGCACGTCTGCGTCTGGCACATAGCCAAGCCTTGGCAGGCAACGTGTGTTCCCAAGAGGAAGCCCACCGGATGATGGAGGAGTTTGAGCAAAAAGAGATAGTTGCTGCGTAAAATGCTCTATTTCGTTTACGACGAACAAATATTCATCGCTGATTTCTGGGACGTAAGAAGCAACCGATAATCAAATATTTTAGGTTATCACTTTTTTGTCTGACATGAGATTTCTCGTGTCTTGTTTTTGTTATGTCAAAGTCAAAAGGTAAACAGCCAATAATATTAACTTAAAAATAAAAACTATTATGAGAAAATTTAACTTGTTTAATCATTCATCCGGGCAGGAGGAGAGACAAATAACCACGAGTTGCCTCTCACTTTACTCCGACTTGCCTCTGACTTGCCCCTTACAACCACTTCACAAAATGCTTATTTTGTGTATGTTGCTGTTCGTATTCGGAGGAATGAATGTGTGGGGAGAGAATCCTGCTACAGATTCTTGGAACTTTGGGACTTCAGGCAACACTTATTGGACAGCCGTCACTAATGGTACTAGTTATTGCGGAGGATGGGGATGCAAAGGCACAACTACCTCTTATGTTGTTAGAACAACTAACAATATATCCGATTTTACTACTATCCTAACAAACGCTTCATATTCAAATTTCTCATTAAAAGTTACCGTAAAAGGAGTTTGTAATAGTGGTACAAACAAATGTATGGTTACATTATTGAATAGTAGTAACAATAAAGTAGGCACTCTAGAACAAACAATAAATAATGGCTTCGGTTCTGGTTCAAACGCTTCTTCAGCTAAAGATGTTGAGTTTTCTTTCACTCCAACAAGTACTGTTGCACGCATACAAGTAACGGGCTATAACAAAACGGCAATCACTCAAGTCCGTTATTCCTTGTCATACACATCGGGTCCTACCCTTTATACTGTTACATATGATGCTAATGGAGGTAGTGTAACCCCAGCCAGTGCGACACAAGCATCAGCAGGGGCTGCAATTACAACTCCAACACCGACAAGAACGGGTTATACTTGTTCGGGATGGTATACTGCAATATCCGATGGAACTAAGCGATGCAACGCCGGTGGTAGCTATACACCAACAGCAACCGAAACAATTCACGCACAATGGACACCAAACAATTATTCTGTAAATTGGGTTGTGAATGGTAATGATTGGACGGGATCCACTCATGGAAGCCCTTCCACCAATGCAAATTACGATACTAAGCCAGCTACTATTCCTACTGCTCCCACATCTTCAGCATGTGATGGGAACAAAGTATTTGTCGGATGGACAAAAACACCTATTGACGGAACCACTAATACTGTTCCGTCTGACATTTTTACCATTCAATCTAATTCACCGACCATTACTGGCAACACCACCTTTTATGCCGTGTTTGCAACCACAGGAACAGCCACATTTAATGCTGCGGATATCACAGCAACTCCAGAGACAGGAAATACACTAGAGTGGGAACACACCGCCTCAGGAACGTTGCTAAAACTATCTGCCGGTCAACGATATACTGGAGGAACTCCTAACACATGGACTGTAACAAAAGGCACAAGCAATTATGCACGTTTTACTGCTGGAATGGGGAAATCAATTATCAAGATTGTAGCAACACTTAGTGGAACCGATTACAAAATCAATAGCGTAACAAAGGGTACTTTGAGCACATCTTCCACAACACAAACGATTGTTGATATTAAGAGTAACACCATTGATTGTAAAGCAACAAGTGGATATCAAATACGTATAACAACAGTAGATGTAATTTATGGTTCAGCATTTGCCACTTCTTGCTGCACTGCACTGGCTCAGGTTGAAGGCTCGGTTACTTTGAGCAATGCGGATTGTGACGCTGGAGAGTTGAAGGCTACTTGGAAAACGAATAGCGAGGGAATAGCAGGTATCGCATCACAAGTGTTGCATGTTTACAAAGCAAGTGATGATAGTGAGGTTACTGCAAAGAAGATAACAGGCATTACTGCTTCTACAGAAAAAAAGACACAAACAATTTCCGGCTTGGATAACTGTACTGAGTACTATGTTAGGGTTGAGAATATTTCTGCCGGTGGTTCGTTCTGCGGAGACGGTTGGGCAGGGGATCCATCAAGTAGTGTGACGACGAAGGGTTATACTTACGGTATTACCAAAACGAATGTAACGCTCAAACAAGGTGCAGATGAAGAAGCTAATACTTGTGCTGGCAATTTCTCTGCTCAGTATGTAGCTAATGCAGGTTATGAGTTACCGGCTTCGCTGACTGTAACGGGCGCAAGTACTCATACATGGTCTGTAAGTGAAGGCGTTGGTACGCTGACTATTAATGCAGCAAATGTAACAGGCAATGTTTCTACAACAATTGCCGGAACATGTATAACTCCGAATATTACGGTTCATCCGGCAAGTGCAGTTTATTCGTTGAATGAAAGTGCAACTCCGCTGAGTGTTACGGTTGAAGGTGCAGGCGATTGGTGTGGCTATCAATGGCAAAGCAAAGTAGGTACAGGTGCTTGGACGGATATTCCGAGCGCAACGAATAGTTCGTATACTCCTTCTACTGCTTCGGCAGGTACAACAACTGACTATCGTGTAATAGTAAGCAATATCGCTTCAGGTTGCAGTTCGGTTAGCACATCTGAAGTAGCAACAATTTCGGTTAGCGACTTACCTGTTTGTGCTTCGCCGACATTCTCTGAAGCAGCAGGAACAAAGTTGGGCGCTCAGAGCATTACGCTGAGTTGTGAAGACGGTGACGCAACTATCTATTATACAACGAATGGTGACGACCCGCAAGAGATAGCCGCTGATTTGTATGATGGTTCGGCAATTGCGGTAAACCAGACTACAACCATCAAAGCTATTGCTGCAAAGAGTGGAACGACTACTTCGGCTGTTGTAAGTGCAATATACACGATTCAATGTAAGGCTCCGACAGCAAATGTTAGCGCGGGTACATACAACGTGGAAAAGAGCGTAGAGTTGTCTTCCGAATATGGAACAGTTTACTATACAACCGATGGTTCTGATCCTGCAAGTGGTACAGCGTATAACGGCGCAATTGCTGTTAGTCAGACTACAACCATCCGCGCTATTGCGAAGAGAGCAAACTGCGAGAATTCGGAAGAATTCAGTGCTACCTATACGCTTAAGTGCGCAACTCCGACGTTCTCGGTTGCAGCGGGTACTCATACCGGAGCACAAGATGTTGAATTAAGTTGTGCTACAGATGGAGCGGCTATTCATTATACCACGAATGGTAATGATCCTACCGGAAGTAGCCCGACCTATAGCGAAGCGATTACTGTAAGTTCTGCTCAGACAATTAAAGCGATTGCGACCAAGAGCGGTTGGAGCAATTCGGATATTGCAACTGCAGCTTATACAATTCAGTATGCTGTTAAGTGGTATGTAGGCGGTACAGAGGAAGCGAATGTTGTTCAGACCACTTATGTCACTGCAGGCAGCAAGGTTGCTCCTATAGCCGATCGGGATGGAGATGCAATTGGTACATGTGCAACGGACTTTATGGGTTGGACGACTTCGGCATTGCGTAATGGCTCTGTTCCTCAAACGGCTGACCATTATACTACCTTATTTAAGAACGCAAACGCTTCTGCTTCGCTGCCGACTATCTCTGAGGCAACCAGTTACTATGCTGTGTTCGCGAAAGAAGGAACAGGTAAAGTTACCGTTACCGATGAATTAACTCGTGCGACAACAGGAGTTACAGATGGTTCTACCTCATACACCACATGGTCTGATAAAACAGCCATATCAGATGCTGTTTATGCGGGACAAAGTGCAGGTGGTAATAACTCGATACAACTACGCTCGGATCATAGTAATTCCGGTGTGATTACTACTACTTCCGGTGGTAAGGCAAAGAAAGTAACCGTAGAGTGGAATAGCAATACAACATCCGGTCGTACTATCAATATATATGGTAAGAATTCTGCTTATTCTGCAGCAAGTGACTTGTACGATAATAATAATCAAGGCACATTGTTAGGTACTATCATTGAAGGCACATCTACTGAATTGACTATTACCGGGGACTACGAGTATATTGGTATTCGTTCTAGCAGCGGTGCTTTGTATCTTGACAAAGTTGATATTCAGTGGGAAACTACCGGTACTACGTTGACCGACTACGTTACCGAGTGTGCGGCGGTGGCAGCACCGATACTGAATGTAGAGGGTGGTACCTATAATGAAGTTCAGACCGTTAAAATTAGCAATTACGATGGCGACTTCAGGTATTTCTATACTACTGACGGTTCTGATCCAGCAGCTGACACTAATCTTGATCCGACGGGTAACTCCGTGGCATATAACAACACCACGGGAATTTTGATTGATAAGAGTTGTACGCTGAAAGTCATCGGTTATAATGAAGGCCTTGAGTATAGTGAGATTAACACGGTTGATTATGTACTCCAAGTTCCGGCTGTGACCTTTGACGTTCCGGCAGGTACGTATAATACCGGCGCACAGACTGTAACGCTCAGCAGTATTGACGGTGCGACCATCTACTACACGACCGACGGTGCAGACCCGACGACCGAAAGCGATGTATATAATTCGGCTATTACGGTAGATGCCAACAAGACAATCAAGGCGTTTGCGACAAAGACGGGCTGGACTGCATCAGAGATAGCGACAGCTGCTTATGTTATCAACTATCCGCGCACGGTGACATTTGATGCCGGAACGGGCACAGCAGGTGAGGAATCCTTAACCGAGGCAAGTTATGGCGCAGGTATCACACTGCCGTCTGCAACACCTTCTACCTATTGTGTAGCAGAAGGTTGGGAATTTGCCGGTTGGGCAACGAGCAACAGCACAAGCGTTGCTCCGACACTGAAAGAAGGCGATAACTACGATTGCGCAGCAAGTACGCTGTATGCGGTGTATAAAAACGGAGACAGCAAGTATCATTTGGTAACCGAGTTACCGACAGGCGAAGATATTCCGGGTACGTATGTGATAGTGAATACAAACGGGAAGGTAGCATTAGAAGCCGCTGTTAAAAATACAAACTATTTGTATGGATGTGCAATTTCATCAATTACCAATGGTGTAATCAATCCGGCTGATATAAATGCTGAATATCGTGCAAAATCAGTATGGCAAGTTACATATGAATCTTCGAAATGGATTTTCTACAACGCTAATACTGGAAAGTATTTATACAATTATGCTATTAGTACTAATCACTATGTCGGCATTACATCTACTAAGCCAAGCGGTTACACATTAACCCTGAACAATACCGGCTTTACTGTATTTACCTCTGATGATGATAATGGAAAGCACATCAACTGGGCAAGTTCTTATTCAAATTTCGCCCAAGGTGAAGATGAGAATATTCACTTGTACAAGTTGGATGAAACTTATAGCAGCACTCCTGTTTGCTGCGATGATGAGGTAACAGTAAGCAAGGCAGATAATCCTTCCACAGGTACATTCACGATTAATAAGAGTGGTGTATTGAGCACTTGTGCCGGATCGCAGGTAGTAACTGTCACTTGTACCCCGAATCCAGGATATCATGTAGATGAAGTGACTGAGACAATAGGAACAGGCGTAACCATTAGAAAGACAGAAGAAAATGTTTATACCGTTACTTATGATAAGAATGTAAGCGGTACTTCTACTATCTCGGTAACATTTGCTGAAACTTTGACTCCGAACTTCCAGATTTCGGAGACTGCATTTGAAATTGGTGATGTCGCAGTAGGTGCAACCGTGCAACGTCAGTTCAACATTAGCGCGGCTCATCTGGAAGGAACAAGTCTGAGTATCACAAGCAGCAATGACAAGTTTACCGTTTCTCCGACATCATTGACTATTAAAGCAGATGGTTCTGTAGATGAGGCTACCATAAAGGTTACGCTGAACACAACAGCTGTGGGTGGTCCGTATAGCGCAACGATTACTTTGGCAGATGAAGCAACGACCCCGAACACGACAACAGTCAGCCTGACCAATGCAACGATTAAGAATCAATATAACGTTAAGTGGTATAATGGCACAGACTTGTTAAGTGAAGCAAACTATTTGGATGGCGCAACGATTAGCTTTATACCGACAGCGGCAAGTTGCGACCAGAGTATCTCACACGTAGGCTGGTTGCCAAATGCTACTATTGACGGCAAGCAGGCTGATGCACCGGCAGGTTTGGTTGCAAATGAAGATATTCCGGCTGTTACCGCAGATGTTGAGTACCACGCTGTATTTGCTAAAGTAGGTGAGGCTTCTTGGCGGAACACTGCTTTAGCAGACTTGACAAGCGAGGATATCTTTGTGATTGCAGAGACGACCGGTTCTTATGCATTGAGCAGTGCTAACGGAACTTCGGAAGCTCCTACTGCAACAAGCATAACCATTGAAAATAACAAAATAACAAGTGAGGTTGTCGAAGCACTGAAATGGAATGTATCCGGCAGTGCCACGAATGGTTATACCTTCTATCCGAACGGAAGCACTACTACTTGGTTATATTGCACAAATACCAATAATGGTGTGCGCGTTGGGGATAACGCTAATAAGGTCTTTGAAATCAAAGATGGATATCTTTACCATAAAGGAACATCTCGCTATGTAGGAATCTATAATAGTCAAGATTGGCGTTGCTATACTTCTACGAGCACGAATATCAATGATCAGAGTTTCGCATACTTCAAGTATATTGCTCCAGAGACCAAGGATTATATGACCACTTGTGCTGTAACCTTCACGGCAACCTATGAAGCAGGTGCAGGTTCGGGCGATGACTATGTTGTAAATAATATTGCAAAGAATGGTAGTCACACTGTACTGGGCAATAATGTTACCGGCTTTACTAAAGACGGATATCGTTTCACAGGCTGGAAAGATGGTTCAACTGATCGTGCAGTAGGTTATATTTATGAAGATGTAACGGCAGATTTGACCCTCGTGGCTCAGTGGACAGAAAAAGAGGACGCAGGTCTGGAATATGCACAAGCTTCTTATGATGTAATGAAGAATGGCACGTTTACAAAACCGACACTGACTAATCCGAACGACTTGGCAGTTACCTATAGCAGTAGCAATGAGAGCGTAGCAACTGTTGATGCCGAAGGTAATGTAACATTGGTAGCAGATGCAACGGGCGAAGCAATAATTACTGCATCCTCTGCAGCAACGGAAAGTTACAAAGCCGGCGAGGCTTCCTACACATTGCTGGTAGCTGAGAAATGGGCAATGACATACACGAGCAACTTAAATGTCGATGAAAACGACTATACTATTATCATCAATGGTACGACTTATGCAAATCAATCTCATCGTTATGGAACAGGAAGCGTAGCGGGTGTAGCAACGATAAACGTGCCAAAGAATACACAAAAGTTGCACTTCCATGCTGCTGGTTGGAAGAATGAAACGGTTGCACTGAAAATTGAAATGGGAAGTACTCTCCTTATGACAATAAATGCTTTGGTTAGTGAAGAACATATTTCGGGTAGTGATAAAACGTACACCCTCACAGGAAAAACAAGCACGGATGAGTACTATTGCTTGGACCTCAGCAGTTACCCCATTACAGCCAATACAGCAATTAAATTTACTGCCACTGCCGGTAAGCGATTCTTGCTCTATGGTGTGAATGAGGAAGGTGGTATATTTGAGATTACCAGCAATACAGATATTTCCGATATGCCGGAGAATGTGAATATTGAGGTTAAAAACGGCAAGACCTTGACGGTAGATGAGAACCGCACCCTTGACAACCTGACGGTTGAGGCAGGCGGAAAGGTAGATGGTTCGGGCAAATTGACAGTAAATGACTTTACGATTGAAGGTCAAGACGGCAAGTCGGGTCAAGTGATGAACGCTCACAAACTGACCATCAACGGTGACGCTTATTTCGACTTCACTTTGGCGGTAAGCGGAACAACAGCAGCTAACCAGTGGCATAACTTCTCCGTTCCGTTCCCGGTAAGCGTAATGGATGGCGTTTATAACGCAGAGACAGGAGCCAAACTGACGAACGAAGTGGATTACGCTATTGAGGACTACCACGGAGACCTGCGTGCGCAAGGTAAATACGGTTGGAAGAAATACCGTGGAATCATGCAGCCGGGTATCACTTACTCCATGACCGTTAATGGCGACATTCAGACCTTCCGCTTCAAGAAAGTAGCCGGTGCGTATAGCTTTGACGCTAATCCGTCCGTAGGCTTCAGCCAATACACCAGTGGTGAGAACACCAATGCCGGTTGGAACGGTTTGGGTAACATGCGCCTGTGCTATGCTTCGGTAAACAATGAGAATATTAAGGAGAATAACGGTGTCCGCTACGTGCAGATATTGGATGCAACCGAGTATGCATACAAATCTTACACTGTAGAAGAAATTAACCTGACAGTAGGTAGCGCATTCTTTATCCAAGCAGCCAATAACGGCACAATGACCTTTGCAGCTGCGCATAATGCTCCGAATATTGTTTATGCACCGGCACGCACAGAGGCTAAGAGAACAGACAAGCCTATCGCTGTGACATTGAGCAACGAGAACCAGTCCGACCGCATGTATATCACCGCAAGCGAGGATGCCAAGAGTGAATACCAAATCGGTTGCGACCTGCAGAAGATGTTCGCTACCAATACTCCGCAAGCTCCGATGATCTACAGCGTGAACTACGGAGGCATCAAGTTGGCGGCAGAGGAGGCTCCGATAGTGAACGACAAGGCTTCGTACGCGTTGAGCCTGTACGCTCCGGCAAATGGCACATACCGCATCGAGACGCCGACAGAGAGCGATAACGCCGACTTGTATCTGACCAAAGACGGCCGCGTGATCTGGAACCTGTCGATGAACGGTTACGAGGTAGAGCTGACGAAGGGTACGACGGAAGGCTACGGTCTGCTGCTCGTGCGCAAAGCTCCGAGCGTAGCGACAGGAGTGGATGAACCTACCTCCGACTCCTCCCTGAAGGGAAGAGCCACCAAGGTGGTTATTGACGAGCACGTATATATCCTCCGCGACGGACAGATGTACGACGTGACCGGAAAGGCAGTCAAGTAAAGTGACTAAGGGACTAAGTACCAAGTACCAAGTGAAAAGGGAATGGATTAGCAGAGTAGGGCAACCTGCCTGCTAATCCACCCGACAGCCGGAAAGAACAACAGACGATGGCAGAACACGAAACAATAAAGCTGTTTGAGTCCCTGCGGGTACGGGTCGTATGGGACGATGTACAAGAGAAGTACTTCTTCTCTGTGGTAGATGTGGTCCAGATATTAACAGAAAGTGTTGATGGACGCAAGTATTGGAACAAACTTAAACAAAGACTCAAGGAAGAAGGAAATGAGTCGGTGACAAATTGTCACCAACTGAAATTACAAGCGGCAGACGGGAAAAGGTATCTTACTGATGTGGCTGATACTGAGCAGATCCTGCGTATTATCCAGTCTGTTCCGTCCAAGAAAGCGGAGCCGTTCAAACAATGGCTGGCGCAAGTAGGCGCAGAGCGTATCCGTCAGATGCGCGACCCGGAACTAAGTATAGAGCAGATGGCGCGCGACTACCGGAGGTTAGATGAGTTGCCGTTTGAGAAAAAGAATAATACGGCAAATTAGAGGAAAAAATAGCAAAATATTTGCATATATCAAAAAAAAGTAGTATTTTTGCAAACGAAATCGAAGAAGTCGTATGGAAACTGCAACCAGAACATTAAATGTAACACTACCTATAGCGGATGCGTCGTTCTTGCGTCGGCTATCAGGGAATATGGGATGGGAGGTTAAGACCCTGCGCAAGAAACGCGATTACTACAGCAGTCCTGCTTTCTACCGGGATTTGGACAAAGCCGAACAAGATATAGAGCAAGGGAAGGGAATACGCGTGGACAGTAAAGAGGCTTTAGATGCAATGTTCCTATGAGTTATAGTTTGATATTTGCACCACGTGCAATGGATGATTTTAATCGGATTAAGAAATCCGGAGATCAAGCACGATTAAAGAAGCTCCGTACAATCTTAGAAGAACTGCGTGAACATCCGCTTACAGGTATCGGAAATCCAGAAAGACTCCGTTACAGAGCTGAAACATATTCACGGCGTTTGACAGGAAAAGACCGAGTGGTGTACACTATACATGATGAAGTTGTAGAAGTGAAGATCCTACAAATGTTAGGGCATTATGAAGACAAATAAAAATCGAAGCATTATGAAAAAGAAAAATTATATACAGCCGGAAGTAGAGGCAAAAGAGTTTTGGATGAATGAAGCAGTATTGCTTCTGAACTCGAATGACAATTTAGAGCCGACAGCCAATCACACCATTCGCCGTCGTGACGGAAAGGTGGCGGTGTTCTAAGAGAGTTAAAATTCTACAGAGACGTCCGTAATGGTCGCGATAGTGACAGCAGAGTCTCTGTTAAAACAATGGTTAATCAAAGGCAGTCTTCGGGCTGCCTTTGATGATTGATGGGGGGCTTGCGCAATGGGGGAGTGACGGGGCTCGCGCAATGATGCGC
>DGTP01000003.1:0-34950 GCA_002394335.1 Bacteroidales bacterium UBA4333 | reverse complement strand
GGGGCTCGCGCAATGATGCGCGAGAGGTGCATGATGAGATGGGGAGATAAGGCTCGCGGATGTGGGGATGGTGGGAAATGCCAAATTGATTTATCAATTTTTAGGTTTTTGGTGCAAAAATGCGCTGAGATTTGCATATTTGCGAAAAAAGTAGTAATTTTGTACCGAAAATGAGTACTACGCGACAATCGAATGGCGAACATGAGAAAGTAGTGCTGAGATAGCAAAAATTAAAAGCAATATTAAATAAATATACAAAAAAGATGAAAGAATTAGATCTGACTAAGTATGGCATTACGGGTGCTACCGTAATTGCACACAACCCTTCCTACGAGTATCTGTTCGAGGAAGAGACCAAACCTGAGTTGACCGGCTATGACAAAGGTCAGGAGACCGAACTGGGAGCCGTAAACGTAATGACCGGAATCTACACCGGCCGTTCGCCTAAAGACAAATATATCGTAGATGATGCACAGAGCCACAACAATGTATGGTGGACCACCGAGGGTTACAAGAACGACAACCACCCGATGAGCGAGGAAGTATGGGCCAAAGTGAAAGAGCTGGCCATCAAAGAGCTGAGCAACAAAGACCTGTACGTAGTTGACGCCTTCTGCGGCGCAAACAAAGAGACTCGTCTGGCAGTGCGCTTCATCGTAGAGGTGGCATGGCAGGCACACTTCGTAAAGAACATGTTCATCCAGCCGACCGCAGAGGAGTTGGAGAACTTCGAACCGAACTTCGTGATCTACAACGCTTCCAAGGCTAAAGTAGAGAACTATAAAGAGTTAGGTCTGAACAGCGAGACTTGCGTGGCATTCAACACCACGAGCCGTGAGCAGGTGATCATCAACACCTGGTACGGCGGCGAGATGAAGAAAGGTATGTTCTCCATGCAGAACTACTACCTCCCGCTCCGCGGCATCGCTTCGATGCACTGCTCGGCTAACACCGACATGGAGGGCAAGAACACCGCTATCTTCTTCGGTCTCTCCGGCACCGGCAAGACCACTTTGAGTACCGATCCGAAGCGTCTGTTGATCGGTGACGACGAGCACGGATGGGACGACGAGGGCGTATTCAACCTCGAAGGCGGCTGCTATGCCAAGGTGATCAACCTGGACAAAGAGAGCGAGCCGGACATCTACAATGCTATCAAGCGCAACGCTCTCTTGGAGAACGTGACCGTTGACGAGAACGGCAAGATCGATTTTGCAGACAAGAGCGTGACCGAGAACACCCGCGTAAGCTATCCTATCAACCATATCGAGAAGATCGTTCGTCCTATCAGTGCAGGTCCTGCAGCCAAGAACGTGATCTTCCTGAGTGCTGACGCCTTCGGCGTACTGCCTCCTGTATCGATTCTGACTCCGGAGCAGACCAAGTACTACTTCCTGAGCGGCTTCACCGCCAAGCTGGCAGGTACCGAGCGCGGTATCACCGAGCCGACTCCGACTTTCTCGGCTTGCTTCGGTCAGGCATTCCTGGAGTTGCATCCGACCAAATATGCAGAGGAACTGGTTAAGAAGATGGAGAAGAGCGGTGCTAAGGCATACCTTGTCAACACCGGCTGGAACGGTACGGGCAAACGTATCTCTATCCGCGACACCCGCGGAATCATCGACGCTATCCTCGGCGGTGACATCCTCACCGCTCCGACGAAGAAGATCCCGTATTTCAACTTCGAGGTTCCGACCGCACTGCCGGGCGTAGATCCTGCAATCCTTGATCCGCGTGACACCTACGCTGACGCTGCTCAGTGGGAGGAGAAGGCTAAAGACCTGGCTGCACGCTTCATCAAGAACTTTGACAAGTACACCACCAACGAAGCCGGTAAGGCACTGGTGGCTGCAGGTCCGCAGTTGTAAGAAGTCTGAGGGTTTGAAACAGAAATCAGGCGTCCGGAAGGGCGCCTGATTTTGTTATATAGCCGGAGGGGTCTTATGACCGAAGCTCGGCGGCGTGGTGTCCGCGGATGAGGATATGGTGGTTGGCGATAGGTTCGCGCAAGAGGCGCGACGCCAGTTCCGGTGAGCCTTGTATCCATACCTGCGTACGGCAGAGGTTGGGTTCGTATTGGTTGGCGACGAGTTGTACATCCTCCGCCAAGAGGCGTGTGAGGTCTCCGCTGAGTTTGACCAGCGTGTAGTCGCCGAGCGGCAGTTCGCCGTGTATGGCCACGCCGATGCCTGACTCGAAATGGGTAGTAAGCGAATGGGAGGAACACATCTTGAGCGGCAGTGTACAATGTGCCCAAAGCATCTTGCCGTCCTCCTGAATACGGGCAGGGTTGACTTGGAAACAGAGTTCGCCTGTGCGTTGACGGCACAGCATCATGGTGAGCAGTGCAGGTATGTCTCCTTCGCACGCCGCGGGTATGCCTTCGTCATTGAGCCGGCTGAGCGCCATACAGCCGGTGTTATGTACGGTGGTGAGCATATCGAAACAGCGGAGGGTAATGCCTTGCAGGTCATATCGGGAGACGATGTCGCGTAGGCGTTGGTAGATGAGGTCTGCGCCTTTTGGACCGCCGTCGATGACACCGAGCGAGGTGACTTCCTCAATAGGTATATCCACCAGCGTCACGCCCAAGATGTCGAAAGCCCGCTGATAATCAACATGGCTGGCGATGAGCCAGTCGCTGGGAGCACCCACCACCCCGAGGCGGCAGTTGAGCCGGGCGGAGACGGCAGGAGTGTCAGAAGAACGGAGTGTGGGGATGGTTTCCGGCGTGAGGGAGCGATAAGTGGCGGCATCCTTTTCGCGCAAGAGGACAGCCTGCCCGTTATGCTGCTGAATCCATGTGATTATCTCCAGCGACGCCGCCAGCGAATTGCTTTGTCCGGAGACAAGGAGATAAACCGGTTGGTCCAGACGGATGGTGCCGTCCTCTACGAGAGCGAGGAACGAAGCTTCTGTACCTCCGGTGAGGATAGCGAGCACTTGATGGGTAGAAAGCCAGTCGGCATCGGGTTGCAAAGGCAGAGGCATATTCTCCCGATGCATAGCAGAAGACAAGATATGTAGCATGGTATTAGTGATTAAATATGGTACAAAGGTACAATAAAAATCCAATATACGCAAGTTTTAGGTGGAAAAATGAACAAATAGATGTGTTTTTACGAAAAAAAGGAAAAATAATTTGCGTATGTGAAAAAAATGTAGTACCTTTGCAGTCGAAAATAAAATTTTCATAGTTAAGGTTTAGGTTTAATAAGCAATAGGAGGCTGGGAAGTTTCCTATTGTTTTTTCAAATCTCAAAAAAAAACTATATGAATATGAACGAAGAAATACTGGAAAAACAACCCACCAATCTTCCGGATCTGGAAAGCGTGGAGGAGGTTCGTAAAGCCGTGATAGCATCGGAGATACTGAACCGCAAATGGTAATAGAAATAAAACACAAAGAAATATGGCAGTAACATACATGACTGCAGAAGGTCTGCAGAAACTGAAAGAAGAACTCCAGCAGTTGGAGGCAGTGGAGCGCCCGCGTGTGATAGCGGCGATAGCTGAGGCGCGTGACAAAGGCGATTTGAGCGAGAATGCCGAATATGACGCGGCAAAAGAGGAACAAGGGATGTTAGAGAGCAAGATAGCTCAGATCAAAGCACGTATCATGGATGCGCGTATCATAGACCAGAGTACGGTCTCGACGGACGAGGTACAGATATTAACTAAGGTACGCGTGCGCGTGAAGAAAACGGGCGCGGAGAAGACCTACCAGCTGGTGACCGAAGGCGAAGCCAACAGCATGGAAGGCAAGATCGCCGTGACGACTCCTATTGCCAAAGGTCTGTTAGGCAAGAAAGTGGGTGACATCGCCCAGGTACAAGTGCCGGCAGGAGTGATGGAGTTTGAGATATTGGAGATTTCGCTCTAAAAGATTGAGACTATGACTATTTTTACCCGAATCATCAAGGGCGAGATCCCCAGCTACAAGGTGGCGGAGGATGAGCGCTATTATGCTTTTCTGGACATCAATCCGCTGCAGAAGGGTCACACTCTGGTGATCCCGAAGCTGAGCGAGCCGGAGGAGGACTATATCTTCAATCTGGACGACGAGACGCTGGCAGGGCTGATGGTTTTTGCCAAGAAAGTGGCGAAAGGACTGAAAGAGGCAACCGGCTGCAAGCGTGTAGGCGTAGCAGTGTTAGGGATGGAGGTTAACCATGTGCATGTACATCTGGTGCCGCTGAATACGGAAGGTGATATGCTGTTCAGCAACCCGAAACTGTCGCTTCCTGCCGAAGAGATGGCAGAGATAGCCAATTCGATAGCCGAAGCGGTGGAGAGAGAAGCTTAGGAAGTTGAGAGCTGAAAGAAGTTGAGTGAGTGGAAAAAGATAGTGAGTAGTGTGCTGATAGCGGCGGTGTGTGTGGCCGCACAAGCACAGAAGTGGACTACGTTTTTTGCGTACAATAACGTAGAACAGATTGCTTTGGGCAATGAGTGTGTATATGCTCTGTCTGACGGCAGTCTGTTTTCCGTAGATAAGAGTACGGAGCAGATACGGATATACAACAACGGTTCGGGTCTGCACGGAACGGGTATCACGGCTATTCATTATGACAAGACCTCCCAATCCCTGCTGATAGGATACAAGAACGGCAAGATAGACCTCCTCTCGAAAAACGGCGTACAATACATCGGCGAGTTGTACGACAAGGATATGACGCAGCAGAAGACGATCTATAACATCACGATCGACAAGACGACTGCGTACCTCTCTACCCACTACGGTATCCAAACAATGGATATGCGGAGCAGAAAACTGGTGGACAGTTACTGGTTGCTGCCTGGCGGAAAAGAGAAGCCGATTTCTGATGTCAGGATAAGCGGTGACAGCATCTATGCCTACGATGCGGACAGTCTCTTCTGCGCAGGGATGAAAGATAACCTGGTGGATTACCGGGTGTGGAAGCGCGAGAAAGGACACCGTGTGGCTCCGGATGAAGAGAAAGGGAAACACTACCATGACGGAACGAGCCACTGGTATGCCGGTCATGGCGAAGGCATCGTGCGGTTTACCTCTACTTCACGGATAACATACAAGCCTCAGGGACCGGTTACGAACGAGTCGTATTATGTATCCGCCGTAGGCGGACAGGTGTTTATGCTTGCGGGCGGACGGTGGACCAGCCAATATGGCAAGCAGGGGCACGTGATGCGCTACAGAGGCAACAGCTGGTACACCATTCTTGCCGATAGCATCCGTGCACAGAGCGGAGTCGCCAAAGTGCGAGACATGATGAATATCGCCGTAGATCCCCAAGATGAAAATCACTATTTTGCAACCAGTTACGGCACGGGACTGTATGAGTTCCGCGGCGACCGGTGTGTAGGTCATACCACGGCAAACGGCGTGATAGAGTCTGCTATTCCGAACAGTGCCGACGAGTACACGCGTCTGTTGGGGGCACATTTTGACCGCCAGGGGCGGCTGTGGATGCTGAATGCCGGTTCGGTGGCTAACCAAGTGGTGGTGAAAGACGGCGAGGAGTATAAAGGAATACCGCTGACGATAGACGGACAGCTGATGCAGATAGAGATACCCGCCGACCTGATTATCGACCGGCGGAACGAGCACTTGAAATGGATAGGCATCGCCTACAAGAACACGGGTGTGATCACGCTGGACGACAACGGAACGATAGACAGCAGCGACGACAGAGTATGCTATCACAGCCAGTGGCTGAACCGGCAAGGCAGAACCTTCAAACCCAACAACATCTTCGCCATGATGCAAGACAGCAAAGGGCGGATATGGCTGGCTACCGACCAAGGTGCGGCATATATAGACGAGGAGACGGATGCGTTCCAATCGGAGATGATTGTACAGCCGGAGGTGATGGACGGCAATGGCGAGAACCCGATCACGACCCTGCGGGTAACGGCTTTGTGTCAAACACCTGACGGGCATATATGGGTAGGCACGGAGACGCTGGGCGTGTATGAGTTGGACGAAGACGCAACGGAGATTCTGGCACACTATACCACCGACAACTCGGCGATGTCCGCCAACGGCATCCTGTCGCTGAGCAGCAACGAGGACGGCTGCGTATGGATCGGCACCTCGGAAGGATTGGTGAAATATGACCCCAAGGGCAATGATGAAAGTCTGAAGGCTGCAGAGGAAAAGAGCGGGGATGAGGACAAAGGCAGTATGCTGCTCTGGCAGCTGCATCTGTCCTACTCCAATGCACAAGAGATAACGGCCTCAAACAGCCATATCTATGCTGTTGCCAACGGTGCTCTCTTCAGTATTGACAGAGCCGACAACAGATTGGAGTGCCTGAGCAAGTCAACCGGTCTGAGTGGCACAGGAGTGAGCCATATCGCCTACGATAAAGGGGCGGAGCGACTGATCGTGGCTTACGGGAACGGCCAGATAGACATAGTTGAGGAAGACGGCAGTGTGATTCCGATGCCGGATCTGTCGATGAAGGCAGGTTCGATGGCAGTGAATATCAACAGCATCGCCGTGGGCAGCAGAAACAGTTATCTGGCAATGCCATTCGGTGTTATCGCCTTGCAGCCGCGCAAAGCCGAGGTGAGCGAGACTTACTATATCGGCGAGAATGCCGGATCGGTAGAGGTACAGCAGGTGGTGGAAATGGGCGATAGCCTCTATGCTTTCTCCTACGACAGGATGTACAAGGCTGCTCTGAAGGATAACCTGGTGGACTTCTCCTTCTGGCAACAAGAGGAGATCCCGTTTGAGGAAGTGCAGCAGGCAGCGGTGTACGAAGACAAGATCTATGTTCTGGCGCATGACACATTGTACCGCCGTGAGGGAAAGGGATGGAAGCAAGTGGTGGCAGAGCCGATGAAATGGATGCACGTGAGCGGCGGCCAGCTGTTAGGCTACCGGCAGAACAAAGGTCTGCTGCGGCTGGGCGAAGAGGATGCGACAGTATGGCTGAGTGATACTTATGTAGCTGCCGATGCGGTGTACTCCAATGGCGAGTACTGGCTGGCAGAGGAGGGCAAAGGTGTTGTACGGCTGAGTACCGCCGGCGATGAACGATACGAGGCGGAAGGTCCGTTGAGCAATTTCGGTTACCGGTTGCAAATCGCCCATGACCGGTTGTATGTGGCACCGGGTGGCCGCTGGGCAGAGCAGTTCGGGCGGCAGAGCAGCCTGAGTATCTATGACGGACAGCAGTGGAAAGGTATCCCTTGGCCGGATACATGGTATTACACCGGTCATGATATCCGCGATGCCGTAAGTTATGCCATAGATGCAGCAGACCCTGGACATTTCTATGTGGCAACATACGGCACGGGCGTGTTCGAGTTTAAGAACTACAAGGCGGTGGCTCACTATGACAGCAGCAACAGTTCACTCCGAAAGGCAACTGCCGATGCATCCGACTATTACTATACTCGTACCGATGGAGCGATGTGGGATAAGGACGGAAACCTGTGGGTGATGAACTCCACCGAGAGTGGCGAGCCGCTGCATATACGTACCCCTTACGGTCAATGGACAGGTCTGAAACTCAAGTATCAAGGCAGCGAGATAGAGCCGCTGAAAACGCCGTTCGGCATATACGTGGACAAACGCAACAAGAACCTGAAATGGATGATGGACCAGCGTGAGACTCCGCGTCTGATACTACTGAACGACGGCGGAACACCGACTTATACGGGCGACGACAAATGTATGGTGCGCAGTTCGCTGGTGGATCAGAATGGCAATGTGTTAACGCCGACGCAGTTCCGATGCATAGAACAAGATCATACCAATCGTATCTGGATAGGTACCGACAAAGGAGTGCTGTTGCTGTCGAAAGAGTCGGACTTCTTCAGCAGTAATGTCTGCGAACGCATTATTATCCCGCGGAATGACGGAACGAAACTGGGCGACTATCTGTTAGGCGACGAGCAGATCAACTGTCTGGCTGTGGATGGGGGCAACCGGATGTGGATAGGAACAGCGAACTCAGGTCTGTATCTGATAGAAGATGATACTATCACCGTGGCGCATTTTACGGAGAACAACTCCCTGCTGCCCTCTAACACCATACAGTCGATCGCTATCATGCCCAAGACGGGTGAAGTGTTTGTAGGTACGGCTAACGGTATAGCCTCCTATCGCGCCGATGCAAGTGAGCCTCAGGAAGACCTGAAGCAGGCTTATGCTTTCCCCAACCCAGTCCGTCCGAACTACGGCGGCATGATCTCTGTTGCCGGATTGATGGAGAATACGGTGGTCAATATCGTTGACGAAAGCGGCAATCTGGTATGCAAGACCAAGAGCCACGGCGGAATGGCTGTCTGGGATGGAAAAACACAAAGCGGCAAGCGCGCCAAAGGCGGCGTCTATACCGCCTTGTGTAATGCGCCTGACGGCTCCCGTACAGTAGTGAAAATTCTGGTAATCCGATAGAACTATCGGATGAGTTTCATGAATTCTTCCCGTGTTTTAGCCTGATTGAATACTCCGGTGAAATCGGATGTGACGGTCATGGCGTGCTGTTTCTGTACACCGCGCATCTGCATGCAGAGGTGTTCCGCCTCGATAACAACCATGACGCCGAGCGGGTCAAGGGTTGACTGAATACAGTCCTTGATTTGTGTGGTGAGGCGCTCCTGCACCTGGAGGCGACGCGCAAAGACATCTACGACACGGGCAATCTTGCTCAGACCCGTAATGCGTCCGTTAGGAATATATGCCACATGCACCTTGCCGAAGAAAGGAAGCATGTGGTGCTCACAGAGGGAGTAGAAATCAATATCTTTGACGACTACCATCTGGCGATAGTCCTCTTCGAAGAGGGCGGAACGCAAGATGGCTTCGGGGTCTTCGTTATATCCCTTGCATAGAAACTGCATGGCCTTGCCAACGCGTGCAGGGGTTTTGAGAAGTCCCTCGCGATCCGGGTTCTCGCCTATCTCTTGCAGCAAGGCTGATATATGCGATGCTATTCGTTGTGTACGCTCTGCGTCGGGTGTAAACTGCTGTAAATCCATTATTCTTTTTTCTCTTTGGCTTGTTTGATAACAATCGCTCTGATGTGGTCACGCACGACATAGGTGTGTGCTTTCATATTGGGGAACTGCTGCAAGAAGGAGCGCTTGAAATTGTTCGCCTCTTCAAGCGAGCCGAAGTCTCCAAGGCGTACACGCCAGAAAGGTGTGTAGAACCGTACATAGACAGGAACAGAGACGCGTCCGTTAAGCTTGGCGTAGATGCGTTGCGCCTCTTGTTGTCCCACTCGTTGGTCATTCGACTGATAGACTTCCAGTCGATATCCGATAGGATTGGCGCGGATGACCTTCTTCCTGTTCTGCTTGCTATAGGAGCGGTGGATATATCCGCCTTCCGCCAGTACCCGGATATAACGGGGCTGATGGATAGTGACTTCCGGAAGAAGGGCTTGCCATATCTTGATGACCGTAGTGTCAGTCATCGTGGTATCGGTAGCGAGACTGTCGCTTGCTGAGGGGACGATCTTTCCCGTATTGACAGGAAAGATGTCTTGCGCCTTCGTAGTAGACAAGGTCCACAAGGACGCGCAGAAAAGTATAATCAGATATTTCTTCATAACTCGTATTAATAATGGAACGAACTACCTCCCACAAACTCACGCAGCAAGGACGTCGGCGGTATTTCTTTCTCCGGTATGGGTACAAAATACTGGAGGAATTTGATGAGGCGGTGTGCCTCGGTGTATTCATCGCAGTATTTAGGAACCTCTTGCAGTATCGGTTCTGCGTGGCGTTTAAGCACTGCCAACTCGAAAAGCAATGCGGAGTTGAACATGGCATCGGCTTCCTCCTGGAAGGGGTAGATCCATTTGCTCTCTCCGCGGATGACACTCGGGCAACGTGCAATAGTATCTCGCGCCGAGTAGCCACGGTATTTATAATCACGTACAATACGACGCAGCAATCGGATGTCGGTAGTAGGAATCCAGTTGTGGTTGTCGATATTGATGGTGGTCAATGCCGATACGTATATCTTGAATGTCAAATTTCGTGCCACATCGGGCAGTATAATCGGATTCAGTGCGTGCAGGCCCTCGATGATGAGGACGCTGTCGCGGTGCATTTTGAGTTTGCGTCCCTCAAAAACACGCTCTCCCCGTTCAAAGGAATAGGATGGCAGTTCCACCTCCTTGCCCTCGAGCAGTTCCGTCATCTGCTGGCGGAAGAAGGGCAGATCAACTGCGTTGACATTCTCAAAATCCCAGTCGCCGTTCTCGTCACGCGGTGTATCTACGCGGTTGACAAAATAGTCATCCATTGATATTACTTCGGGGCGGATGCCATTGACCATCAACTGGATCTGCAGACGCTTGGAGAATGTTGTCTTACCGGAGGAAGAGGGACCCGCAATAAAGAGGATACGCGGCTTTTTCTCCGCTATCCGGTCTGCTATCTGAGCCACTTTCTTCTCGTGGAGAGCTTCGGCGAGTTTGATGAGTTCAAAGGAGCGGTTGTTCTTGCAGGCAACGTTGAACTCGCTGACATTATTGATTTTGAGAAGTTTATTCCAAGCGCTATATTCGGAGAATATCTTGAACATGCTATCCTGATGGAGGGTGTCCTCCAGTTTGCTCGGATCCTGACGGTTAGGGATACGCAGGAGCATCCCGTCGTAGTACGGCTCCAGATCAAAGATGTCGATATATCCGGTCGAAGGCATGAGACTGCTGGTGTAATAGTCGATATAATCGCCCATGCGGAAATAGCGACAATAGGGGTTGCCGAGTGTCTGGAAGATAGTGGACTCGCCATCGTGGCGGGTGCCGAACATCTTGATGACCTCTTTTGTCTGCTTCTCTTCCTCAAAGATCTCGCGGTCTTCGCTGATGATCTGTTTCATCCGCTCCTTGATGGCCAGAACCATCTCCGGCGTGAGTTGCGGTCCGGCAGTCTCGGCATTGAGGTCTCCGTCTTTGGCTTCGTACCACTGGAGGGTGCAGTAATACCCTTTGGAAATCGGGTGCTCAACACGGAGGTCGGCACGCGGATACAGTTCTCTGATAGCACAAGCCAAGACCATATTGAGCGTGCGCACATAAGCGCGCATGCCGGAAGGGGAACTGGCATCGAGGAACTCCACATCTTTGGGTTTATAGAGCAAGAATTTGAGGTTTTCCACTTTGTAGTTGACGTGCGCCGCGATAATAGGATAGTTGAGCTTGACGCCAATGAGGTCTTTGAGTTCAAGCAGGGATATTCCGCGCGGAACTTCATGATAAGAGTGGGTGTTCTTGCAATAAACGGTGATGGTGGGTTCCATAGGATATAAAGATTATTTATTAACGAGTTGATGTATCTCCATCGCTTGCGCGAGGATAGGTTGGATGTCACGGAGCCGCAGCTGGTTAGCGGCATCCGAGATTGCCTCCTCCGGTTTGGGGTGCACTTCGAGAAACAGTCCGTCGATACCTACGGCGAGTGCTGCCCGGATGAGCGGCGGCACCATCTCCCGATTGCCTCCGGTGAAGCCCTGTTGGGACGATGGCTGCTGTACGGAGTGGGTGGCATCAAAGATGACGGGATACCCGAATCGGCGCATCTCAACGAGCGAAGTCATATCTACTACCAGCCGTCCGTAGCCGAAAGAAGATCCTCGTTCGGTAAGCCATATGTCGGCATTGGGGCGAACGGCATTGATCTTGCTGATCGCGCCGCCCATATCCCATGGAGCCATGAACTGTCCCTTTTTGACATTCACTATCTTGCCGGTCTTGGCTGCGGCTTCCAAGAGGTCTGTCTGGCGACTGAGGAATGCCGGAATCTGCAGGACGTCTGCTACCTCCGCTACGGGTGCACATTGCCAAGACTCATGTACATCGGTAAGAACAGGTACGGAGAATTGTGCCTTGACTTCTTGAAGAATCTGCAGCCCTTTCTCCATTCCTACTCCGCGTGGCGAAGAGGAAGTGCGGTTGGCTTTGTCGAAGGAAGACTTGAAATAGAGTGTTATTCCCAATCGGGCACAAGTGTCAGAGAGCCGCTCTGCGGTGGTCATCACCACATCGCGACTCTCGATGGCACAGGGGCCTGCTATGAGCAGTAGGGGTTTCATTTGGAGGGTTGGAATACACGTATCCATGCTACATTGAGCGTACCTTCCATAGCGCGTTGCTGTTCATCGATGAATGATGAGAGGGCAAGGAAGAGTTTCTCTTTGGGCAGGTTGTAGGAGGTGCGATATACCTCAAGGTTGTTGACATACCAAATGAGTTCGCGCTCATTCCAACGGAGCGAATAGATATAATACTTGGATGGCGAGATACCGCGAATAGTAGTACCGTCGAAACCATTCTCCTTGTAGTTGCCGATGGTGATGTGTTTGCCGTTGTAGTGGAAGAGGCTGATCATCGGCAACTTCTTGCCTGAGCCAAGCCAAACGGCGTGGTGGATGTCGCCTTCTACACGCACTTTCGCCATAAACAAACCTCCTTGCTGACGGAAAGAGTCGGCAGTCTGGATAACATCAGAGGTGTAGTCAAAGTCCTTGTTGATAAATCCTTTCTTGGTGTCCCACGCCGGAGCGGTTATTTTTTCGTGCTTGGTGAAAAGGCAGAGTTTGTTGTCAACCGTGCCGACATTCTTGCCTCCGTTGTTGGCCTGTTGCTCATTGGCAAAGGAGTGCTGGCGGAGCAGTTTTGGGTTGTCGTAAGCAAAGCCTGCTTTCCATTGTGAGTCGGCAAGGCGCAACCAGTCAAACTCATCCTTGAAGGTCGTGAGCCATGTCTCCATGGCTTCGATCTTTGCTTTGTCCTCTTTGAGGTAGAACTGGATATCTGCCATGGCAGCAAGGCGTTTGAAACGCACTTCCTGCTGGTATTCGTCAGTAGTTTTCCAGCGTTTCGGGTTGCTCCAGAAAGCGTGTTGCTGCTTGTACTCCGGAGTTGCGACCTCTTTGACGAGTGCTTCAAAACGCTCCGGAGTCTTTGAGTCGCGGTAGCGTAAGTATGCTTTGTACTCTTTGGAGTTCTCAAAATCCGCCATCTGCTTCAACTCCAGCGAATTGCGGACATCTTTCTTGCTCTGCAGTTTGACATAGTTGGGCGACTGTCTGAACTCCAGATATTCTTTGAGCCGCTGGCTATCTTTGAGCTCCATGTATAACTGCAAGTCTTTGTCATGCAGCAGTTGTTTGTACTGACGTATGGTTTCGTACGTCGAGGTGCTCTTGTACTTGGTGTGAATCCAATTGTACTTCTTTTGCTGGAACTCCTTGCTCTCGATGACTTTCTTGAGTTCTTGGAATTCTTTCATCTCTGGCGATTGCTCAATCTGGCGGTAGCGTGCAATGCGCTCCTCCTGAGCGATCATGTTGCGCTCCATTTTGTCGGTGGAGTGGAGACGACCGGTTAATCTTGATAAGAAAAGATTCATACTAAAATGGTGTTAATGGATCATTTTATATAGTTGCTCCAAACTATCAATATAGGTTGGAGCATAATGTTCCTGTTGTGGCAAAAACGCCAGTGCCCGCATGTGGTCGGTAAGGTTGATAAGGTGGTCATAAAACCCTTTGTAGTTGAGGATGTAGATCGGTTTGCGGTGTTCGTTCACCGTGCCGGATGCTATCACATCCATCATCTCGTCAAGTGTTCCGTAACTGCCGGGGAGGCAGACGAAACAGTCCGCAAGATCCTTCATCATCTGCTTGCGTTGGGCCATTGTGTCCACCAGATGCTGGGTGTCGCAGTTCTTTGCCCGGCGTCCGGCTTGGATGATACGGGTTGGTATCACGCCGATCACTTTGGCTCCGGCAGCTTTGGCGGCATCGCTGACGCGAGTCATCAATCCGCCGGTAGCTCCGCCATAGACGAGGGAGTGACCAGCCTCGCCAATCCAGCGTCCCAGTTCATCGCCTAAAGCGAGATACTCTTCGGGGATGCTGTCCTTAGCCGAACAATAGACTGTAATTCTCATCAGGCGTCAATCTTAGCGTAGGTAGCGTTCTGCTCGATAAACTCGCGACGCGGAGCCACCTCGTCTCCCATGAGCATGGAGATGATGCGATCCGCCTCAGAGGCGTTTTCGATCGTTACTTTTTTGAGCAAGCGGCGTGCCGGATCCATAGTGGTTTCCCAAAGCTGCTCGTCGGACATCTCACCGAGACCTTTGTAACGCTGTGTCTTGACTTGACGTTCATCGCCGTTAGCGTACTTCTGGATGAAGTCGTGACGCTGCTGGTCATTCCAGCAATACTCGCGGTAGTTGCCTTTGGAGCACATATAGAGCGGTGCCATGGCAATGTAGAGGTGTCCTTGCTCAATCACTTCTTTCATATGACGGAAGAACAGGGTCATAATCAGAGTGGCGATATGCGCACCGTCGACATCAGCATCTGCCATGATGATTACTTTGTGGTAACGGATCTTGGAGAGGTTGAGTGCCTTAGGGTCCTCTTCTGTACCGAAGGTGATACCCAGTGCGGTGAAGATATTACGGACCTCCTCGGACTCAAACACCTTGTGCTCCATCGCTTTCTCAACGTTCAGGATCTTACCTCTCAGCGGCAGGATTGCCTGGTGTACACGGTCGCGACCGGTTTTGGCAGTACCGCCTGCCGAATCTCCCTCGACGAGAAAGAGTTCGCACTCTGCCGGATCTTTGGAAGCGCAGTCTGCCAGTTTGCCCGGCAGTCCGCCACCACTCAGCGGCGACTTGCGAAGCACACTCTGGCGTGCATTGCGGGCAGCGATACGGGCTTGTGCAGCGAGGATCACTTTCTCAACAATCTTCTTTGCATCATCAGGATGCTCCTCCAGGTAGTTCTGCAAGGCTTCGCTCACAGCCTGGTTCACCATTCCGGCTACCTCAGAGTTGCCCAACTTGGTCTTGGTCTGGCCTTCGAACTGCGGCTCTGCCACCTTGACGGAGATAACAGCTGTCAGTCCCTCGCGGAAGTCGTTCGGATCGATGGTGGAGTTGCCCTCTTTGTCTTTGAGCTTGGCTTTCTCCAGCATCTTGCTCTCCTCTGCGTATTTCTTCATCACACGGGTCAGAGCAGCGCGGAAACCGGCTACGTGGGTACCGCCCTCGATGGTGTTGATATTGTTGACATAGGAATGGACATTCTCGTTGAAGTCGGTGTTATAGAGGATGGCGACCTCCACCGGCGTGCCGAACTTGTCGGTATTGAGATGGATGACCTCCGAGATGAGCGGTGTGCGTGTTCCGTCGATATAACGGACGAACTCCTGCAGACCTTTCTCGGAATAGAAGACCTCCTTCTTGCACTCGGTAACTTTGGTGTTGTCGTCCAGGATTTTGTCAACAAGTACCCGCTTGTCTTTCAGAACGATCTTGATTCCGGCATTGAGGAAAGCCAGCTCGCGCATGCGGTTGGCAAGGAGATCCCACTGGTACACTGTCTCCGTGAAGATTGTGTTGTCCGGCCAGAACTGAACAAAGGTGCCGGTCTTTCCTTGCTCCCAGTTACCGGTAGCTTCAGCAGCGGAGATGACGTGCACCGGAGCAAGCGGTTTGCCTTTCTCGTAGTCCTGACTATGAATCTTGCCGTCACGATAAACCTCTACATGCATTTTGGTAGAAAGGGCGTTCACACAACTCACACCCACACCGTGGAGACCACCGGAGACTTTGTAACTATCCTTGTTGAATTTACCACCGGCGTGTAATACTGTCATTACGACTTCCAGAGCACTGCGGTGCTCTTTCGGGTGCATATCTACAGGAATGCCGCGGCCGTTGTCCTGCACGGTGATTGAGTTGTCTTCATTGATGTGGACTGCAATCTCGGTACAGAAACCTGCCAATGCTTCATCAATAGAGTTGTCTACCACCTCATTCACCAGGTGGTGCAGACCCTTCTGCGAAATGTCGCCAATGTACATTGCCGGACGTTTACGCACCGCCTCTAAACCTTCGAGCACTTGAATACTCGAGCCATCATACTTTTCTTTTTGTTCTTCCATTGTATAGTCTTAAAATATATCTTCTAAATGATGTTCGCGCACGCGCGCATATAATTCGGCTACAAAGGTACAGAAAAATTCGCATATACGCAAATTTTTTTGCACTTTTGTGCTAAAGTGTGTGATTTTTTAATGAAATAAGTGTCAGAATAAGCTTAATTGCTCGTCTTGCGGCTTGCTGTCTTCCGGAATCTGGTTGGTGATAGTGAGGGTGACACCGCTGACTTCGGTGGTCAGAGTAGCTTCGGTAGTGTCGGAAGATGCATTGTCATCAGAGGCGTTTCCACTCTCATCCGAACCACCTTGCTCCGGTTCTTCGAACTCTGGTTCTTCGGGTTCCGGCTCGGGTTCGGGAGTGATGTCTTTGATGGTAGCCAGTGGCAGTGTGGTGAAGCGTTTGCCTTTGGCTTTTGGAGACTTGTCGTCGATGAAATCCGCCATGAGGATATCCTGCGGCTCACGTGTCTCGTCTTCGAAGACGAGACGGAAACAAGCCTCCTCCCGGTCGTTAAGGCAGATGATACGCGAGCCTTTGCCTTCGCCCAGCATGGACTGCGGCTTGTCGGAACTGTCAATCTTGAAGCGCTTGCCATAATAGAACTCCAGTTCGGCATTCCACATCGCCAGAGACCATATTTTCTCGCTGTTGTATTTCTCGATGCGCAGGATATTCGGGTCGAAGTGGGCGGTGAGATCGAAGCCCGTGGTGTAATAGTCGCCTGAGTTCGTAATCACTAAGATGCTGTCACCATCCCAGAATTCGCCCAGATAGTTGCCTTGTCCGTCATAGTTGATGCGCAGCACGTCCGGATCAAACCATACTTTGCGGCCGCCCAGAGTGGAGTGCCCTTTCTGCTTGAGTGTAATGGATTTGACATCGTATTTGGTGAGCACATTTCCGCGGGCAGTACGTGATTTGATTGCCAATTCAGAGAGGTCTTTGAGCACCTCCAGTTTTTTGATGTGCAGGGCGGGTTTGAGTGCCACACGGATGACTTCTGCTTCGCCGTTCGGGTTAGCGGTGAAATACACTACCTTGGAGCCGGCCTTGCCTTGTGTGAGGTCGTATTCCTTGTCGCGTGTAACACCCGTGACATTGAACCGCTTCATATAGTAGATGCCGCCGCGTCCGTCGCGATAGACGACGTTATAGACGGTGCGGACATCTTTCTTCTTGAAGATGTCAATATGGATGATATCTGTGCCGACGAAAATCTTCTCTGCCACTTTGACCACTTTGTATTTGCCGTCTTTGTGGAAGATAATCACTTCGTCGATGTCGGAGCAGTTGAACAGGAACTCGTCTTTCTTGAGTCCCGTGCCGATAAATCCCTCCTCGCGGTTGATGTAGAGTTTCTCGTTGGCTTCTGCAACTGCCGCAACATTGATGGCACCGAAGTTGCGCACCTCTGTGCGGCGCGGATACTTGGCGCCGTACTTGGTTTTGAGCATCTCGAACCACTTGATGGTATAATCCGTAAGGTGGT
Organism: Bacteroidales bacterium UBA4333; assembly: GCA_002394335.1. Taxonomy (GTDB): domain Bacteria; phylum Bacteroidota; class Bacteroidia; order Bacteroidales; family Paludibacteraceae; genus Colicola. The sequence continues at coordinate 17,540 of DGTP01000003.1, read as the reverse complement.
TGAGATTCTTCTGGCATTCTTTGATTTGTTTTGCCAGATCCTTCATCAGTTCGTCCGCTTTCTTGGAGTCGAACTTGGTGATGCGGATCATGCGGATCTCGAACAACCGCTCGATATCTTCTCTGCGTACTTCGCGGATGAGTTTCTCTTTCCATGGCTCCAGCGCCTGGTCCACAAAAGCAATCAGTTTCTCCTTGTCGGGTGCTGTCTCGTACCCCTCCTGCTTGTAGATGCGGTTCTCGATGAAGATCTTCTCCAGCGAGGTGTAGAAGTATTTCTCCTCCAGTTCGCTTTTCTCGATCTCGAGCTCCCATTTGAGGAGGGCTTTGGTGTTGTCAGTGGACTTGCGAAGCAGGTCGCTCACGGTGGTGAAGATTGGTTTTTGTCCTTCTACGACACAGCAGTTGGGCGAGATGTTGACTTCGCAGTCGGTGAAGGCGTAGAGCGCATCAATGGCTTTGTCGGACGAAGATCCGGGTGCCAGTTGCACCATGATACGTGCTTCTTCAGCTGTGAAATCATCGACTTTGCGGATCTTGATTTTACCTTTCTGGTTGGCACGGAGGATGGTCTCGATGATTTTGCTGGTGGTGGTGCCGAATGGAATCTCGGTGATGATCAGCGTCTTGTTGTCATCCGATTTCTGGATTTTGGCGCGTATCTTGATCTGTCCGCCGCGTTCACCGTCGTTGTATCGGGTAACATCTATCTCGCCTCCTGTCGGGAAGTCGGGGTAGAGTGTGAACTCCTCCTTCCGGAGATAAGCTAACGACGCATCGCATAGTTCGTTGAAGTTGTGCGGTAGAATTTTGGAATTTAGTCCCACGGCTATACCCTCTACGCCTTGCGCGAGCAGAAGCGGGAATTTGACGGGGAGGTGTATAGGTTCGTTTTTGCGCCCGTCATAAGATTTCATCCACTCGGTGGTTTTGGCGTTGAAGACGGTCTCAAGTGCAAACTTTGAGAGTCGTGCTTCGATATAACGCGGAGCCGCTGCTCCGTCGCCGGTGAGGATGTTTCCCCAGTTTCCTTGGCAGTCGATGAGCAGATCTTTCTGTCCGAGCTGAACCAGCGCATCACCGATAGAAGCATCGCCGTGAGGGTGGTATTGCATCGTCTGTCCGACGATATTGGCTACCTTGTTCATTTTGCCGTCATCCACACACTTCATGGCATGCAGGATACGGCGCTGCACAGGCTTCAAACCGTCCTCGATGGCGGGGACGGCACGCTCTAAAATAACATACGAGGCATAGTCCAAGAACCAGTCTTGGTACATGCCTGTCAAATGATATTTGATGCTGTCGTTAAATTCGCTCATTAGCGAAGACGGCGGTTAATAATGATATACGCCAGGATGCCGCAGAGCTCCAGCAATAAAGATACGACGAGCAGAGTGTTAGACGGAACGAGTGTGTACACTACCAAAAGGCAGACACCTGCCAATACAAGCAGTACACCGGTGTATTTCATAAGAGTATTCATAATATATTATTTTTTATTCAGCATTAGCGTTAGCCGGCATGATAATCATTAGGATCAAGTACAAAAGCAATCCTGGAAAACCGGTAGAGAAAACCGACAAAACGGCATATGCAACGCGTACTACTGTCGGATCGATGCTAAAGTACTCTGCTATTCCGGCGCAAACACCGGCGAGCATCTTGTTATTGCTCTTGGTTAACCTTTTCTCCATAACGATGGTGTTTTTAATTTTGCTGCAAAGTTACAACTTTTATTCCAAATATCAAAATAATTTTGTTTTTTTTATAAAAAAAAGATAAAAATCTTGCATATTTCAAAAAAATGTAGTACTTTTGCGAACGCTACTGAAGTGCAGAAAATAAAAATCATATATGAAAGAAGTATCAACAAAGAAATTGGCGGAGACCATTATCGAGGGAATTCGCAACAGAAAAGGACAACACATTGTATCTATCGACTTGCGCAAAATCAAGGAGGCACCGGCTGAAATAATGATCATTGCCGAGGGAAACAGCAATACGCAAGTGTCGGCAATCGCCGACGAGGTGGATGATTTTGTGCGTACGGCGACCCATATCCATCCGCTCTCTGTGTCTGGAGAAGAAAATGCGGAGTGGATAGCAATGGATTATGGTACAATTTTTGTACATATCATGCAGCGTGAGCCGCGCGCCTTTTATGATATTGAGCATCTCTGGGCGGATGGAAAAATCACAGAGTGGGAAGATTAATTGACAAGATTGTTTATGGCAAAAGAAGAAGAAACGCAAAAAGCGCAGTCTGCCGAGCCTTTGAAGAGAGGCCCGCAACAACCGATACACGAGCCGGAGGGTGGTAATGGCCCTCAACGGCCGGATTTCAGAAGATGGCTTAGCCTGGTGTTGTATATCATCGCCTTCGTGCTGTTGGGCATGTGGATGTTCGGCGACGAAGACGGAGAACGTGCCGGAGGCCAGAAGAAACTGAGTTATACGCAACTCCAAACCTATATCGAGAAAGACGCCATCAAGTCGGTGACGGCTTATGATGACAATACCGTTAAGGCGCAGGTGCATGGTAAGAATTATGCCCTTGTGTTTGGAAACCAGACGATTGGAGAAAAAGCCAAGGGCGAGATCAAGAGTCAGGTGCCGTCATTGGAAGAGTTTGACAAATATATGGCGGAAGTCAATGCCCGCCGTCTTAAAGAGCAGAAAGCGCCGGTGGATGTGACCTATAAGGAAAGCCGCAACTATTGGACGATGATCCTCATCAATGTGCTGCCGTTTCTGCTGCTGATCCTGTTCTTTGTGTATATGAGCCGAGGCGTGGCAGGCTCGTTCAGCGGAGGTATATTCGGCGTGGGCAGAGCCAAAGCGCAACTTTTTGACAAGGATAAGAAAGACAAGGTGACTTTCAAGGATGTTGCCGGTTTGGCCGGTGCCAAACAGGAAGTGGAGGAGATTGTGGAGTTCCTCAAAAACCCTAAGAAATATACTGAGATAGGTGCTAAGATACCCAAAGGTGCTTTGCTTGTAGGTCCTCCGGGAACAGGTAAGACCCTGTTGGCAAAAGCCGTTGCCGGCGAGGCGGATGTGCCGTTTTTCTCGATGTCGGGTAGCGATTTCGTGGAGATGTTCGTCGGTGTGGGAGCAAGCCGTGTGCGTGATCTGTTCCGTCAGGCGAAAGAGAAAGCACCAGCTATCATCTTCATCGATGAGATTGATGCAGTTGGTCGTGCCCGTGGCAAAGGGGTGATGACCGGCGGTAACGATGAGCGTGAATCAACTCTTAACCAGTTGCTCACTGAGATGGATGGATTCGGCAGCAACACCGGTGTTATCATCTTGGCGGCTACCAACAGGGCGGAGATCCTGGATCCGGCATTGCTGCGTGCAGGACGATTTGACAGGCAGATACATGTAGAGTTGCCTGATCTGCAGGAGCGCAAAGAGATTTTTAATGTGCATCTGCGTCCCATTAAGACGGATGATTCGCTGGATGTGGATTTCCTCTCCAAGCAGACTCCGGGATTTTCGGGTGCCGATATTGCCAATGTTTGTAACGAGGCGGCGCTGATAGCAGCCCGTAATGGTCATAAGACGGTCGGCAAGCAGGATTTCATGGATGCTGTGGATCGTATTATCGGCGGCTTGGAGCGCAAAACCAAGATCATGACCAACGAAGAGAAACGCTCAATCGCATATCACGAGGCAGGTCACGCTACTATTTCATGGCTGCTGCGTTGGGCAAACCCGTTGGTGAAGGTGACCATTGTTCCTCGCGGGATGGCATTGGGTGCTGCTTGGTATTTGCCAGAGGAACGGCAACTGACGCAGAAAGACCACATCTTGGACGAGTTGTGTTCACTGCTTGGTGGACGCGCTGCTGAACAGATATTTCTCGGGCAGACCTCTACCGGTGCGCTCAACGACTTGGAGCGCGCTACGAAACAAGCCCATGCAATGGTGGCATACTATGGCATGAGTGACAAACTCAAGGATATAAGTTTCTATGACTCTACCGGTCAGTACGATTATGCGCTTGCCAAACCGTATTCGGAGAAGACCTCCGAACTCATTGACGAGGAGACCAAACGCATTATAGCGGAGCAGATGGAACGCGCTAAGAAAATCCTCTCTGAACATGCGGAAGGACACCATAAACTGGCAGAACTGCTTATCGAACGCGAGGTGATCACCCACGAGGATGTGGCAGCCGTGCTGGGAGAACGCCCATGGAAGAGCAGAGGCGACCAGATCCTGGATGATAACAAGGAAGCCCAAGAGCGGGCATCGCAAGAAAAGAATGATAATACACCAAATAACGAGAACAATGAAGAGACTTTGGCTTAGTTTTAGTTTTATAGGCATTGCGCTGGCATTGGCAGCGCAGGAGATGCCTAAACTGCCCGTTGATCCGGATGTGCGTTATGGACATCTGGATAATGGCTTGACTTACTATATCCGTCATAACGAGCAACCCAAACAGCGTTGCGAGTTCCATATTGCCCAAGCAGTAGGTGCTATCCTCGAAGAAGATCACCAGAACGGTTTGGCGCACTTTTTGGAGCACATGGCATTCAATGGTACCCAGCATTTCCCGGGCAAGGGGATTATCAATTATTTTGAGTCAGTGGGCGTCAATTTCGGCGGTAATATCAATGCTTATACATCGTTGGACGAAACTGTCTATCGTCTTTCCGATGTGCCTACCTATCGCGAAGGAATTGTGGATTCAGCCCTGCTTGTAATGCATGACTGGGCGTGCGGTTTGTTGCTCCTGCCGGAGGAGATAGACGCTGAGCGTGGCGTGATTCTGGAGGAGTGGCGTACCGGTCGTACTGCCCAACGCCGTATTTGGAAAGAGATGCAGGCGAAGATGTATCCGGGTTCGCAGTATGCTATCCGCGACGTGATTGGCGACACGGCTGTGATCAATAACTTTGAATATCAGGCTATACGTGACTATTATCATAAATGGTACGGCCCTGATAACCAGGCAATAGTAGTGGTGGGTGATATCAATGTGGATTCCATCGAGGCGAAGATCAAACGTCTCTGGGCGGATGTCCCGGCACGCCCCAATCGCGGTGAGAGACCGATCTATTCGGTGGAGAACAACACCGCACCGCTGATAGCTATCGTCACCGATCCGGAGGCGCAGGGGAGCCGCGTTACAATCCAATACAAGGCAGACAAACTGCCGGCAGCCGTTTTAGGCACCGCCCAGGAATATGTTATCAATCTGGTGCGCGAATTGGTGTGCGACATGCTCGACGAGCGTCTCTCCGACTTGGCGATGAACCCTCAGGCGTCATTCACCGGCGCAGGATGCCAATATGGCGAGATTGTTAAGGAACGTGACGCTTTCATGGCTGTTGCTATCCCGAAGGAAGGCAAAGAGGCAAAGGCTTTCAATGACCTGCTCTTCGAACTGGAGAAGATGCGCCGCTATGGCTTTACTCAGGCAGAACTGGATCGCGTCAAGAACGAGAAACTCAATTCGATGGAGAAATTATACAACGAGCGTAACACCCGTCGGAATATCAATCTGGCGCGCGAGTGCATCCGCCATTTTGAAGACGGCGAGGTAATGCCGGGTATTGAGTGGGAGAACGAGATGGTGAAATCCGTCCTGCCGATGATTGATCTCAAAGTGGTCAATGAGATGGCGGCTTCCTTTATTCATGCTAACCCCACCGTAGCCATCTCCGGAGCAGAGAAAAAAGAGGTGAATATCCCCAACGAAGAGACTATTCTCCATTCGCTCGAAGGAATGGCATTGCTTGATATCAAGGCCCCCAAAGAGGAGGTGGTTAACGACAAACTGGTGAAGAAAGCACCCAAAGCCGGAAAGATCATCTCCGAGACTACCAATGCCGAACTGGGTACTACCGAGTGGATGTTGTCCAATGGTGTGAAAGTGGTGATCAAACCTACCGAATTCAAAGCGGACGAGATTCTATTACAGGCATTCTCCAAAGGCGGAACCTCGCTCGTCAAAACGGCTGATCTGCCCTCTGCAGAGTTGGCTACTGCGGTAGTGGAGTTTATGGGTGTTGGTTCGTTCTCAATGAGCCAACTCGAGAAAGCCCTTACCGGCAAGACGGCTTCTGTCTCCCCTTCGATCTCCGATTTTACGGAACGGATGAGCGGTTCGAGCAGCGTTAAGGATTTTGAGACGATGCTTCAACTCTCGTATCTCTATTTCACCTCTCCCCGCAAGGACAAAGAGGCATACCAAACGCTTATCAACCTTCTCCAAAACCAACTCGTCAACCGTGACAAGAACCCCAAAGCGGCGTTCTCTGATTCGGTACAGGTGATGATGAATAACTATTCCGACCGTCTGGTGCTCAGTAATGCGGCAATGTTGGATCGTGTCTCGATGGCTACTGCACTCAAGATCTACAAACAGCGTTTTGCGAACCCTGCGGACTTCACCTTCACCTTTGTTGGTAATATCGACCCCAAGGACGAGGCTACCCGTGCACTCATCTGCCGTTGGATCGGAGGCATGAAGACCAAGAAGAGCCGTGAGGAGATTGTGGATCACAATGTGACGGTCGTTCCGGGTAAGAAACAAAACCGTTTCAGCCGTGAGATGCAGACCACTACGGCTTCCAATTTTGTGCGCTATACCTCTTATGATATGCCGTACAGCCTCTCCAACGATCTCAATATGGAGATGGTGGGACGCATCCTCAGTACCCGTTATCTGGAGTCAATCCGAGAACGCGAAGGAGGTTCGTACGGGGTTGGCACCTACGGATTCGTAGGACGCCTGCCCAAGCCGTCAGCTGCTCTTATCATGCAGTTTGACACCGATCCTAAAAAGCAGGAGCGTTTGATGGAAATCATCTACGAGGAGGTACAGACAATCTTGGATAACGGACCTCTGGCTTCCGACCTGCAGAAGGAGAAAGAGTCGATGCTCAAAGATTTCCAGGAGAACCTGGAAAAGAACACATATTGGCGTTCAGCCCTCTATACCTATTATATGTATGGCGACAACGAGGTGCAGACGTATAAGGCTGCTGTGGAAGCGATCACTGCCGAGACCGTTCAGCAGACGCTTCGTCAACTCGTTTCTGCCGGCAATTTGTTTGAGGTAGTAATGTTCCCGAAAGAGTAGGGACTCATTGCCGGGTACCTATGGCAAAATACTTCTTAATAGCAGGAGAGGCTTCCGGAGACATGCACGCAGCGGCTCTCATTGAGCAGATACGTCTTTTGGATCCTGAGGCTACGTTTAGCGGACTTGGCGGCGACCGAATGGAAGCCGCCAAGTGCCGCTTATACCAGTCCTCCCGCCGGATGAGTTTCATGGGTTTTGCTGCGGTACTGCGTAATATAGGTCAGGTCAGGCGGAATTTCCGCATTGCGCGACGGGCGCTTTTGGAGACAACACCCGATGTGTTGATCCTCATCGACTATCCTTCTTTCAATCTTAAGATGGCGGCATTCTGCCGTCGTAAACTGCCGGCTACCCGTATTATCTATTACATTCCTCCCAAGGTGTGGGCGTGGAAACCGTGGCGTATTCATCGTATCGCCCGGCTATGCGACCGGATACTGGCGATTTTCCCCTTCGAGCCTGACTACTACAAGCGTCACGGCTACGACTGCACTTATGTAGGAAATCCCACAGTAGAAGAACTCTCACAATGCAGTAATCCCATAGCGCAACAATCCCGCAACGTCTCGGTTCCGCAATCCGGAGAAAGGCCTCTTATCGCCCTTCTTCCCGGTAGCCGTCCCTCGGAGGTGACCCATTGCCTGCCACGTATGTTAACTGCTGCCCGTCGTTTTCCGCAGTACCGTATTGTGGTGTCAGCTGCGCCGGGCTTGGAAGAGGCGTTCTATCGTCCTTATCTCCGCGAGGGGGAGACCCTTACCCGCGACACTCATGCTGTTGTCCGCGAGGCGCAAGCCGCTGTTGTCAATTCCGGTACGGCTACGCTCGAGACAGCACTGCTCGGATGTCCCCAAGTAGCGGTATACCACTTGGCATGCAGCCGTCTTATTGGCATGCTCAGATGGGCGCAGTCGCTGGTGTTTTCTATCCGTCATTTCACCTTGGTGAATATCCTTGCCGGCGAAGAAGTTATCCCAGAACTGGTAGCCGATGATTTTACGGCGGACAAGGTGGCTGAGGCGTTGCAGAAACTGCTCACGGATGAGCAATATACACAAAAAATGCTCGCTGAATACGAGCATCTTCGTCTTCTGTTGGGTACGCAGTCCGCTGCGGCGAATGCCGCGCGTGAGTGTGTCTCTTGATTCACATCGAGATAATCAATGCCGCCAAGATATAAGGAAAGGAGCCGATCAGGATTCCTTTGCTCAGTTTCCAGGTGTCGGTCGTGTAGAAGAGAAAAATCAGCGCCAGGTCAGGAAATACACATACTATCAGCAGCTTGCTGATAATGCCTTGTGCCAAGTCCCCCAAGGACGACAATGCCTGCCATAGGTGCAGACTCTCTAAGTAGGCGTACCCGAATATCGCGGGGAAGAGCAGGCCTATCAGCACCCCAATCCAATATTTATCGAAGCGATGCATAGTGGGTCACGTCAATCGTTACAGGCTGAATAGCGATCATCCGATGCTTGAGCATCCACCAGTCGGTGTCTTTGGCATCCGGCTCGTCGTTTTGGAACTCACCGCCTAAGAGGTAACAGTCTTTGCCCGCCTCGTCGGTGTGCGGGCGCATCTCTTTGATCCATCTGCCATGGCTGGAGCGAGCCATCCGCGCATCGTCTATTTCGCCGACAGGTGCGTTCACGTTATAGCACACCCGTGGTGCAAAACCTCTGTCAAGCAACCGGTGGGTGATCTTCTCTATCCATGGTCTGAAATACTGTAAGTCCACCTCCATGCTATGGTCGTCAATCGAGAAACCGATGGACGGGATACCGTGTTCGCAGCCGGCTATACAGGCACCCATCGTACCCGAATACAGCACATTGACCGAGCAGTTGTTGCCGTGGTTAATGCCACTCACCAGCAGATCCGGCAGTTTTCCTTGATAGACCACCTCAACCGCCAGTTTCACGCAGTCCACAGGCGTGCCGGTCGATATATAGACATCCGTATTCTCTATATCGCTCTCCACCTTCGTCAGATAGATAGCTTCTGTGGCGGTAATGCATGCGCCAAAACCGCTGCGCGGCGAGTCCGGCGCTACTACCGTCACATGCCCAAGGCGGCTCATCTCTTGTGCCAGCAGGCGGATGCCGGGTGTACCCCAGCCGTCGTCGTTGGTAATCAGTATCTCCATGGGTTATTTTTTTAACACCACATCCATCACTTTCTGTGCCAAGGCATTGGCTTCCTCCATTGTCGCCGCCTCCGAATAGACGCGGATGATAGGTTCGGTATTGCTTTTGCGCAGATGTACCCAGCCGTCTGCAAAATCAATCTTCACACCGTCGCAGTCGTTGATGCGCTCGTTGCGATAGATCTCTTTCACCTCTTCCAGAATGCGGTCCACATTCATCTCCGCAGTCAAGTCAATGCGGTTCTTGCTGATGCAATAGTTGGGGTAGGTCCGGCGGAGTTCGCTCACTTTCATGTTCTTGTGCGCCAGATGGCTAAGGAACAGGGCAATGCCTACCAGAGCGTCGCGTCCGTAATGGCTCTCAGGGTAAATCACACCACCGTTACCCTCACCGCCGATCACTGCCCCCACGCGTTTCATCTCGGTCGTTACGTTCACTTCGCCTACGGCACTGGCGCTGTATTCGCCTCCGTGGGCACGCGTTACATCGCTCAGCGCACGGGTGGAGGAGAGGTTGCTGACGGTGTTACCCTTCGTGTGGCTTAGCACATAGTCGGCTACGCTCACCAGGGTGTATTCCTCGCCGAACATCTCGCCGTTCTCACAGATAATGGCAAGTCTGTCCACGTCCGGATCCACTACAAATCCTACATCGGCTTTGCCTTCTTTGAGCAGGTTGCTTATCTCGGTCAGGTGCTGTGGCAGAGGTTCCGGGTTATGCGGGAAGTGCCCGTTGGGAGTGCAGTTCAGTTCGATGATATTCTTCACGCCCAGTGCTTTCAGGATGGCAGGGATAGCCAGTCCGCCTATCGAGTTCACACAGTCGATGGCTACGGTGAAGTTCTTCTTCTCGATGGCGTCTTTGTCCACCAGCTTGAGGGCAAGCACGTCCTGCACGTGCTGCGGCAGATAGTCTTTGTGCGTCATCGCGCCTAACTCGTCCACCTCGGCGAAACTGAAATCTTCTTTCTCGGCAATCGCTAACACGCCTTTGCCTTCTGCATCGTTGAGAAACTCGCCTTTCTCGTTGAGCAGTTTGAGTGCGTTCCACTGCTTAGGGTTATGACTTGCGGTGAGGATAATGCCTCCGGCTGCCTGCTCGTGGATCACTGCCAACTCGGTCGTCGGAGTGGTTGCCATGCCGATATTCACTACGTTGTACCCCATGCCGATGAGCGTGCCGCACACAATATGTTCTACCATCTCGCCGCTGATACGGGCGTCACGACCCACCACGATGGTCTTGTTCTCCGGCAGTGCTGCCTTGCGCTGGGTGGCGTAAGCCGCCGTAAACCGTACTATATCTACAGGATTGAGTCCTTCGCCTACGCGTCCGCCTATAGTGCCGCGGATGCCTGAAATACTTTTAACTAAACTCATTTTTTATCTCTTGATTCTTATTCTCATAATGTAACAATAGGGGGTCACGGAGTTCTGGTCTTCCGTAAATCCCTGTTTGCTCGGACAAATGATCTGGCACTCGGCGTTGGTGTACTTCATGTATTTCACCGCGTAATGCCAACCCATCGCCTCACAGCTGGCGGTGTTCAGGTATTTGAACTCCATCGGGTAGGACTGGTCCAGGATGGTCCAGTAACTCAGCGTGTCGGCGTTTTCCTCCAGTCCGAACTTCTTATATCTCACCACCACGGTTTCGTTGGTGCTGATCGGACTGATGGTAATAGTGTCCTGTCCGTCCGTGTCGGTCGAGTCTCCGCGCTCCCGCAGGTGGAAATAGAGGTTCTCCACGCCGGGTACCAGCAGATAGTCGTTTTCACCCCACTCGTAGTCGTCGGCGGGTTCTTCGGTGAGCACGTTGATATTGTTGCGCTGGATAAATTGGGCTATCAGTCTGTCCTCTGCTTTGCGCTGGGAGGAGTAACTGTTCTGCGAGCAGCCGGCGATTAGCATGCAGGCTGCCGCTGCTGTCAGCAAAAATACTATTTTTTTCATTTATTCTATTGAGATATCTATTCTTACGTTCGTATAAGGGGCTATATTGCCAGTTCCGTCCACTCCGAAGGCGGCGTGCCAGGGGGCTACGATAATACCGCTCTCTCCGCGGTACAGTTCGCGCAGGGCGTATTCGATGCCTAACGGAATCTCGCCGTTGCCTATTGTGTACATGCCGTCGATGTCTTGCAGCAGTTCTCCCCCAAGGGTATAGATCTGCATTGCGACATGTACTTTCTCTGTCACCCTCGGGTGCTCGCTGTCGCTCACTTTGCGTGTCCGTGTTACCCATGCCCCTTGCGAACAACGGGCATATCGGTGCACACTGTCAGCCTGTACATAGACCAGCACTTGGTGGTCGGCTTCTTCTACCATCCGCTGGTTGAGTTGTGCCATCCTCTCCATGCTCGAGTCGCGTTCGGCGAGCTCGTTGCCGTGCTGTGCCGGACGCTGCGGCGAACTCTTCGTTCCGCACCCCGATACCAGCAACGCCATGCCAAGTGTCCATATCGCAACTATACTTCCAACTCTCATTTGTCCATTTTCCTTTTGTATTCCGAGGGCGTTACACCGTAGGTGTTTTTGAAGCACTTGGAGAAGTACCGTGAGTCGTTCATGCCCACCATATAGGTTACCTCCGTAATGTTATATTTGCCTTGCATGAGCAGTTGTGCTGCACGCTTGATACGTATCTCGCGGATGAACTCCACCGGACTCAGACCCGTCAGTACCTTCAGTTTGTTGTAGAACACCGTTCTGCCGAGTCCCATCTCGTCCACCAGTTGCTCTACCGTCAGGGTGTTGTTGTCCATCTGCGTGTCCATGAACTTGAGCAGTTTGGCTAAGAACTGGTCTTCCAGTATCGGTTCGTTGTCTTCCTCTGGCTCCAGACGGAGCAACCGGTCGCGGAAACGGCGCTCCAACTGCTCGCGTTGCGCGATAATATTATGTACACGCGCGCGCAGGTATTCGGGTTCGAAAGGTTTCGTCACATAGTCGTCTGCGCCGTATTCCATTGCTTGCAGTCGGCTTTCTATCGCCGATTTGGCACTCAGCAGAATGAGCGGGATATAGTTGCTCTCCGGCGAACTCTTGATCTTCTGTGTCAACTCCAGACCGTCCATGTTCGGCATCATCAGGTCGGTGATGATCAAGTCCGGCATTTCTTGTGATACAATGCCTATGGCTTGCACACCGTCTTCGGCGGTCAGGATGGTGTACTCTTTGCCGAGGATCTCTTTCAGGAACCGCCGCATGTCTTCGTTGTCGTCCACCACAAGGATCTTGCGTGTACTCTTGACGGTGTGCTCCAACTCCAGTGGCTTTGGTTCTTTCGGCTCCTGCTCTACGGCAACCGGTGTCGTGTTGTCATCTATCGCTATCTCCACCTCGTTGCCGAAGTGCTCTTTGCCCTTGCGAAGCATGACTGTGAAAGTCGTTCCTTTGCCTACTTCGCTCTCCACCTCTATATAGCCGTGATGCAGATCCACCAGCTCTTTCACCAGGTTCAGACCGATACCCGTTCCGCCGGTGGTCTGGCTCAACTCGTTGTTCGAGGAGAACCGTACAAACAGTAGGTTCCGTTTCTCCATTGGGATACCTATACCTTCATCCTTGACGATGATCAGCAGGTACTCCGGCTTCTCGTCCACCACCACGTCTATTGCCTTGCCGGCAGGAGTGAACTTGAACGCGTTGCTCAGCAGGTTGAACACGATCGTGTCAATCCGGCTTCTGTCCACCCAGACGGTGCTGTCCTGGGCTTTGATCGTCACCGTGAACGGTATATGCTTGTCTGCCGCCTCTTTGCGGAAGTTGGCGCATGTATCCATCACCAGATCGCTCAGCAGGCTCTTCTGTATCTTGAGGCGCATCTTCTTGTTCTGTATCTTGCGGAAGTCCAGCAGCTGGTTTACCATCCTCAGCATCCGCTGTCCGTTCGATTGTACGATCTCCAGCTGGCTTCTGACACCGGAGGAGATATGTTCGTTCGCCAGAATATTGTCCACCGGTGCCGTGATCAGCGTCAGCGGTGTGCGTAGCTCATGGCTGATATTCGTGAAGAACCGTAACTTGATATCAGTCACCTGCTGTTCGATCTCCACTTTCTGTTGCATCTCCGTGTACGAGAGGACAACATATCCCAATAGTATGATCACCCCTATTCCGCCGATCACGTACAGTACAATCGCCCACCAGCTCAGCCACCATGGACATCGTACCACTACCCATATGGAGGCTTCGTTATTGGCAGGCGCCCCCTCCTGGTAACTCGAATAGACTCGGAACCGGTAGGTGCCGTGTCTGAGGTTGGAGTAGGTAGTGTGCCGTTGGTGGGTAGCCGGACGCCAGTCGTTGTCAATGCCGTCCATCCGGTATGAATAGACGATGTGCGGCGCCTGCAGAAAATCCAATGCCGCATATTCAATGCTTATGTTGGAGCCGTGGTCGATATAGACCGTGTCACCGCTCAGTTCTTTTTCGTCCGACCGGCATCCTGTGATATACAGCGGTGGGGTGCTGCTTTTGGTTTGGATAATCTGCGGGTCGAAAACACAGTAACCCCTTGAGGTGCCGAAGTATATCTTTCCGCTCTTGTCACGCAATGCCTCCGCCTCCGTGAAATAACAGCGCTCATGGTTCTGCAGCGGGTCGAAGATCTCTTGTTGCTGTGTACGGGTATTATATTGGCGGATATCACGCTCGGTGGTGTACCAGATATTGTCACCCTCGCCCGTGATATTGAGCACGATGTCGCAATAAGTGTCGATATGTTGTATCTGTTCTTCGCCTCCGCGCAGGTCTATCCGGTATAAGCCGCCTCCGAAGGTGCCGAACCACAGCGTTTCGTCATGGTAGTACAGCGTACGGATGTCGTAGAACGGCGTGATCTCGCTGCTGTAGTCTTTGAGGTTGATGCGCAGCAACCCGGAGGTCGTGCCGCACCACAAGGTGTTGCCTACTTGCACGATGTCGCGCACTTTGGCTTTGTTGCCTACCACTTTCGGTTCGTCAAACTGTTTCTTCTCTCGGTCGTAATGCAGGATATTCACACCGCCGCCGTACGTGGCGACAAAGAGTGTGCCGTCTTGGCTCTCCTCGATGTCGTAGATGTCAGGATGGCTCGTTTTGATCACCTCGCCCGTACGGCTGTTCACCAGCCCGCGCCCTTTGTAGCCCAACAGCAACCCGTAGCGGCTGTCTAACGCGCTATAGACCAGCCCTTCGTCCTTGCTGAAACGCTTTACGCTGCCGTCTCGCAGTTCCACGAACGCACGCACCTCACCCAACGACTTCTCGTTGCTCAGGTCATAGACGCTGTACGGCTGCGGCTGCATGTTGATACAATCCACACCGCCGTCGAAACTCGCTATCCACATGAGACCGTCTCTGTCCACATACGCGGCGTGAATAGTGTTACTGATTATCGGCAGAGGATTGACCAGCTCGTCCTTCGTACTGTCGTAGTACGCCCAGCCGCCGCCGTTGGGGTTCACCCACGTCCTGCCGAAACAGTCTTCCGTCATCATGAAGTGTTCGCGCTGCTGACCCTTGAAACGGTAGTCTATCGGAGCACTCAAACGCTTCCAGTCGCCGTCTTTGCCGCGCAGTATTCCCGGCTCGTCGTCCACTTTCCACATAATCCCGTGCTTGTCGATCCGCATCACCTCGTCCAGTTCCGCCAGTTTGCGGATCATCTCTTTCGGCAACTCGTCGACACCTTTGTTGCTCACTTTGGAGCGTGAGCGGTCGAGCATATAGTAATGGTTGTCGTAGGTCTTCCACCAGATACAACCGTTCGCGTCCTCGTAGATGGCTTCCACACGGTTGTTCACCCGTGCTTCCTTGCCGTTGCTGTCCATCGCCTTGAACACCTTGAACGAATACCCGTCAAACCGGTTCAGTCCGTCCCATGTGCCGAACCACATATACCCCTGCTTGTCTTGCAGAATGGTCATCACCGTGTTCTGGCTCAAACCGTCCTCGATAGAGTAGTGGCGCACGTCGTAATGCTCACCGGCTGCCATGCCGGCGACGCAGAAAAATAATATCGCTAATACCGTGCGAAACCTCATCCGATGCTCATGCTTTTTGAGCCAATGCTACCAGATACTGACCGTATTTGGTCTTCATCTCCTTGCCTAAGGCGAACAGCTGCTCACTGTCAATCCAACCGTTGCGCCATGCAATCTCCTCGATGCAACTTACGTAGAATCCCTGACGGTTCTGGATGGTTGCGATAAAATTGCCGGCTTCCAACAGGCTGTCGCAGTTGCCGGTGTCGAGCCATGCGAAGCCGCGGCTGAACAGTTTCACGCGCAGTTTGCCTTCTGCCAGGTACATCTTGTTCAGGTCGGTTATCTCATATTCGCCACGTTTGCTGGGTTTGAGCACGGCGGCTTTCTCGCAGACGCTCTCGTCGTAGAAATAGAGCCCCGGAACGGCGTAGTTGCTCTTTGGGTGTTCGGGTTTCTCTTCCAGACTCAATACACGCAGCTGACTATTGATGGCTGATGGCTGATGGCTTTCCTCAAACTCCACTACGCCGTACGCACGCGGATCGGCTACCTCGTATCCGAAGACGCAGGCGCCTTTGCTTTCGGTCACGTCACGGACGGCTTCTTTCAGCATCCGGCTGAAGTGCTGGCCGTAGAACATGTTGTCGCCCAAAATCAGACAGCCGGCCTCGCCGTTCAGAAACTCTTTGCCCAACACAAAGGCTTGTGCCAGACCGTTCGGCACTTCTTGTATCTTGTAGGATAGTTGCATGCCGATGCGGCTGCCGTCGCCCAACAGTTCTTTGAACATCGGCAGGTCACGCGGGGTGCTGATGACCAGTACTTCGCGGATGCCTGCTAACATTAGCGTGGACAGCGGATAATAGATCATCGGCTTGTCATATACCGGCATTATCTGTTTGCTGATTGCTTTACTCAGGGGGTACAAACGTGTTGCACTTCCGCCTGCCAAAATGATTCCTTTCATATCAGTTATATTATATCCGCTGCAAATTTAGTAATAATTTCTCACATACGCAAATAAAAAAGAATTTTTCCCGTAGTTTCCCGTAGTTTTCGTAGTTTCACTGTTGTTTTACTTTGTTTGTTGTCGCGGCATCGAATGCCGCATTAGTTTCGTTTCTTGTCCCGCATACTATGCGGCTCTTCTTTGTATTCCGCCGATTGGCAATCGGCATAGACGTTTGTTGTTTACACGGGATACAATCCCGTATGTGGTCTCTATCTAACCATTAAGGGGGATTCTATCGGGATACCTGGCAAGGCAAAGGCTATGAAAAGGGCGAAAGCCAGACCTATTGGTTAACCCTGTTGAATCAGGTTTTCGGGATTGAGCACCCGGAGCAGTTCATCCTGTTCGAACAACAGGTGCAGTTAGATCACACCTCTTTTGTGGATGCCCGAGCCAAATATCCGGATAGTTCGCTTGCGGATCTGTATGATGAGGTTACTATGCCGCCAGAGTTACGCAAGGCGCATCAGGAAAACGACCGTGCGGTCATGGCTGCATACGGATTTAGCACGAAGATGAGCGAGAGCGAGTGTGTGGCAGAGTTATTTAAGATGTATCAGGAATTGACTAAATAAAAATCTATATGTTAAGAGAACTAATCTTTGTTCCGTTTGTGGGTCTTTAGCCTCACGTTTACTTTTTTCATCATTCCGCTGTCCCGTTCGGTGTTTCCTCTTTTGCATCCGCCAAGTTTGGCGGATAGGAAACACCGCCTTTCCCTTTGTCCATTGCGTCGGAAAGTCATTCCGACATCGGCTCTGCCGAAATTCTTCTTTGTGTTGCAGGCGTTTGCCAAACGCCGCTCAAAAGTTTCGTCCGTTTCCCGTAATATTATTCGGGGCAAATTACTTCGTCTATTTCGTCGGATACTATCCGACATCTTCGTGATCACTTAATCACGTAAGCACGTGATAACGAAACAGCAGCGTCGATTACAGGTGAATACGATTCACCGCCCCTTTTCTTCTTTGTTAAGTGCGCGAGTCGTCAGGCTCGCGTTTCTTTTTCTTCGTTCATTAGCCCCGAATTTAATTCGGGTTCAAAACATCGTTCATTAGGTTGGATGTCATCCAACAAAGGGACATGAAGCAAATTTTACGCTCAGTATATATTTTGCCTCGAAACATTTAGTGGACACTAATGTTTCTCTATGTTTATTATGCCGACTGGTAGTCGGCGTCTTCTTTCTTCTTTTCCCCGGCATCGGATGCCGGCATGATTTGTTTGTCATTAAATTTTTGCATGAGACTTTGAGACTTTTGAGACTTTCCTTTATTTTCAAGGTCTGACTTTTCCTAAATAGTGTTGA
>DGTP01000009.1 GCA_002394335.1 Bacteroidales bacterium UBA4333 | reverse complement strand
ATCTATTGTGGGCGTAGGAAATTTGAGGAGCTCTGACACTAGTACGAGAGGACCGTGTTGGACGAACCTCCTGTGCATCGGTTGTTCCGCCAGGGGCACTGCCGAGTAGCAGCGTTCGGATTGGATAAGCGCTGAAAGCATCTAAGCGCGAAGCCAACTCCAAGATTAGATTTCCATTGAGGGTCGTTGTAGACTACGACGTTGATAGGCTGCAGGTGTACAATGGTGACATAAAGCCGAGCAGTACTAATTGCCCGAAATCTTTTTCTAAAAAAGGTTTTTTACTAGAAATCTAGACTTCTAGACTTCTATAACAACTCAAGAACTCTATTGCTTTCGCTCGCGAAAGCTCTTACATTCGTTGATCTGTCAACCCTATATTTGGCTTTGCCGGTTGGTTAAATGGTTCAATGACTAAATAAATGACCAAATGGTAAATGACCAAATGAAGAAATAATTTAGGTGGTTATAGCGCTGAGGTCCCACCCCTTCCCATTCCGAACAGGGTCGTTAAGCTCAGCATCGCCGATGGTACTGCACTGCGTTGTGGGAGAGTAGGTAGCCGCCACTTTCGGAGCCCTTCATCATTCCGATGAGGGGCTCTTTGTTTAAGCACACAAGTACACACACCATAAAAGGTGTAATCCATACACACATATAGCATTTATTATGTATCCGCAACAAGTTATAGATGCCTTGCGCAATGTGCGCTACCCCGGTACAGGAAAAGATCTCATCGAAAGCGGAATGCTTGAAGATGATATCCGCATATCCGGTTTTGAGGTTAGTTTCTCCTTGATCTTCCAAAAAGACAATGACCCTTTCCTCAAATCCATTCTCAAAGCTTCGGAGGTAGCTCTCCAGACTTATATAGATCCGAATATCACGGCGCATATACACCCTAAATTCAAGGTCGAGAACCAGAAGCCCAAGGCCGATAACCCCAAGGTAAATGCCAGGCATATAATTGCTATCCACAGCGGCAAAGGCGGTGTGGGTAAATCGACTGTGACTGCCAATCTGGCAGTCGCGCTCGCCAAGCAGGGGTATAGGGTAGGTCTCTTGGATGCGGATATTCATGGTCCTTCTATTCCCAAGATGTTCGCCTGTGAGGACTGCCGTCCTGTATCGGTGGAGGTGGATGGCAGAACGCTTATTGAGCCTATTGAGCAGTATGATGTCAAAATGCTTTCTATCGGATTCTTTGTTGACCCGTCGCAAGCCGTGATCTGGCGTGGCGGGATGGCGTCTAATGCCATCAAACAGTTGATAGAAGATGCCCACTGGGGAGAACTGGATTATTTTCTGATAGATCTGCCTCCCGGCACTTCGGATATCCATCTGACGCTTATTTCGGCGCTGCAACTGACAGGCGTCATTGTGGTGACCACTCCTCAACCGGTGGCTCTCGTAGATGCACGCAAGGGCGTGGAGATGTTCCGTAACGAGAAAGTGAATGTACCTATATTGGGTCTGGTAGAGAATATGGCGTGGTTCACTCCTGCCGAATTGCCCCAAAACAGGTATTATATTTTCGGTAAGGACGGAGGTAAGGCCTTGGCGGAGGAGTTGCAGGTACCGCTCCTTGGTCAAATTCCGTTGGTACAGTCGATTCGGGAAGGCGGCGATGACGGAACTCCTGTTGCTCTGCAGAACGGACATCCGGCAGCATTGGAGTTTGATAAGATGGTAAGTCGTCTAACCAAATAATGTACTGAGATCTTATATCTCTTCTTATGAACAGGACAGCCGAATTTGGAACAGCTCCCGTACACAAGCTTCTTTGGAAGTACGCCTTGCCTGCCATCATTGCGATGACAGCCAGTTCGCTGTATAATATTGTCGATAGTATTTATATCGGTCATGGATGCGGAGCCTTGGCATTAGGTGCCCTGACGGTAGCGAAGCCGTTTATGGACATCTGTGCGGCATTCGGCAGTCTGGTGGGAGTAGGGGCTTCGTCACTTTTGGCTATCTATCTGGGCGAACGCGATTACCAGCGAGCCAATATGGTCTTGGGTAATGTTATTGTACTCAATGTGATCCTGTCGGCCGTTGTGATGGCAGTGGGGCTTATATGGCTTGATCCTATTCTGACGGCATTCGGTGCAAGCGAAGACACGCTGGCGTACGCGCACGAGTACATGGAGATTATTCTCTATGGCAATATTCTGACGCACATCTATTTCGGTCTCAATAGTATGCTTCGTTCGGCGGGGCATCCCCGTTTCTCCATGACGGCTACCATTGTGGCTGTGACGATCAATATTATTCTCGATCCGATTTTCATCTTCTGGCTGGAGATGGGAGTACGCGGGGCCGCTTTGGCAACGGTTATCAGTCAGGCTGTAGCCGTGGTATGGCAGATCACCCGGTTCTTTGACAAGGAGGAGTTGGTGCACTTTCACAAGGACATATGGGTCTTGGACAAGCATATCACCAAGCGTGCCTTGTCTATCGGTATGGCGCCGTTTCTGTATAATATCGCCCATTGTGTGGTGGTGATCATCATCAATAACCAGTTGAAACATTACGGCGGTGACTTTGCCATTGCTTCTTATGGAGTGATCAATCGTCTTACCTTCGTTTTCGCGATGATTATCATGGGGCTGAACCAAGGCATGCAACCGATAGCCGGTTATAACTATGGCGCGAGGAAGTACGACCGTGTAATGCGGTCGTTCTACCTGACGAGTATCTATGCTACGGCTGTGATGGCGGTAGTCTTTGTGTTGGGGGAGTTCTTTCCGGATTGGGTGACGCGTGTCTTCACTCATGACGAGGTACTGATCTCCGGCACGATCCGTCCGATGCGTATCATCTGTTCTACGATGCTCATCATCGGCTTTCAGATGGTAGCGGGCAACCTGTTTACCTCGATAGGTATGGCAGGCAAGTCCATCTTCCTGTCGCTTACGCGCCAAGTGCTTTATTTGATTCCGCTGTTGTTGGTGATGCCCGGACTGATGACAGATCCCTTGGACGGAGTATGGTGGGCTATACCTATCTCCGACACCATAGCGGCGCTGACAGCAGCTGTGATGCTCTGGTTCCAGATCAGAAACTTCGGAAAAAAGACGGAGACGTGATTCTTAGCGGGCTACAACTGCCCTGCCATCACAAGATTGATGACGCGTTCGGTGATCTTGTCCTTGTCCTCGGCGTCGTATTCTTCTTTGAGATCGTTCTTGAAAAGCTTGGCAATGAACTGCCAGAAGTTGGCCACAAAGCGGTTTTTGTATAACTCTATGAGTTCGAAACTGGTGCGGTCGCACTCACGGTCGAGCAAAAGCATCAGCATCCGTCCCTGTGAGGCATACATTCCGCGGAAATCTTTCTCGTATTTTCTGAATAGTTCCTTCTCGTATTTGCGGAACCATTTCTTCTGCTCTTTGCGGGTCTCCAATGCCGCCATTTCGCGATCGGCATAGATGATATCTTTGCGGATAGAGCGTGCGTAGGGGAGGGTTTTCTTCACATCCCTGACGGTGCGCCAGTAGAATTTCTCTTGTGCCTTGCTTTTGAATTTGAGCGGGGGATAAACGAACACGTCGTGCAGATAGACATGCATGATACTATCACCATCAGGCAGATGGTCATAACGCATATAGGTGTGGTAGAGCACCTTATCCAAATAATCGCCAGCGAACACAGTAGTGCTCACTGACGATAACAGTAGTATGACGATCAGCAGTCGATGACGCATAATAAGTGTTGGTTTTATGACTGCATGCGCAAAATCTATGCCAATCCCTTAGTAGGAGAGAGCAAAAACAACTCTTCCTGCAGAGGGCTTGCCGGTGACCATACATGTACCCGGTTCGCTGTGGTGTCCCGGCAAGTCTGCCAGAGGAATACAACGGATCGTGGCTTTGGTCTCGGCTTTGATGAGTTCTTCAGTCTCGGGTGTACCGTCCCAGTGTGCGAGGATGAACCCGCCTTTCTTCACTTCCTCTTTGAACTCTTCATAGGAGTTTACCTCGCGCGTGTTGGCGATGCGGAAGTCCAGTGCCTTCTGGTAGATATTCTGCTGTATATCCTCCAGCATGGTACGGATGCGCTCTACAATGCCTTCAATGGAAACGGTCTCTTTCTCCATGGTGTCGCGGCGTGCGATCTCAATAGTGCCGTTCTCGAGGTCTCTGCCACCCATAGCGAGGCGTACCGGCACACCTTTGAGTTCGTAGTCGGCGAACTTGTATCCGGGTGTGTACTTGTCATCGGTATCCACTTTGACGCGGATGCCGAGGGCTTGCAGTTGGTCTGCTACAGGGTTCAGCTTCTCCATCAGTGCTGCGAGCTGGTCTTCTTTCTTGTAGATCGGCACGATCACAACCTGTGTCGGTGCAAGATTAGGCGGCAGAACGAGACCGTTGTCGTCGGAGTGGGTCATGATCAGAGCACCCATCAGACGGGTGGATACGCCCCAAGAGGTTGCCCATACATATTCCAGTTGGTTCTCCTTGCTGAGGAACTTCACATCAAACGACTTGGCGAAGTTCTGTCCCAAGAAGTGGGAGGTACCAGCCTGCAGTGCTTTGCCGTCCTGCATCATGGCTTCGATGCAATAGGTGTTAAGGGCGCCTGCAAAGCGCTCGTTGGGTGATTTCACGCCTTTGACTACAGGAATGGCCATCACTTTTTCTGCGAACTCGGCATAGACGTCCAGCATTCTGCGTGCATAGTCTTCCGCCTCCTCTTTGGTGGCGTGTGCCGTGTGTCCCTCCTGCCAGAGGAACTCAGCCGTACGGAGGAAGAGACGGGTACGCATCTCCCAGCGCATAACATTACACCACTGGTTGCAGAGGATCGGCAGATCGCGGTAAGAAGAGATCCAGTTCTTGTAAGTGGACCAGATGATGGTCTCCGAGGTAGGACGGATGATCAGTTCTTCCTCCAGTCTGGCATCCTCATCCACAATCACGCCCTTGCCGTTCGGGTCGTTTTTAAGACGGTGGTGAGTGACTACAGCGCACTCTTTGGCAAAGCCCTCTACGTGCTCTGCTTCACGACTCAGGAAGGATTTAGGGATCAGCAACGGGAAATACGCATTCCTAACTCCCTGTGCTTTGAATCGTTTGTCCAACTCTGCCTGGATCTTCTCCCAGATAGCATAGCCATAAGGTTTGATCACCATGCATCCGCGAACGGCAGACTGCTCGGCCAAGTCGGCTTTGACTACCAGTTCGTTATACCATTTCGAATAATCCTCTCCACGAGGTGTCAGTTTTTGAAAGTTTGCCATTTATCGTAATTTGTATTGTTTGCGTAGTTGTTCAAAATCGGAGGGGTGTTTTTTGAGTCTTTCGCTCACTCGTTCGAGCCACCCCGGTTCGCTATCGCCTGAAAGCGACTGCAAAGATACGATTTTTTTGTCAATTCTCAAAATCGGAAGCCCAAAAAGTTGCGAAATTTTGCATAAACAAGCCTCAGAAGCGTTTTTTTTGCCTTCAACCGAGTATCCGGCGATGTGCATTGACGCCAACCGGGCATGACTAAGCACCTCCCTGTTGAGTGCTGGTTCCCCTTCCCAAGTGTCCAGAATATAGGGTCTGCCGGAAGCGATGAGCGCCTCTTCGTCCACGATGCCTCCCCGGGCGGCATTGATGATAAGAGTGTGTGGAGGAGTGAGCGCCAGCAACTCTCCGGAGCACAGATGATAAGTGCTGTCGTCCAGAGGAGTGTGAAAAGTGATGATATCCGCTTGCCGTGCTATCTCCTCTATGGGGTAGTTGAGCCCTTTTGGAGGGTCGTTCAGCAGCACTTGCCATCCATGGCGTGCAGCCATCTCCGCTACCAGCGAACCTACATGCCCCACGCCTACTATACCTATCGTCAGCCGCCCGGTTGTCTTTCCTGTGTCTTGAAGTGTTGTTCTGACAGCTTCCTCAACATAGTCACAGACGGCTTGGGCGTTGCATCCGGGGCAGTTGGTCCATGCAATGCCATGTGTCTCGCAATAAGCGGTGTCTATATGGTCGTATCCGATCGTGGCGGTGCATACCAGTTGAACCGGTGTGCCGGATAGCAATGCCTCGTTGACTTTGGTACGGGTACGTACCACAAGCGCTTGAGCATCCATAAGGCTCTCGCGTGTGATCTCCTCCGGCTCCAATGCCAGCACCTTTACCCCCTGCCATCCTGCACGGACGGCTTCTGCAATAAAAGGTATATGGCAGTCAATAACGATGGTCATTACCTCTAAAAATCCTAACCCCTAAACTCTAAACTTGATATTTCATATTATCTATCAACCTCACCGGTCCGCAATAGACGGTGACGCATCCGATGGCGTGTCCGAACTCAGTGGCAGGTAGCAGTGTGGTCTGATCGACGATCTCGTAGTACTCCACCTCCAAGCCCTCAACAGCGTTGATGGTATCTATCACGCGTTGACGCACCTCTTCCACGCTCATGGTCTTTGCCCATTCCAGCGACTGAATCAGTGTGCGGGAGATAGCGAGTGCAGTCTGTTTCTCGTCTTCAGAGAGACGTTCGTTACGGCTGGAGAGAGCCAGACCGGATGCTTCGCGCACGATAGGGCAGTCGATGATCTGCAGATTACCGAACGTGCCGTGCATCGAAGAGCGCTCTACCATAAAATGGATGATCGCTAACTGCTGGTAGTCTTTCTCGCCAAAATATGCGCGATCCGGCAGCGCAAGGTAGAATAGCCGGCTGACCACTTGTACTACACCGTTGAAGTGTCCCGGACGCATCTTTCCTTCCATCATCTTGTCCAGTCCTCCGAAATCGAACTCAAAAGGCTGCGCCATCTCCTCGGCTGTGTACATCTCCTCCGGCTCAGGAGCAAAGACATAGGTCACGCCCAGCGAGCCTAATAACTCTGCATCGCGGGCGATGTTGCGGGGGTACTTGGCAAGATCCTCTTTGTTGTTGAACTGGGTTGGGTTGACAAAAACCGACACGATAGCAGCGTCGTTTTCACGGACTGCTTGCCGGATGAGTGTGGCGTGTCCTTCGTGAAGAGCACCCATTGTGGGAACAAGACCGATGGTCTTCTTTTCCGCTTTGAGAGAAGCCACTGCCTGTTGCAGGGCTGATTTGGTTGTGATAATTTCCATATATGGATGATTTTGTTTCAATTTTGGGTGCAAAGTTACATAAAAATATTGTAAAATAAAAATTTTTTGCCCAAAAACAGTAAAAAAACGAGAAAAATTTTATTTTGTCAAAAAATTTTTGTACCTTTGCAGTGCCTTTTTTATATCATTTATCAAAAGTGACGCCTATGAAAGAGCCAAAACGTATTTTATTCTGCTCTCAGGAGATTTATCCTTATCTATCGGAAGAGACGCCGGTACGACTGCTCAATAGGCAACTACCGGAGTATTTTCAGCAGAATGGTTTTGAGACGCGTAATTTTATGCCTAAGTTCGGTGATATCAACGAGCGTAGAAATCAGTTGCATGAGGTTATTCGTCTCTCGGGTATGAATCTCATTATAGAAGATACAGATTATCCGCTGCTCATCAAAGTGGCGTCTATCCCTTCTGCGCGCATGCAGGTTTATTTCACAGACAACGATGATCTCTTTCATCGTAATAAAGGCACGTCGGGGGATGTTGTTGACAGCCCTGAAAATGACAACCGTACGATATTCTTTGCCCGCGGAGTGATTGAGACGGTCAAGAAACAGCATTGGACGCCCGATATCGTGCATTGCTCCGGTTGGATGGCAGCCTTGATTCCGCTGTTCCTGAAGCGTGCGTACAGTGATGAGCCGTTTTTCAGGAACTCGAAGGTCGTGCTCATGATAGATGATAAGGAATATACGGTGCCTTTCTCTACGCGCTATGCCAGCAAACTCTGTCTTCTGCCGGGCATTTCACCAAACGATATCCGTATGATAGACGGTTTCCCGGTAGGTTATGAGGAGTTGATGCGTCTGGCTATCGACTATTCGGACGCCATCGTCTTCGCTACAGAGAAGATCAACACCCGTGTGCAGAACTATGCCGCTACGAAGAACAAACCGATCTTGGAGTATTCTCCTGACAGTTCGCGGGAGCGCTATCTGGAGTTCTATAGAGGATTATTAGCAGAATGAGAAAATTTTTCTTGTGGATATTAGTTGTGGCAGCGGTGGTGTTGTCCGGATGCAAGGACGATATTACCTATGTAGGTAGCGGATTGTTGGATGGCGGTGACAGCATTGTAGTGCTTGCCGACACTTTTCCGTTGACTTCCGAGATTATGAATAGCGGTGCTATCGTCTCTAATCCGGACTCGGTGCTGTTAGGAGAGTTGGAGACCGATTTCGGTACGCTCAAAGCGGATGTTCTGACCCAGTTGGCGTGTCCTGAAGGGTATGCCTATCCCGAAAATGCCGAGGTGGACTCGATAGCCCTTTTCTTCCGCTATGCTTCATGGGTGGGCGACGATGCCTCTCCTATGGCAATCAATGTCTATGAACTGGACGGCGATGTGCTCAACTACAACCGCTCCTATACCACCGATATTGACCTCTCTCGGTATTGCACAAAGACCAAACCGATATTGAAGAACAAACGTATCATCGTAGCCTCCGAGAAACAGGATTCGGTCATGGATACCAATGGTAATTATGTGCCGATGGTGAAGATGATGAGTGATTCGACTTCGGACTTCTTCCGCCGTTTTGCGGCAATCCGGCAGTTCGGAACCCAAGAGGAGTTTAATCGTCAGTTCAAGGGAATTTTTATCGAGAGCGAGTTCGGTAGTTCAACGATGCTCAATATATCCGATATTGCTATAGCAGTCTATTATCATTTCTCGTATGACAAGGCAGGGCGGGATACGACCGTGAATGATATGAAGGCGTTCTATGCCAACTCGGAGGTTCGAACCATCAATCGTATCCAGTATCTGGACAAGGATGAGCTGATTGACAATCTGGCATCGCAGCCGTTGCATAATTATGTCATTTCGCCGGCAGGTGTCTATACCGCTATCAGCTTGCCAATCAAGGAGATGGAGAGTACGATCTATACCAATATGGTAGAAACAGTTCTGCCCTCCGGTGATATACTCTACAAGCGTCCGTATGTCAACCTTGCGCAGTTGCGGGTGGATGTCGAGAATGTCTTTACCGGCTCTACTACGGACCGTAGCCGTAATGACTGGCTCCAGCCGGCACCGGCGATGATGCTTATCAAGCGAACAGCCTATGAGAACCGCTTCTTTGAGGACAGCAAACTGCCGGAGGACACTTGTGCCATCGTAGCGACATTGACTCAGGGCACAGACTCGGTAGGAGATCCGATCTATTATTACTCCTATGATCTGGCTACGCTGCTCACCCACGAACTGCGTCAGGATTCGGTACCTCAGAGTCTGGAGATGCTTCTCATTCCTGTGACGGTCAATACCTCCACACTCTCGAACACAACGGTGATTTCTTCGGTCAAGCAGGCGCAGTCGGTTTCTGCTACCGTCATCCGCTCAGCGCAGAGCGGCATGGCTCTCCAGTTGGTTTATTCAGGATTCTAAGCGGGGATAAGAGCGGGATACACACAAACAAGATGGGCGACAGAGAAGTCGCTCATCTTGTTTGTGTGGAAAGGTGTGATGGATTGCAGTCTGGTAGGCAATGGGTAGGGAATGGGGTACAGATAGTATCGGTAATGTGTAACGGATGACTAAGAATGACTAAGAACAACTAACGTTGCATTTTTGAACAGAGCGTTCGAAAAAATCGGTCATGACAAGAGATTTTACACAATAGATATAGCATATGAAAATGAACAAAATATGACGATTGTCTTGCATATGTCCGAAAAAAGTAGTAACTTTGCACGCAATTTGCGTGCAGAAAGAAATAGATGTTATGAGAAATAGAATAATCTTAGTTTTACTGTCGATAGTATTCTGTATGACGGTCTGTATGGAGACACAGGCAGTCTCTCCTTATATCTCGCGTGTTTGGGAGTATATGCCGGCACCAGGGCAGTTTGTAAACAAACTTCCAGAATACGAAGAAGGGGATGATGCCAATGACATGAGGCTGAAAGCCGAAGAAGCCATTGCCGAAAACGCACGCGGGATGATCAGCCTTGGCGGTTGGGGAGGATATGTGGTCTTCGGGTTCGATCATATGGTACTCAACGTCCCCGGCGCGAAAGACCTGCTGGTTCTCGGAAATACCTTTACGAACTCATCAGAACCGGGCATAGTGATGGTGAGTGTTGACGCCAACGGCAACGGCAAACCCGATGACGAATGGTATGAACTGGCAGGAAGCGAATACAACTCCGACAAGACAGATCATCACTATACAGTGACCTATCGGCGTCAGGACGAGGGTACAAAATACCCGCAGTGGATAGAGGAGGGCAGTATCACGTTCAGCGGTAGCCGTCTGGCGGATAATTACGAAGATCTCTCCGGCGAGGGAACCTATTATGTACTCCGCGCTTATCCGTGGGGCTATGCGGACAATCAGCCCAACACGGCCGAAGAAGCCAAACTGGATATAGATTGGGCAGTCAAATCAGACGGTACGCCGGCTCATCTCACCGGCATTCATTTCGTGAAAGTCTATACGGCGCTGGATCAAGTCTGCGGATGGCTGGGCGAAACTTCTACGGAGGTGACAGGTGCCGAAGACCTTCATCCCGATGCAGTGGAAGGCATCGAGCATGTACAATGGACCAAGGTACTGAAGGATGGTACTATCTATATTTCCCGCGGGGGCAAGAGATACACCATGCAGGGTCAGAGGGTTTTTTAGAAGCTCTTCTGAATACCGAATTTCAGACCATAGAGACCTGGCGTGAACTGGTTGGCGATGAGGTTGCGCAGTTTGCCCGAAAACAGGATTACATCGTTGGTGTACTCGTTGTATTTACCCTTCTGCGGATCGGAATAGCAGTAGGTGGTACCGCTATAGCCGAGGCTGAGGATAGAGAAGAAAACCTGGAAGGTGCTTTTGCGGTTGAACTTATAGGTGATAACCGGCGACAGTTGCGCACCGTAGGTGATGCTATGCCTCAGACCGTCATAGTCGGTGCCGGTGGCATCGCCGTCAGTAACGCGCGGAAACTCCATACCGGTATAGAGGTGCGCCTCCATCCAGATGTCCAGTTTGCCGTTGAAAAGACTTTTCATCTTGTACCGCACATACGGCGCAACCTCCCATGAACCCTGTTGCACGCGGAGGCTGGTTGAGTGGGTGGTGTCGAGAATGTCGAACGAGTAGGTGGTATAGATATGCTGATAACTGCCTCCGAAACGCATACCAAGATGCCATTTCTCATTCAGTTTCCAGCCAATTTCAGGTGTGATGGCAATGGAAAAACCATTCTCTTTGCGGTTGGAACGCGAGTCGTGGTGGTAGTAGATGTCGAAATTATAACCATAGTACAGCTTCTGCTTCCAGAGGGGTATGGCCACATCGGGCGTACTGACGATGACGGAGTCTTGCGGGGTTTCGGGAGAGTTGGTCTCACCGGCAATAGTCATCACGGAGGTGAAACCGTCCACAATGTGTGAGTCTTTCGGGGGATCCTGTGTCTGGCTCATGGCACTGACAGCAGCGCAGGAGAGCAGTAAAGCGAATAGTTTTTTCATATGCGAGCAGGTTAATAATCCAAAACAGGACACAAAGATACAGATAATTTCCCGTATTTGCAAAAAAAATCGCCCTTTTTTATCAAAAAACCGCAAGACTGTCGTCCTGCGGTAAGGCTTTCCATTACACCGACACAGAAAACCTGTGCCTCGCAACCCACGACAGGTATGCAGGAACTCCGCTGAGTATGACATAGAGCGCGCGGTGGTTATGAAAGCCAACGCTATTTGTTAGTGCGTCTCCAAGCCGATGGTGTCATACCTGTTTCGCGTGCGAAAACGCGACCAAAAACGGTTGAGGATGCAAATCCAGCCTGCGCTGCTACCTCTTGAAGCATGAGATTCGGGTTTGTTGCCATCAATCGTTTGGCTTCTTCTACCCTATAGCGAGCAACGAAATGGAAGAAAGAACAATGATACTCGTTATTAATAAGACGAGAAAGATATGTGCGATTGAGCGGAAGAGCTGCCCGAAGATCTTCTATGCGAAAATTTTGACGGAGATACGGCTTTTTCTTATCCATCCATTCTTCCAAGACTTTCCGCTGATCTTCATATGGTATATTAACCTTTTTTGTATTTTTTGAGTTAACCATTTTTTTTATCCCAAAAATGGGTGTATAGATTACCCTTTTCCAATTTCGGAGTGCAAAATTACTTAAAAAAAGGGATATATGCAATAGACGTATGTCCTTTTTTACGATAAGTCGACTGAATTTGTCAAAAAGTTGGATGTTGCATTAAAAAGTAAGTTTTTTTTGCTCATATGAGAAAAAAATTGTATCTTTGTGGCATGAATTTGATAGACCGTGTGGAAATACTCCGGCGTAGGGATATGAGGGATGTTTTTACCCTGACGATAGACCCTGCAGATGCAAAGGATTTTGACGATGCGTTGAGCTTCGCCAAGGAGGATGACGACACCTATCAGGTAGGTGTGCATATCGCGGATGTGAGCCATTATGTCAAGCCCGGAAGCCGTACCGACGACGAAGCTTATCAGCGCGGGACAAGCATCTACTTGGTGGACAGGGTGCTTCCGATGTTACCGGAGTGGCTGTGTAATGACCTCTGTTCGCTCCGCCCCAACGAGGACAAACTTACGATGTCAGTGATATTCACGATAGACAAGTGCGCACGTGTGAAGAAGCATAAGCTCTGCCGCACGGTGATCCGCTCTAATGCGCGCCTCAACTACGATCAGGCACAAACCATCATCGCCGGTGCGGAGTCAGGCAACGAAGAATGGATGACACCTGAACTTAGGGAAGCGATCATGACGCTCTACCGGCTCTCGCAGATTCTGCGTGACGAGCGGGTCGCCAAAGGGGCAATGACCATTGAGCAGGATGAGATGCGTTTCAGGCTGGATGAACACGGACATCCCATTGACATCTATTTTGAGCACCCTAACGAGGCGCACCACCTGATAGAAGAGTGGATGCTGCTTGCCAACAGGACAGTGGCGCAAGATGTGGCTTCTATCCGTAAGAGGGGCGGTGCTACGCCTCCGTTTATCTATCGCGTGCATGACAAACCCAACGAAGACAAACTGAACGACCTCGCGCTTTTGGAGCAGAAGATGGGAGGGGCACTGCCACAAGAAGTTCGGAATATACTCATGATCCGTGCCCAAGCCAAAGCCGTCTATGCCACCAAGAATATCGGACACTACGGACTGCGTTTCGAGCACTACACCCATTTCACCTCCCCTATCAGGCGGTATCCGGATCTGATTGTTCACCGGTTGCTGACCAAGTATATCCTGACGGGCAAAGGAGAGTCGCTGCCGATAGAGGTGTTAGACGAGATGTGTACCCATCTCTCGGAACAAGAGCAGGCAGCGCTGCAGGCGGAGCGGGAGTCGGTCAAGATGTATCAGGCGCTGTGGATGGAAGACCATATCGGCGAAGAGATGGAGGGATATATATGCAGCGTGACCGATTTCGGATTCTTTGTGAGACTGGATGAGTCGCGATGCGAAGGGCTGGTATCAATACGCAAGCTATGCCCTGGCGAATACATGATTTACGAGGAACATGGGTTTGCTCTTCGCTCCTCGGACTCGGATACGCGTTATGCACTGGGTGACAGAGTGCGGGTGAAAGTGGCGAAAGCCGATGCAGAGAAGGGGCAGATAGATTTTGATTTGATAGAAGACAAGGAACAGAAAATATGAAACGAAGACTATTAATAATGCTGCTGATAGCAGCATGCATCAGCGTGAGTGGCGAGGTTGTGACACTCAAAAGTGGCGCTACCGTACGAGGTACGATTGTACTGGAGAACGAAGAGGTGGTAATTTTGCGTGATGCCTCCGGCGTGCGGATGCAGTATCCGCGTGCGGAGGTGGTGTCCATAAGCCATGAAAAAGAAGCACAGGAGACAGTGACAGAAGTGAAGACCGTAGGCGAAGGACATAAGAAGAAAGCCTCTATTCTGCTGGAAGTGGGTGCCGGTGTGAGTATGCTGCCCAACGATAATAAGGGTGGGGCGCATTATAATGTCGATCTGCTGGTAGGAACCCACAATCTGGCAGGCAAGAAGATCTTCGTAGGCGGAGGATTGGGCTACCATGGCGAGGTGATAGACAAGACCTATAATTTTCTACCGATCCAAGCGGCATTGCGTGCACCGCTGATGCTCAGCAAACATGCGCCTGTCGTAGGTGTGTCTCTGGGGTATGGCGTAGCGCTCAGCAAGCAATATAAAGGGGGAATGTACGCCGACCTGATGGTGGGATACCGGTATGAGATCAATAGTAACTCGGCAATAGCTGTCTCTGCCGATGTGCAGTTTCAGCAGGCAGTGGTGACTATCACCGAAGGGGTAGATGGTACCATGAAGACAGATCCGGATTTCGCGTACACAAGAAAAGCCGGCCGTAGCATAGTACGAACCGGCTTGAAGATGTCGTTCTTCTTCTAAGAACTTATCCCAAATACGTTTGCAGAATATGGCTGCGTTGTCCTGATTTGAGGCGATGCACGGCTTTCTCTTTGATCTGACGGACACGCTCGCGTGTGAGGTGCAGATCTTCGCCTATCTCCTCGAGTGTCCGCTCCGGACATCCTAAGCCAAAGAACTGGCGGAGGATATTCGCTTCACGCTCGGTGAGGGTGTCCAGTGCGCGGTCAATCTCTTTGCGGAGCGATTCGTTGATCAATCCACGGTCGGCATTAGGAGAGTCCTCGTTGACCATGACATCAATGAGGCTGTTGTCCTCGCCCTCTACGAAAGGAGCGTCCACGCTGATGTGGCGACCGGACATCTTGAGGGTGTCGGCAATCTTATCTACCGGGATGTCCAGCATCTCTGCCAATTCCTCTGCACTCGGCTTGCGCTCGTACTCCTGCTCGAAACGCTGGAATGCCTTGTTGATCTTGTTCATTGAACCTACCTGGTTAAGCGGCAGACGCACGATACGGCTCTGCTCAGCCAGGGCTTGCAAGATCGACTGACGAATCCACCACACAGCATAGGAGATGAACTTGAAGCCACGGGTCTCATCAAACTTCTCGGCCGCCTTGATAAGTCCTAAGTTTCCCTCGTTGATTAAGTCCGGCAGGGACAAGCCTTGGTTCTGGTACTGCTTGGCTACAGAAACAACAAAGCGCAAGTTCGAACGAGTCAACTTCTCCAAGGCAGCACGATCGCCGTTACGAATGCGACCAGCCAATTCCACTTCCTCTTCCACCGTAATCAGATCCTCGCGACCGATCTCCTGGAGATACTTGTCGAGAGAAGCAGACTCACGGTTGGTGATTGATTTTGTAATTTTTAATTGACGCATGTCTAAACTTCGTTTATTTGTGATCCGGGCGGGATTCGAACCCGCGACCCACAGCTTAGAAGGCTGTTGCTCTATCCAGCTGAGCTACCGGACCGAACCATGCACGCTATGATGTGGTGCACAAAAAGCGTGCAAAGTTACGGCTTTTTTTTGAAATATGCAAATAAAATTGCATTTTTTTACAAAATACCGTCAATCATCGCCTCTAATTCCGGTTTACGGCAGAGACCTACGTGTCGGTTAACGAGTTCGCCGTTCTTAAAGAACAGCATCGTCGGGATACTCATGATACCGTATTGCTCGCATGTTTCGGGGTTATCGTCCACGTTCAGTTTGCCGACGATAGCCCGGTCTGCGTAGTCATTGGCTACCTCATCGATGATCGGACCTTGCATTTTGCATGGACCGCACCATGGTGCCCAAAAATCTACTACCATAGGTTTGCCTTCAGCGAGCAAAGACTGAATGTTCTGATCTGTTACTTCTGTTGTCATAATGATTTATTTTTAAGTTGTTTGATTGTTATTCGTTTCTGTTGGGGACGCTGCAAAAGCAGATCTACAACCGGATCCTCAAGATAGGTCTGGATAGCCCGTTTGACAGGACGGGCACCATTCTGCGGGTCGTAGGAGCGGTCAAGAAGTTGCAACTGTGCATCCTCGGTAAGGACGAGTTGGTGTCCGGCTTTGCGCATGCGCTCCTTGAGTTGCTGCACCTCTATATTAATTATGCGCGCGAGCGCGTCACGCGTAAGAGCCTGGAAGAAGACAACATTGTCCAGCCTGTTGACAAACTCCGGCGGGAATGTCTTTTGCAGCGCTTTCATGAGTGTATGGCGTGATGTCTTTTCGTCCATCTGTTCCTGTCCGAAACCGATGCCTCCTCCGAAATCGCGCAGTTGGCGGGTACCGACATTGCTGGTGAGAATGATGACCGTGTTGCGGAAATCAACATGGTGTCCCTGCCGGTCGGTGAGTCGTCCTTCGTCCAGCACCTGCAGCAGCACATTGAAGATGTCGGGGTGTGCCTTCTCAATCTCGTCAAAGAGTATGACGGAGTAGGGGCGTCGGCGCACGGCTTCCGTGAGTTTGCCGCCGTCCTCATGTGCTACGTATCCCGGAGGAGCTCCTACCAGCAATGAGACTGTATGTTTCTCCGCGAACTCTGAGAGGTCGAACCGGATGAGGGCGTCCTTGTGCCCGAAGAGGTCTTCGGCGAGGCATTGTGCGAGGTGGGTTTTGCCCACACCTGTCTGGCCGAGGAAGAAGAATGTGCCGATGGGACGTTTGGGGTCACGCAAACCGAGTCGGCTGCGCTGAATGGCACGTACAACGGTGCGTACCGCTTCGTCCTGTCCGATGACGCGTTCGAGGAGCCTTTTCTCCATGGTACGGAGGCGCTCTTGCTCATCGCTCTCTACACGCTGTACTGGGACGCCGGACATCATACTGACAACTTGTGCAACATCGCTCTCGGTGATGACATAAGGCTCGCCTTCCAGTTCGTTGAGTGCTACCATGCGTGCGTGAGCACGTGCGCCCACTTCGTCCATGACGTCGATTGCCTTGTCCGGAAAAGCGCGGTCGGTGAGGTACCGTTCGGACAGATCTACGCATTGGAGCAGGATGTCGTCGGAATAGTAAGCATGGTGATAAGCGCCGTAGTGTTCGCGCAACTGATGCAGGATAGAAAGGGTCTCGTCGTGCGTAGTGGGACGGACGGGGACTTTCTGGAACCGTCGCTCGAGAGCGCCGTCTTTCTCGATAGTCTTGGCGTACTCGGCAGTAGTGGTGGCACCGATACATTGTACCTCGCCCCGTGCCAGAGCCGGTTTGAGGATGTTAGCGGCATCGAGCGAGCCGGATGCATTACCGGCACCGATAATAGTGTGTATCTCGTCGATGAAGAGGATTACTTCGGGGTGGGTGTTCAGTTCCTGGAGGATAGCTTTCATGCGTTCCTCAAATTGTCCACGGTAGGTGGTACCGGCTACGAGAGATGCTACATCAAGGGTAATGATACGCTTGTCTTTCAAAGCGACTGCCTCTCCTGAGACGATGCGTTGAGCCAGTCCTTCGACAATAGCCGACTTGCCTACACCCGGATCTCCGATAAGAATGGGGTTGTTCTTCTTCTTACGGCTAAGGATCTGAATCACACGCTCTATCTCCACGTCTCTGCCGACGATAGGATCGAGTTTCCCCTCCTGCGCCTGACGGCTGAGATCATGCCCGTATTTGTCAAGCGCCTTGGTGGGCGTGGCCTTCTCTTTACGGTGTGTGTTGTCGTTGTCTGAAGAGTTGGTGGCACTACCGGAAGAGGTGGTAGAGTGGGGCTGATGGTACAGGTCAACGACCGACTGGTATGTGATATCCCAGAACTGCTCCAGATATGCGGCTACCTGGCTGACCTGATCCCTGAGGAGAGCCAATAGCAGGTGAGCCGAACCGACAGCCTCCTCGTGGTACTCGCGGGATATACCTTCGCTGATGCGCAGGATGCGCTCCGCTTGCGGGGAACGGGGGATAGCCGTGACAGAGGGTTGTGCGGCAGCAGCCAGTGCCTTGTCGAGCTGCTGTTTCGCCTCCTCCATGTTGAGTCCGGATGCTTCCAGAAGGTTGTATGCGTTGCCTTCACCCAGCCGGAGGATACCCAGAAGCAGGTGTTCGGGCAGCACTTGGTCATTCTGTAGTCGTTCAGCCTCATCGCGTGCGTAGATGAGTATTTTGTTTAGTCGTGAAGTTAAAGGCATAAATTTCTCCTTGTCTTTATTCTGTTTTTTGTACTGTTAACTATCTATAAAACTGCCAAACGATGCCGGCTCTGAAGACCGCTGTATTCATCGGGTATCCGGGCATTGTGAGGCGGTTGGTATTCTTCGTCATAAAATGGTAGTTGAAGTGCTGGTAATGGGCAAAGAAGCGCAGTCGCAACAGTCTCACCCAAAAATTGGCATACACATTCAATACCGGATAGTTGCCGACCATCGTCTCGTTCTGCGAACTGAATTGTCCTGAGGCGGGATTAAAGACGGGCGCATAGTAGGAACTGAAATAGCGGAAATCGACTCCTATCTGTGCATCCATGGCGTGTCGGAACCATGAGCCGTGGTAGTATAGGTTATGGTAGAGCGTGACGGCGGGCACGCTGACCACAGTGGCGTTGGTGGAGTGTTGATAGACAACGGTGTTCTCCAGATTGATCCATGGAGTGGTGAGGTCTATCCGTGCTCTGGCGGCAATGAGCTGGGTATGTCCGTCATGCTGCTGAGGCGCTCCGTTGATATAGTAGATACCTCTGCTGAGGTTCTCAAAATCGAACTGAAGGGCAGGTTTGATCCATTGGGTAGGGTAGGCGGCTTTGGCTTGCGCATGGATGCGGTAGGTCTTGCCAAAATTGTTATCCCACCAAAGGTGATTGCTGTAGTAGTGCTGATGATAATAGGAGGGAGTCTCGTTTTTAACCTCTGCCATAGCTGACAGATACATCGTATCTTTACCCAGTCTGAAGTCGGAGTTGAGGTGTCCGCCTACGCGAAACTCTCCTATCTTGTATCCCAATACGCATACATCACCGTCAAAGCCGTAGTGCACCCATTTGCCTTGGTTCTTGTAGAGAGCGCCGCCGACAAAAGTGTTGTTTGTCCACCGGTAACGGAAGATTGAATCCTGTTGCGGGAAGGTGTCGGTATTGAGCAATAGGTGCCGTTGGCATTCGTTGTAGGCATAGACCGTAGCGCCGAACTTTAGTTTGCGGTTGAAGGCCTCCTCGAAGGTGACAGCAAAAGTGTTTTTGATTGTCAGCACGTCGGATGAGTCCCGCGTAGAAGAAGAGTTGAGAAAACACGTGTCATAAAAATTCTGTTGAGCGGTTTTCTCTATATACCGGCGGTTGCTGTTGTTGGTCTCGAAGGTATAATTGAAGGTCACGACGGGCGTATATTCGACCTTGACGGTGTCGCGTTTTGTCATGTGCCCGTCAATCTCAACCTCTACCGAGTCGTGGTACTCACGGTCAACGGTGATACTGTAGGAATGATTCATATACCCTGCCAGGTAGCGGTATCCCGCCATGGCATTGAGCCGGACAGGAATGTCCTCTGAATTGAGCCGGCCTGCCAGTTCGTTGATATCTTGTATTCCACCATTGTCAAAGGACGACAGGCGATTCCACATAAAGGCGATGTGCGTCGAATAGTGGTTGCCGTTATAACTGCCCCAGACGGAGCCGTTGTAGGTCTTACCGGCCTGGTTGGCAAAATGCCCGACGGCGGTAAGGTAGTTCATTTCAAAGCCGACATTCAGACGGCGGTTGAGATTGCCGGTAAGTAGCACCGAAAGATCATTCTCCTCATGATAAGAGGTGAAGCCTTTCTTGTATCCGATCCTGGAGAAAGGCATGGTCGTATTATAGTATCGGAGCGTTTGCGGCGTGATAGTGAATGCGTCAAAAACCATGCCAAAGGGGTCATCCACATGTTTCGTCCTGTCAAAATAGACACGGGACTGGGCTGCTGACACCAATTGACCGTTTGTGGCAGACGAGACAGAGTAGTCTGTCAGGGGCTCGCGCATCGGCAGGTTGAGGAATGCAGAGTCTAAAGTGGTGGTGTCCGCCACGGCAGTAGGATTGGGCATCCGCCAAGTCTTGATACGGCTTTGGATCACATGTTTCCTGGCAGCGGCCGAAGCGACCACTGCCAGAAAACAGACTACTATGATTCCTCTTTTAGACAATAATTATTTCTTTTTGCTGATTTTCTTCTTGAGCGACTGGATCTCCTCCTCCTGGTTGCGGATGGTCTTGAGCAGTTCGTTCAGTTCCTCATTCTCGATGGTGGTAGGGTATTGCTCTTCTACCAGTTGGAGGAAATCGGACAAGATATTCATGTAATTGATGAACGCATCGTAGGCAGATTCGTATTGGGTGTGTCCTTGGTCGATGTGGTTCATGTAATGCAGATAATTGATGTCCTGCAGGCGGAGCCATGCCATTTTGAGGTGTTTGCCCTGACAGAGGTGTACACGCTCGGCGACTGCATAGAGTTTGTTGAGCGCTTCCTGCTGGAGGTCGTTGCCGTAATAGACGGAGAGGTCTTTGGCTTCACCTGCCCATGTGAGCGGCGTAGGCGAAGAAAGCACATCGCTGGCACTCATCTTCTTGGCAGCTTCTGCAGGGGTCATGAATCCCATGCCACGCTCCAGCACAAAGTAAGGCAGCGCTTTGAGGAAGTCGAATATACCGGTGCCGGCGTTCTGGAGTACACCGAAAGTCTCCGCACCTACCCAGATATTGATGATGTCCTCGCCCTCCGGCAGGTTCTTCAGTTGCTCTGCGTATTTCTCGGCATCGATGGGGAAGTTACCCCAGTTCGGGTCGGAGAAATGGAAACTGAGTTCGTCGCTCAGCGAGGCGTTGCGGAGTAGTACCTTGACTTTGCTTGAACCGGCTGACTGGTAAACGTAGTTAGGTGATTTCCAGCTCAGGATGTGCTTGGCGCCCTCGGTCATGATGGTTTTGTAGCCCATCTTCTGAAGGTTGTAGGCCATCTCGTCGGTGTAGAGCAGTTCGGTATTCCAGACGGTAGTGGCTTTCTGACCGAAGAGCGTATTGATAAGGTCGGTCTGGAGTTTTAACTGCTGTTTGAATTCCTGCTCGTTGTATTCCGAAGCAATGGAGTAGCTGTAGGGCACCGCCATAAACTCAACGCACTTGGTAGCTGCCAGTTCTTTGAGCGCATCGATCATTTCGGGAGCAAACTGCTCGAACATCTCAAGGGTGGCACCGGAGACTGCGATAGCGCAATGGAACTTGCCCTTGGAGAGTTTGATCATGTGCGAAAGAGTATTGCACAACGGCATATAGGAGGTGTTCACCAGCCATTGCAGATGTTCCTCGGTCTGGATGTCATCGTAGTAATAGTGATCATGACCGATATCGAAGAAACGGTAGCGTTTCAGACGATACGGAACGTGCATTTGGAAGCAAAAACTTATATTTTTCATAATATTTTTATATTTTCTTTAAAACATTAAACTTTCTATGGTTACAAGGTGTGATAGATCACTCCGTCGTAAATCTTACGCACTTTGAGTCCTGCATCGTACCACCGTATATGGTTGACTTCGTTCTGTCC
This sequence comes from Bacteroidales bacterium UBA4333, assembly GCA_002394335.1. Lineage (GTDB taxonomy): Bacteria > Bacteroidota > Bacteroidia > Bacteroidales > Paludibacteraceae > Colicola. Next base: position 51,678 of record DGTP01000009.1, on the reverse strand, counting down.
GAGTTCGTGCAGACTCTTGTACATTGCCGGATACTTGACTATTGCGTAGATTGCATCCGCCATGGCGTCTATATCCCAATAGTCGGTTTTGATGGCGTGCTGCAGAATCTCTGCGCATCCGGACTGGCGGGAGATAATCGACGGACATCCTACCTGCATGGCTTCCAGCGGAGATATTCCGAACGGTTCGCTCACAGACGGCATGATATACACGTCGCTCATGGCGAGCATCTCCTGTACCTGTTTACCGCGCATGAATCCCGGGAAGTGGAACTTGTCGGCGATGCCACGTTTGGCAACGAGATCGATCATCTCTGCCATCTTGTCGCCGCTACCTGCCATAACGAACCGAACTCCGTCGGTTTTCTCCAGTACGCGTGCTGCGGCTTCGACGAAGTACTCCGGTCCTTTCTGCATGGTGATACGGCCGAGGAAAGTGACGAGTTTGTCCTTCCGCTCTGGTTTGGTAAACTCTTCAGGATGAGCCAGCGGCTCAACAGCATTGTGGACTGTGCTCACTTTGCGCGGGTCGATACCGTATTTCTCGATAACGGTGTTACGGGTGAGATTGCTGACACAGATAATGTGGTCTGCCTCGTCCATTCCGCGTTTCTCGATAGCATAGACGGTAGGGTTGACGTTTCCGCGCGAGCGGTCAAAATCGGTAGCGTGCACATGGATGACAAGCGGCTTGCCGCTGATGTGCTTGGCAAAGACACCGGCAGGATAGGTGAGCCAGTCGTGGGAGTGGATGATATCGAAATCGAGGCTGTGTGCCAGAACAGAAGCAACTGCTTCATAGTTGCCGATCTCCTCGATGAGGTTGTCCGGGTAGCGTCCTGAAAATCCGACGCAGCCCAGATCGTCGGTGCCGATACGGCGGTAGTCGTAACGGATACCATCGCGGAGGTGATAGTATTCCTCTGGCGACATTTTGCCTTCCATGCGTTGTTTTACATAATCGTAGTTGTTGTCTTTCCAGACGACAGGCACGCTGTTGGCGCCGATGATGCGGAGGAATGACTGGTCTTCGTCACCCCATGGTTTGGGAATAACGAACGTGATCTGCATGTCTTCCTGTTGTGCCATACCACGGGTGAGACCATAGCTGGCTGTACCGAGACCTCCCAAGATATGAGGGGGAAACTCCCATCCGAACATTAACGCTTTCATTGCTGTGCCTCCTTTCTTTGATCGTTCTGTTCTGCCTTCTCTGCTTCCTCAAACTGTTTGAGGGTGTCGAGCACGCTGATGACGGCTGCTACACTCGGAGCGTAACTCATGCCGCCGTGTCCTTTGTATGGAGGATTGCCGTCGTACAGTTCATTGAGGGTACCGATACATAGTTCGCTCATCTCTTGCTCAAAGCCGACCAGAGTGCGTTCCATGAAACTGAGTCCGCTCTGTTTGTACACGTCCATGTATGCACGTGAATACGCGGCGATAGTGGACGGCCAGACGGGTCCGTTATGGAAGTTGCGGTCGCGCTCCAGTTGTCCGCCCCTGTAGTTGGGACGATAGCAGCCGCTCTTCGGCGAGAGCGAACGCAGTCCGCGGGGGGTGAGCAGTTCTTTGGTGCAGATATCAACGACCGATTTCTTCTGCTTGCGGTCGAGCGGACTATAAGGCAGTCCGACAGCCCATATTTGGTTAGGACGCACCTCTTTGTTCTCATAGCCGTCCACTACGTAATCGTTGAGATAGACGCCGTTCCAGAAGACGGAGACGAACGCATCTTTGGTTATATCGGCTTGGTACTCCATGAGGTCGGCGGAAGTCTCCTTGTCCATGTGACGCAGCAACTCGGCGGTGAAGCACATGGCATTATACCAGAGGGCATTGGTCTCCACAACATAGCCGGTACGCGGAGTGATAGGGAAACCGTTCTCCGTAGCGTTCATCCATGTGGCAGGACGGGCGGTGCCGTCCACCCAGAGGAGTCCGTTCTGGTGGAGCCAGCAGCGCGGGTGTTGCTGTTTGCGGTAGAAGGAGATGACATCGAGGCATAGCTGACCGTATTTGGAGGCTGCTTCCTCGATGGTGTACTTATGTGCGTATTTCTGGATGGCGCGCACAAACCAGAGCAGTGCATCCGGTTCGTCCATGCCGCTCATCTTGCATACTTCGGGATGCCCCTCCATAAACGCTTTGACCTCTCCGATGGCAGTCTCGTCGATGATAGCCTTCCAGTATTCGGGACGGTCGATATCCAGCGTACAGCTCGGTACGGAGAAGAATGTGCCTCGCGCATCAGCGCCATACCAGGGATAGCCGGTGAGCATATAACACTTGTCGCCTTCGCGTTTGTAGAACTGGGCGGCAGAGTTTTTGAGGGTCTGGAACATGTTGTCGCGGCTGATGCGGCGTTTCAACTCTTTCTTCCATGTGGATTTGAGGGTGGATGTCTTGCATTCGGTGATTCCGGCAGCGAAGATGACCGACTCGCCTTTCTTCATCGGCAGCTCGAAATATCCCGGAACGAGCAGATCCTCTTTGTACTCATACCCGCGCTCTTTCTCCTTGCGGTACTCGATGCCCTTGTACCAGTTGGGCTCATGGCAGTAACTGACAGCTTTGGAGAACTGCATGAAGAGTTGCGGGAAATGGTCATACATCCGGTTTACTCTTCCGTTCTCGCACTCGTCCATGTTAGGATTGGCTTGCGGGTTCTCGTGGGTCAGCTCGTTGACCGAGCGGAATGCCAGGAAAGGGCGGAACCGTAACGTGGTGGGACTGCCCGATTCGAGCAGCGTGTAGCGAATCAGAACGCGTGGCTCAAAGCTGACGAGCATACGCTCTTTGGCCAAGACCATTGCACCTACGCGGTAAACGGTACGGGAGATAACCTCGCAGTCAAACTCCCGGATGTACTTGTGCCCGTTCGGGGCAAAGGTGTTTTCACCGTACTCATGCAGTCCAAGATTGAATTCCGCTCCGTGTTGGATAACGGTCTCGTCGAGCGAACTGAGCAGCACGTAGTTGTCAGGCCCCAATTCAGGGAGGGGCATTACCAACTGACCGTGGTACTTACGGGTGTTGCAATCGACGAGTGTCGTCGAGTTGTACACGCCGGCTCTGTTCGTACGAATCATCTCTTTCTGTAGCGAGCGCTCCAGATTAACAAGCACTTTCTTGTCAAAATTCAGATAACTCATGTTCGATTTTAGTATTAAGTATTAAGTTGTGTTTTCGGGGTTAGTCTGTGAGGTTCTCTACATCCTCCACAAACTGTTTGATGCGCTGTTCTTCTGCCTTCTTGCAGATGAGCAGGACGCCCTCGTGTTCGGTAACGATAGTGTCTTCCAGACCCTGGATGACCGCCAGTTTGCCCGGTTCGAGGGTGACGATATTACCGCTGCTCTCATAGAAGAGTGCGCGGCTATGGAGACTCACGTTGCCGTTGTCGTCTTTCTCGCTCAGGTCATAGAGACTGCCCCATGTGCCGAGGTCGCTCCAGCCGAAAGAGGAAGGAAGGACATATACATTCTGCGCCTTCTCCATGATACCGTAGTCGATGGATATATTGGGGCATTTGGGGAAGATATGCTCGATAAAATCCTCCTCTTTGTCGGTACCCATGAGCAGTTCCCCCTCGCGGAAACGGTCTGCCACTTCGGGCAGCAGATACCGGAAAGCCTCGCTGATGGTCTGCAGATTCCAGATGAAGATACCGCTGTTCCAGAGGAAGTCTCCGCTCTGGAGGAATACTTTGGCCATTTCCAGATTCGGTTTCTCCGTAAATGTCTTCACAGGATAAATCCCATCAGAACAGCATTCTTCTCTCTCTAAATCTGATTCAGTCTTTATTCTGTCAGCGAAGCGGTCTTTTACGAACTGGATGTATCCGTACCCCGTCTCCGGACGGGTCGGCTGCATACCCAAGGTGCAGATGGCATTGTTGGCGGCAACGAAATCAAATGCCTTGCCGATTGTCTGACGGAATTTCTCTTCCTCGAGGATGAGGTGGTCGCTCGCCGCTACTACGATATTGGCTTTCATCTCGGGGCGGCTCCAGTCCTGGTTGGCGGCTGTGAGTCCCGCCTTGCGGAGACAGAGGGCACGGATGTGTGCCGTGGCGTAGGCGATGCAGGGAGCGGTGTTGCGTCTTGCCGGTTCACAGAGAATCTGGCTCTCCTTAAGATCGGGAATCTGCTCCAGGATGATCTCCTTATACGCCACGTTGGTAACGATAAAGACGTTCTCTATCGGCACCAGAGGACGGAAACGGTCAACTGTCATCTGGAGCAGGGTTCTGCCTGTGCCGAAGAAATCCAGAAACTGTTTGGGCTTCTCCGCACGGCTGTACGGCCAGAACCGGCTACCGATTCCACCCGCCATAATTACGCAAAAATTGTTCTGTATCTGAGTCATTTTTCAAACGGTTTGTCGTTATTATATCAATTCGCGAGCAAAATTACAAAATAATTTTGAGATGTGCAAATTTTTTTGTATCTTTGCGCCCAAAATCGGATTATTTGCGACTAATGCGACGAAAAATATTGTTGACAGGGATTCTTTTGGGCTGTTATATGGCAGCGTTTGCTGCCAATCCGGAAGTGTTGCGCCGTACTCTTTATTACCGTTCCGTGGATCAGAACGGCGACTCGTTGACGCTTTCCGGGGCAGTGAGCGTACCGGCATCCAAAGATGCCAAAGGGGTGATTCTTGTAACTCATTACACCATTGCAGCGAAGGATGAAGCTCCCTCGGTGAAGCCTACTTCCGAGGCGAAGTATCTGGCGGAAGACTATGTGCTGCTGACGCCGGACTATATCGGTTATGGGGCAACGGCGGACAGGATTCATCCCTACCTGCATGGAGAGCTGACGGCAACCAACTGCGTGGATATGCTGTTTGCCGCCCGTCCGCTGTTGGACACGATGGACTTGGATGTGTCTCTGGACAGCATTTATTTAATGGGGTATTCGCAGGGGGGCGCATCCGCTATCTGGACACTCAAGAAATTGGAGGAAGAGTATAGCGACCGGGTGTATGTGAAGCACTGTTTCGTAGGAGCAGGCCCTTATGACGTGGCGGAGACCTACGATGAGGCAATCCGGACAAACAAAGTGGGGTCTCCTTTGGTGATTCCTATGCTGGTGGAGGGTACGAACGAGTCCTATAATCTGGGCTTGGATCGCTCCTTTTTCTATACCAAGGCCATGGAGCGGAAATATAACAAGTATATCAAGGACAAAGAGTACGGGGTAGTGGAGATATTCTTCCTGACGCTTAACCATCGCGTGTCGCATTGGCTGACCAAAGAGGGAATGGACAAGACGCTTCCGATGACCCGGAAATTATACGATGGGCTTGTCCGTTCCAGTATCGTAGGCGAACATGTGCACTATGACTGGGAACCGGAATCGAACTTGTATGTCTTCCATTCCTACAAAGACGATATCGTCACTTTCCGTTGTGCGGAACACCTGCAGCAGCGCTACCCGGAGCGGGAGAATATAACATATGATTTTGGCAACTACGGATCGCATCTCAAAGCATCCGGGATTTTCTATTCCAAGGTGCAGCAGATGTTGCGCGAACTGAATCCGTAAACCCCTTTCCCGAATATCTGAATGATGCAGAATGTGATACGAAACATATTGATCTCTTGTGCCGCAGTGCTCTTATGCGCGTGCGGAAGCGGCTCCGTGCCGAAGCCTTTCGGCTATTTTAATATAGCTGTTCCGGATACGGCCTATCTGCCGCTGTCGGCGTACGAGACGGCTGACGGCAACCGCCCCTGTGCCGGTTTCCCCTACGATTTTGATTTGTCCAAGAATGCCCAAGTGGTGCTGCGCACCGATAGCGGTGAGCAGTATTGGATGAATATCCATTATCCGTCCCTGAATGCGGACATCCACTGCTCGTATAAGCCAGTGGAGGGCAATCTCAGACAGTTGACTGACGACGCGATGGGGTTTGTGTACAAGCATGTGTCGCAGGCGTCCGCTATCCCTGAGAGAGCCTATGAGAACCCGGACAAACGGGTGTATGGCGTGCTCTTCAACCTGCAGGGGAATACCGCTTCGCCGTCCCAGTTTTTTGTGACGGACTCGGCGAGGCATTTTTTCCGGGCGTCAATCTATTGCAACTGCCGCCCGAATGCCGATTCGCTGGCACCGATATACGACTATTTGCAGCAGGATGTCATCCGTATTGTAGAGAGTTTGGAATGGAAGTAAAGGAATACATAGAATCAGCGCATAAGGAGCATCGCAGACTCTTTGCGCTGCTCATCGATCCGGAGAAGGAGTCGTGGCGCGAACTGGAGTTGGGCGGAGACTGTTGCCCCGATCTGATTTTGGTAGGGGGCAGTACCGGAGAGGGGTCGGATGCCCTGATCCGTGCCCTGCGCGGGAAAGTGTCCGTGCCGGTGGTGCTCTTTCCCGGCAGCTTGAGCCAGCTTTCGGCAGAGGCGGATGCGGTGCTGTTTCTGAGCCTCTTGTCGGGGCGCAACCCCGAGTGGCTGGTCGGCGAACAGGTGCGTGCCTCAAAGCAGGTGAAACAGCTGGGATTGGAGTCCCTGTCAATGGGGTATATTCTTGTGGATGGCGGCAAAGAGACCGCCACGATGCGCGTGACGGAGACCGCACCTATTCCGGCTTCGGATGCCGATACCATAGTAAGCACGGCTTTGGCGGCGGAACTGATGGGCAAGGAACTGGTGTATCTGGAGGCTGGAAGCGGCGCGGAGAAGCCGGTGCCTGCGGAGGTGATCCGTGCCGTGAGAGAGGCAATCAGCGTGCCCCTGATAGTAGGCGGAGGTATCCGCTCACGGCGGGAGATGGACGCGGCATACAATGCCGGAGCCGATATTGTCGTGATTGGCAATCATCTGGAGACGCATCCCAGCGAGCTGGGAGAGTTCGTGACAGGAAAAGCCAAGGAGCAAGAAAAAACTTCACCTTCTGCATCGGCAGACGACGAAAGATACATGCGTCTGGCACTCTCGGAAGCAAGGAAGGCATACGAGGCGGGCGAAGTGCCCGTCGGGTGCGTGATAGTGTGCCAAAACCAAGTGGTGGGCAGAGGACATAACCTCACCGAGATGCTACAGGACGTCACCGCTCATGCAGAGATACAAGCCATCACGGCTGCGGCGCAGACCCTGGGTGCCAAATACCTGAATGAGTGTACTTTATATGTCACGGTGGAGCCGTGTATCATGTGTGCAGGAGCTATCGGATGGGCACAAGTGAGCAGGGTGGTTTATGGGTGCGAAGATATTAAGAGGGGTTTTGAAAAATATACCATTCGTGCCTTGCACCCCAAGTGTAAAGTGACCTCCGGTGTTCTGGAGCCGGAATGCCGGCAATTAATGCAGCAATTTTTTCAATCCAAGCGTATATGAAACCGATTATCAAGCATAGCCTGCAGGCGTTGAGTTTTATCGCCGTTGTGGCAATCACCGTACTGCTTTTCCCCCGGTATAACACCTCTTTCCGCTACCATGTGGAGCAGGGCAAACCGTGGGGCTACGAGTCGGTGACGGCGGAGTTTGATTTCCCGATCTACAAGACTGACCGGCAACTGGAGGCGGAACGCAAACAGCTGATGGCTGATTTTGCACCGTATTTCATACGCGATAACGGACAGGAACTGCCTGACACGGTGCTGATTGTGTCGCTCACGGATATGAACTATCTGGAGCAGAATGCGTTTGAGAATATATCGGTGCTGACAGGCAGAACGTCCGTGCGCTACCCCGTATGGAAACTGCTGACGCCCAAGAGGGCTTATGAACGCTATAAAACGGAGTTGCAACCTACTATTCTTCTCGACACGGCGACCACGGCGTATATGCAGGAGCAACTGCTCTCATCGCTGTCGCTCACACAAGGCGTGGTGCAGGAGGGACAGAAGATCATCGACCGCGGCGAACTGGTGACAGAAGAGAAAGCGCAGATACTCCTCTCCTTGGAGAAAGCGTCCCTGGAGAATGATGACATCACCGTGCACCAGCGTGCCCTCTCTACCACCGGCAGGGTGATTATGGTGGGGCTTTATCTGGCGCTGTTTGTACTCTACCTTTTTGTGTTCAGGAAAAAGTATTTCGAGAAGCTTTCAACCGTCTTGTTCTTCTGTATCCTTTCGTCGGTTGTGATTGTAATGTCCTGCCTTCTGTTGCAGTATTCGTCGTTCAGCATCTACCTTATACCTTTCGCGTGGGTACCTATTATCACGCGTGTGTTCTATGACGCGCGTACGGCGCTGTTCCTGCATATTGTGACGGTACTGATCGTGTCCTTGATTGTGCCTGCTCCGATGGAGTTCTTCTTCCTGCAGATAGCCGTGGGAATGGTGGCGGTGAGCAGCCTCAGTGATATCACGATGCGGTCGCAGTTGGCGCAGACGGCAGGGTGGATCCTGCTGACCTATTCGGTGGCGTACACGGCATACACCTTTGCCGCTACGGGCGAATACTCTTCCATCGAACCGAAGATGTACCTCTATTTCCTCATCAATGCCTCGCTTATCATTGCGGCGTACGGACTGATTTATCTCTTCGAGAAGGCTTTCCGTCTGCTGAGTTCGATCACTCTGGTGGAGTTGACGGATATCAACTCGGAACTTCTTCATCGTCTGGCGGAAGAGGCGCCGGGCACTTTCCAGCACTCGATGCAGGTCTCCAATCTGGCGTCAGAGGCGGCGAAGGCTATCGGAGCTAATGCCCTGTTGGTGAGGACAGGAGCTCTATACCACGATATAGGCAAACTGGCTTCCCCGGATAATTTTATCGAGAACCAGCACGGCCGCAATCCGCTGGATGAGTGCGAACCCAAAGAGGCGGTGAAGATCATTATCTCCCACGTGACCGAAGGCGAGAAAATAGCACGCAGGCACCATCTGCCGGAGATGATTATTCATTTTATCACCACCCACCACGGCACATCGCTGGTGCGCTATTTCTATAACAGCTATGCCAACTCGCATCCGGGCGAGGAGATCAACAGGCGGGACTTCCAGTACCCGGGTCCCAAACCCACCACCCGCGAGGCGGCTATCCTGATGATGGCGGACGCCGTGGAGGCAAGAAGCCGCAGTCTCCAAGACTATTCCGAAGAATCGATATATGAAATGGTGGATAAGATGATAGACACCCAGATCAGTGACAACCAGTTCTCCGAGACCCCCCTCTCCTTCAAGGATGTAGAGGATATACGGGAGGTGTTCAAGTTGCGCCTGCTGGCTATCAACCATCATCGCATTTCTTACCCTACATTGAATAAATGATGCAAGAAAATCTTACAGCGCAGCGGTCAGAGCGCCACGCGCTCTATCTCGCTCCTATGGAGGATGTGACCGATCCGGCATTTCGAATGTTGTGCAAGCGCTACGGTGCAGACCGGGTCTATACGGAGTTTGTGAACGCCGACGCATTAGTGAGGGATGTCGCTTCCACAACGCGCAAACTGCAAATATCCGACGCCGAACGGCCGGTAGCGATACAGATCTACGGCAAGGATGCGGAGGCTATGGCGGAAGCCGCACGGATAGTGGAGACTGCCAAACCCGATTTTATTGATATCAATTTCGGCTGTCCTGTCAAGAAGGTGGCGGGCAAAGGTGCCGGTGCCGGACTGCTCAGAGATGTGCCGAAGATGCTGGAGATCGCGCGGGCGGTGGTCAATGCCGTGCATACGCCGGTCACGGCCAAAACCCGCCTCGGATGGAATGAGTCCGACCTCCTCCCCCGCGTTAATCCCTTGGGACTGCCCGAATCTTACAGCGTAAGCGGTCTTACAGGCGAAGCCGGTCATAAATCGACCTTCATCGTCGATTTATCTCTTGCTTTGCAAGACTGCGGTATCCGCGAACTGGCTATCCATGGGCGTACACGCTCGCAGATGTACACCGGCGATGCCGACTGGACGCTGATCGGGGAGGTGAAGAATAATCCGCGTATGCATATCCCGGTTATCGGTAACGGCGATGTGACGACCCCTTCCCGCGCCAAAGAGTGTTTCGATCGCTACGGCGTGGATGCCATTATGATAGGCAGAGCCACCTTCGGAAACCCCTGGATTTTCGCCGAAATGAAAGAGTATATGTCCTCTAATCCTGTCTGTCAGTCCGTTAGCGAAGCGGTCTGTCAGTGCAACGGTCTGTCAGCAACTGCTCCTCGCTCCATGAGCGAGAAAGTTGCGGTCTTGAAGGAACATGTCCTTGCTTCCATTGCCTGGTGCGGAGACGAGCGGAAGGGGATTATCCACTCGCGCCGGCATTTCGCCAACTCACCGGTTTTCAAGGGCTTGTACGATTTCAAACAGACACGCATCACCCTCCTCCGTGCCGACACCCGTGAAGAGGTCTTTGCCATCATGGACGAGATTGTGTCAAAGTGGGGATGAACCGCAAAATAGAACCGCTGGCACCGGCTGCATGAAAAGTGTGTCTTTCATATTGGCTTTTTGGTGATTCTTATGCTTTGCAGCTCTTGCGTATCTCGCGGATGAATTAAGATTAAGGAACCATAGTGCTTTCTGCCAGTGTATAACGCGCACTCACTATAGGCTGCTACCCGGAGCCCCATTATGCAAGCATAGCACCCCGCTATTCTCAAAAAAACGCAGTATTTTCATACTGCTATGAGAAAAAATCCTTTTTTTTATTTGCATATGTCCAAAATTTTTAGTACTTTTGCACCCAATAGGATTTCTTGAGTTAGAGGTCGAAGCATATCAAACAGAATACTCAATCTCAGGAGAAGTTTCCCCATCGGAAAACGGCGATGTCGAATCAGTCATCGACATAGATGCAGAATGGGTCACTGGCATTTATGGTTATGATAAAAATGGTAATAAAATATATCCTTACAAGGAATATGGAACTCGTATTAATCCAACACAGGGTGTGTCGCCTTGGAAGTTAGAACCTCAAAAACTCGGATTATGATGAAAAGAAGTTGGTATATTATTGTTTTTAGCACGCTTCTCATGGGATGTGTTTCCCACTATGGTGCATTTTTGAATGGCAAAAATGACAATAGTAGTTATTTGCAAGTTAATCAAGACGGCACGTTTTTATTGGAGACTCATAAACATTGGTGGCAATGGAATAGTTTTGGAACATGGACTTTGTCTTCTGATAAAAAGAACCACTATCTATTGAAAAGTAGTTCGGAAGATTATTCTCATATTCCCGTAAATATAGTAGAATCTCGAAATGAGAGTTCACGGATAATGCTTATATTCATGCAAGGAGCCAAGTATTTTGATTGTGAGCGAAAGGAAATTTATGTAAATGGGCAACATTACACTATAGATAGAGATACAATTGAATTGTCTAATACTTGTATTGACAGTATAAAGATTTGTTTAGGCTATAATAATCGAGAGAATATGATGTTTTTTTCGCCACATTACGATTCAATTTGTTCACAGACATACTATCCTTTGGATTCGGCAAATAATGTATTTAGTATAACCATTCCTGAGTTCCCTTATCGCAGAGATGGTTGGTGCCAAGGACGTATGGCTTCTATGTTTTTTTTGTATGTTCCTTTGGAAGCAGAAGCACATTATCGCTGCGGAAAATGGTATTTACATGATAAAAATGGGAAGATGATTCCGTTCAAAAGGCAAAAAGAACGTAAGAGACAGTAGTGTATTACGCAAATTGTACCCTGGTATCCAACTCTTAATATTGAACAATTATGGCGCGCCTATTAAATACTGATAAAAGACTATTGTTTTTATTCATAGTAATGATTATGTTTGGTTCATGCCAGAGCATCAAGAACTATGACTACAAACATGTAGAATGTCAAATGGTACCCAGAGAAGCAGTTAACATCGCGATTGCTGATTATAGTAAACAACTGAAAAAGCGAAAAGATATTAGTAGAGTAGTCGCTGTGCATGTACGTATCCATTGTACAACAACAGATTGGTTTTATATATCTATGCTGCCATGGCAGTTGCACATAGATGATGATTCTGGTGAGTATTATCTGACAGATAGGTTTTCTGTTAAATGGTTAGATGAGAACATGGGCAAAGTACCTCCGGACTGGATTCCCTCGGATTATATGGAAATGGATGGAATTTTGTATACATGGCATGACCCGCAAGTAGTAATGACAGAAGATTTCAAGAGCGTCCTTTCTAAATATAATTTGCTACATTATCCAGAAGAAGACTCAGTGATAGTCAGCTTAGATGGTAGTTATATATCGTATATATTTTGTAAGGCAAATTACAAAAACAAGTATTATAGAAAAGTAAAGGCACAATATAATACTCCTTTACCATTATGCGGCTGCAAGTAAAATTCTTCTCCCCTGCGTCGGAACGGCTATCCCTCCACGCAGGGGAGACACACAAAGCCCCTTCTTGTCTTCGTCAGCTGCTACGAGCGTCCGCTCGGAGATCCCCTCGATCCATCATTCCATCATTTTTGTTCTGTCAGTATTGTCAGTTTCCCTTATTCGTTTAATTTGGTTAATTTGTGAATTGTTCTAATTTTGGGGCAATTTTGGATAATTTTTGACTAACCAAACGGACAATACTGTCCATACTGACATCTCTTTTTTCGAACGCTGTGTTCAAAAACTCAGCGTTAGTGGTTCTTGTATATTCTTAGTGATACTTAACCATTTCCGACCCTGTTGCCTACCTATTGCCTGCCCATGCCGGCTCCATCTCAGCTCAATGCCGGCTTCATCATCCATTTTTGTCGCATCTTTGCGACAACCCCCTCATCATCCATTTTTGTCCCATCTTTGGGACAACTATTTTTCTTTCCGTTTGTCCCCTTCGGCGGCATTCTTGCCGCCGCTATATATCCTATATATATCCTGCAGGCGCGTGCGTGTCGGTCTGTACTCTGTCAGGCGCAGCCGGTCTGTATTCTGTCAGCGCAGCGGTCTTACAGTAAAATCCCTGCAATTTGCAGCCAAAAACATAAAAAAGGCACTTTTATTTGCATATATGGAAAAAAAGTTGTACCTTTGTACGATTTTTTAGGATTAACAGATGCTAATGAAACGTAATATAGCTATTATAGCCGGCGGAGACAGTAGCGAGCATGAGGTTTCTCTGCGTTCGGCGGCAGGTCTGAAGACTTTTATCCCAGAAGAGCGTTACAACACCACTATTGTGGTGCTCAAGGGGACGGACTGGCACACCGAAGACGGGTGCCCGATTGACAAAAATGATTTTTCTTTTACGCGCGGGGGCGTGAAGAACACCTTCGATTTCGCGTATATCACTATTCATGGTACACCGGGAGAGAACGGTCTGCTGCAAGGCTATCTGGAGATGCTGGGCATCCCCTACAGCTGCTGCAATGTGCTGGCGGCTGCGCTGACTTTCAACAAATACACCTGCAATCACTATCTCTCAGGCTTCGGTTTCCCGATCGCCAAATCGGTTCTCATCCGCAAAAACGAATGGCTCAACGGCCGGATAAATGACCAGATGGTCAATGACCAAATCGTAAATGCCTTGGGGCTGCCTTGTTTTGTCAAGAGCAATGTCGGCGGTTCGTCGTTCGGCTGCACCAAGGTGAAGACACCCGAAGAAGTGCTGCCTGCCATCAAGCGCGCGTTTGACGAGGGCGATGAAGTGATATGCGAAGCCTATATGAAGGGTACGGAGGTGACTTGCGGCGTCTATAAGACCCGTAGCAAGGCTGTAGCTTTCCCTATCACGGAGGTGGTGACGAAGAATGAGTTCTTCGACTACGACGCCAAGTACAAGGGACAGGTGGATGAGATCACGCCGGCGCGCATCCCCGATGCTGTCCGTGACCGCATTCAGGAGCTGACGCTCAAGATATATGATATCATTGGCGCTAACGGTATTATCCGCGTGGACTGGATCATCACCGGTATGCGCAACACCGAGGACTACGTGGATCCGGTAGAGGACATGTCAAAGATTCAAATCAACCTCCTGGAAGTGAATACCACGCCGGGCATGACGCCTACGAGCTTTATTCCGCAGCAGGTGCGTGCCGCCGGACTGGATATCCGCGATGTGATGACCGATATTATTGAAGACCGCTTCTAAATCGTTAAATCGTACATCGTAAATCGTTAAATCGTAAATATATTTATGCTTGACATCAACAAAGCAATAGAGCGTCTGGATTGGAGCAGGGAGCCGCAGGGCTTGTATGCTCCGATAGCCTATACTCTGGCATCCGGCGGCAAGCGGCTTCGTCCGCAGCTGGCACTGCTCTCGTGCCGCCTTTTCGGCGGAGACGAGGAACAGGCGCTGCCGGTGGCTTTGGCGCTGGAGGTGTTTCATAACTTCACGCTGCTGCACGACGATGTGATGGACCGTGCTTCGGTTCGCCGCGGAAGAGAGACTGTGCATGTCAAATGGAACGACAACACCGCTATCCTCTCAGGAGACCAGATGCTCATCGAAGCATACAAACTGCTGGCGGAGGCTCCGGGGGACAAACTGCCGGTGCTCCTTCGATGGTTCAACGAGATGGCAACCGGTATCTGCGAAGGACAGCAGTATGATGTCGATTTCGAGGCGCGCGGGGATGTGACAATAGAGGAGTATATAGAGATGATCCGCCTCAAGACCTCGGTGCTGCTGGCCAATGCGCTGCGCAGCGGCGCGTATATAGCCGGTGCGGATGAGGAACAACAGAAGCGTTTGTATGACTGGGGGATCCATGTGGGTCTGGCATTCCAGATCCAGGATGATCTGCTGGATGTCTATGGCGACGAGAAGACTTTCGGCAAAGCCATCGGAGGTGATATCTGCTGCAACAAAAAGACCTATCTCCTGCTTTCGGCATTCGCGCATGCGGACACTGCGCAGCGTGAAGCCTTGGAAGGATGGCTGGCGCGCCCGGCGTCCAAGGAGAAGATCGAAGCCGTGACCGTCCTGTACGATGCTATCGGAGTGCGCGCCATGGCGGAAGAAGCCATCCTCTCGCACTCCCGTCAGGCACTGGCTCTGATGGATTCGTTCCCCGATAATGAGGCAAGAGAGCAACTGCAACACCTGCTCAGGAAGCTGGCAACACGCAAAAACTGAATGACCAAATGGTAAATGACCAAATAAATAAATGAATTATGCCTTACCGTCGATTACCTAACACAGACCAAGCACGGTTATACGCTATCGAGACGGCTGTCAAACGCGCAGCCGAGGCGGATTATAACAATCAGGCTTTGTCCTATAAGACGCTGACCATGGCGCAGCGTTTTCTCTTGCAGTTTGAGACGATGTTAACCCGGTACAGGGATAACTACAAGTCCAAGGTAAACGCCAACAAAGAGTATCGGCACATTGTGGCGAATGCCCGTATGTATCTCTCGCATTTTATCCAAGTGCTGAACCTGGCTATTATCCGTGGCGAGGTGAAGCCGGAGCAGGTGGAGTTGTACGGTTTGGACAAAGATGCGCGGATAGTGCCGGATCTGAGTTCGGAGGAGGATATCCTGTTATGGGGGCAGCGCATTATAGACGGAGAGAAACAGCGCACCGCAATGGGTGGTTTTGCGATATACAACCCCCCGATTGCCAAGGTGCAAGTGTACTATGACATATTTAAGGAACACCAGATGAACCATACCCTGCACAAGCAGACCATCAACCGTGTGCATGGTGACTTGGGCGAGTATCGCAAGGAAGCGGACGAACTGATCCTGCAGATCTGGAACGAGGTGGAGGAGCGCTACAAAGACAAGTTGCCTTACGAGCGCATGTGTCTCTGCAAGGAGTACGGGTTGATCTATTACTACCGCAAAGGAGAGAAGGAACTCAACGAGGCAACGGATGCCGAAATACGCTATCAGCGCGCCAAAGAGCAGACTATCCCCTGGGAGAATTAACCGACGTAGCGCGAAGGAGTGACGATGGCATCGACCTTGTGGTCAAACCAGTCGTGCGGAATCTCGTGGTGCTTGTATTGGAAATCGTAGCAGACACCGATCTGCTTGGCAAAGTGGTGTGAGCGAAGAAACTTGTCATAATAGCCGCCACCGCGCCCCATACGGTTACGATGCGCATCAAAAACCACACCGGGAACGAAGATCAGATCAATCTTACCCGTGTATTCAGCCGTCTGAGGTTCGGGCACTCCGTAATGACCGCGGCGCATCATGTCTTCGCCGTCATAAGGACGCACCTCCAGCCAGTGGCGGTGGGTGACCGGCAAAAGCATCGTTTTGGTATCGCGGTATTTCTCCAGAAGCGGACGAAGATCCACCTCGTTATGAACGGGGTAATAGAGCAGAACCGTTTTGGCTTTCTGGAAGGAAGACATTAGCTCGATCTGGCTAATGATAGCCGCTGAGGCTTTCTCCACTTCCTCCTTGCTCATCACGCGACGACGCTGCTCGATAATGGCTCGCATAGCACGCTTCTCGCGATGTTTGCGGTTCCATGGCAGCCAGGCTTTGAAATCATGAATAAATCCTTCGAATAGCATGGTATCTTCAAAATTGGGCTGCAAAAGTACAAAAAAAAAAGAATATAAGCAAGAAAAATGATAAAAAAATGCGAGATATGTTGAAAAATTGTTCTAAAAGATACTTTTTATATATATTCTCTCTCTTGATGGCGGGTGTTATAGCCGGTTGCCAGAGTGGAACGACCTTCACTTCTTCCACCTCGTCCGTGGCTAAACTGAGCGCTTTTTCGTTCAATGCGCAGGACTCTTTCCCCGGTCTGGCGAAAGCGGTCTTCACGATCGAAGAACGTATCGACACGGGCTTGGTGTATAACAAGGATTCGATTCTCTTCGGCACTTCGCTGGAGAAGGTCGTCCCCCGGTTCACGTTCCAGGTGGGAGTGGGTTCGGCACGCCTGCAGACACCCGATACCACGATTCTGCTCTCCGGTCGGGACACCGTCAACTTCAGCCGCCTGCCGATCTACCTTACCCTCCGTTCGTCGGACGGCACCACCACCAAGGTCTATGAGATCCGCCCTGCGGTTCATCAGGCGGACCCCGATCTCTACCACTGGACAAAGTTGCAGGAGGCTATCTATCCCCAGGATGAGAGTGAACAGCGCGTGGTGGAACTGAACGACCTCTTCGTCATGATTGCCAACAACGGTTTTGAGAACAAGGTCTATACCTCTCCCGACGGTGAGAACTGGACTGCCCTCGGCGTGCCTGCCGGCTTGCCTCAGGCGTGCCATGTGCGCCAGATCATCTCGGACGGCAGCCGTCTCTATTATGCCAAAGACGGAATTATCTATACCTCGACGGATGCCAAGCAGTGGACATCGAAGTCTTCGGGGCAGGCAGTCAAAACAATGCTTATGTACTGGAACGAAAAGGTCTGGGCATTGGTGGAAGGTGCCTCTCTGGAATTGGCAACGGTGGATCCGCAGACCCTGGATCTGACCATGACGGGACTGAAACCCGACAGCCGCTTCCCGGTGAGCGATTTTGCTGCCATCACCTTCAAGAGCGCCAGCCAACGCGCCCGTGCAATGATCATAGGCGGTTTTGCAGAGGACGGACGCTCGCTCAATACGCGATGGAACATCGAGTACTCCGCACATATCCATACCAACGGCGGCTATCGTCTGGAGGAGTTCTCGATCGACAGACCCCGATTCGGTTCCCTTACCGGCATCTCCGTCATCTGGTATGACAACAAACTGATGATGTTCGGCGGCGTGGACAGCGACATGCAGTACTTGGGAAGAGATATTCTGGTATCCACCGACGAGGGAATGAACTGGCTCAAAGCCGACACCCTCAAAAACCAACTGCCCGAAGCCTACCAGGCACGGCAGAAACAGACCGCCATCGTGCGCGGAAGCTATATATACCTCTTCGGAGGACAGGATCGAAACAGTACCTATAGCGATGTCTATAGGGGAAAACTCAATTCGATCGACTGGTAGTTTTTGTAGTTGGGGGTTTAATGTTGAGTGTTTAACAAACTAATTTTATACAACTATGCAAATCAAAGATTACAAGTTTGCCGGCAAGAAGGCAATCGTACGCGTGGACTTCAATGTGCCACTGGATGAGAATGGTAAAATCACAGACGACACCCGTATCCGTGGTGCGCTGCCCACCTTGAAACATATTCTGGACGAAGGCGGTGCGCTCATCATCATGAGCCATATGGGCAAGCCAAAAGGCAAAGTGCAGGCTAAGTTCAGCCTCTCCCAGATCGTGGACGCCGTTTCGGCTGCACTCGGCCGTCCTGTTCAGTTCGCAGAGGACTGCGCCAAGGCGCAAGACCAAGCAGCTGCCCTCAAACCGGGCGAGGTACTGCTCCTTGAGAACCTCCGTTTCTATCCGGAAGAGGAAGGCAAACCCGTAGGTATCGAGAAAGAGGATCCCGCTTACGAAGAAGCCAAGAAGGAGATGAAAGCACGCCAGAAAGAGTTCGCCAAGACTCTCGCTTCCTATGCTGACTGCTATGTGATGGACGCTTTCGGTACCGCACACCGCAAACACGCTTCCACCGCTGTCATCGCCGACTATTTCGATGCAGACAACAAGATGCTCGGTTTCCTCATGGAGAAAGAGGTGGCTGCCGTTGACGCCGTGCTGGGTGATATCAAGCGTCCCTTCGTGGCTATCATGGGCGGCTCGAAAGTAAGCTCCAAGATCGGTATCATCGAGAACCTCCTCGGCAAGGTGGACAAACTCATCCTCTGCGGTGGTATGACCTATACCTTCGCCAAAGCACACGGCGGCGAGATCGGCGGTTCGATTGTCGAACTCGACAAACTGGATGTGGCTCTCGGCGTAGAGGAACTTGCCAAGAAGAACGGCGTGGAACTCGTGCTCGCTCCGGATGCTGTCTGCGGCGACAGTTTCAGCAACGATGCAAAGAAGATGGTATGCCCGTCCGACGCTATCCCAGAAGGATGGGAAGGTATGGATGCAGGTCCCGAGGCACAGAAGAAATTCGCTGAGGCTATCAAGGGTGCGAAGACTATCCTCTGGAATGGTCCTGCCGGTGTCTTCGAGTTCGACAATTTCTGCGACGGAAGCCGTGCCATCGGTAATGCCATCGCTGAGGCTACTGCTGCCGGCGCTTTCTCCCTCATCGGCGGTGGTGACTCTGTAGCATGTGTCAACAAGTTCGGCTTGGCTGACAAGGTTTCGTATATCTCTACCGGCGGAGGTGCGCTGCTCGAGGCTATCGAGGGCAAAGTGCTTCCGGGTGTAGCTGCCATCAAAGGCTAAGACCTGAGAGATAACCGGACCATAAGAGGTAATAATCAATAGTAGAAAGAATATATGGAGATTTCAGGTAAAATCATTCAAGTCTTGCCCCTCCAGACCGGAGTGGCGAAGAATAGTGGTAATCCATGGCAGTCGCAGTCCTATGTGCTGGAGACGCAGGAGCAGTTCCCCAAGCGTGTGTGCTTCGAGGTGTTCGGCGAGCAGCGTATCAAAGACAACCCCTGCCAGTTGGACGACATTGTGACGGTTTCGTTTGACATCGAGAGCCGTGAGTTTAACGGCCGTTGGTACACCTCTATCCGTGCTTGGCGGATCCAGCAGGGTGTGGTGGATGGTACCGCTCCGGCGGCTGCTCCGGCTCCGGCTGCACCGGCAACACCTGCCCAACCGCAGGCGGCTGCGCCGGCAGAACCGGCTGTTCAACCTTTTGACCCCACGGTAGATGACAACACGACAGACCTTCCTTTCTAGTCTCGTCATCCTGCTTGTCCTCGGAGGCGCAGTACTCTGCGCGCTCCGGTGGCAGGCATGGTTCGGTATGCCGGAAGAACCCGTCTGGCAGGGGAGCAAGACGGCATACACGTTTCATTGCTTCGGCGATGATTCTCTTCCGGGCTTTGTACAGGATGAGCAGGGATACTGGCAGGACACACTGCTGCCCGACACATTGGATATCCTGCTCTTGGGCGATGTACACAGCCTCCTCACACACGCCGACTACGACACCCTCGCTTCGCGTGTGCCTCATGCGGACTGCTATGCGCAACTGGGAGACTGGTTGGAGCGCGGCTACGAATACTATGCCCAGCAGTTGGCGTTCGCCCTCAAGGGTACCCGTCTTGATTCTATTCCGGTGATCTCTTGTCCCGGAAACCACGAGTACCACAAAGGACTCCGCCGTCCTCTCTCGCCCCTGTGGAACGAGATGTTCTGCCATCCCAAGAACGGTTTTGCAGGTTTTGAGAATACCACCTATTATGTGGATTTCAAAGGCTTGCGGTTCATAGCTCTCGATACGGAGGGTTTGCGTTGGCTGCACGATTACACGAGGCTCAACACCTGGCTCACGGGAGTAATCCGGCAGGCATCGGACCGCTTCGTGGTAGTGATCATGCACCATCCCGTCTATAGTGCATCCCGGGGGCGCTTCAATCCCGGAGTCTATCTCTCATGCGTGGCTCCGCTGCGGGAAGCCGATCTGGTGATAGCCGGCCATGACCACCAGTATGCACGCCAGCTGCCTTTTGTGGAGATGACCTCCACCACAACGGAACACACCCCGCGGTTCAGGCATTATCATGAGCGACAGGGGGTGACTTCGGTCTATTACCAGCAGTTGAGTCTGTGGGGGGATACATTGCGGATGCGTACCTACCGTCTGGCGGACGGTGAGTTGTACGACGAGTGTTTTCTTACCCGCTAATCGAATATTTCCATCAGCACATCCAGAGATTTGAGTTGCTGCCAGCCATCTACATGGTCGGCGTAGTAGTCGCACAATCTGCGCAACTGCTCTTGCCGCATGGCGCGCGTGGCTGGTTCGCTCAAGAGGAACGGGTGTTGCTCTTCGTCGATGGCAAACCCCAGACGGGCGGCTATGCCGCGCATGGCTTTTAGGTGTATGTTTTCAGGTTCAGGTGTCCGGTCAAGCTCGGTGATGACAGTCATCAGGTAGTCGAAGAGCCCATCGTCCTGCAGAGGCTGGTAGAGCACACGGCTCAGCAGCTCGGCAAGGAAGATGGCTACCGTCTGCCGCTTGACATCAAACCGTGTGTTCTCCGGCACGTAGATCAGCTGTGCTTGCTCTACTACGGAGGGAGCGCCGGCGCGCCCCTCGCGGATGGTGAGTTCTACCAGCGACAGCGGGGCATAGACGCCCGTGGGTTTCTTCTTCCCTCCTACGCCGTATATTATATAGTTCGCGCGCCCGCACATACGTGTGTACGTATGCAGGACGCGCGCTCTGTCAGAGTGTGGCTGCAACTGCAGTATGATAGCAGTTGTAGTGATCATTGCTTATAGCCAGCGAACGTAGCAGAAATCCATGCGGTGCGGCAGCAGCTCGTTCTGCGGATACATACGCAGACCGAACTTCATACCTCCGGCATAGTTCAGACTGTATTGGGTTTCGAAGAACATGTGCGATCCCTCCACTTTCTTCAACTCCAGCGCCTGCGGGTTGCCGTAGAGTTTGTCGTTGTTGTGGGTAGAGGTGCGGATAGCTACCAGCTCCACACCGATACCTTTGTCGTTCAGACCCTTGGTGTCGAGCTCTACTGCGATGCGCACTTTGTCGCCTACGTTCAGATCGCTGAAGTCCGGCATCTCGATCTTGCAGACCTCGATCTCGTCCCAGTGAGCTACCATGTTCTCTTTCCATGCCGCCAGTTCGCGTGCCACTTTGTAGTGGTCTTTAGCCAGCAGCTTGTGGCGTTTCTGGAGCTTGTTGTAGAAGCGGTCGAAGTAGTCGTCCATCATACGCTTCATGGTGAAACGCGGAGTGATCTTCGTTACAGAGTTCTTGATGGTCTGGATCCATTGTGAGGAGTAGCCCTTCGCATTCTTGGCGTAGTACATCGGGATGATCTCGTTCTCTAACATCTGGTAGATGGTAGCGGCATCGAGCTGATCCTGGTGTGCCTGGTTCTCGTAGGTGCGTTTCTCGGTCAATGCCCATCCTGCACCCTCTACGTAACCCTCGTACCACCATCCGTCTTTCACGGAGAAGTTCAGTACGCCGTTCATCTGGGCTTTCTCGCCCGATGTACCGGAAGCCTCGAGAGGACGGGTAGGTGTGTTCAGCCAGATGTCCACACCGGAGATCAGACGCTTCGCAAGCGACATGTCGTAGTTCTCCAGGAAGATGATCTTGCCTAAGAACTGCGGCATACGGCTGATCTCGATGATGCGTTTGATCAAGCCTTGTCCTCCGCCGTCAGCAGGGTGTGCCTTACCGGTGAAGAGGAACTGGACAGGGTAGTTGGGGTTGTTCACCAGCTTGTCCAGACGCTCCAGATCGGTGAAGAGCAGGTGTGCACGCTTGTAGGTGGCGAAACGGCGGCCGAAACCGATGATCAGGGTGTTGGCGTTCATCTCGTTGAGGGCGCGCACGATACGGGCAGGATCGCCCTGGGTCTTCATCCAGTCCTCGCGGAACTTGGCTTTGATATAGTCGATCAGACGTTGTTTCAAGCCCATGCGCACTTTCCAGATCTCATCGGCTGGGATGTCGTTGAAGTTCTTCCACATGTCGAGGTTCGACTGGTCTTTGTCCCAGTCTTTCGGGAAGTATTTGTTATATACGGCTTTCCACTCGCTGGCTGCCCATGTAGGCATGTGTACGCCGTTGGTCACATACGACACGTGAAGCTCTTCAGGGAAGTAACCCGGCCATACCGGTGAGAACATCTTCTTCGACACTTCGCCATGGAGATAGGATACACCGTTGGCCTCCTGGCAGGTGTTGAGGGCGAAGACGGACATCGAGAACTTCTCGCTGTTGTCATCCGGGTTGCTGCGGCCCAGACCGATCAGGTCGTGCCACTCGATGCCTAATTTCTCGGCATAGCTGCTCATGTATTTGTAGAAGAGACCCTCCTCAAAGTAGTCGTGTCCGGCAGGCACCGGTGTATGGCAGGTGTACAGACCGCTGGCGCGTACCACCTCTTTGGCTTCGTTGAAGTTCAGACCTTCTTCCTGTACCAGATCCACAAGGCGTTGCAGACCCATCAGGGCTGCGTGACCCTCGTTGCAGTGGTAGATATCTTTCTTGATACCTAATTTCTTGAGAGCCAGCACACCGCCGATACCCAACAGGATCTCCTGTTTGATTCGGTTCTCCCAGTCACCTCCGTAGAGTTGGTGGGTGATCTGGCGGTCCCACTCCGAGTTCAGCTCGTTGTCGGTATCCAGCAGATACAGATTCATGCGGCCTACTGCCACACGCCATAGATAAGCGTGTACCATGCGGTCAGGATAAGGCACATCCACCACCATCGGGCTGCCGTCCTCGTTCTTCACCTGCTCGATAGGCAGGTTCGAGAAGTTCTGTGCCTCGTAGTTGGCGATCTGCTGTCCCTCGGGAGAGAGAGTCTGGGTGAAATAACCGTAGCGGTAGAGGAAACCGATGGCTGTCATGTCCACATTGCAGTCGGAAGCCTCTTTGAGGTAATCGCCGGCGAGGATTCCCAGACCGCCGGAGTAGATCTTCACTACCTGGGTCAGACCGTACTCCATCGAGAAATAAGCTATTGACGGTTTCTTCGGATCCTTGGGGGTGTCCATGTAGGCGCGGAACTCGGCATAGATCTTGTCCAGCTTCTTCATGAAGGTTTTGTCCTCGCTGAGCTCCTGAAGTTTCTGATAACCGAGGATGTTCAGCAGTACAACGGGGTTCGACTGGGCACGGTGCCACGCGTCGATGTCGATGCCGCGGAAAAGGTCTTTGGCGTCATGATTCCACACCCACCAGAGGTTGTAGGCGATTTCGTGCAGTTTGTTCAGGTTCTCAGGCAGTTTGGCGTGCACATTAGCTTCGCGCCACTGTGCCTGATTCACATTGCTTACTTTAATTTTCATACCTTAATATTATTGTTTTTTACAGTTTTCAAAAATAATGCCCCAAAAAAGCACGCAAAGGTACTAAAAAAAAACAATATACGCAAATAAAAGTGCCATTTTTCGTCCCTAAGCATGGAAAAATCACCGCCACATGAACGTTTTTTATTTTATTCCGTTGTATATATCCCCCAAAATAGTAACTTTGCAACGTTTTTTATGTAAGCTTCTGAGTCTGTCTGTCGCCGAGCAGGTTCTTTAGTTCCTGCACGAAAAGGCGTACATCGTCGTGGTAGCGGCTCAGTTCGTTCCATGCACGGCGGAACTGGTCGCGGTTGTTTTTGGTGGTATAGTCTTTGGTCAGTTCCTCGGTCATCCACCGCGTTATATCCCTCACGGAGCACGCACGGCGCACATAACCCATCTGCCTGAGGGCATAGATAGCCGCCGAGAGGCACTTGAAATAATCCCACTCTTTCTCTTGAATCCGCAGATATTGGGTCAGTTGGCGTTGCCGTAACTCCGTCGTGGTGTCGGTCCAGAAGAGTACCGGTCTTTGCGGCTTGAGCTGCTTGGTGACGAACTGCCGCCAGCCCGTCATCCATTGCGCAAAGAGTTGTTGCCCCTCTTCGCTCAGCGTGTTCACCTCGTCCATGGCAAACCGCCAGTCGGTCTCTTGGTCAACGATATAATTGCGGTGTTTGGGTGCTCGTGGTTGCGAACCCGGTATCTCGCGCAGCTGCGCCTGATAACTCGTCCAGACCCATTTCAGGTAGCGACCCATGATATCTTCCGCCCCTTCGCCTTCGAACACCAAGGTCGGTTCCTCCGGCTGGTCTTTGTCTGTCTCGTCGGCGAGTGCGGTCACGCTCGCCGGGTCGGTCCAGTCGGTTTGTATAAACCGCTGCCGGCGTGTCTCTACCCGTGCTGCGGAGAGCAGCCAGCCCGCAAAAGGAGTCTGCCACGTACAGCATTCCCATATATGTGCGCAGAAAATCTCTCGCGTCAGATACTGCATATAGCGGACGGTCAGCCGCATCGCCAAGTCTAACAACAGCCTGTTCGGACATATCTCCGCCAGACTCGTCTTCTCCGTCGCAAACGCGATGTATGCCTCGCTCAGCAGACGGACCTCCACGGACAGCATGCCCCATTCCTCGCGGCGCACCTCGCGTTCGTATCTCTTGATCCATGCCATCTGCTCCGCCTCGCTGTCGATGGCGATATCGCGGCGGTTGCCTTCCTCCGTATCGACCAGCAACGCAGAGACCAGCGCCGCGCCCAACACGCCGCCAATCTCGATGTCCTTGGTGCGCACCACCAGACGGTGCCCCGCATACTCCATCTCTTCGCTAAAACGATAGTCTTCTAACATCAGTCTATGCAAATAATTCATTTAGGGATTTGTCCGTATTAAGCAGAAATGGTATGACTCCTAAATACGTGATGCCGTTGTTATCAGTCCATGCTCTTGAGATACCATCTAACAAAACTATTTTTCGGAACGAATCACGTGTATTTCGCAACGAGAAAGTCTCTTGCTCTCTCTTTTCCGGAGTGTCAATATTAAGTGCCGATTGGATATAGATCTGCTCAAAACCGGTATTGACGATAAAATCAATCTCATATTGGGCTTGCTGACGTTTACCGTTCACCATCCTTTGTACTTCTACTACACCTACATCCACTCTATAACCACGACGAATGAGTTCATTATACAGCATGTTTTCCATCAAATGGCTTCGCTCTTGCTGGCGGAAATTAAGTCGCGCGTTACGCAAGCCTAAATCCATCGCATAGTATTTCTTAATATTCTCAAAATAGCGCTTTCCCTTAACATCATAGCGTTCTGCAACCGAGATAAGATAGGCATCCTCCAGATAACTTAAATAAACTTTTATAGTCGGATCAGTGGTCGGTAATGACATGACAGAAGTTATGGTATTGGCTAACTTATGCGGATTAGACAAAGAGCCTACAGACGAGTAAATAGCATCAGTCAAGGCATCAATTATGATATCGTCTTTCAAGTTATAGCGATCAACAATATCTTTCATATACACGTCTTTATGCAGGTTTGCCAAATAGTTCCGTTTCTCTTGTTCATTGGGCTCAAGTACAGCCAGAGGCATTCCACCAAAATTCAAATAAAAATCCAAAGCTTCAGCTTTTTCCAAACCCGCAAACGCATAGAATTCCGCAAATGAGAGCGGATAGACTTTTATTTCACTTCCGCGGTCCCGGAAATAAGTAACAATATCCGAAGAAAGCATCTTGCTGTTACTACCGGTTACATAAACATCCATATTGGGCTGTTTCCGTAGTCCGTTTAAGACATCGTAGAAAGTAATATATAACGAATCTCTGTCTTCTTCTGCTACTCGCGATAAATCTACATTCGGAGCCAATACCTTGGAGCACCGTTGTATCTCATCGATAAAGACATAATATTTACGTCGTTTGTTTTTACACTTAGCCCTCACATATTCTGACAAAACTTGCGGATTACGATAGGCTGCATTGGAGTCGTCCTCTAAATCTATCTCCACAAAGCAGTCTTCTGCTACTCCTTTGTTGATAAGAAATTGCTTGTACAGACGGGACAACAGGTAAGACTTTCCGCATCGACGTATACCGGTGATAATCTTCACTTTACCATTCCAACTTTTGGCGTAAAGTCGTTCTACATAGTCGTTTCTTTGTATATCCATAACATGCTATTTGGTTCAAATTTAGTTGCAATTGCAACCATTCTTAAAGCAAAATCCGCTGCAAAGGTACAACTTTTTTTGCACATATGCAAGCGTTCGGGTATTTTGCATCAAAAAAACACCGCCACGCGGTTGAGACGTGGCGGTATAGGATTAGTGTTCACTAATCTTATTTAAATAGATTCTTAAGAAAATATCATCTACCGAATATTGCTTTTTATCGTCTAAAGTTACTAAATCCAGTTCCAGCAAGTGCTTGATTGCATTTTGCACGGCACTGGAGGAAAGCAAATGGTATTTACGCAAGAATGGTCCGCTCATGATTCTCTGCACGCGACCTTCTTTTGCTATGGCGAACAAGAGGTTCTGTTGCCGTTCGGGTACGTGCGAAAGCAAACGGGCATATCGTGGTGTCTCTTCCTCTACGATATTATTAACGGCTTGTGCCAAGGTCTGTCTATCAGCCGTTTCATTCAGCCCTACCAAATCAAACAGCTCATGACTGATACGCTGCATGGCATAGGTGTTGCCTTCGGCGATTTGATAAATCAAACGAACCAAACCGGCATCAATATGTTTGTTATACTGCTCAAACCAGTAGCATACAAATTCTACATACTTGTCTTCCGGAATAGCCTCTAATCCCATATAAGAGGCGCTATTGTAGAAGGGATGGGCAGAAGCATTAAACATTTCCTCTAACATGTGGCGCTCGCTACCGGAGAAAATGAAATGTGCATTAGTCATGTGCTGAATATAACTGCGCAGCAGAGCTTCAACGTTCTTTTCCGGGTATTTGTTGATCTGCTGGAACTCGTCAAAACAAATGACGCAAGGTTTATCTGCCTGCTCCAGATACCGAAAAATGCTCTCGAATGTATATTCTATCTGGGCATTAGGATTAAACGACAGGCCAAATTGAGGCATCATACTCAGCGGGTCAACTGACATAGTAACCGTCATCGACTGGACAGTAGCCAGAAATTGACGTGTAAACTTTTCGCCTTTGCTTTGCAAGGCATCAAATACACAACGTCCGAAAGCGAAGACGAAATCACGCAATGAGGAGGTGTGAAGCAGGTCAACATAGAAGAAATAGTAATTATCCGCCATCTCCGGCAGTCGGCTGCAATGTTTTACCAAACGCGACTTACCCATACGACGTTCTGAGACCAGACATATGTTCTCACCTCCATGTATCCCCTTGGCCAATCTGGCAGTCTCTTGTATGCGGTCACAAAAATAGGGAGCAGGGATGTCGCCTATCAAAATAAAAGGATTGTTAATCATAAACAGTTGACTATTACAGAGTTTCACACTACTAATGCAAAATTACCGGAAACCAATTACCAGAAACCAATAATTTTGCAAATCCGCTGCAAAGATACAACTTTTTGCGCATATATGCAAACATTTTAAGAAAAAATGTGATTAGAGAGTGTTTTTGCCCAATGCAAAGGACATATTTGTGCACATATTGTCCGATTTACGGTGCAAAGGTAGTACGTTTATTTTGAGACGTGCTTAGTAACCACAATGCTTACTTCGTAAAGTAAGTATAAGGGAATAGTAACGAGTGTCAATGTCATCAAATCCGGTGGTGTGATGATTGCTGCCACTATCATTATTATGAGAAACGCGTATTGACGATATTTTGCCAGCATTTCACTATCAATGAAGCCCAGTTTTGCGAAGAAATAGGCTATAACCGGCAACTGGAACACAACACCCATTACTAATGTTAGCGTTACAAAGGTAGAGATATAACTATCCAACGTAATAGTACTATGTACTTGTTCTGCAACGGAATACGTGCCCAAGAAACGGAAAGAAATAGGAAAGAGGATGAAATAACTCATCAATACGCCGATTATGAACAGCGTATAAATGATAAGCAGAACGGGAATCGAATACTTGCGTTCGTTTTCATAGAGCGCCGGGGAAATAAAGCGGAATAGTTCAAACAAGATATATGGGGATGCGCAAAGTAATCCGAGATAGAGCGAGGTGGAAATATGCGTCATAAACTGACTGCTCAAATCTGTTGCAATCAAATCTACTTCGAATGGGGCAAAATGAAAATCATAGCCCACTAAAGCAAAGAAACGCTCAATCCAATGGTATAAACAAAAATCGCTTTTGCCTGGAGCCAGTAACAAGTCAAAAGTAGTGTCTTTGAAACAAAAAATGGCACATGCAAAAACGGCTGTCACAATCAACACCCGATACAACATCCGGCGGAGCACCTCCAGGTGTCCGCCAAATGTCAGCATTTGGTTGTTCTCACTCATTCTTCGGCTCTTGCGGAGTTTGTCGGGGCTGTTCTTGGTCAGAAGATTCCTGTGGCTGTTCTCCACCGTTGATTTCTTCCTTAACATCTTTCATGCCTTCTTTGAACTCTTTGACACCTTTGCCCAAACCACGCATGAGTTCAGGCAGTTTCTTTCCACCAAAGATAAGAAGCGCAATGCCACCGATAACGATGATTTCCGTCGTACCGATGAAAAGCAATACCATGTTTAGCATAATATCTATCCTTTTAGTTTTCCGGTGTTACAAGAAATATCTCACAAGTCTCAAAGTTGATTTCCCAGTTTCCGTTCTCAGCGGACTCCCATTGGTATTTCTTTGCCATAGTGTCCCACCAGTTCTGGAACTTGGAGCCTGTTTCGCCCATGTCTTTTACCAACTTCTCATACAAATCCGAATTATCGGCTGTCAGAATTTTTGCCAACTCATTCAGACCATTTCTGCGCTCAAAGAGCGTTTGGATCTCATTCTTTTCTTCAGGTGTAACCTGACCTACTATTTTTTTCATAAACATTAGAATTGTTCCCGTACATCAAACGGGTCAAGGTAATCGATTGATTTAATTTCTTCTCCGGCACTAAACCCTGCTGCAATTAGTTGTTGCTGTAAATCTCTTGCTGCATTACGCTCCAAATGAGCAATCACACATTGCTGGTGCGAGGGCGTGTTATTGTCCCATGTTAGTTTTTGGTTCAGCCAGATGCAGCGGTTACAATGGTATGCATCACAAATACGGCAGAGTGGAGCATGGTCGAGTTTTAACAACTGAGGATTAGGAATCTGCAAGCCTGTTTCCAAATCGCCGACACTCCTTTCCGAAGATGGCTTGTGATGATTCAAGCGGTTGCTGATACCCATTTTCTCGTCATAATAGAACGCAGGGCAGAGATAGAACTTGCCATTAGACGCAATAGTGATATTGCTGTCACCTGCTCCGCAGTTGTGCATTTCGGTCAATTGCAAACGATCCGTGAGGATATTCAGTTGCGGTTGTTTGCCCGATTTGTACAGATTTACCAATACGGCATTCAATGTAGTAAGTGCTTTCTTATAATCCTCTGCCTGCTCGTCTTTGAAAGTCTCTATATCCGTCAAACAGATATTAAGTCGCGTCACTTGCGGCAACAGGGCAGCAATATCATACTGCTTTGCGATAAATTCATCGATAGAAAGACACAGTACTGCGTTTTCTGTAGCAATCGATTTCGGCACATCATTATATACCGCCACATCGCGACCGATTTTTACATGGTCGATGGACTCAATGACTTCGTTATATTCCTCCGGCAATTCGTAGTCGGGATAGACATACTGAATCATCAGATTCTCTTTCATACCAAAGAGAATAGCCTTTTTGAGCGTATCCAACGGAATAAGATTACGTTCTTTGAGTGGGTTTTCTGCATGGCAATATGCCACGCTTGTATCGTCCAATAAAATAACTAAGTATTGTAGCATGAGACTATTTACTATTTATTCATTTACAATTTGTTCATTTATCAGCACACCACACCGTTATTTGTCTTCCTATTGGCTTCGAACTCCTCGCGCTTGCCTTCCAATTCCAATTTGCGGTAGAGCTTGTTCCAATAGTAATTGTTTGCACATACACGTGCTTTGTGCATTTTGCATATTGCAGTAGCACGCTCAAAGACAGTGTGTGTCTGTGCTGCGTCGAAGTTTTCTCCTTGACACCATGCACAGCCTTCTGCCACCTCACAATTTACACATTCAGGTGTGGATTGCGTGCAGCGATCAAGCGTAAGGAACGGACGAAGTTTGTTCTTGTCTATGCCATCATGAATATTGCCAATTATCCATGCTTCTTTGTCACGAAGAGAATACTGAGCAAAACGAGTGCAAGGATAGAAATTGCCTGCAGCATCTACAGCCAACATCTTTCCTGCTCCACACCAGTTTTGATTTTGTAGTTGACAATCCATAGGTTTTCCCATATACTCCGAGAAGAAAGAGCAGGCATAATCTTTGTACAAATCTCTATCAATGATAGCATCTGCCAATTGCATCAACTGGTCTTCAAATAGTTTATCGTCTTCTTCATTCCATACATCTTCAAACACACAATTGATATTCACTTGATGAATACCGAGTTCATATAAATGAAGAACAGATTCACAAATATAGGGAATATCTGCAGACGAAATTGTAACTTTTGTTCCGGCGCCAGGAAATTGCTCTAACCACAATGGAATATTGCGCACGACATCAGCATAAGATCCATTTTCTGTCTTTTTGTAAACGCGATTCAAATCATGCTTACGCTCAGTTCCGTCTATTGTTATACCAATTGATAGATGCTCTCTATTTTTTGCAATAAAACGTTGTACTTTTTCACTATCGTAATTTATTCCATTTGTTGAAAACGAGAAACGATACGAATTAAACCAATGGTGATTGCGACGGAATAACTCTGTTTTTACGTAGTCGCAAATCTTGTCAATGAGGTCAACTTCCAAAAAAGGCTCACCACCTATAAAATCCCAAATGACACTTTCGTATGCAAAGTCAGAGTCGGCTTCATGGTCAAGCACATAATCTATCGTCGCTTTGGCTACTTTCCAAGGCATGCGCTCTTTCTCATTTTTTCCTACAAGATAACAATACTTGCAGGCAAGTTGGCAGTCCTTTGTGACAATGAAAGTAATATTCTTTGTCATGCCACCTTTCCATCCTTGATAATTTTCTTTAATAATTTTGGCTAACATATTGACAATTACCTACACATTGACCAGAACATTTATCTCTACAATAAGCAGTACAATTAACCGCACATGCACCTGAGCAAGTTTCTTTACATCCCCCTTTACACGTACCAGTACAACCTTTGCACGAATGATAACAAGTATCATCACATCCGTTTGCACAATTCACACAAGAGGAGTGTGCTCCATCACATGAAGACATTATAAATGGGAGAAGTATGCTTCCTGCTATTATAGGTAATGATGCGCCAGCTGCCTCTTTAAAGAATTTTCTTCTTGATATCACACCTTCATTTTCTTCTATGATTAAATACTCAATATTGGCGTCAAACTTAAGTTGGATTTCATGATTAATTATTATTCCCATGTATTTTGTTTGTCCAATATGCTTATAGGATTCATACATGCTGGAATCCATGTATAGCAATCCAGTGACAGTGCCTTTAATCAGTTCACGAGGTTCCTGCATTTGAACCGTCACTTGTTTTCCCTTTAATTCTTCTGCCTTCTCATCAGAAAAACAGAAGAAAGCGTCTTTTGATAGTTTCATAACTGTATTTAATTAATGGTTAAAAAATAATCTTATTATTGTATAGAGATTCTAAGAAATTGTCTAGTTCATCAAATGATGGTATAGTTGATACATTCTCCCATAACTTATCCAATTCCATAATAAGTATAATTATTTACTATGACATCAACATTTATCCAGCGAAATAGGCTGATGCCCCGCAATTATAAGCACATGATCCCTGACATTTTCCGCTACATGAACCTTGACAGCTATATCTACATGAACCTTGACAGCTACTTGTACAATTATCTGAGCAATAACCCATACATCCCCCACCATAGCAGTCTGTTGCGGCGTTTGCTTTTATAATGGGTACATTGGTAAGGACAATCGCACCTAATACGGGTAACGCAGCTTTTGCTGCAGACTTAAAGAATTCGCGTCGCGACTGCAATTCTTCTTCCTTTTTGTTTTCCATATCTTTATAAAGTATTGTGGGAAGTCGGTTCCAAACGACCCGTTAATATAAAGAAAAGCGTGGAACCTTATTTATGCTTATTCTTGAACTTGAGGTTCTAGCAAAACCCATCCTATAAGAATAAACAATAACGTCCACGCCGATATGTATAATACGCCATATCAGCGTAGTTAATACACATCCACAGGACGATTACTGCCATCTTGCTTTGGATAGGATAAAATTTGCTAGATTTCAAGTTCCCAAAACAAGCGTCAATAAACGCCTTTTATTATGTCCTCCGATTTTAACGCTTTCGGAATAAGCGACTTGCCTTTTACATCTGCAAGTTAGATGGTTGATATATGATTTGCTTTTATTTCTTGCTCGTGCTTGTTTGCCTTTTTGAGGACTTCCTCTAACCAATACATTAGACCATCTAAATTCTGTTCTTGAGTGTGTTTGTATTCCTCATCGGCATCTGGAGTTGCTTCTATTCGAGCTTTGCATTCACATTTAATTCCCATTAGAGCAGTTTTAATCTCCTCATCTGATATAGAGATAGTCGCATCTCCATATAGTTTATGCATCAACTTATTGATTGAAGGAAACATTATTGCTGCTAACATTCGGTTCTCTATTATTTTGCTTTGATCGGGCATCTTCTCTTTCAGGATTTTATATAATGATTTATTACATAAACATTTGCTTTATGCACAATGGTTTTAATACTGTATCCACGAGGAGCTGTTAGACCATTTGCAATTAGAGAATCAAAGTCCTTCAGTGCAGAAACATACGAATGAATCTGTTTTTCATCCACATCCAATTGCAAATCCTTTATCTTAGATACAATGTCCGTCATCTTCTATGCTCCTTACAAAAAACTATGCGTATGGATGAATAAAGGATACTTATTAATATTTACATATTCAATCATCAATTTGTAATACTTGCGTATTACCTCTCTTATCTGACCTTCATTGGAATAATCATGAATCTCTAGTCCCAATTCTCCCAATGTCTGCAAATTTATAGGTCTTCCATGAGTTTTCCACTTAGTATAATCTCCTAAATCTTCCGCTATTTTTGATGCCACTAGTAGTTTCTGATTTTCAGTAACATCAGTATTATCTTTATTCTTTTTCCAATTCTTAAATTTATACTTTACAAGCCATTCTTTTAATAATGTAATTGTTAGTTCTTTGGCTTGTTCATATCCTTTTAACTCCGCTAAATCAAAATCTTTAAGAATCAAGAACTCCGCTTGGGTTAATGTATTGGCTTGTGCTTTAGTTATTAATTCAGATATTTTGTCTAAATATCCAAGTGCAGGAACGTATTTCCCATCCTTATTAGGCACCTGCGGATCAATAGGGCCCAATACAGAAAAATAATCCATCCATATTTCATCCCCACTCATGCTAAAAATCGTACCTGCACTATACGCGTAATCGGGAATAATAAACAATATATTATTATAGTTGTGACGAATTATGTTTACATATCTTTCAACGACGGTGGTACTTCCGCCATTTGTCGTTAATACAATTGCTAGAGTTTGATGTCTGCGCTCTGCTGAAAGTTGTTCAACAATAGTCAAAAATTGATTCTCTGGTCCTGTGTATATTTCCCCAGTAAACACTAGAACATCGGCATTTATAACACCCTCTAATTCTAATAATGTAGAATGTAAGGCTTCTTTTAGAACATTACTGACAGATAGTTCCATTTTTGATTCAGATAGATATATGATATGATTAATGATACTTTCACTAATGAACTACTTTTTGTACTCCTCAATCCTATACACTTTTTTAAAATGGTCGTTAACAAAATCGCTTTTTTTAATAATCTTCATTACATTGTCAAGGTCTACCTTTGTAAGATGCCCCATTTTCTCGGCTCCTTTTGCCTTCATCTTTCTTAGAGTTAATTCTTTTGGATCTGTACAATCAATCCAACTATCATGCTCAAGGACATTTGTATAATTACTCAGCAAAAGAGGATATTGTTCGGCTTTCCAATCTGGTGCATCGGAATAATCTGCATCTGAATTGATTAAGACAACTCCAAATTCCTTTTCATTACTTTTAGAGCCAGCTACAACTACATACTTAAGACGAGTATCATATCCATCATTCAGAATTAGTCCATCGTTTCTGTCCATCTCAATATATACAATATCACCGACTTGCAAATCTTCTGCCGATTGCACAAGTCGGTTTTTCCGTAGTTGCTCTTGCAATTCTTTGAGTACCTCGTCGTCCATAGAACTAGGCATAATCAGCTGTCAGCAACTCTTTTTCACGGATATAGGCAACCATCTTTTCTGACGCACCACCCGCACGAGCTATCTCCATCAACGTAAGACTTCCTTGTTGGGGATCTATATTATATCTTTCCCAAGCTTTTTTATATGCTTCATCATGGGATTCTGGTGATAGTTCCTCTATTGAATCTTTATCTTTGCAGAAATTATACCATTTATCAAGGTATTCACATTCCTTCTTAGATAAGTAATCCATGTTAGGTTCTTTCTTAGCAAAAACATGCTGATTCTCGATGCGGATAGAATCTGTGAACTCTGTTAAGTCTGGATATTGTTCTATATCTTCATCTTGGAGTTCTACAAGTTTAATTACCTTGTCTGACAATGCAGGGACAGGTCCAAATGTTCGTGCCTTAAATGTATCAGGACACAATACTTTCCCGTATGCAACCAAATAATCCTTTTGCGCAAAGTACAATATCTTAAAGAGTTTGATATAATCAACTCCACAAGGAAATTTTTGCGCTACGTAAAGCACAACTGCTTCAATTTTTCGTATTTGTTCAAGAGATTTCATATAATAATTTACATATACTCCACCAATTTCGCTGCAAAGGTACAACTTTTTTTTGATATATGCAAGAAGGAGGGGAATTTTTTCGGTTTTTTGGTATGATAGACACGAAACAGGCACAAAAAAACGGACCGAAGTCCGTCTTTTATTCCGGTACAAAATTTATTCCACTCTGAATGCCGGTGCCATTAGTTCTTGTTCTTCGCGGGGAATGTGATAGTGCATAGCCCATTTGCGCCAATCAGCCACATGCCGTTTGATGGAATCAACGATTTGAGCAGATTTAGCAGCATCAATACCGAAGTACGGAGCGACATCAGTAGCCAGCTCAAAATCCAAAGCATTGGAATGTTCGTCAATATTAAGGCTTAATCCGGTGCCGTAATACATAGGATTCAAATCATAGGCGGGCGCAAGTCTCCAACCTTCTTTAGACAGCAGGAAGCCGTGATTGCGCAGGTGGTCGTCGCAGTTGCTGACGGCGATATTAAAGACCAGCCGTTTCCATAGTTCCTCTAAGTCTTTTTGCGCTTGGCAACTGTTGCGTGCAATCCACTCGGCGAGTTCCAGATAAGAGCACCCGTCCGTATGACCGTCATGATAGCCGAGCATAGTCATCGCAGATGTGAAATGGATGCGCTTACCATCTTGCGTACGATCAAAGCGGCGTGTCAAGAATGACGCGTGTTGATTGAACCGGATGCAATCAAAATCGGCGACAGTAATGCCGCAAGCACGGGCTAATTGCATCGCAACCGCTTCCCATGCTCCTATATCTTGCCGATCGCTTCGACTCGGGAATTTGGCTATCCACAAGGAGCCATCCGGTGCTTGCACATTCGCTTTCGGTCTTGCTCCTCCTAACGAAGAACAGGGGGCTAATAAGATTTGCAGCCATTTGCGCATATTGGGGTCATCATCGTTTTCCAGATGCAAACTGGCTTGTTCCAGTTCGCGCAAGGAAGTGAAAGGCGGTGTCGTATATTGCGAGTCATCATCAAGGAACGGACCATTCAAATCTGTTTTCAGGCGTAGTGCACCCATACGCGTGCTATCACAGACACCCAAGAGGAAGTCACTTTCCATGAGTGTTTTCCGAGGGCGTTGCTCGTCTTTTGAGTGAATGGACTCTCTGCGTTCAAGCAACACTCTGCCCCATCTATCCGGAGCGGAGTCTGTGAAAATACCAAAGTTGGCCTTGTCATCCGCCAAGAACTGCCGTCCCCTGAACAACTGCAAATCCGGGTCTAACAAACGGCAATATGGAGTCTGTAACCACTCGGGCTCAAACTCAAACGAGAATATCTCCTTTCCACGTGAAGGTTGCGCAAACAGACGCCCCATTAGAACGGGTGTCTCTACGCGGAAATCGTCAAAATAGATGTATATTGTTTGCATAGATTATTTGGCTTTAGTCACGCGTTTAGAGATAGTTAGTCCTGCGTCTTGTAGTTTGCGGCCGAGGATATCATCTTGCGCAACGGAATGCAAATCCTCTTCCAAACCGAGCACTATGAGCACACGCAGGTAATAGCCTATCGCCACTCCCTCATCGCCGTTCTCTATCTTGATAAGGGTGTTGCGCGCTATACCGGCTCTTTCCGCCACTTGTTCAGAAGGCAAATTACGCCGTAACCGAGCCAAACGGATGTTTTCTCCTAAATCATGAAGTAGTCTCTCGTGCTTAGGCAATAGTGCTCTTTTCATACGTGTATTTGTGCTTAATGTTCAAAATTCTGCGCAAAGATACAACTTTTTGCGCATATATGCAAACATTTAAGCGAAAAAATGTGATTAGAGAGTGTTTTTTTGAGAAATGCAAGAGGGAGGGGGATTTTTGGGGGCATAATCAGGCATAAATAAGCCGCTTTAGGCCGAATATAGGCAGATTTAGGCAGGGATAGGCAAATTTAGGCGAGAGAGGACAAAGAAAACGCCGACTGACAGTCGGCACAATACAAAGAAGGCAACGGCGGCAAGAATGCCACCGAAAGAGACAACCGGCAGAGGCGGCATTTCCAATCCGCCATGCATGGCGGATGCCAAAGAGGAAATGCCGAAAGAAAACGCCGACTGAGAAAAAAGCGACAGGATTTGCGGTGCTTTTTGGGAGCCCTTATTATATAAGGGGTGGAAAGGGGAATAAATGTCGCTACCCGGTGCGTCACCCGAGAACACCCAAAGGCGCATTTACCTGCGTAGCTATGCCAAAAACGCCTATATAATAGAAGGTCGCGTTCGGCAAATGGGTCGCAAAAGACCGAACCGCTACCGCTAATCGGTAAGTGCGACCATTGCCTCCGCTCTCCCCACCGGGTGCACTCTGTTAGCGCCCGTCGGGGACCCCAAATATTAACATTTTTAAACCATTTAACACCTTACTAATTATGATCAACAATCTATCTATTCCGGCGAAGGAGGAGCAGGATCTCCACATCGCCAAACACATCGAGCCGGAGGCACTGCCGGCAATCATCCAACCCATCATGGCACTCGCGCAGTCGGACGCGGAGAAAGACATACTCCTGCTTGCGCTCCTCACCGCCGCAGGAAGCTGTATGCCCAATCTCTATTTCCGCTACGGACTGACGGGGAAGAAGTATTTTCCCAATCTGCAATGCTTCATTGTGGGTTCCGCCGCTTGCGGAAAAGGTATCGCCAACCTCGCGTTGGAGTTGGTGAGCAAGGTGCATGAGGCGCAACCGCTGGTCATTGCCGGCGACTCCTCCTATCCGGGTTTCTACCGCCAACTGGAGAAACAGAACGGGCGCGGATATATCCACGAGTCCGAAGGATCGGTCATCACCGATGTATGGCGTTCGTCCGTGGCGAACTACAACACCGCCTTGCGTAAGGCAGCCGAGCACGAACCCATCACACGCAACCGTGCGAACAACTCTTCCGTCATCGCCTGTCCGCAACTCTCCGTACTCCTCACCGGCACCTTCAGCCAGTACAAAGCGTTGGTGCCGAGTATCGAGAACGGTTATTTCTCGCGGTTGCTGACGTTGATTGTGAATGACCAGCAGGCGTTCAGCCATCAGTATGTGGAGCCGGGACGCGGCAGTAACGGCGTCATGTATGTGGCAGCGGAACAGTTGTACAGACTGTATGAGCAGCTCTATTTCAGCAAGCCAGTAGAGTTCCGGCTGAGCGATGAGCAAAGGGCGCGTCTGGGTCAGCACTTGGAGAACGCATACCCGATGCTGATGCAGTTGCTCGGGCAGAATTTCCACTCCGTGGTACTGCGTATGGCGGTGCAGATCGAGCGGATGGCGATGATATTGAGCGCGTTACGGGAGGCGGAGAAGCCATCAGCCTTCAGCCGTCAGCATTCAGATTTGGCATGTTCGGATGCGGATTACCGGATAGCGGAGATGATCGGGAACAAGCTGATGCTGCATATGGCTGCGGCGTACAAGATGATCAAGGGAGTGGAAGAAGAGGCGGTGCCGCAGGTGCAGGTGTTGGACCAGAGACAGGTGCTGCTGAGTCTGCTGCCTGCGGAGTATAGTGTCCAAAACTTGGTTACAGAAGCGAAGAGCCAAGGCTTGTCTTATCGCACCGCTACCCGGTGGAATGAAGAATGGCAGGAGAAAGGGTTTGTACAAAAGATCCGTCACGGTGTGTACAGGAAACGCCTTGCCTCTGCATAGGGAATACCCTCGGCAATGGATAACAGATGACTAAGAATATACAAGAATCTATAACGATCGCGTTCGGCAACAAGTGTGCAATGGTTTATACCGCTCCGCTTAATAAACAGGCAACTTGTGCCTCCGCTCTCCCCAAAAATTAAAATTTTCGGGGACCCCAAGTGGCAAACTTGGCGGATGCAATAAAAAAATGACATGACCGTATTGACCGTATTGACCATTTGGAGGTGAAACGGTCAAAAAGGTCAAAACGGTCATAACAAAAATTTAACTTCCAAAATAAAAAATAGTATTATGGCAAGATATGTACCTACAGCCGGTTTTGAGTCTTTCACCGGCGCACTCAGCAAAAAGAAAGACTATGCACACCGGTTAGTCACCCGCCGCAAAGGCGTGAAGGACCCGATCACGGGCGAAGTGGTGGGGCTTGGTCCGAAAGAGATCTACGCCCAAGAACCGCGCGATTATAAAAAGCACCCTTTGACGCAGGGCGAGGTAAACCAACGCAGCAAATGGAAGGAAGCCTGCCGCGCGGCTGGGGCTATCATCCGCGACAAGTCCCATCCGCGTTACATGGAGCTTTACAGCCTCTGGCGCGCGCAGCTGACGGACAAAGAAGCCTGCATGCAGTTTCCCAATTTTGTGCGGGCGGTAGTGGTGAAGGAGTTACCCTAAAACGCTAATGACCGATTCGGGGTTACAAACGAAAAAAGCACTCACGAACACCCGCGAGTGCTTTTTCGGTATGGGTGTGGTTGGTTATTTCACGCGGACGAAGAACCATTGATAGGTGGTATTGCCGTCGCCGCGGACGAAGCCCATCCAGTTTTTGGTGAGGGGCTGCACGGTGATGCGGTCGTTCTCGTCACGAAGGTGACTCTGTGCGGGGTTAGCGACCATCAGCATGCCATACTCATAGCTCCAAGTGCCGTTTTCGGTCTTGTTGAAGAAGGTGCTATGATACGTGGCGGTACCGTCTGCGCGGAGCTCCCAAGTCTCGACACCGGGGTTCGTGCCCATGGTGTTCCATGCACCCTCAAAAGTAACGGCATTCATCGTATAGTACGCGAGTTGCCAGGTGCCTACGAAATCGGCGGTTTGGGGATTCATAATCTGGTTTTGCATATCCCGCTCCGGCAGTCTGCTCATATACATCTTCGGTCCTC
The DNA here is from genome assembly GCA_002394335.1 of Bacteroidales bacterium UBA4333. Classification (GTDB taxonomy): domain Bacteria; phylum Bacteroidota; class Bacteroidia; order Bacteroidales; family Paludibacteraceae; genus Colicola. The sequence continues at coordinate 11,595 of DGTP01000009.1, read as the reverse complement.
CGTCCGGCAGGCTGAGAATGGCCGTTTTTCCGGTATAAGCGGAAACCTCAATCTCGCCGCCGCGGAAGTTGAGTATGTTGCCCTTGAAGGAGTACTCGGCCGTGTCGCCGTTCACAACCGCTTTCTGTGCGTCCAGCACCTCAACGATGGCGTGCGGTCCTCCGGGGACGTTATTGATGAACACACTGTCCGCGCGCCACATGCTACCAATGAGGTCGGCGGGTTTGATTTCCTGCTCCTGCGGGTTGTCCGGGTTGTTTTTGTTTCCCTCGCAAGAGGTGAATGCCAGTGCGCCGGCTACCAGCGCAAAGGCGCAGAATAAAATCTTTTTCATAATGGTTGATGTTATTTCTTTAGAACGTGTACCGTACACCGAGGTTGAGTGTCCAGTCGAACACATGGAAAGCTCCGATATTTCCCGTCCCGTCATCACCCAGAAGACAGCCGTAACCGGGTCGGAAGTCGAAGGAGAAAGCGATAGGGGCATTCTGCATCTTGGCTTCTATACCTGCGGCAGCACCTGCGCCTACGATACCTCCGGCAGCACCCATGTCGATATAACCGCCTTTGATCTGACCGCCCACATAGTAGTCGAGACGGATTCCTTTGCCTTCCGCGCACTTAGCCTGATACGCCAGCACAAGGTCGTTCACTGCGCCGAAGGCAGGTGTACTGAAACCGTCTCCGGCAGCTGCCCAGCTACCGAGATAACCGAACTCCTCGATCAGCGTGAAATGGGCACTCACCATTTTCTTGTACTGGAAACCGATACCTGAGCCTGCAACGACACCGACGCTGTGGGTGTACTCTTTGTCTGATTTGGGAGCGGCCTTCGCAGTGGTCTTGGTGTTAGCCTTTGCAGTGGTCTTGGTGTTAGCCTTTGCAGTGGTCTTGGTGTTAGGCTTCGCAGTGGTCTTGGTGTTAGGCTTCGCAGTGGTCTTGGTGTTAGCCTTCGCAGTGGTCTTAGTGTTAGCCTTTGCATTGGATGCTTTCTTGTTGTCCGCAGCCGAGACGCTGCCTGCGGCTACCATAGCAGCCATCAAAATAATTAAGATCTTTTTCATAAATTTAATAGTTTTTTAGTGTGTTGTTTGTGTTATTTGGCAGTGAGCGTGAAACGTGCCTCCGAGGTTGTTCCCATTTCTCTTTCGTCAGTCACTTCTCCGTCTTTCCATTTCTTGTAAGAGCCGTTCTGCAGGGAGCCGGAGGCACCGGATTGCGTTCCGGTAATCCCACCGAAGGTGACATCATACCGAATCTCCGTTTTGGAGGTCTCCGATTGGGCTTCGTAATGGTAGGAGAATGAGCCGGAAGCGACGGTTAAATGATCGTTGCCGTTGTACTGCGGCTTGCGCACAAAATCAAAAGAAACCGTGTAGGTCTCGGTGGCGTTGTCAATGCCATTTTTCGTGTACGTGCCTTCCACATGCACGGAGTCTCTGCTGTACGGCGTAACGGTAACAGCTCCCTTATAGCCATAAGTGTGTGTTTTCCCCTGATCGTCCCGGAAGGAAGTGCTCAAACTGAGTTCTACATTGGACAGATCCACTCCCTGGTACATACCGATAGACCGCGTGTGATCCATTTTTCCCTGTGAGGAGGCTCTTATCCAAGGATGCGTGGGGTCTTGTGCGCTCGTCTCCCGGTCGAAGACCGTTGTATTGGGTGCAGCTTCAAAGATCGCGGTATATTCGCCGTTCTGTGCGTTAGTGGCTTTTATACCGGTATTCTTGCTATTCGTGTTGATGCCACAGCTGGTGGTATTATTCATGATCAAACCACTTTGCAGGACATTCGTATGAATGGTGATCTGCTGCCGGAGATTGTCTTTGGCGCCGAAGACAAGCGAGTCTTTGTCCAGTTCGAAATATACACCCGGGGAAAAATATCTCTCCGTAACAGCCCTGCTTGTTCTCTGGCTGCCGAAGAGCACCACCGGGAAGAAATGGCGGGTTTTGCCGTCCGCACGGATATTATCGAAGGAATAGACGATGTCGCTGTCTCTGTCATTAATCCCGATATAATAAACAGGTTTGTGCATGATTACCTCATTGGTCGATACATTCCGTTCCGCCAGCTGGTAATGCGACCCGCCGATGACTTTCTGCTTGCGCGGAAACAGACGTACATCCAGTTTGAAGGTGGTAGAGTCATAGTCCACCGTCAGTGAATCAAAAGTAGGTACAAAAAAGACGGTGTCATTGAGGAAGGATACATTGGTGTCGAAGAATTTCTTCTCCACCGGGTTTTTCCCGAATGCCGACGCTTTGGCTTTCGCCTCCAAGTCAACGGACAGCAGTGATAAAAAGATGTTGGATCTTTGGAGCGAAGTATAAACAGCACTGAGCGCAGTGGGTTGATCCGCCTCTTTTGCCAGATTACCGGGATTAAAGGTGAACATAGTGGACAGTTTGGGTCCCGTATAGAGGTGCAGTCCCAGATCGGCGTTCACCAGTTTCTTGAACCAACTGGCGGTAGCTATGTTCATTTGGAATTTGATACCCGTCTGCACCATAGCCTTGATGTTTGCAGCGGCGGAGAAATCGAGCATGTCATCGTCTATCTTTGAAGACTCGTCCGGCACGAAATGCACGCCGAAAGCGACGGGGAAGATGATGTTGGCGGAATTGAGAATAAAATCCGTTCCTATACCCAACTTTACAGCCGGCAGGTTCAGCCGTGCTTCCGCGGTACCGTCCACGCGGAAGAAGAACATCGGAGTCGGATTCGTCTCAAAGATCGGGCAGGCGGCAGGGAACATGATATGCGGCAGCGCAGCCCAGTCGTCCGAAGTAGCCTCATAGCTGGCGTTGAGTTGCAGTCCAACGGAGGGCTTGATTTTGAAATGCATCTCGTTCGTTATTTTGGCGTAGAACTTGAACAAGGAGATGTCATATGCCACCCGCAGCTTGTCTTTCAGTTCGATTTCGGCATTGAGGTCTATCTTGCCTATGTTGGACGGTTGCCATTCACGGGTGAGATTAAATTGGAAAGTGAACAAATCCATATCGCCTTCACCGCCGACGGCAAGCGCTTTGCGCGGCATACCGTTTTCGTCGCACCCGGCAATCCGGCGGTGTACCTGATTGTTTTTGTCTATCGTCACTTGCTCTACGGTGATGTATTGCTCAAAGACATCGCTGAGTTGATCAACAGGATGTCCGGTTGCTTCCGTAATGATACTGCCGTTATATTCCCATGATTTCAAGCCGTCCACGACGCATGCGAAGCTGCCGGGTCCCAAGTTTCCGGGCGTATTGATATACAGTGTCTCCGCACGCGGGTCGGAAGGCAGACCAATCAGCACATCGCCGACCTGAATGGGCAGATTGGACGGCAGGTCCTTGAATGTACATCCGTTGATTTTCACCGTATTCAGATAAGGTTCGTATCCGTCCCGGACCAGGAAATGCGCCTTGGGGTTGAAGCGGATCTCCGGTTGCTGGAAACCGATGGAGTCGATGGCAGTCAGCGGAATACGGTAAATGGTGTCGGCAAGGACGACTTCGTAAGTGACATACTGCTCCTGTTCGGTGGAGTCCAGTGCCAGTTTGGAATACCGCATCTCCTGCACTTCGTCGTAGAAGAAACCGTTGAAATCGCCGTCGTTGCGGTAGATATAGAAAGCATCCTGCGCTTTTATGGGAGTAAAGACCGCTGCGCTCAAAGAATAAAGAATAAAGACAAATATGCTCCGGCTGACAGCTCTCGAAAATGGTCTTTCGGCTTTCGACTTTTGACTTTTGACTATAGTTCTCATTGTTTCACGAATTTAAAGGAGGCGGGGCCTGCGTTAACAATATACGTTCCGGCTGGTTGTGCGGTGAGCACCAGCAGCGTCGGCTGTCCGCCGACGGCTTTTTGGGATGCCACTAACTTGCCATCCATGCTATAGACCGTGACAGACATGCCATCCGGCAGTCCTTCAAGCTGCAGCATCTCGTTGTTTTGCCTTACGATCACATCTCCCGGCGCGATAGTGGGTAGGTCAATGCCTTCCGGCAGACCTTCGTGGGTGTATTTCGCCATTTGGGCAAGAGGGTAGGAGAACACACCGTTGTTGGCGGTAATAACGAGACTGCCGTTCGCAAAGGTAGTCACCGGCTCGTCGGTCAGTTCAAAATACACTTTTGTGCCGTCCATCTTCCAGACAATAAGCCTCTGCACAGGCTGCCCCGCACCCTGCGCTCTCATCGGTAGCGCCATAAGCGCCAAGCCGAGAAAGAGAAGAAAAGTCTTTTGCATAAATTTAATAGTTTTGTGTGTTACTAATCAAAATGGCGCACAAAGTTACTGCTTTTTTTTGAAAAAGCACTCTCATATCGTACAAATCTACTCTCAAATCGTACAAATTTATCGAATTTCGTCACAAATAGCCGTTTTTCGTCGCATAAATAAAAAATCCCTGCCAAAAATGACAGGGACGAGAGAGAAAGGGTAATCAATACATCAACCCAAACGCCCACAACGGTATGATCTGATTCGCCGCATACTCAATCTCGTCACGCACTACATACCCATTCGGCACTTCCGATATCTGCTTCTTCCCTTTCTTCTTCCCTCCTACCTCAAACGTGTAATCCCCCACGCTGAAATCACTCACACGCGACGATATCACATCATGCGTCACATGCAGCTGGTTATAGAAAAACGTCTCCCGCACATTGCCAATCTCCACTTTCTCTCCAACCAGCGTGTATTGGATATTTGTATTATTGAGGTACACCTTCTCCACTTTGCCCAATCCACGCATACCTCCTGTGTCATCGCGTAACTGACCAATCATCTCCGCTTTCTCCATGAATAGCAAATAACTCGGCACGTCGTTCCTACTGATATGCAGTTCATTGGCCAACGCTTGCGATTCCGGTTTGTACGGTGCATTCTGCGCCACAATCGATAACATCTGACGCAATTTACGTCCAGTAGCCGGACTCATCTTTGCGTAATGCGGGATGTCTGATTCCATCGTCTGACGGATCACGTTCTGCATACGTTCCTGAAAATCGCCTTCTAACGAGAACGGATAATACCCGTCTCGCAGGTACTGACGGAACAGCGGCAGAGGATGCGGCAATGCCTTTGGCTGTGCGTTTCCTGCTAATATCTCCTCCAAACTATACACCGGCACATCTATCTTGTGCACCAACTTCAGGTACTCCCGGAACGACATCCCATGGAGATGCCGCATGATGATACGTCGACTCAAATCAGCCTCACCATCCGGCAAATCCAGTATCGACGACCCCGTGATAAACACTTTCAATGCCGGATGCGTGTCGTATATCTGCTTTATCTCGCGACTCCATCCGTCGTATTTGTGGATCTCATCGATGTACAGATGATCACCACCTTCTTTTACGAACTCATCGGCCAACTCAATCAGCGTGTGAAGTGTGAAATAGCTATGATCGGCAGAAACATACAGACTGTGCTCTTCCGGAGTCTCAATGATATGTTGCTTCACCATCGTACTCTTACCAACACCTCTTCCGCCTAATAGGCATTGTAGGCGTTTGTTCCAATCCATTTGGTCGTAAAGATACCGCTTGAAATCTACAGATGTCAAGTCCAATTGCTCCTTCATGTACTGCAATAATGATGCGTCTATCATAGCTTTATTCGTTTAATTTGCACTCTCTATGGTGCACAATTTTGTATTCTGTGCACTTTTCACGGTGCAAAGGTACAACAATTTCTTGAATTGACCAAATATTTTTTGTGTTTTTTGTCCAAATATATGTATTTTCACCCACATTTGGAAGAAAATCCCTGCCACGCGGGTGACAGGGATGAGAGAAAAGGAGAGATCAACCTTCACAAATTATGGGATAATTACTCCAAGTTGAAGCATACTAATCTCACCGGAAGGCATTACAACATGCTGGGCAGGGGTTGTGTTTCCATTCTGAGGTTCAAAGTCATACGAGAGAGAACTGAGCGGTCCCACAAAGAATTCTCCGCCTTCCATCTCTCCGCCTACCGGATCCGTAAAGGTGATGGAATAATCCCCTATACCAGTGGTATACCACACTTTTTGGTCGTAAACATCTGTATAATAAGATTTAGTTACGAAATGATTCGTAATACTACCTGTACATGTTCTTTTCCGATGGTAGTCATTTCCTTCAACGGTTACATCGTCCTCAGTTCGTTGAATCTGGAGATGAATGGTATATGTCTTTTGCTCCTTATTTGTTTCTGTGTTAGAATCTTCTGTGTATGTACCATCGATGATGACGGTATTGTCGCCACTCCGAGTGGCAGTAACTGCTCCCTTGTATTCTGTGTTATAGCCATCATACCATCCATCGTCTCCGAGGTAGTGCCAGAATCCTCTGCCTTCCACTTGAACATTACTTAAGTCCGGCGCAGCTTGATATAACTCAACTGAGTATGTTTGTCCATTAGAAAGAGCACCAGCCAGCGTAATGGTCAGTGCTTCGTTGCCTGTACCGCGACGGTCAAATAATGTCGTGTTCTGCTCTGCCGTAACATATAGTCTGTACGTACCTGTTGCGGCACTAACCGTTTGCAGAGAATCCACTGTTAACCAAGTGCCGAAAGAGTAATTGATATTATCCTTAGGTGCATTTGTATGAATGGTAATTGTTTGCTTCAAATCGCTCTTGGCACCAAAAGACAGGTAAGATGTCTCCACCTGTAACGAATAAGGAGGCATGAAGTGTGCTGCGTTCTCCCACAGGATAAACTCCCCAACTCCTCCGACATGAACAATAGGAGCGGCTGTGTGGGTTTTGGCTTCTAAATCATTATACGGACACTCCACAAAGAAACCTTTATTTATTCGATCTTGGGTCACTCTGGTGAGATCGAAATAGCCTATTTTCTTTACAGGTTCTATCGGATGAGCAGGTTTGTCGGGAACATCAAAGACACCTATTTCCACCCAACAATAGCCCAAAGTATGCCCCAGTTCCGGCTTGAGTTGGATTTGTACACCTGTTTTATCATCATATTCAACCTGACTTGTCGGTTTAAAATGAGGAGCAAGTAAGACGGTATCTGTCAGGAAAGACCAATTCTTGTCAAAGAATTTCTTCTCGCCCTCTTTGGAGAAGACGGAGAAGTGCCCCTTCGCCTCCAAATCCAATGAAAGCAAAGCTACATTCAGTTGGGACTGTTTCAACGTTTCATAAGTATTCGTTGGAGCCCACTCTTGCCCCTCTTCGGTCGGAATATCAGCAGAGACTACAAATTCTCCGCTTACTTTCGGTCCTGCATAGAGATAGGTGCCGAGCGCAAAGCGGAAGATCTTCTTAATCCAACTGGCGGTAAAGATGTCGCCGGAGAACTTCATACCCGTTTGTACATAACCCGAGAATGCTACTTGTCCGGAGAGGTCTAACATATCTGCCGGAACTTCTTTGTTTTCATCTGGTACTAAATGCAGGCCTAAGCTGACAGGGAACCATGAATCGGAATCTATGGTATAGTGCTCCCCCACACCCAAACGTACTTGCGGCATGTTCAATTTAGCTTCCAATTTACCCTCCCCGCGCAAAAAGAGCGACGGAATAGGATTGATACCGAAGATTGGACACGCGGCAGGGAAGAGAATCTCATCACAGGGTAACAATTCACCGGAGTCAAACTCAAAGCCCGCAAAAACGGACATCGCAAGAGCAGGCTTGGTCTTAATAACCATATCCTGTGAAAGGCTCGCCATAAAACGAGTCCATGTTACATTAAAAGCTGCACGGAATTTAACGACCAGACCAATTTGTGCGCTAAGTTCGATAGCCGAATTATCGGTCGGATTCCAAGAACGGGTAAACGTGCTCTCAAAATCGATCAACTTCAATTCGGAATTGCCTGATACTTGTTTTATCTTCGCGCGTGGGAAGCCTTCCGGCGTACAGCCTGCGATGCGACGAACAACTTGTCCGTCTTTGGTTACACCTATTTGTTCTACCGTGATATACTGCTCAAACACATCGCTTAACTGCTCTATGGCATGACCGCTAACATACGTAACATCACCATCTGTGTACAAATCGTCCACAATACAACTGAAACTGCCTTCATCATATTTCTCTTTGGCTATGTCATCGGTTGGAAGACCGATCAGTACATCGCCTATCTGCGGTTTTAAGTGGGCAGGCAGGTTCACGAAAGTGACGCCAAACTCACTGGCATAATCGACATACGGACACAAGCCTTCTTGCTCCATAAACTTCACCCGCGGGTTGAGTTTGATCTCCGGCTGTTGGAAACCGATGGAGTCAATCGCCGCTAACGGAATACGGTAGATAGTGTCGGCAAGAACGACCTCTTGGGTCACCCAGCGGTCGTATTCCACCGAGTCCACGCCGATTTTCGATTGACGCATCTCGACTACCTCATCATAGAAGAATCCGTTGAAGTCGCCGTCATTGCGGTAGATGTAGAAGGCCTCCTGCGCTTTTATGGGAGTAAAGACCGCTGCGCTCAAAGAATAAAGAATAAAGACAAATATGCTCCGGCTGATAGCTCTCGAAAATGGTCTTTCGGCTTTCGACTTTTGACTTTTGACTATAGTTCTCATTGTTTCACGAATTTAATGGAGGCACCGCCTGCGTTAATGATATAGTTTCCTGCGGGATAGGCTGTCATGAGGATAGAGGTGGATTGCCCGCCTGTTGCCTGCTGGGTGAAGAGCAACTTGCCGTCCACGTTATATACCGCTACGTTTGCTTTGTCCGGCAGACCATCGATGACCATCATCTCGTTATTCTGGCGGATGAGGATCGTTCCCGGCGCTACGACCGGTGCATCGATACCTTCCGGAAGACCTTCGTACGTATATTTGCGTACGTTCTCCAGCAGGTAGATGATGGGCGCATCGCCGGAAGTCTGCAGGATCAGTTGTCCCGGTTCGAACTTCGTCACCGGCTCCTGATCCAAAAGGAAGGTTACTACTTGTCCGTCCATCATGTGGACATTCAGTTTCTGCACAGGTGCTTGTTCTTCCTGTGCCCATGCTGTGCCTACCATCAGCAAGGCAGCGAAGAGGGGAAAGATCTTTGTCATAAAATTAAAAAAATAATTTTCTGGAGCTTCGGCTGCGTCGAGTTCTTATTTCACGTTGTTCAAACGATCTATAAGTTGGCGTAAGCGAGCTTACACTCGACTTGCACGAACCTTCATAATTTCAAAAATTATTTTATTTCTTTTCCGTCGAGGGTGTAGAGTTTGTCATCGCGGCGAATGATGACATGTTCGTTGAGGACCTCTTTCCGGATCGCGGAGGAAGAGGTTTGTACGGTCTCTACGCCTTCGGCGAGTGCGCTCAGCGGATAGACCCACTCATGCCAAGCCGTGCGGTAGTCCATATAACTCTCGTCCGGCGCGTACATGACGGCATAACACTCCTTGAAGGTCTCTGTGTCTATCGTCGGCGGAACGACGGAGTAACTAATAAGGGTATCCAGTTGACTGAAAAAGAAGGATTGATACCCTATATTAGTTACTCCTGAGTGGAGAATGACGGTCTGCGGATACTCTCCTGCCTCGTAGAATACGAGGTCACCGATTTTGGTGACCGACTCCGGCAGGATGAAACGTTTGTTCTGACAAGCGAGAGGATAAGCGAGGAGTATGTTTTTTTGCTTGTCGAACAGAAGACCGTCTTCTGCACAATAATTGAGGTTCGCCGCATCGACATGAATGGCCGTCAAGGAATTGCAGCCGATAAAACACGGGGCTTTGATCTCCTCTAAGGAAGCAGGGATAGTCACTACCTGCAATTTAGAGCAGTAATTGAAACTATTCCAGATCGTCTTCACTCCGTCGGGAAGGGCGAGTGTCGTTAATCCGCTGTTGGAGAAAGCGTTTTGAGCTATTTCTTTGAGTTTGCCTGCTTGTCCCCATCCGATAGACGACAGGTTCTTGCATTTTTCGAAAGCACTTTTAGCTATCGTTTCAATGTTATCAGGGAGCACAACGGAAGTCATCTGACAACTGTTGAATGCATACGTTCCGATTTCATTGACCCGATAGTTCTTGCCGTCATAACTCACATCTCCGGGGATGATGATCGTAGCATGACCTTGGTAATTGGTCTTCTCCCCAAATTTATCCCACGTGACGGAAGCAGTACCATTATTGTCATTGAGGTAGTAGTACAAGTCGCCGATTTGCACCTTCTGGGCCGAAAGCCCCAAGGTGAAACCGGTAACAAGCGCGAAAAGAAATAATGTCTTTTTCATGAAAAAATAAGAATTTTTCATAAGGGAATGATTTATTGCTTGAGTAATAGTTCCGGCCATTCTTCTTCTGTACCGGCGTTATGAATCAGCGTCAGGTAGTCGCCTTTCAGGCTGAATTTCAGTTTTTCATTCATCGGCCAGAACTCATCAAAAGGATCACCGTCCTTACTGCCGTCCATATAGACGCGGATGGAATTGAGCGTAGCATCGATTACATCGCCGTCAATCTTAAACGTACCGTCTCCGACGATATGCTCATGAGCTACCACGTCGCGACCGTTCATGTAATAATTCTCAATTCGTTGGTACGTACCGTCTTCACCAAAGGTGTAGAAAAAGTCATATTCGCCTGCGACGCGCATCCATGTACCTACGATCGGGCTGTCAATTTTGTCTTTCTTCTCACAAGAAGTGAATGCCAGTGCGCCGGCTACCAGCACAAGGGCAAAGAATAGAATTTTTTTCATAATATGTGTCAGTTTTGTTTATTTTATTTCTGTGCCGAGGGCATTGAAGGTGCGCCCGTTACGCTCAATGGTGAGAATGCCGTTATGGAGAACTTTTTTGTTGTGATCGTTTTCATCACAGGTGTTCTCGATGGCTAAATGCTCGTAAGCATACATAGCAGCGTCATAGGCGCTAATTATCGTTGCATAAATTGCATCATACTCCTCCTTCGTCAGGTTTTCATTCAATAAATCATCTAAAACAGGCAGAATCGCCGCCAAATAAGTAGCTGCGATCTCTTCGACACCTTCTTGCATCAAATGGCAATAGATTTCATACGCATGGTAATATAAGTCTACTTGATCCATAAGCTGCGTTAGTTTGGAGGTGAGCGAATCGACAACTTCTTGTGGTGCTACGGGATCATTCGCGATACTATCCGCCTCCTGAATGAGAGGCAAGAACCATTCCGCTGCGCTCATCAATATAGAGTCATTGTCGAATAGTTGTGCCAGTTCTAATATATCATTGTAGAGGTCGTTCGCTTCCTCCACAACTTCTGCTAACTCTGACGTGTTGTTTGCCACCCTCGCAAGACGCACAGCTAAACCCTTATATTTCTCATCTGTTACCCACTGATTAGCTAATACCTGTCTGAAACAAATTATATATGCGTTTTCATCACTGGCTCCAAGATCTATAGGAGTCCAGTATTCCCCATTCCTATACTCGGGCCAACCATAAACATTGTAGTTAATAAAGGTCATATGAATAGATCCGTCTCCATCCCGATTACCTGCGAAAGGTAAGCAGATGGCACCATTGGCTTCCAGAACGCTCCATTCAGCTGCAGTAAATGTATTCTTAAAGTCTCCAACAATGTGCTGAAACGATTCGTATGTGCTGACGTAAACACTAATCCCTTCCGGTTGAACCC
>DGTP01000005.1:31591-32567 GCA_002394335.1 Bacteroidales bacterium UBA4333 | reverse complement strand
AAAGACATAAACCTAAAAAACATTTCTAGTATTATGTATTTGAAATATATCCGAGATATGCGCCTGTGTGGCAAGGGAAAAAGCGGAAAGATCTATACCGTCCACTTCCAGCCCAATGAGAAAGGCGGTTATAACGAGCAACTGACCATCATCGGCGGCGTGCATGAGACAGTCCGCGGTGAGGGGTTGCCGTTGGCACTGATTTATGCGGCGGGGGTAAGGCGCGCGGAGGATGGTTGGCGGATCGCCCTCGGTAGAGGTGGAAGACAGTCGCTGTTGCAAATCATTGACGACGAAGGTGAGCCGTTTGTGGCAGGAGTGCTGCGTGCGCTCTGCGAAAGGGAGGATGTGCGGATAGAGGTGGAGGAGAAAGCCGCGCATAGATACGCGGCACATAAACGCTATAAACGGCATAGCATGCCGGACAATAAACAAAAATACTAACCATTAAAACTAAATCTTATCTATGGCAGAGATCAAGCCTATGGTGCTCATTGAGAGCATGAAGAAGAAAGTGTGCGGTCACAGCGATGTGTATTTCCGCACGAACAAACAAACCGGCAAAGTGACGACCGGAAAGTTGTGCAACCCGTCCGAGAAGGAGCCAAGTGTGGCTCAGGTTGCGGCGAAGAAGCGTTTTGCGAAAGTGCAAGCGGCGGTTCGTGCGGTATTGGCAGACTCAACAGAGAAAGCCAAAATGGAGGCGGAATACAAAGCACAGCACCAGTTCGGTTCGCTGTTGGGCTATGCGATGCACAAGCTTAGTCCGAATTACGATGCCGAAGGCAATGTGATTGGGGGCTAAAGCCGGACCTGAACTCCCTCAGAAGGGTGAGGAAACGGGATAACATCCCGCACAATGAACGAAAAATCCGGCATTCAATGCCGGGACCATGAACAAAGATTTACAAACCATTAAATCCAAACAAAATGACCAAGAAAGAGATTTTGAAAATTTTCGGGGTCCCCATGGTAA
>DGTP01000005.1:31242-31477 GCA_002394335.1 Bacteroidales bacterium UBA4333 | reverse complement strand
GCGGACGGTGACGACCCGAAGCGAGACATGGCAACGCGGTGACACGAGCGTCGTCATCCAGAGTAAGACGATCGAGAGTTATGACGCTTCACGGAAACTGCCCTGAGTAATACGGCATACTATGCCGGACAATAAACAATGTATTAACCCATCCGCCAAACGTGGCGGATACAAAACCAATTAAAATTGTTTTGGGAACCCCAAATTTTACGTTAAACCTAAAATTTTATTAACT
>DGTP01000005.1:30384-31188 GCA_002394335.1 Bacteroidales bacterium UBA4333 | reverse complement strand
TGGCAAAAGTAGAATGGAGTGCCGGAATCGATCATGTGTCCGGCGCACTCTGCAAACCGAGCAAGAGCAGTCAGCACTCTTGCAACAAGATGCTGCTCGGTACTCACCGCGTGGCAGCCACCGAGTCACAAGATTGTAACCGTCTGTATCTCCGCAAGAAGATCAAACGCAGCACTGCATTGTCTTCGGAGGAGATGAACGCGCGCAGCCGTTTCACGGCGGTAGCGCAGGCGGTGACTGCCCGTAAGAAAGACCTGAGCAAGATTACTCAGGATCAGATTGACTTCGAGGCACAACGCTACTCCTCCACCGGCAAACGCACGATGAAAGCGTACCTGTGGAATGTGTGCGGTGCGGAGTATGACGCGGAGCATCCGCGCGCTTGATTTGCCCTAAGTAATGTGCTAAAACCGCGTTTTAGCGGTAATTACCCGGGCAATCTGCGCATCTCCCCACGGGATGCACTAATGTTAGCGTCCCGTGGGGCCCCCAGATAAAAATAACTGCTCAGACATGAAAAATCGCTCATTCGGGCGATTTTTCTGTTTTTATTTGCGTATGTCAGATTTTTTTTGTAAATTTGCAGTCAAAATTGTGTGTGCATATTTTAATAATGAACTATAGAATTCTAACATACGAACAGATAGATAGAACCGAGTGGAGTAGGCTTGTGCAGGCAAGTGCTACCGGAACATGGTTCCAGACACCGGAGGCATACGAGTTCTTTGCGAGCATGCCGGAAATGTTTGCTCCGTTTGTCGTTGGTGTAGAGGCCTACTCCCAACCCCTCCCTGAAGGGAAGGG
>DGTP01000005.1:13520-30302 GCA_002394335.1 Bacteroidales bacterium UBA4333 | reverse complement strand
AACCCCTCCCTGAAGGGAAGGGAAAACTTTGCAAATGTATGGGGAGTGCATACTGCTGATAGTACGCAATATAACCTATTGAAAGCGAATGCACAAGCAAATCGCAAAAATCCAACAGAGGCAGAGTCTGCACTATGGGATATGCTCAAGGGAAATAATATAGGTTTACATTTCCGTCGTCAACATATTATACTCGACTACATTGTAGATTTTATTTGTCTGGAAAAAGGACTTGTAATAGAGTTAGATGGAGGGTATCACAATAATCCTGAACAATCAGAATATGATAAACAACGTACGGCTCATTTACAGCAGTTAGGGTATACAGAACTGAGGTTTACTAATGAGGAGTTGCTCGGTGAGCCAGAATCTGTAATCGCGAGAATTAAAGAGGTGGCAGTCTCACTCCATTCTTTCCAAAGGAGAGGTGCAGAGAGGTTTTCCACCCTTCCTTGTAGAGAAGGCTCTGGGTTAGGCTCCTCACTTCGCGGAATATGTGTAGGGTATGTGACGAAAGAGAAGAATCTGATAAAACAATTTTTTACGCGGAGGGCAATTATTATTGGCGGACCGGCATTGGCAGATGATGCGAGTTTGGAAGAAGTTGAACTTCTTATGAACGGAGTGAAGGAGTTAACGAGCGAACGAATTAACGGAGCTCCCATCTATATCGAGACGCGGAATTTCCATGATTATAGCCGTTGGAAAGAGGCTTTTTCGAAAGCGGGATTCGAGTATAGAAAACATTTGAATTTCCATATAGATTGCACGGACAAGGACGGGATGTATGAACGGATGAGCGAGACCCGGCGTCGACAGATTCGTAAAGCAGTCTCTTCCGGCGTTGAGATAACAGAGGCGCAGAGTGAACAGGAGATAACCGATTGGTACTGCATCTTGGCGGAACTATATAGACGAAAAGTCAAGACTCCGCTTTTTCCACTACCGTTCTTTATTAAATTCTACCGTCAGAAACGAGGTGTCATTCTGCTGGTAAAATATGGGGAGAAGGTGATAGGCGGTATAATGTGCCCGATATTTGATGGGAAGTGTATCTATGAGTGGTTTGTATGTGGAATGGATAATGAATATAAAAACCAGTACCCGTCCGTGATGGCTACTTGGGCTGCTATGGAGTATGCTAACGGACATACTATACCGATGTTTGATATCATGGGTGCCGGTGTGCCGGACGTGCCGTATGGCGTACGGGATTTCAAGGCGGAGTTCGGAGGAGAGATGGTTGAGCATGGACGGTTTCTGCATGTAGCAAAACCATGGCTCTACAAGATAGGAACATGGGGGGTGAAGGCGTTGAAAAGAATATAAAACTCCGCTTCTGTATTCATCTATTTTAATTTAATTTTTCCCTTTTTTCAAAAATTATTTGCATAAGTGCAAAAAAATCACTACCTTTGCACGCTCAATGGTGTGCTCAGTGCACATATATATGTTAAATGGAGAATAATACCAATCAAAATATCCAACCCAACATTCAACCGGAAGTACTTTCACAGATGCCTCCGCAAGGCGGTCCGATGCCACCCATGCCAGGGATGCCGATGCAGCCGCGGAGGAGAAATGCTGCTGCCCAGGCGAAAGCGATTTTCCCGAAATGGCTGTCGCAGTATCCGTTGGTGGTATATCTGCTTGCATTGGTGGTAGTCACATTCATGTACTCGGAGTATTCGCTGCCGTGGTACTATATGTTGTCCGGTGTGGTGGCTGTAGGTTTGTTTTTCTTTTATGGCAGTACGGCGGTAAAAGACACCTTACCGGATGTGATGCGGAGAGAGAGTAGGTTTGAGAAGCGTCTATTTATGATTGCTTTTATCCCTCGTGTCATATGGATGTTTCTCATCTATACCGTCTTTATGCAGACCTATGGGGATGCGTTTGGATTTGAGAATGCGGATGCCACGTATTATCGAGACTTGGGAGAGTTTGTCGCAGGATTGATTAAAGACGGAAACTTCCATTTCTATGATGAGATCACCAAATGGTCGGGTAGTGATGAGTTATCCGATATGGGGTATGGTATTTATGTGGGATTAATTTGTCGGTTTACAGATAATAGCGTTATCGCGTTGCGATTGCTAAAATGCCTATGGTCTTCATTGACTGTAATTCTGATCTATCGTCTTGCTAAACGCAATTTTGATACCCAAACAGCGCGTGTAGCTGCAATCTTTTGTGCCTTATGGCCGAATTTCTGGTACTATTGCGGATGCCATTTGAAAGAGACCGAGATGACGTTCTTAGGTGTTCTGTTTGTGGAGCAAGCCGATCAAATGCTTCGCTCTCGGCAGTTTACGGCATGGAAAGTAGTACCGATATTGCTGATAGCAGCATCTATATTAACATTCCGTACACCTTTGGCTTTGGTGGCGTTTTTGTCCCTCATATTCTCTGCTGTGATGTCATCCACACGCATTGTTGGTTGGGGAAAACGAATATCGGTGGGTGTTTTGGCAATATTGCTATTGGGCGTAACGATGGGTAATCGTATTGAAGAACAAAGTCGTGGTTTGTTCGAACAAGCACAATCGGATCAACAGAAATCGAATATGGAGTGGCGAGGAACCCGTGAGCATGGTAATGCGTATGCAAAATACGCCGGTAAATCTGTTTTTGCTCCGTTGATTTTTACCATTCCTTTTCCTTCCATGGTTCGCCCATTTGACGGACAAGAAGTACAGCAACTGCTAAATGGCGGTAATTTTGTGAAGAATATAATGTCTGCCTTCACGATCTTTGCAATGTTCATACTGTTATTCTCCGGCAAGTGGCGAGAACATATGTTGCCTTTATCGTTTTTGCTTGGATATCTGGTGGTGTTGACGATGAGTACCTTTGCGCAATCGGAACGATTTCACCAACCGGCGATGCCGTTTGAGTTTATGTTCGCGGCATATGGATTATCTATCGCAGTGACGCGGAAGAAATATAAGCGCTGGTTCATGTATTGGTGCGGAATAATGTTAGTGGCCACTATCGCATGGAGTTGGTTCAAAATGGCAGGACGAGGACTGGCTTGACAGGCTAAAGATAATAGTGAAGAGGGAAGAGATAGGAGTGAAGAGATGAGAACATTTTGGTTAATAGTATATTATGGTTTTGCACGGCATTTGCCGAAGTCAAATAGACCGGTGTTGGGAAAATTTGGAGGGTGGTTGCGCTATCAATGTGCCAAACATCTGTTTGCGGAGTGTAAGGGGTATGTTAATTTAGAGCAAGGAGCGTATATCGGTAATGGAAAGAACTTCCATATATTAGGAGGTGCCGGTATCGGTAAAGATTTTATTAATCATTGCCGTATTGTGACTATCCATGGTGGTTTACTAATGGGAGAAAACGTGCTGTTTCAAGGAGGTGGACATCGTTTTGATAATCCCGATTTGCCCATAGGAAGCGGAGAACCTATACCGGATACGCCATTGGAGATTATGGAAGATGTGTGGATTGGCGCACGCGCTATTATTTTGCCGGGATGTAGACGTATCGGAGCACATAGTATAATAGGTGCAGGAGCTGTAGTTACTAAGGATGTGCCTGAGTATGCTATAGTGGGAGGGAATCCGGCGCGAGTTATTCGCATGCGCAAGTAATGGCGCGATAGAAGAAAAGTTAGGTGATTATGAAAGTATCGGAATATGCAATAGGGCAAATCGCAGAGAAGGTTAAGGATGTACAAACAGGAAAGAGGTGGGTTCGATTCTTTTGTTCATTAGGCGCAAGAGATGTATATGTGGACAGAGAAGGATTGCCGTATTTAGATAATAGAGTAGATCGGCGTCCGACAAAGGAAGAGTACATCATAAGCCGTATGATGAATATGAACAATACTGAAAACTTGCGCGAAGCTATTGCACGCATAGCATTGTTAGATGGAACATATCCGGAATTTCTGAATGAGATATTGCGACCTGAGCATTATGCTCTTGAAGAACACGATGGATTATGGGTGGTGGTTGGAGGTGTAGTTAATCATACAATGCCAGTTGTTAATCAAGCGCATTTTCAACAGATACAGCGACAGATATTGGATGCATTGACTGAGGCAAAGGTTTCGATATGGGTGGCAATAGCATGGTTAACAAATGAGACACTAGCGAATAAGTTAAAGGAGAAATATGAAGAGGGGTTGGATGTGAAAGTAGCATATTATGACGATCCTACTAATAGGAGGCACAGACCAGATTTGGGAGAGATAACATTGTTTCCGTTACGAGCACAACGAGGGGGAACGATGCATGATAAGTTTTGCGTGATAGATAACCAACGCGTGATAACGGGTTCATATAATTGGTCAGACAATGCGGAATATAGGAATGATGAGAACATTTCGATACAAAACGATCCGGAGAGTGCAACGCGATATTCGTTAGAGTTTAGGAGATTGACAGGGGCGAGATAGCAAATAGAATGCAAGATATGCAAAAAGAAGTAGATGATAAGACAATAAGGAACTTTGTGAGAATAATAGGCGTTCTTAGCGTACTCATATTAACGGGGTTATCGGTTGCACTTTTCAAGTGGAAACTGATAACAGTATTAGTTTTTGCTTGTGTGGTCTTTTACTATATGGCTATCCAAGAGATTAAGCCTAAAACGAAATGGGTGAAGACGTTAAAGATGGTACTCTTAATCCCTGCAGAAGTACTAATGGGACTCGTTTGGCTGTGCGGACCAGCATTAGGCGCAATAGTCGCGATTTTTTGTGCGACGATAGTAAATATATTTATTTCGGGTGCAATAACAGGAATCTATTGGATAGCAGCAGAGAAGCCATCATGCGAGTTGGTACTTTTTGTATTTATGTGCATAGAAACTATACTATTATCCAATCATACAGACACGATGAAGAAATGGATACACAAAATCGGTTTTGTGAGAATGTGGGAACAAGAAGAATCAAAGAGCAAACTGATTGTAATTGGGGATTATTTCTTTCAATCAGAGAACATGCATTTTATAGTATCTTTGGCTTATGTGATATTCTTATTCACAATGGCGTTTTTTAATATATCCAGCAATGCTCATGTGTTTTCGGCTGAGATTGATAATGCTATATGGAAAGCATTTTTAGTGTATATTGCGTATTCGACAATGATGACGCGATACCAGAAAACAGAAGCGACAGTAGATGATACAGCAAGAGAGATATATAAGATGCTATTTGCGGGGAGGATAGATTTTAAGGAGAAAGATGATGTGAATGTAGAGGATCAGAACGAGGAAGGACATTAGAGATTGGCGAACAGCACCATAAAACACATGACAGAGAGTTTGGAAAAGGTTAGTTTATTTTTCTCATGGCAGTCGGATAGGAAAGAGATTCGAAGTGCCATCTTTGCCGAGTTGAGAAAAGTAAAAAAGCAATTGGCACAGGATGGTATAGAGTTGATTGTTGACCAAGATACGCGTGAACGAAAAGGAACCGAAAAGATAGATGTAGCATTGTTGAGAAAAATTGATGATTGCGACATCTTTTTAGCAGATATGTCTCCGGTTACGACCATGATACAAGAGATAGATGAAGATGTTCGCAGAACCAAGTTAATTCCGAATCCAAATGTGATGTACGAGTACGGGTATGCGACAGGAGTCAAAGAAATGCAATATGTGTTATCAGTGGCGAGTCTTAAAAAAAGTGAATTAGCAGAGCAGTTGCCATTTGATGTAAATCATGATACGATAACATTGTTTAATATAGAAGAAGGCGAAAAGCTGTCGCTTTATCCAATGATCAAACGATTGAGCGAAGATATCATAGATGAGAGACGAGACAGAATAGAAGAGTACGATTGTGAAGTGAGTTGGAATGACAACAATGAGGCTGTTAAAACGATAATCATCCACCCGAAGTATAGAAGGATTCATTATAAGCAGAGGAAACAAGTTCCGTCTCCATTTGGTGGCTATTTTAAAGAGATGGAGCAAGTAGATGTGGAGATAATGAAACCGTTGTCTTATACGACGGACTATACGTATTGTCCGGTTCGATTGATTGTGTCGAATATGGGGGAGATGGCTCTTGATAATTTGTTTCTGTTTTTAGAAGCGCCGGACGAATCGATAGCCTTTGCAAAAACAAATACATCCGGCAAAATGGCAATTAGAGGGATAAAAAGGTATGCATTAAGGGATGAGCAACATTTGGTTAGCGGGATAGGAACTCTAAATCCAAATATGCGAAATATCTTAGATGAGTTCTATATGCGAGTGCCAAAAGGGACAGAACGCGTTTTGCTCAAATGGGGAGTACAATCAACATGCTTTGATAAAGAGGGATATTTGGAAGTGCTCGTTGAACCGGAATATGTGGAAGAAGAATGCGAGCGCGATGTTGTGACAACGGAAGAGAAAGTTGAACCATATGTTGAGCATAGATAATAAGAAGGAGGGCAAAAGATGAAGATTCTAATAGTTTGTAGTTATAAGCCAAACATGCAAGATGGGTGTGTGCCGTTTATACGGGAGCAAGTAGACGCTTTGCGAACTCAAGGATGTGAGTGTGAGTATTACTATATTAAAGGTAAGGGTGTACTTGGGTACTTGAGAGAGAATCCTGGATTGAGAAATAAGATACTGGAGTGGAAACCGGATATTATCCATGCTCATTTTGGGTTGAGTTGTTTGGTGGTCAATCTCGCTTCGAGGTGTGTGCCTGTGGTGAGTACATATCATGGAAGTGATATCAACTTGGAGAAAGTTCGCCCGTTCTCGAAGGCGGCGATGTGGCTGTCTGCATGGAATATTTTTGTCAGCAAACGGAATATGGCTTTAGCCGGAGCGGTAGATGAAAAGAAATGTTCACTCATACCCTGTGGTATCAATCTGCCGAAACCATGGAGTGAATTGCAAAATCAGCAGGTAGAGCAACTGACTCTTAATCAGTGGGTTGATACTATCTTTTCGATGGGGAAGAAACATGTGCTTTTTGCTGGTGCTTTTGACAATGCAGTCAAAGATCCGGAATTGGCAAAGCAAGCGATTGCTTTATTGGATAATGTGCAGTTGGTAGAACTAAAGGGATATACGCGAGATCAGGTAAATGCGTTGATGTATTCTTGCGATTGCTTGTTGATGACGAGTAAGACAGAGGGTTCTCCGCAAGTAGTCAAGGAAGCAATGGCATGTGGTTGTCCGATTGTGAGTGTGGATGTAGGAGACGTAGCAGAGCGCACCGAAGGTGTGGATGGCTGCTATGTAGTCAAGAGTCGTGAGCCGAGAGAGATAGCAGAGGCTGTGGAGAAAGCAATTGCATTTAAGGGAAGGACAAACGGACGCGATAAGATAATTGAATTTGGGTTGACGAATGAGTTAGTAGCGAAACAGATAATCAAAATCTATGAAAGTATTATTAAATAGTGAAATCGATAGAAAGGAGTGGGGGAGGCTTATCGCATCTTCTGCTACCGGCACATGGTTTCAGATTCCGGAAGCGTATGACTTCTTTGCATCCATGCCGGAGTTGTTTAGGCCGTTTGCTTATGGATTAGAGAATGAGGGTAAGTTGCGTGCCGTTTGCGTGGGATATGTGACGGTAGAGAAATCTTCTCTCAAACAATTCCTCACTCGTCGTGCTATTATAGTTGGAGGACCCTGCTTCGCAGATGATTGTATAAACGAAGAAGTTTCGCTTCTTCTATCAACGTTACGACAGCAACTATCAACCGGAGCAAACGCTCCAATATATATCGAAACCCGTAACTTCAACGACTATAGCCGTTGGAAATCGGCATTCGCTGCTGCGGGATTCGATTACCTGCCGCACCTCAATTTCCATGTGGATACATCATCGGTTGAGGTGGTGGAAGCAAATCTTGGTAAGAGCCGGAAACGCGATATCAAGACTTCTATTCGTGACGGAGCAATTATCATTGAACACCCCACGATAGAACAAGTGCGTGAATACTATGTTATCTTGTTGAACCTGTACAAAACGAAAGTAAAGACTCCTTTATTTCCCCTCTCATTCTTTGAGGCATTAGTACAACATAGGGACGGACGGCTGCTTTTGGTAGCATTGCCCAAAGAGGATGGCGCATCCGAGATTATCGGCGGGACGGTATGTGTCGCGCAAGAAGGCAAATGTCTGTACGAATGGTTCGTGTGCGGACGTGACGGAAAATGGAAATCGATCTTCCCGTCTTCTTATGCTACGTATGCCGGAATCCGTTATGCAGCGGAGCATGGAATGCCGAGGTTTGACATGATGGGAGCCGGTACACCCGATGAGGCATATGGGGTACGGGATTTCAAAGCTCGTTTCGGTGGCAAGGAGGTAGAGCATGGGCGTTTCCTGTGTGTTACGAAGCCATGGCTCTATGAGATAGGGAAAGTTGGAGTTAAGATGCTGAAAATGAAATAATATGAATATATTAATTGATATAGTGCACCCTGCACATGTGCATTTGTTGCGCAATTTTTACCATGAAATGACGGGTAAAGGTCACAAAGTGGTTGTGACATGCAAGCATATTCCGTCAGCTATGCAGTTGTTGGATATGTATGGGATACCATATATTTATCTTGGAGAAAAGAAGGATAATATTGTGCTCAAAGCGTTAGAGCAAGTGTGGTATAATATGAAATTACTACGCATCGCCCGACGTGAAAAATGTACTATTGCTGTGGGCTCCTCTATTACTTTAGCACATATAGCTGCGCTGTCGAAATGGTCGCTGTTCCGGAAGCGGATAAACGCTATTCTGCTGGATGATGACGATGATGAGGTGGAACCGCTATATGCAAAATATGGTCATCCGTTTGCGGATGTGGTGCTGTCTCCTCAGGACACGCCACGTGTTACAAAGAAAGTGATCTATTATCCCGCATATCACGAGTTGGCTTACTTGCACCCCAATCGTTTCACTCCGGATTCATCGGTGTTAGATGATGCCGGTATTCATTATGAGCGGGATGCCAAAGGCAATGTGGTGAACGTTGAGCCGTATTTCGTGATGCGATTTAATGCCTTCAAGGCGCACCATGATGTGGGAGTAGTGGGACTGACTATTGAGAATAAACGTCGAATGGTGCAACTACTGAGTCAACATGGGAAAGTGTTCATCACTACGGAGCGGAACATTGACGAAGAGTTTATGCCATACCAGTTGCGAGTACCGCAGGATAAAGTGCATAGTTTGCTATATTACGCGACTATGTTCGTGGGAGATAGCCAAACGATGACATCGGAGGCTGCAGTGCTTGGAACGCCTTCGATACGTTGCAACACTTTCGTAGGACGTATCCATTATTTGGAGGAAGAGGAACATCGTTATCGTCTGACGTATGGCTTCCGTCCGGAGAATAGCGAGGCGATGTTCTCGCGTGTTAACGAACTCCTCGCGATGGGTACAGCTGCTTTGAAAGCGGAGTGGGCAAAGAGACGTGCAGTGTTGCTATCGGAAAAGATCGATTATACCGCTTTTCTAACTTATTTTATCGAATCCTATCCGCAATCGGTGTCCGCCACCCGCCATGCCGACGCAGAGTTTTGGAAACGGTTTAAGTAATATTTAGGTAATCAAAAAAGGCGGAATCTACAATTGCTGATAGCAACTTGCAGAGAACAGCTTCTTATTCTGCTCTTATGCACAAGCATCCGGACAGAATAAAGATCCGTTGATTGAAACAGATACTGATACTCATACTCATCATCTGTATGATTCCTTACAAAAAAAAACGTTACACTTACAAAAAACACCAAAAAAATGACGAAAATGCTATGCTGCGCGTAAGGATGAATCAGTCAACAATTACCAACAATTTCCAAAAATTTTAAAGGTAATCAAAAAATACAAACAACACGTGCTGCGCAGAGATAAAAAAGGAAACAAAAATAATAAAAATACCTTTGATAGTAATAGTGCTTGCAGCACAGAAGCCTTTATTCTGTAGAGTTGCTTATAAATATATTTACAGCAAACTATCCACAATAAAGTCTTACATCCAAGATGGCCATTACTAATCATTAGAGAAAATAGAAAAAATACATATTATTGCGTTTGTTGCTATCGAAAAAGTAGACACTTGAGGTAGAAAAAATATCCATAAATGCTAAAAAAGGCAGAAAATTATGGAAAATTCATAGAATTTCTCACGTATGTTTGCGTATGTGAGATTTTTTTTGTAATTTTGCGCGAAATTCGCGCAGATACAGGAGATAAAGCATCTGCCTTACAAGCAGAGGGTCTGCGAAAAAACTTTGAAAAAAATAGAATCTATGAAGATAACATTGATTGCAGGGGCGAGGCCCAATTTCATGAAGATAGCGCCGATAATTAAGGCGATAGAGAGGTGGAATAAACAGCCTAACAATGTTCTACGGCCGTCCACCGGACGCCCGATCGAGCAGAGCTCTTCACCCGTAAAAGGAAGGGAGAATGGGATAGAGTATCGGCTGGTGCATACGGGGCAGCATTATGACAAGAACATGAGTGACACGTTTTTTGAGGAGTTGGGCATTCCGGCTCCGGATGTGAACCTCGGTTGTGGAGGGGGTACACAGGCCGAACAGACTGCACATATCATGGTAGAGTTTGAAAAAGACCTGATGGCGCATCCGACGGATGTGGTGCTGGTTGTAGGCGATGTGACGAGCACCATGGCTTGCTCTATTGTGGCGAAGAAACTGAACACCAAAGTGTGCCACGTGGAGGCCGGTATCCGCTCTTGGGACTTGACGATGCCGGAGGAGATAAACCGTATGGTGACCGACAGTCTGGCGGATTATATGTTCACGACGAGCGAGGTGGCGAACCGGAATCTTGTACGGCAAGGAGCCGAATTAGTCGAAAGTCAAAAGTCGAAAGTAGAAAAAGACACACTGCCGGAGGATAAGTATGCCTATGAACGTGTGCCGCAGAAAGTTTGGCATGTGGGCAATGTGATGATTGATACGCTGTTGGCAAACAGGGCACGTTTTCGCAAACCGCAGGTGTGGGATGAGTTGGGACTCCAAGAGAAACAGTATATCGTTATGACAATGCACCGCCCGGCTAACGTAGATGAGGAGACACATCTGAAAGCGTTGATGGAACAGATTATTACAAATGTGCATGGATTGCCTATTATCTTCCCGATACATCCGAGAACGGCGAAAATTTTCTATAACCTCTGGGGTAACGAGGAGGCGTTGGCAAAGCGTTTCCCGAACCTCCATATCGTAGAACCATTAGGTTATCTGGAGTTTAACTATCTGGTGGAACGCGCGAAAGCCGTAGTAACAGACTCCGGTGGTATCACGGAGGAAACAACGGTGATGGGCGTGCCATGTATCACGTTGAGGGATAACACCGAACGGCCGGAGACCTGTACAGTGGGGACAAACGAGTTGATCGGCACGAATCCGGCTGCCATCAAACCGGCTCTGGACAAACTCTTTGCCGGACAATGGAAGAAAGGTGCTATCCCCGAACTATGGGATGGGCATGCTGCCGAAAGAATCATTGAAATCCTTGCAGGAATGACGGAATAAAAGTCAAAAGACCGCGGCAGAGCCGCTCAAAGACGAAAGATAATCATGAAAACATTTAAATTTATACTATTATGATCCCAATTCTTTTTACGCTGATTGCGCTACCGTATGCGCCGGAGGCACTGGAGCCGGTGATAAGCAAAGAGACCATCGAGTACCACTACGGCAAGCACCTGCAGGGCTATGTGGATAACCTCAACAAACTCGTTGCCGGGACGGAATACGAAGGCATGCCGCTGGAGGAGATTGTCGTCAAGGCGCAAGGAGGCATCTTCAATAACGCCGGGCAGATACTGAACCATAACCTCTACTTTACGCAGTTCGCGCCGGTGAGCGACTTAACGAAGGACTTAACGAATGAACGAATGAACGAGTTAACGGTCATGAAGGCTATCATCCGTGATTTCGGTTCGCTGGAGGCATTCAAGGCGGAGTTTGAACAGAAAGGCGTGACGCTGTTCGGTTCGGGCTGGGTATGGCTGGCAGCGGACAATGCCGGCAAGCTCGTCATCACCCAGGAGCCCAATGCCGGCAACCCGCTGACGAAGGGACTCAAACCGCTGCTGACGATGGATGTCTGGGAGCATGCGTATTATATCGACTACCGCAACCGCCGCGCCGCGCACCTGCAAGCCCTCTGGCAGATCATCAACTGGAAAGAGATAGAGAGGAGGTATGTATGCAAGTAGGAGATAAGATGCCGGCATTCAGTGCGGCGGACGAGCAGGGGAGAGTGGTGACGGAGAAGGAGCTGCTCGGCAAAAAGACGGTGATCTATTTCTATCCGAAGGACTCGACGCCGGGTTGCACCGCAGAGGCTTGTAACATCCGCGACAACTATCATGCTTTTCTGGCACAGGGCTATCAGGTCTATGGCGTGAGCAAGGATTCGCAGGCATCGCATGTCCGGTTCAAAGAAAAATATGCGTTGCCGTTTCCGCTGCTGAGCGACCCGACGACGGAGATGTTGCAGGCTTTCGGCGCATGGGGCGAGAAGAAGAACTACGGCAAAGTGACGATGGGAACGCTTCGTAAGACGTTTATTTTCAACGCTGAAGGAATACTGGAACGCATCATCGAGAAAGTGGATACAAAGAACCATAGCGCGCAGATTCTGTAAGCGCGCGGGACAAACTCATTTACCATTATGTTGATCAAGATCTATAGTGCCGCTCCGGTGGGGATTGACGCGGTGCCGGTGACGATAGAGGTGCATGCGGTGCCGGGCTTCGATTTCACGCTGGTGGGGCTGCCGGATACGTCGGTGAAAGAGTCGCATGAGCGCATCCTCGCGGCGCTGACGGTGAACGGCATGGAGAACCTGCGGCGCGCTTTCACTATTAACATGGCTCCTGCGGACATCAAGAAAGAGGGGGCTGCCTTCGATCTGCCGCTGGCGATAGGCATGTTAGCCGCTGCGGAGAAGGTGAAAGCCAAAGAACTGGAGCACTACATGATCATGGGCGAACTGTCGCTGGACGGCTCGCTACAGCCCATTCGCGGCGCGCTGCCGATTGCGCTCTGTGCGCGCAAAGCCGGCTTCAAAGGCCTGATCTTGCCGGAAGCCAATGCCGAGGAAGCGGCTGTGGTGGACGGGCTGGAGGTCTATGGGTTGAAGAACCTGATGGAGGTTGTGCGGTTCCTGAACGGCGAGAAGAAAGACGAGCTGAATCCGGAGGATACGTTTGCGCCGATGAGGGTGGATACACAAGCGCTGTTCGATGAACTGGCGTTTCCGTCGGACTTGGATTTCGCGGACGTGCGCGGACAATACAAAGTGCGTCGGGCGGTGGAGATAGCTGCTGCCGGCGGACATAACATGATCATGGTCGGTCCTCCGGGTGCCGGCAAGAGCATGATTGCCAAGCGTATCCCGTCTATCCTGCCTCCGCTGACTCTCGAAGAGGCTCTGGAGACAACCAAAATCCACTCAATAGCCGGTCTGACTAACAAGAAGAAAGGTGCGAGCGGTTCGCTGATTGTGCAGCGTCCGTTCCGCAGTCCGCACCATACGATCACCGAGGTAGCCCTTGTCGGCGGCGGACAGAACCCGCATCCGGGGGAGATCAGTCTGGCGCATAACGGCGTGCTCTTTCTGGACGAGCTGCCGGAGTACAAGCGTTCGGCACTGGAGGTCATGCGCCAGCCGTTGGAGGACCGGCACATCACCGTAGCGCGCACCAAGGAGACGGTCGATTATCCCGCGTCGTTCATGTTGGTGGCGGCGATGAACCCTTGCCCTTGCGGCCATTACGGCGAGAACAACCCCGCGCATCCGTGCACCTGTACGCCGGCGCAGGTGCACCGTTATATGAGCAAGATCAGCGGTCCGCTGCTCGACCGGATAGATATCCAATGCGAGATAGAGGCGGTGCCGTACGAGCAGTTGCGCGACACGCAGCCCGGTGAGTCGTCGGCGGTGATGAGGGAGCGGGTACTGAAGGCGCGAGAGATCCAGAACGAGCGCTTCAAGCACAGCAAACTGGTGCACTGCAACGCCATGATGAACGCCAAGATGGTTCGGGAATACTGCGCGCTGGATGCCGAATGTGACAAACTGCTGGAGTTCTCGATGAACAGGTTAGGGCTCTCCGCACGCGCATATGACCGTATATTGAAAGTCGCGCGCACGATAGCGGATATAGAAGGAGCGGAGGACATTCAGAAGAAACATCTGCTGGAGGCTATCTCGTACCGCTCGCTGGACAGAAGCAGTTATTTGGGGTAGCCGGAGCGTGACAGAAATAGAATAGCAGAGAGGCGGAAACTGCCAAAATGTCAGTATTTTTCTGCCAAATATAAGACAAATCGCGTCCAAGAACTTTTGGCACGCGATTTGTCTTATTCATAGCGAAATCGTTTTCACGGGACGCCGACGAGATACCGTCGAGATACCGGGAAATAAAACGAAACAAAAAGAATGTTAAACTAAAAAAATATACTACTATGTCTAAGATTATTGGAATTGACCTCGGTACTACCAACTCATGTGTAGCCGTTATGGAGGGTAACGAACCTATCGTTATTGCCAACGCTGAAGGTAAGCGTACTACTCCGTCTGTTGTCGGATTTATTGAAGGCGGTGAGCGTAAAGTGGGTGACCCTGCTAAGCGTCAAGCCATCACCAACCCGACCAAAACTATCTATTCTATCAAGCGTTTCATGGGCGAGACCTACGATCGTCTCCAGTCTGAAATCGCGCGTGTTCCTTATAAAGTTGTCAAGGGTGACAACAACACCCCGCGTGTGGACATTGACGGACGTCTCTATACCCCGCAGGAGATCTCGGCTATCATCCTCCAGAAGATGAAAAAGACCGCAGAGGACTACCTCGGACAGGAGGTTACCGAAGCTGTCATTACCGTACCTGCTTACTTCAACGACTCCCAGCGTCAGGCTACCAAGGAAGCCGGTGAGATCGCCGGACTCAACGTACGCCGTATCGTCAACGAGCCTACGGCTGCTGCCCTCGCTTACGGTCTTGATAAGTCCAACAAGGATATGAAGATTGTAGTCTTCGACTGCGGTGGTGGTACACACGATGTATCCGTACTGGAGCTCGGCGACGGCGTCTTCGAGGTAAAGGCAACCGACGGTGATACCCACCTCGGCGGTGATGATTTCGACCACCGTATTATCGACTGGCTCGTTTCCGAGTTCAAGGCTGAGAACGGCGGTGCCGACCTCTCCAAGGACCCGATGGCTATGCAGCGTCTGAAAGAGGCTGCCGAGAAAGCAAAAATCGAGCTTTCCTCCTCTACCTCTACGGAAATCAACCTGCCGTATATCATGCCGGTAAACGGTGTTCCTGCACACTTGGTTAAGACCCTGACCCGTGCGAAATTTGAGCAACTCATCGACGACCTTATCCAGCGTACGATCGCTCCGTGTAAGACCGCGCTGCAGAACGCAGGTCTCTCGACCTCCGATATCGACGAGATCATCCTCGTAGGTGGTTCGACCCG
Organism: Bacteroidales bacterium UBA4333; assembly: GCA_002394335.1. Classification (GTDB taxonomy): domain Bacteria; phylum Bacteroidota; class Bacteroidia; order Bacteroidales; family Paludibacteraceae; genus Colicola. The sequence continues at coordinate 14,849 of DGTP01000005.1, read as the reverse complement.
TATCCCGGCTATCCAGCAGGCGGTAGAGAAATTCTTCGGCAAGGCTCCGTCCAAGGGCGTTAACCCGGACGAGGTAGTAGCAGTCGGTGCAGCTATCCAGGGCGGTGTGCTCACAGGCGATGTCAAGGATGTCCTCCTCCTCGATGTAACCCCGCTGTCTCTCGGTATCGAGACCATGGGCGGTGTCATGACCAAGATGATTGAGGCGAACACTACCATCCCGACCAAGAAGACCGAGACCTTCACCACAGCCGTAGATAACCAGCCGTCCGTAGAGATCAAAGTCCTCCAAGGCGAGCGTCCGATGGCTGCCCAGAACAAGCAGATCGGTATCTTCCACCTCGATGGAATCATGCCGGCACGTCGTGGCGAACCGCAGATCGAAGTAACCTTCGATATCGACGCCAACGGTATTCTGAACGTCACCGCCAAGGATAAAGCTACCGGCAAGGAGCAGAAGATCCGTATTGAGGCTTCCTCCGGTCTGTCTGACGAAGAGATCAAGCGCATGAAAGCTGAGGCTGAGGCAAACGCAGAGGCTGATAAGAAAGCCAAAGAGCAAGCCGACAAGCTCAACAAAGCCGACGCTACTATCTTCCAGACTGAGAAGCAACTCGCTGAACTCGGCGACAAGATCCCGGCTGACAAGAAAGCTCCGATTGAGGAAGCCCTCAAGAACCTCAAAGAAGCGTATGAGAAAAAGAACGCGGACGACTGCGAGCGTTACAACAACGAACTCATGACCGCTTTCCAGGCAGCTTCCGCAGAGATGTACGCTGCGCAACAGCAAGCACAACAATCTCAAACAACTTCAAACGATCAAACAACCTCAAACAATGGAGCCAACGGCTCCAACGGCAGCTCCACCGCCGAGGACGTCGACTTCGAGGAAGTTAAGTAATAAATGACCAAATCGTAAATGACCAAATGGTAAATAGAAACTCCCCCTCTCTCCCTGTAGAGTGGGGGAGTTTTATTTCCCCTTTCTTCTTTCTTCGTTTTTCTTGTTTTTCTTCTTTCTTCGTTTCTTCTTTTCCGTCGGCTTCCTTCTTCTTTTCCGTCGGCTTCCTTCTTCTTTTCCGCCGGCTTCCTTCTTCTTTTCCGCCGGATGTCATCCGGCATCTCCGTCGTCCATTCCACCGTCTATCATCTGGAACCTTTGAACCGGAAAAGCGTGTGCACACTTTCCCTGAGGGACAATACATTTCATAATTCATACTTAGTAATTGTCCCTTTCGGTGGCATTTTTGCCGCCGTTGTTAGCGTTTATTGCCGTAGTTCATAATTCATACTTGGTAATTGTCCCTTTCGGTGGCATTTTTGCCGCCG
>DGTP01000005.1:0-13341 GCA_002394335.1 Bacteroidales bacterium UBA4333 | reverse complement strand
TGTTCCGTTCGGTGGCATTTTTGCCACCGTTGTTAGCGTTTGTTGCTGCGGCATACTATGTCTGTTAGCGTTTATTGCCGCGGCTCTTGTACCGTCGGCAAATATGCTGACCTTCTCCTCCCCTCCGGATTTACAAAGCGGTCCGGAAATTCCGGTTTTTCCGGCTTTTCCATAAAAAAAATAAAATTCACTCTCAAATATTTGCATATTCCAATTATTTTTCGTACCTTTGCAACGCAAAATGAGAAAATTGTGAGAGAGGATATGCGAATTACCCCCCCCATTGGGTGCGAATGCACTGCTAATCAATCAAATACAAACAATCGCAACGCTTTAGGCGGTGCTCGGTAGTCATGCCGGGGACCGTCTTTTTTATATAGTAACCAATAAAATGAGATATACAATGAAAAAATTCTTCATCTTGTTTGCCGCAACCTGTATCGCCTCCGCCGCCATGGCTGATGAACATTTAACTGCTACAGAGGAAGACTTTGCTGCACGCAAGTGGTTTGAACCACTTGAGATAGAAGTTTCGTGTTTTAATAGAGATGTGATAGCAGAGCGTGTGGTTTATATAGAGGATTGTACGTACCCGACGATTACGAATGAGGTTGTTACTTCTTATTATTTAACGAATGCTCAACTTGCATCTTCACAGGAAATGTACAATGCACAACCGATAAGTTATTCTTTTGCAACCGAGAGTGTAGTAGGAACGATTGCGGGTTCTACTTTTGCTTACTCGGGATTTCCCGATGACGGTCATGTGGAATGTATTACCGATTCTATTCCCGGGTTATATTGGCAGTTGGCTCCTTACAATGGTCATAATGCTTTGTGTGTAAGAAAAGACATTACTCAAACAGGTAAATTTACCTTTAAGAATGTCGGTTGCTATCAGCATTTATATTTTTTAGTTGCAGCAACAGGATCCGGTGTTGCTGAAGATAAGCGTTATATGGGAGCTATCGCATATTATTCGGATGGTACCAGTGAAACGACCCGATTTAATTTTTATGACCATGCTGATGTGGGAAAAGCTGAAAATAAAGCATATTATAACAGATATGCGGCTTGTCATGACAATTTCGGCAATTATAGTGTGGTAAAGGCAGATGCTACAGGGTATTGTACCTTTATCTTTAAAAATAATAGAAAAAATGCAGACGAGACTATAACAAAGGTTGATACAACGCACAGGTTTCATTATTACAATAGATCCTGTTATGCGGTTGTTTGCGAAATGCCTATAAATCAACACAAATTATTGGATTCCGTAAAATTTACAGGTGCGGGAGATGACAAATGTGGTCTTGTCATCTTCGCCGTTACAGGCAAGGTGGCTAACATCGCTGCCCCCGATGCTAATCCGGCTCCACATAGCCGCGCACCGATGAGGACAAGTAATATCACTGAGACTAGTTTCGACGTGGAATGGGATGAAGTATCCGGTGCCGCTTCCTATCGTTTGGACGTAGCAACTGACGAAGATTTCCATCATATGGTGGGTGGATACAACAACATGACGGTTAACGGTACGAGTGCTCATGTGGAAGGTCTGAATGATCCGGATGACCACGAATATTACTGGCGTGTTCGCTCCGTGGATGCCAGCGGAGGACAGTCTGCTTCTTCCGCACCGCGAAAGACTGTGCTTGTCGGAGGCACCGCGCCTTCTACCCATGAAGAAGGAGAGACGATTGAAGCCGATTTGCAAAACTTAATCAATGTTGCCGTTCCATCGATTACTATCACCCGTACGCTGTATAAAGACGGTGATTTCAATACCCTCTGTCTGCCGTTCGACTTGTCGGCTTCCGCACTTGCCACCAGCCCGATAGCCGGTTGCGAACTCTATGAGTTTGTGGGAGCCAAAGTGCTCGGCTCGTCGCGATTAGACATAGAGATGCGCAGAACGAACAACCTTGTGGCAGGTGTGCCGTATCTCCTGAAATGGGCGAACACAGGTGAGAAACTGACCGAACTCATATTCTATAATGTTACGATTACCAAATCGAAAGGCGACACCATTGTCGGCGTAAATGATGAAGAACGAACCGCCCTTGTGCGCTTTATCGGCAACTTGGATCAGCAACATTTAGGTATCAACAACAAGAATTATTTGTTTTTAGGAGCGAGCAATACGCTTTATTGGCCCAATACGGATAATAATATGTATGGCTTCCGGGCGTATTTTGATATTCCTTCTTTGCTTAGCTCTCCTGCCGCCTCGCCTGTTCGTCAGGGCATGCCGGCGCGCATCGTATTGCAAGAACAAGTGGCTACCGGCGTAGAAAATACATCCGCCAAGTTTGGCGGATCAGAAAAACACTTGGAGAACGGCGAACTGGTCATCATCCGTGATGGCATTCGCTACAACGTAATGGGACTCCAACTCCGCTAACTAAAACCCCACTATACAAGAAGACTACTGAACTACTAAACTAGAATACTAGAAGACTAGTGGACTATCCAACCAGTCAACTATAAAATCCCTTCGAGAATGAAAAGGCATTATATAACACCCGCTTTGTCCATAGACAGCATACGCATGTACGTTATTTTGGGTACATCCGGCGGTAGTACTTCAACCACTACCAGCGGATCTGGCGACGAGGGTAATGATCCCAGATTGTCCCGTGCCCCCCGTCGTTCCGTGTTCTGACATCTGTCACCCCTCTCTAACCTTAATCCCCCTCTCTCCCTGTAGAGTGGGGGAGTTTTTGTGTCCCCTTTCTTCTTTCTTCGTTTCTTCTTTTCCGCCGGCTTCCTTCTTCTTTTCCGCCGGATGTCATCCGGCATCTCCGTCGTCCATTCCACCGTCTATCATCCGGGACCTTTGCAACCAAATCTGTGTAATCTGTTCAATCTGTGAACAAAAATTTCCGCCCCAATAAGAAAAATCCCATTTTTTGCCCCTCTCTCTTGCATATTTCAAAAAAAAGCTGTACCTTTGCACTCAGTTTAATATCTCTGGTACGCGATTAGTATATTGACAGTGCATCTACATGATTCCTGCTATTCCGTACATACAATCCCGCTTTGACGAATTCAACGCCCGCTATTTCAACGGCTCCCTGCCGCCTGTCCCGATCAAACTCTCCCATGCCAAAGGCTTCCTTGGAAAACTCACTTTCACCCGCCGCAAACAAGGCCTCTTCCGCGGTTACCGCAATGAGGATTTTGCGCTTCGCATCAATGCCCGGATAGACCTGCCGGAAGAACTGGTGCAGGATACCATTCTCCATGAGATGATTCACTACTATATTGCTGTCAATAACTTGAAGGACAGCTCTACCCACGGTGCACTATTCCGCCGTGAGATGGCTCGTATCAATGCGGAAGGCGGACGGCATATAACGGTCTCGCATCGCCTGACGGAGACTGAACGGGCGCAAGCCGTGGTGCATAAGACACGAATGGTGGCTGTCGTGCATTTCAAGGACGGTAAAACAGGTGTGAAAGTGGTGCCGAACCGACGCGAACACGTCCTCTACTGGCAGCGGATGGCGCTTCGCCGGTTTGCTATCGACAAGATAGAATGGCATCTGACGGATGATGATTATTTTGCTAAGTTTCCCTCGTCGGTGGCGATGAAGATCTATTTGATAGAAGATCTGTCCGTGCTGCCTGTTTCGGGGACAATCAATATGGGTTAAAAACTATGACCAAGATGAAAAATTCCAAAGTAATTCTTCTCACCGGAGCGAGCAGTGGTATCGGTTATGACACGGCAATCGCTTTGGCTGAAGAGGGGCACAAGGTCTATGCGGCGGCGCGCCGTATAGAGCGGATGGAGCCTCTGCGCAAGTATGGTGTCGAACCGCTTATGATGGACGTCACCCGCGAAGACTCAATGCAACAGGGTGTACAAGCCATTCTCGCCAAAGAAGGGCGGATAGATGTATTGATCAATAACGCCGGCTATGGCTATTTCGGGGCGGTGGAGACTGTGCCGATGGAGGATGCACGCAACCAGCTGGAGGTGAATATCTTCGGACTTGCACGCCTCTGCCAGTTGGTTTTGCCTGCCATGCGTGCACAGCACTTCGGACGTATTATCAACACCTCGTCGGTTGCCGGCAAATCGGTGTTCTATTACGGCGGTTGGTACCATGTCTCCAAATATGCGGTGGAGGCACTGAGCGATGCGCTCCGTATGGAACTGAAGCCTTTCGGCATCGATGTCGTGATCATCGAACCGGGTGCAATCAAAACCAACTGGGGAATTATCGCGGCCGACCATCTGGCACAAACGTCCGAAGGCACGGCATATCAGGAGTCGGGTAGGGTAATGGCTGAGAATCTGAGAAACATGTATCTTTCTCCTTGGCTCTCTGAACCGGCGGTGGTACGCAAAGCCATCTGCAGGGCGGTGAATGCCCGTTGCCCTCGCACACGCTACCGCATCGGTCGCCTATCCGGCGCGATTGTCTTTTTCCATTGGCTGCTGCCTACCCGTTGGTGGGACGCCATGATGCGGATGATGGGCTTTTCTTCATCCGTTTGGCGAGACCGATAGCGCCCGTGGGGCATACGAGCCGGCATAGATGGCAACCCACGCATTTCTGTCCGAGGATGCGTGGTTTGCGTTCTTCGCCAAACTCTATCGCCTGGTGGCCTCCGTCCATGCAGGAGACATAGCATCGTCCGCAACCGATACATTTATCACGGTCAATCTTCGGGAAGACCATCGTCTCTCGGTCCAGATCATGCGGCAAAACGATGTTCGGCAACTCCTCGCCCACGAGTTTCTTCAACTCCGTGATACCGCGGGATGCCATGTAGTGTTGCAGACCCAACTTCAGATCATCGATAATCCGGTAGCCGTACTGCATGACCGCCGTGCAGACCTGCACATTGCGGCAGCCGAGTTGTATGAACTCCAGCGCATCGCGCCAGGTCTCGATACCTCCGATACCCGATATATCCATGTGTTTCTCGATACCTGCCTTGTGTAATATCGGATTGCCCGTCATCTCGTAAATCATGCGCAGCGCAATCGGTTTGACCGCTTTGCCCGAATAGCCGGAGATGGTTTTCTTCTCGCTCACCTCTGCGTCGTGACTCATGGTGATGGATTTGATCGTATTGATAGCGCTGATACCCGATGCACCGGCATAGAAACAGGCTAACGCCGGAGAGGTCATACTCATCACGTTCGGCGTCATCTTCGGGATAACTGGTATCTTCACCGCATCGCGCACATACGACGTGTAGAAAAGGATCAGTTCGGGGTTCTGTCCTATATCGCTTCCCAGACCCGTCAATCGCATCTGCGGACACGAGAAATTCAGTTCCACCGCGTCGCACCCTGCCGCCTCTGCCATCTTCGCCAACTCAATCCACTCCTCCTCGGTCTGACCCATGATAGAAGCGATGATGCGTTTGGTGGGGTAGTTCTCTTTGAGCCGGTGCAGGATCTCAAAATCCATCGTGTAGGGGTTCTCACTCAACTGCTCCATATTCCTGAATCCCACGAACGGCGTTCCCTCCTTGCGCACCGCATCGAATCGCGGCGAGACCTCGCGGATATCCGCTTTGGTGATTGTCTTGTAGAACACACCTGCCCAGCCGGCTTCCAGCGCACGCGCCACCATCTCGTAGTTGGTGCAGATAGCCGATGATGCCAGAAAGAACGGGTTCTCGCACACCATGTCGCAGAAATTTATCTCCAGACTCGGCAACTCTTCCTTCGTACATTGTACATTGTCCTTTTGTCCTTTACGGATTTGCGAACCCAGTTCGCTGATCCGTATTGGTTTGTCGTAATGAATACAGGAAGCCTCGGCGTGCGCCAACTCTTCGTCACTCATGGCGTTGAACAGCTCAACTGCCGTCCATAGATTATCAAACCGTGCAGCGCGGATCGCACGTGCCGCTTTCTCACCGCAAGGTGCGTCATAACAGAGCAGGCACCGGGCTGTTTCTTCATGGATGTGTATCATAAAGGCATTTACAATTTAGTCATTTACCATTTACAGATAATTCGTGTGCAAAGATACTGCTTTTTTCTGACATACACAAGTAAAACAGGGAAAAATTGTGCACAAAATTACTGCTTTTGTATGAATTGGGCAAAAAACAGAACCGCCCATTGGTTTTCTGTGCGCGGCCTTTATCTAATTAAGCTAATTTATATCCGTTTAATCTGCGTAATCAGTGGACCAAGTAATTGTCTTCAATGGTCTTTAATTGTTGACCTAAAAAAATTATATCCGTTTAATCTGCGTAATCAGTGGACCAATTAATTGTCTTCAATGGTCTTTAATTGTTGACCTGAAAAAATTATATCCGTTTAATCTGTGTAATCAGTGGACCAATTAATTGTCTTCAATAGTCTTTAATTGTTGACCTGAAAAAAATTATATCCGTTTAATCTGTGTAATCAGTGGACCAATTAATTGTCTTCAATGGTCTTTAATTGTTGACCTGAAAAATTTATATCCGTTAAATCTGTGTAATCTGTGGACCAATTAATTGTCTTCAATGGTCTTTAATTGTTGACCTGAAAAATTTATATCCGTTAAATCTGTGTAATCTGTGGACCAATTAATTGTCTTTAATGGTCTTTAATTGTTGACCTGAAAAATTTATATCCGTTAAATCTGCGTAATCAGTGGACCAATTAATTGTCTTCAATGGTCTTTAATTGTTGACCTTAAAAAATTTATATCCATTAAATCTGCGTAATCAGTGGACCAAGTAATTGTCTTCAATGGTCTTTAATTGTTGACCTGAAAAATTGATATCCGTTTAATCTGCGTAATCAGTGGACCAAGTAATTGTCTTCAATGGTCTTTAATTGTTGACCTAAAGTCATTTTCTTCACATTTCCGTCGCCGAAATTCACATTTTCGTTGCCGAAAATTTGCATATTCCAAAAAAAATGCGTATCTTTGCACCGCAAACTCTGCCGAACGCGAGTAGTACCTTTGCACCGTAAACTTCGCATTGGGCTTCCCGACGGACGCTAACGACAGGGTTTTATAGGTTTTTGTCTAAAGCCTCGCTCCTTTACATTGTGCATTTTTGTCGCATCATTGCGACAATCCCCTTGCATTTTTGTCGCATCATTGCGACAACCTAACACCCCTCATCCACCCCAAAACGACCCCAAAACGGCTCAATTCAAGGGTAATCATTGAGGCGCATCGGAGGTATCCTAGACTTTATAACCAATGCGAAGCACCAAAATAACTGAATATAAACCACTTACAAGCACATGGCACGACACTTAAAAACCATCATTATGGACCGTTTGAAATACGGAGGAGCCACTTTCGAGAATCTCCCGGCCACCAGCCGCAGGGATATCCGCCACCGGAGGCGCTCCGGACACCATTCCCGCGGCGTCCGCTATTTCCGTATCGATCTCGGTATTGAAATGCTTTGGGGTGCCATGGACATGGTCAAAGAAGGCCGTAAATACAAGAAACGCATCGTCGTACGCCCTTCCCGTTTCAGAGACGGACTCTTCGAACTATACACCTACCATTTCCCTAAACACTGGTCCGCTGCCTGTGTCGCCAACCGCGAACTCATCAAAGAAGCCCAGCGCCAAGCCCACGCCTTGGAACACTCTTCTACCCCGGAAGCCATGGAATGGCGTATCCGTTTCTTCCGCCATTATTTCAACGTGGTCAAAGGTCACGCCAAACCCGAACCCGGTCTCAAGCCTTACTCCCGTTTCTACCAATATACGTACGTGGCCATCTACCGTCAGCTCCAAGCCGAAGCCGCGAAATCCAAGGGACAACAAACCGTCACCGACGCCTACCTCCAACATCTCACCGAGGAAGTAACCTTCGAACCGATCTATCCTTCCCGCCGTCGTCTGAGTGGGGCATCGTGCATTTCTCGCGCATCATTGCGCGAGCATCTTTCACTCCCTCATTCCTCGCCCCCGCATCCCTTCTCCCGTTATTACGTTAACGGCATCCGTCTCCCGATCTCCGTATCTACCTGATTTTTCAGTGTCTGCTAACTATATTGAACAAATTCATTTTTTTTATCAAAAAAGAACGCGCGCGCTTGCGTATGTCGAAAAAAAACAGTAACTTTGCGCCCGCTTTTTGTGTAACAAAAACAAATCAAACAATAATTAACAAACATTTATGCAACAAATCAAACTGAAACGTGGTTTGGACATTCCTTTTGAGGGACCTGCGGCAGAAACGCTCGGTAGCGTGCGCCGTCCGGAGGTCTTTCATATTGTGCCCGACCATTTCGCCGGTGTCACGCCCAAACTGGACGTGCATGAAGGCGATCTCGTGAAAGCCGGTTCGCCGCTCTTTCACGACAAGGCGTTTGAGCAGATGCAGTTCACGTCCCCTGTGTCGGGTAAAGTCGTGGCTATCGTCCGCGGCGAACGACGCAAGGTGATGTCGATTGACATCGAGGCTGACGCTACGGTTCAGTACGAGAAGTTCGACACCGCAGGCGATGTGAAGGAACTCCTTCTCAAGTCCGGTCTCTGGGCGCTCATCAAGCAGCGTCCGTACGACTGCATCGCGCTGCCGAACAAGACTCCTCGTGCTATCTTTATCTCTACGTTCGACACGGCTCCCGTGGCTCCGAACTACGAGTGGGTGCTCAAAGGCCAGCTGCCTACCCTGCAAGCTGCCGTAACCGCCCTGAGCCAACTGGCTCCGGTGTTCGTCGGCATCAAGGGTGGCGCCAAAGCAACCGAGTTCCGCGAACTCAAGGACTGCACCCTCTATGAGGTCTTCGGTCCGCATCCTGCCGGAAACGTAGGCGTACAGCTCAACAACCTCGCGCCGCTGGCGAAGGGTGAGACGGTCTTCACCGTCAACATCCAGGACCTGGCTATCATCGGACGCCTCTTCCAGAAAGGTATCGTGGATTACCAGAAGAAAGTGGCGCTGACCGGTCCGTTGGCGTACGGCAAGCAGTACTACAATGTCCTGCCGGGTATGCCTGTGAGCGCAATCCTCACGAGCAACGTACACACCGAGTGCCCCTGCCGTTATGTGGCAGGCAACGTGCTCTCCGGCCGTCAGATCAGCCTCGATGACATCATCTCTGTCTATGACAACCAGTTCACGGTGCTGGACGAAGGCTCCGAGAACCACGAGTTCATGGGCTGGATGCTGCCGCGCTTCTCGTCGTTCCATTTCGGCAAGACCGACCCGGCTGCCATGCTTGACAACCGTTTCACACGCTGGCTCTTCGGCAAGAAGCACTACCAGTGGGACGCACGTCTCAAAGGCGGACGCCGTGCGATCATCGTCTCCGGCGAGTACGACAAAGTCTTCCCGATGGATATCTACCCCGAGTACCTCATCAAAGCCATGATTGCCGGCAACATCGACAAGATGGAAGCCCTTGGCGCCTATGAGGTGGCTCCCGAAGATTTTGCGCTCTGCGAGTATGTCTGCACCTCCAAAATGCCGCTGCAGGCTATCGTTCGCGAAGCGTTGGACAATTTAAGAAAGGAGATTGAGTGATGGAATGGTTATATAAAAATTGGAAGAAGTTCGGCAAGAACTTCGAGGAAGGCGGCAAGCTGAACTGGCTCAGTTCGTTCTACGACGCTTTCGATACCTTCCTCTTCACGCCTCAGACAACCGCCAAGCGTCTTGGCACGCACATCCATGACGGTTCGGACTCCAAGCGTACGATGATTATTGTCGTACTGGCTTTGGTTCCCGCGCTGCTCTTCGGTATGTTCAACGTAGGTTACCAGCATTTACTCGCCACCGGCCAACTTGCTGCAGGTCTAACCTGCGCTCTCTGGTGGAAAGCGTTCGGCTTCGGCTTCCTCGCCGTACTGCCGTATATCTTGGTAAGTTACATCGTCGGTCTGGGTATCGAGTTCACCGTAGCACAGATCAAGCACGAAGAGGTGGCAGAAGGATTCCTCGTTACGGGATTCATCATTCCGCTCATCGTGCCAATCAACACGCCGCTGTGGCAGGTAGCGATAGCAACGGCTTTCGCGGTCATCTTCGCCAAAGAGGTGTTCGGCGGAACGGGTTATAACATCTTCAACGTAGCGCTGATCACGCGTGCGTTCCTCTTCTTTGCTTATCCGAGCCACATGACGGGTGACGAACCCTTCGTGCGTACCGGCGGCACATGGGGCTGGGACGGCGGTCACGCGCTCGTAGATGGTTTCTCCGGCGCTACACCGCTCACGCAGATGAGCACCGGCTCTGCAGTAGAACTCGGTTTCTGGGACCTCTTCAACGGTCTGATTCCCGGTTCGGTGGGCGAGACCTGCTGCTGGGCTATCCTGCTCGGCGCTTGTCTGCTGCTGGCTACAGGCGTGGCTTCATGGAAGACGATGCTGTCTGTCTTCGTAGGTGGTGGTCTCACCGCTTGGCTCTTTAACATGTTCGGCTCCGAGGCTAACCTCGCAGCGCAGTACCCGTGGTACATGCACCTCGTTTCCGGCGGTTTCGCTTTTGGTGCAGTCTTCATGGCTACCGACCCTGTGACTTCCGCCCGTACCGAGTGCGGTAAGTATATCTACGGCTTCCTCATCGGTCTCGTAGCAGTGCTTGTGCGCGTCCTCAACCCGGGTTATCCGGAGGGAATGATGCTCGCTATCCTGCTCATGAACGCCTTTGCGCCGCTCATCGACTGGTGTGTTGTTCAAGCAAATATTAATAAACGTGCTAAAAGGGAGGCGAAGCTATGAAACTGAATACGAACAGTAATCTCTATACCTTCATCTATTCAGCGGTGATGGTAATCATCGTAGCTGTGCTCTTGGCGGTTGTCAGCCAGGCACTCGCTCCGAAACAGCAGGCGAACATCCTGCTCGACAAGCAGAAACAGATCCTCGGTGCGCTCAAGGTGGACTACTCCGCCGGCAACCCCGCAGAGATTTACATGGCGCTTGTCAACGACACCCTCACTTATGGTGACAAAGAGGTTTACGTAGCGAACCTCAACGGCGAAACCAAATATATCCTGCCGCTCAGCGGTAAGGGTCTTTGGGGCGGCATCGGCGGTTACCTCGCACTCGATGCGGACAAGAACACCGTCTATGGCGTCAACTTCAACCATGAGTCCGAGACCCCGGGTCTGGGTGCCAAGATTGTGGAACTGCCGTTCCGCAAGCAGTTTGAGGGCAAGCATATCCGCAACGCCGCAGGCGAAGTGGTGTCTGTGGCTGTGCTCAAAGCCGGCAAACATGCCGAAGGACAGGAGCAGGTAGATGCCATCTCCGGCGCTACCATCACCTCCTCCGGCGTTAGCACGATGCTCGAAGTGAACCTCGGCGAGTACGCAGAGTTCTTAAAACAATGTCAAACAGGCGAAGCCGTTCAAACAGCTGAAAGCGTTCAAACAGGCGAAGCCGTTCAAACAAAGGAGGAATAAGGTATGTTGAGTCAGAAAACTAAGGACACATTGCTTGGTCCTCTTAACGCAAATAACCCTGTCGTAGTGCAGATTCTGGGTATCTGTTCGGCGCTTGCCGTAACGGTACAACTCAAGCCTGCCCTCGTGATGGGTATTGCTGTGACGATCATCGTCGCTATGTCGAACGTCATCGTGTCGCTTCTGCGTAACACCATCCCGATGCGTGTACGTATCATCGTGCAACTCGTGGTAGTGGCTGCGTTGGTAACGCTCGTCAGCGAGGTGCTCAAAGCCTTTGCTTATGATGTAGCGATGCAGCTGAGCGTCTATCTCGGTCTGATCATCACCAACTGTATTCTGATGGGTCGCTTGGAAGCGTTCGCCATGACCAATAACGCATGGGATTCGTTCCTCGACGGTCTGGGCAACGGCTTCGGTTATGCCCTCATTCTGGTCATCGTAGCTGTCATCCGCGAACTGCTCGGTTCGGGTCAGTTGCTCGGTTTCCAGGTCATCCCACAGTGGTGCTATGACCATGGTTACGAGAACTGCGGTATGATGCTCATGCCCGCCATGGCGCTTATCTTGGTAGGTTGTGTAATCTGGGCGCATCGCTCAATTAATGATAAGGAGGCTAAGTAATGGAACACGCTTTAAGTTTATTTGTCCGCTCGATTTTTGCGGATAACATGATCTTCGCGTACTTCTTGGGAATGTGCTCTTACCTCGCCGTTTCGAAGAACGTGAAGACCTCAGCCGGTCTGGGTGTAGCCGTTACTTTCGTGCTCGTCGTTACCCTGCCGGTCAACTACCTCTTGCAGACGCTCGTTCTGGAGCCGCTGCATCTGGAGTACCTCAGTTTCATCCTCTTCATCGCCGTCATTGCCGCTATCGTGCAACTGGTGGAGATGGTTGTGGAGAAATACAGCCCGTCGCTCTACGCGAGCCTCGGAATCTTCCTGCCGCTGATTGCGGTGAACTGCGCTATCATGGGTGGTTCGCTTTTCATGCAGCAGCGTATCGGCCTGCCCGCAGTGGATCCTAAGGCTATCACCTCGCTCGGCGATGCGTTCATGTACGCATTCGGTTCGGGTCTGGGATGGTTCTTGGCGATCGTCTGCCTCGCAGGTATTCGTGAGAAAATGGAGTATAACGATGTTCCCAAACCGCTGCAGGGACTGGGTATCACGTTCATCACCGTGGGACTCATGGCGATGGCGTTCATGTGCTTCAGCGGCCTGGAGATCTAATTAACAGGGGACAAAAATTGAATATTTTTAAATAGGTCTAAAATTATTATTTTGTTTTTAGTCCAAAATTACCCAAAACACCCCCAAAAAATCCAAAAAGAAAATTTATCATGTTAACTGAACAAAGACAAATACAATTAGCGGACATCGTCTATGACATCATCGGTGCTGCATTGGAAGTTCATCACGAGTATAGCTACGGCATCTCCGAAGGAATCTACCAAGAAGCGCTTAGTTTGGAATTAGACGACTACGGCTACGAGAAGGAAACAGAATGTGATCTTCCCGTGTATTACAAAGGTCAGTTATTAGAGAAACGTTTTCGTATGGATTTGGTTGTTGAGAATGATGTTGTTGTGGAATTGAAGGCTGTAGAAACCATTCTTCCTGAACACCGTGCACAATTATATAACTACCTGCGTTTGACAAAGAAACCTATAGGTATCTTGTTGAATTTTGGTAAGGTGCTTCGGGCAGAGAAATACATCTACGACCCGGATACCAACGAAGTGTCATACTTCAATGTCAAGAGCACACGTCAACGCAATCTCATGGATGATGATTTTTAAAGGATTTTAAATAATTATATTTTTTAGGAATTTTTTGGATCATTTTGGGACTTTTTGGACTAAAAAAGAAAAGAAAGATTTATTGGTTCAAAATCACCCAAAACACCCCCAAAAAATCCAAAAAGAAAATTTAATAAATATATTTTTATGAACTTTTTTGGATCATTTTGGGACTTTTTGGACTAAAA